>WFSG01000039.1 GCA_015486075.1 Deltaproteobacteria bacterium
ATACATGGAAGGAGCGCATAACAGATGCCAAGGTCTATATCTACCACGAAGGGCAACCTGAGGTTTATCACTGCAACATCCCTTTTTGACGGCCACGATGCAACCATTAATATTATAAGAAGACTACTCCAGGATGCCGGGGCAGAAGTTATACATCTGGCCCACAATCGTGGTGTTCCAGAAATAGTAGATGCAGCTGTCCAGGAATGCGTACATGCAATAGCCCTTAGCTCTTACCAAGGTGGCCACATAGAGACCTTCAAATATCTGATAGACCTTCTTAAGGAAAGGGGATGTTCTCATGTTAAGGTTTTTGGTGGTGGTGGTGGTGTTATAATCCCAGAGGAGATAAGGGAGCTGGAGGAATACGGTGTTGCAAAAATATATTCGCCCGAGGATGGAAGAAGTATGGGCCTTAAGGGCATGATAGACCACATGGTATCCATTGCACTCAAGGTCAAGATCCCGCTGGTTGAGGCCCCCATTGCCAGGCTTGAGCAAAGGGATCCAGTGGTCATAGGTAGGATTATAAGCTTGGTTGAATCGTGTGCCGACGGCCTAGAGAGTAGCCTTGGGCAGGTAGGCCGCGAAATCAAAGATATGGCCTCGCGGCAAAACGTGCCTGTGGTGGGCATAACAGGCACCGGGGGTAGTGGTAAGAGTTCCCTTATAGATGAGCTCGTGAGGAGGTACCTTTATTACTACCCAGAGAAGACCATGGCCATTGTCTCGGTAGATCCAACCAGGAGAAAAAGTGGTGGTGCGCTTCTCGGGGATAGGGTCAGGATGAATTACATAAATAACGAAAGGGTATACATGCGCTCCATGGCCACAAGGCATGCCCGTGGAGAGATCCCTGTTTGCGTAAACGATGTGCTCGATGTCCTTAAAGCCTGTGGTTTTGATCTTATCCTGCTTGAGACCAGTGGCATAGGTCAGGGCGATGCAGCTGTAACCCAAGTTAGCGATGTCTCCATGTATGTCATGACAAGCGAGTACGGTGCTCCCTCACAGCTTGAGAAGATAGACATGTTGGATTTTGCAGATATAGTGGTGCTTAACAAGTTTGATCATGATCGTTCCATGGATGCCCTCAGGGATGTGAGAAAGCAGTACAGAAGAAATCATGCTGTCTTTGATACTAAAGACGAAGATCTTCCCATCTTCCCCACTGTTGCAAGTAGGTACAATGATAAGGGTACAACCAGCCTATTCCTCTACCTCATGGGTTTACTGAAGCAGAGGCTCATGCCAGACCTTGAAATACCAGGCATAACAGCAGAGACATCGTCTGTTGTAACTGAGAGCATAATACCGAAAGGTAGGGGCCATTACCTAAGGGAAATAGCAGACGCAGTGAGGTCATACCACAAGCACACAAATGCCGTGATGGCCTCTTTGGAGAGAGCACACGCCTTGGATGTTGCCCTTGAGGAGGTCGACGATCCTGATCTGGTGAGACAGCTGAAGAAAAAGCTAGATAACGTGCGCAAGGAGATTGGTAAAGAGGATATTTCCATACTAGATCAATGGGAAAGGGAAAAGAAGAGGCTGGCCAAGAAGGTATATACGTACCAGGTAAGGGGAGTGAAAAACAGGGTTGAGCTCAAGAGGAAGTCATTGTCTGGCCTGGATATCCCAAAGGTGGCACTTCCAGAATTCAAAAGTAGCCCAGAGATATACAGGTGGCTCAGGAAGGAAAATCTCCCTGGTAAGTTTCCTTATACTGCTGGGGTCTTCCCGTTCAGACGGGAGTGGGAAGAGCCTAGAAGGCAATTTGCAGGCGAAGGTACGCCTGAGAGGACCAACCGGAGGTTTCATTATCTCACCAGGTACGATGATGCAAAGAGAT
Organism: Deltaproteobacteria bacterium; assembly: GCA_015486075.1. Classification (GTDB taxonomy): domain Bacteria; phylum Desulfobacterota; class Desulfomonilia; order UBA1062; family UBA1062; genus B14-G9. The sequence goes on from WFSG01000039.1 coordinate 1,853, forward strand.
TGAGCACCGCTTTTGACAGCCTCACGCTCTATGGCGAGGATCCCGACGAGCGGCCCGACATATTTGGCAAGATAGGTGAAAGCGGTGTTAGCGTATGCACCCTTGATGACATGAAACGCCTTTACGCGGGTTTTGACCTGTGTTCGCCCCTTACTAGCGTGTCCATGACCATAAACGGCCCTGCACCCATTATTACTGCTATGTTTTTCAATGCAGCCATAGACCAACAGATATCGAGGTTCAGGGATGAACACACCAGGATGCCTAGTAAATCAGAGTATCTGGAAATAAGGTCAAGGGTACTCTCGAGCGTGCGGGGCACTGTGCAGGCTGACATACTCAAGGAAGATCAAGGACAGAATTCTTGCATTTTCTCGACAGACTTTGCACTCAGGATGATGAAAGACATGCAGGAGTTTTTCATAGATAATGACGTAAATAATTTCTACTCCATCAGCATAAGTGGTTATCACATAGCAGAGGCCGGTGCATTTCCCATTACGCAGCTTGCGTTTACCTTGGCAAACGGCTTTACCTATGTAGAGTACTACCGGTCCAGGGGGCTCGACGTGGATGCCTTTGCAAAGAACTTGTCATTTTTCTTTTCCAGTGGCATGGAGCCCGAGTACTCTGTCATACTGAGAGTGGCACGCAGGATCTGGGCAATAGGCATGAGGGAAGTGTACAAGGCCGGTGAAAGGTCACAGAAACTCAAGTGCCATGTACAGACATCCGGTAGGTCGCTTCATTCCATGGAGATGGACTTTAACGACATAAGAACTACTCTTCAGGCGCTAATGGCACTCGGAGATAGGTGCAATTCCCTTCATACAAATGCCTATGACGAGGCCATAACTACGCCTACTGAGGAATCAGTAAGGAGGGCCGTTGCCATACAGCTTATCCTCAACAGGGAGTTTGGCCTGTTGAAGAACGAGAATCCTAACCAGGGCTCGTTTATAATAGAATGGCTTACAGATGCGGTTGAAGAAGCAGTGCTGGAGGAATTTGAGAGGATAAACGACAGAGGTGGTGTGCTTGGTGCAATGGAGTCTCAGTACCAGAGGTCGAAGATCCAGGAGGAATCTCTGAACTACGAAAGGCTAAAGCACAGCGGAGAATATCCTATTGTAGGGGTGAATACCTTTGAGAGGCCTGGCTCGGATGTAGGCGAGGACGTGGAAGGTACCGGGATACCCATCACACGTGCCACTGTCCAGGAAAAGATGCAACAGCTGGAGAATCTGAATGCATTCAAGGCCAGGAACAAAGACAAGGCACAAAGGGCACTCAAGAGGTTACAGGAGGTTGCTGTAAGCGGGTCTAACATATTCGAAGAGCTGATGGAAACAGTAAAGGTTGCAAGCCTTGGGCAGATAACCTCTGCCCTGTACGAGATAGGTGGAAAATACAGGAGAAATATATAGAGTGCCAGGTAAAGATACCCTGGGCAGGGGTTATATCCACATTTATACAGGTGATGGCAAGGGAAAGACAACAGCAGCCCTGGGCCTTGCCCTTCGCGCAGCCGGGAGTGGTCTGAAGACTGCCATCGTGCAGTTCATGAAGGGCCAATACTACGGAGAGCTAGATTCGGTTAAGATGTTATCTCCTTATGTGACAATAGAACAGTTTGGTACGCCAGCATTTCTAACTCTCAAGGATGAGCCAGACCCAGGTGATGTGGAACGTGCCGCATTGGCTATGCAAAGGATCCATGAGTTAATGGAAACCCATTACTGTAACATACTTGTTGCAGATGAGATACTAACTGCTATGAACTTCCATCTATTAAGAGAAGATGATATCATTAGGCTTATGGATACGAGACCAGACGGCATGGAACTAGTACTCACGGGCAGGGGGGTAACACCTAGGCTCATTGACAGGGCGGACCTTGTTACTGAGATGAGGGAGGTAAAGCATTATTACAGAGAAGGTGTAATTGCAAGGAAAGGCATAGAGATGTAAACCTTGTATTTCTTTTTCCTCGTATTTATCAGGTAGTGAGAAAAAAGCAAAGGAGGGTATATGGTAGTTATGTACAGTTCTTATGATGAGGCATTCAGGCTTTCAATTGAGGAGAGTGACAGGTTTTGGGGTGAGGCTGCCCAGGAGATCCAGTGGGACAAGAAGTGGGACAGGGTTCTTGATGACACCAGGAAGCCCTTTTACAGGTGGTTTTCGGGTGGCAAGATGAACACGTGTTACAATGCGCTTGATTTTCATGTAGAGAACGGCAGGGCCGAGCAGGTGGCTATTATCTATGACAGTCCTGTTACTGGAACGATAAGAAATATCACGTATGGTGAGTTATTGGGTGATGTTTCTAAGTTTGCCGGTGTATTGAGGTCTTTAGGAGTGGAGAAGGGGGATAGGGTAGTTATATACATGCCCATGATACCCCAGACCGTTGTTGCAATGCTGGCATGTGCTAGAATAGGTGCCATACATTCTGTAGTGTTCGGTGGTTTTGCTGCAAACGAGTTATCTGTCAGGATAGAGGATGCCAAGCCGAAGATCGTGGTTTCAGCTTCCTGTGGCATTGAGCCAAAGGGGCCGATTTTGTACAAGCCGCTCTTGGACAAGGCAATAGATCTTTCCTCGCACAAGCCAGAGAGGTGTGTGATATTCCAGAGGCCTCAGGCAAGGGCTGAACTCATTGAGGGTAGGGATATTGACTGGGATGAAGTCATGAAGGGTGCTGAGTCCACGGGTTGCGTCAGTGTTGAGGCCACGGATCCTCTATACGTACTGTATACGTCAGGTACAACGGGTGTTCCAAAGGGAGTGGTGAGGGATAATGGCGGTCACGCGGTTGCTCTCAAGTGGAGCATGAGGTATATCTATGGTGTAGAACCCGGTGACGTATACTGGGCTGCCTCTGACGTGGGATGGGTGGTAGGCCATTCTTACATCGTTTACGGGCCCCTTTTGCATGGCTGCACTACTGTACTGTATGAAGGTAAACCAGTTGGCACACCTGATCCTGGTGCCTTCTGGCGTGTAATCTCACAGCACAAAGTAAAGGTGCTATTTACGGCGCCCACTGCCTTCAGGGCCATAAAGAAAGAGGATCCCAGCGGGAGTTACATAAAGAAGCATGACATATCGTCATTAAAATACCTTTTCCTTGCTGGAGAGAGGCTTGATCCTGACACCTATCACTGGGCTAGCGGGCTTTTGAACATACCTGTTATTGATCACTGGTGGCAGACTGAGACAGGATGGCCCATTGCAGCAAATTGTGTGGGTATAGAGGAACTGCCTGTTAAGCCTGGGTCACCCACAAAGGCAGTCCCAGGTTACAACGTAAAGATACTGAACGAGGAAGGAGAGGAACAGGGTCCAGAGAAGGAAGGTATTATAGTGGTGAAATTGCCCCTTCCTCCTGGGTGCCTACCGACGCTATGGCAGAATGACAAGGCCTATATCGACTCCTACCTGAGCGATTTTGAGGGCTACTATCTTACTGGTGATGGGGGCTACGTTGATAAAGATGGTTATCTTTTTATAATGGGTAGGGTGGATGACATAATAAACGTTGCAGGCCACAGGCTTTCAACTGGAGGCATGGAGGAGGTTGTATCCAAACATCCTGATGTTGCCGAGTGTGCGGTAATAGGTATAGAGGACTCCCTGAAAGGACAGGTGCCCATTGGGTTCATAGTGTTGAAGAGTGGGACTACCAAGGACCATGAGCTCCTTAAAAAGGAGGTCAAGGACATGGTGCGTTCAGAGATCGGTGCCATTGCGTCACTCAAGGAAGTATACGTGGTATCCAGGTTACCCAAGACGAGGAGTGGTAAGATACTGCGTTCAACTATGCGCAAGATTGCAGATGGTAAGACCTATAAGATTCCTTCTACCATAGAGGACCCTGCCGTTCTGGGGGAAATAGAGGATATACTTAAGGCATAGACGAGCCTGAGCCATGGCCGTGGCCTTTTTGCCCATGACCTAGGCATAAAGGAGGTGTATAATTGGAGGAAAATGACATAGAGCTGATTCATAAGTTGTTGCCGAAGGATGAAGAACTTAGACGCCTATGGGCAGAGCACCTTGAGCTTGAAAAAAAACTGGACCAGTATAACAAGAAGCATTACTTGACGAATCAGGAAGAATTGAAGCGCAAGGAGATTCAGAAGCTTAAGCTTGCTGGCAAGGACAGGATAGAAGAGATACTTAGTAAATACAGAAGGCAGGCTAGATAGCTTAGGGTCTGATATATTGAAAAAGGGGTTGGCGTATGACCAAAATTAAGGGTGCAGAGGCTTTTGTAGAGGCCTTGAGACGTGAAGGGGTGAGGCACATCTTTGGCTATCCCGGTGGTGCTGTTCTTGATATCTTTGACGTTATAATGGATGTCAAGGACATAGGTTTTATACTAAGCAGGCACGAACAGGGTGCCGTGCATGCTGCAGACGGTTATGCAAGGTCCAGTGGGAAGGTGGGGGTATGTCTGGTTACATCGGGACCTGGAGCAACTAATACCGTGACAGGTATAGCCACCGCAAACATGGATTCCATCCCCATAGTTGTTTTTACGGGCCAGGTGCCAACCCATCTTATAGGGAACGATGCCTTCCAGGAGGCAGACGTAGTAGGCATCACGAGGCCATGCACAAAACACAACTACCTTGTAAAGGACGTTGCCGATTTGCCTAGGATAATAAAGGAAGCATTTTACATTGCAAAGACGGGTAGGCCAGGCCCCGTACTGGTGGACCTGCCAAAGGATGTCATGAATGCCACCGTAAAGTTTCAGTATCCTGAAAGCATTTCCTTGCAGGGCTATAAGCCCGTCTACAAGGGACATACAGGACAGATAAAGAAACTCGTGGACTTGGTTTTGAGGAGTAAGCAACCGGTTATCTATGCGGGTGGTGGTGTTATACACTCAGACGCATCCGATGAATTGAGAAGGTTTGCCCATCTTACGCGTATACCCGTTACCACAACGCTAATGGGCTTGGGTGCCTTTCCTTCTGACGATCCACTCTCTTTGGGTATGCTGGGCATGCACGGCACCTACCGTGCAAACATGGCAGTGACCTACACGGACTGTCTTATAGCCATAGGTGCAAGGTTCGACGACAGGGTTACTGGCAAGATAGACGAGTTTGCGCCCAAGGCAAAGATCGTGCATGTAGACATCGATCCCACTTCCATAAGTAAGAACGTCAAGGTGGATATACCAGTCGTGGGAGATTGCAAGCTGGTCTTAAAGGATATAATAAAGGCCTTTGAGAAGAGGCAAGACGAGATTAAGATACTTACAAAGCGACTGGATGTCTGGCATGAGCGTATAGAGGAGTGGGAGAACAAGTATCCACTTAGGTATAACAAGGGGGACAAGATAAAACCAGAATACGTTGTAGAGATGATAGACAAGCTTACCCCGGAGGACACGATTGTATCCACGGAAGTGGGACAGAACCAGATGTGGGCTGCCCAGTTTTACAAGTTCAGGATGCCAAGGTTGTTTCTTACCTCGGGTGGACTCGGTACTATGGGTTATGGTTTCCCCGCGGCAATTGGCGCACAGGTTGCCTTCCCAAGACGCACAGTCGTGGACATAGCTGGTGATGGTTCAATACAGATGAATATACAGGAACTTGCAACAGCCGTCCAGTATGGACTCCCGGTCAAGGTTATGATCCTGAACAACGGGTACCTCGGTATGGTCAGGCAGTGGCAGGGTCTTTTTTACAAGAAACGTTACGCCCATACGTCTCTTGCGGTATCTCCAGACTTTGTGAAGCTGGCAGATGCATATGGTGCAAATGGCATACTTGTGGAAAACCCAGCGGATGTAGAGGATGCAATAAAAGAGGCGTTAAAGATCAAGGGTCCTGTCCTTGTAGACTTTCATGTAGAGCCCGAGGAGGACGTGTATCCAATGGTTCCGGCTGGTGCCCCGGTTTCAAAGATGTTGCTGGTATGAGGTGATAAGATGAGGCATGTTATCTCTATTCTTGTTGACAATGAGGCAGGTGTTTTGTCGAGGGTGGCAGGGTTATTTTCCGGAAGGGGCTTTAACATAGAGTCTCTTTCTGTTGCACCTACATTGAACCCGGAAAAGTCAAAGATGGTCATAACCACGACCGGCAACAACGAAGTCATAGAGCAGATAATAAAACAACTCAACAAACTCATAAACGTCATCAAGGTGGTTGACTACAAGGGCAAGGAATTTGTTGAAAGGGAGATGATACTAGTAAAAGTGAGCGCAAAGGAAGGTAGCAGGGCAGAGATATTGAGAATTGTGGATATATTTAGGGCAAAGGTAGTTGATGTCTCTCCCAAGTCTTACACGCTTGAGCTTACCGGCGACAGGGATAAGCTAGAGGGTTTCATAGACCTGTTGACTCCCATGGGTATAGTGGATTTTGTTCGTACCGGGGCAGTGGTTATTGAAAGGGAACAAAAGAAGAGGAGGAGGTTGTAATAATGAAGGTATATTACGATAAAGATGCCGATCTTTCCTTGATACGTTCAAAGAAAGTGGCTGTCCTGGGTTATGGATCACAGGGGTTTGCACATTCCAATAACCTCAAAGACTCGGGCGTGGATGTGGTAGTTGGCTTGCGTGAGAAGAGTAAGTCAAGAAAGAAGGCGGAGAAAGCTGGCCTCAAGGTGATGAGCGTGGCAGATGCAACGAAATGGGCAGACGTGATCATGATACTGATACCAGATGAACTGCAAGCCCAGGTATACAGGTCTGAGATAGGTCCAAACCTCAAGAAAGGCAAGTACCTTGCCTTTGCCCATGGTTTTAATATCCACTATTCGCAGATTATACCACCTGATGGTGTGAGTTGCTTCATGGTGGCACCCAAGTCACCGGGTCACATGGTACGTTACGAGTACACACAGGGAAGGGGTGTGCCCATGCTCATTGCAATAGAAAAGGATGTAAAGGGTGATACAAAGGCCCTTGCTCTCTCATATGCCTCTGCAATAGGGGGCGGAAAGGCTGGGGTGCTTGAGACAAGCTTTAAAGAAGAGACAGAGACAGACCTGTTTGGTGAACAGGTTGTTCTGTGCGGCGGTGTTACATCACTTGTTACCGCGGGTTTCGAGACCCTTGTAGAGGCAGGCTACGCCCCGGAGATGGCATACTTTGAATGCTTGCACGAACTTAAACTCATAGTAGACCTCATCTACGAGGGCGGGATTTCAAACATGAGGTACTCCATAAGCAATACCGCACAGTATGGGGATATTACTAGGGGTCCCATGATAATAGATGAGAGGGTCAGGCAGACCATGAAGAGAATATTGGCCCAGATCCAGGATGGAAGCTTTGCAAGGGAGTGGATATTAGAGAACATCTCAGGTAGGCCGGTCTTTAATGCATTGACAAAGAAGGGGGCCGAACACCAGATTGAGAAGGTAGGGGAAAAGCTACGTTCAATGATGCCCTGGATAGCAAAGGACAAGAAGGTAGACAAGAAGGCAAACTAAAAGTGCTTATAAGGAAAGAGGGCATCCCTTACATAGGGGTATCCACCTTTTTTTCATACCTTATCTCCAGAACACGCCTGGGTTATATTGGCTGGGTTCCTGCTTTGTTCACTACATATTTTTTCCGGGATCCCGAGCGCCACATACCAGATGGTGATAGACTTATAATCTCGCCTGCCGATGGAAAGGTGTTAAACATCTCTGAGACCAATGAGGAACGCGTAGGTCCATGTTCAAAGGTGTCCATATTCATGTCCATATTCAACGTGCATGTAAATCGTGCCATGGTAGATGGAGAGGTGGTAGGTAAGCACTATAGACCTGGTGAGTTTCACCTTGCCTTTGTAGGCAAGAAGACGGATGCGAACGAAAGGATGATCCTTTACGTGGAAAATGATGCAGGGATTTTCAGGGTGGACCAGGTTGCAGGTCTTGTTGCGCGAAGGATTGTATGCTGGCCAGAGATAGGGGACAGGCTTTACAGCGGACAGAGAATCGGGCTGATACACTTTGGTTCGCTATTGGAGTGCTATATCCCGTCTGGCGCAGTGATTTCAGTAAGAAAGGGTGATAGGGTGAGAGCGGGACAATCCCTTCTAGGGAGGTACTAGGTATGAGTAGGTTCAAGAAAAAGAAAGATAGTAAGAGGCGCAGGGTACCGTTGCTGCCCAACCTCATTACAACAATGAGCCTTTTCTTTGGACTTTATTCTGTTTACTATTCGCTCAACAACAATTTTTACAGAGCCGGGGTCTTTATTCTGTTCGCTGCATTCATGGATGGTGTTGATGGACGGGTGGCAAGGGCTACGGGCACGACTTCTCTTTTTGGCAAGGAGTATGATTCATTATCAGACTTAGTGGCATTTGGGGTTGCACCCGCGCTCATGGTATATCTTTGGGGTATACATGTATACGGAAGGTTGGGCTGGCTCACGACATTTCTTTTCGTGGCATGTGGTGCATTGAGACTTGCCAGGTTCAATACCATGCAATCGAGCACTACCGGGTTTATCGGCCTCCCAATACCCATGGCAGCGGTATTGCTGGCCACGACCGTAATGCTAGGTAAAGTAATAAAGCCTGTACCACCCGTGGCAATGCTTATGATGGTATATGCGCTATCTTACGTGATGGTAAGCAATATCAGGTATCCTAGTTTCAAGCACATGCCATACCTGAGGGCCCATCCCTTTCAACTCCTTGTTGCAGGAGTGCTCTTGATTGTGGTAATAGCAGCTGCTCCTGAGGTCATGTTGTTTGTTCTCACGAGTGTGTTTGTTGCTGCAGGACCCCTAGTTGAAGCCTTTAGGCTTGCTAGGGGGTATAAAAAGGAGAGACTGGATGGGAGAGATGAAACAGTCGCTGGAGAAGATAGTAATCTTTGACACGACCTTGAGAGACGGCGAGCAGTCTCCGGGCGCAAGTATGAATACCCACGAAAAAGTCCTTGTGGCAAAGCAGCTTGAAAGCCTGGGCGTGGACAAGATAGAGGCAGGGTTCCCCGCATCTTCACCTGGTGATTTTGAAGCTGTAAAGGCAGTTAGCCAAGGTGTTACCTCGCCCATAGTGGTGGGTCTTTGTAGGACAACGACCGAGGATATCTCCAGGGCATGGGATGCTGTGAAGGAGGCCAGGAGACCGGGTCTACATACCTTTATTGCCACCTCTGACATACACATGAAATACAAGCTCAAGATGACAAAGGAACAGGTATTGAAGGCAGTGGAAGAGGCTGTGAACAACTGTAGCAGGTTATGCAAGAGCGTGGAATTTTCTGCCGAGGACGCAACACGCTCGGACAGGGATTTCTTGGTAGAGGTGTTCAACACGGCCATTAAATCAGGTGCGGACACCATAAACATTCCTGATACCGTGGGATATACAACCCCCCAGGAATTCTACGATCTGGTAAGCTATGTAAGGCAACGTCTAGAGCCAAGACAAGGTGTGACCATATCCGTGCACTGTCACAATGATTTGGGTCTGGCAACTGCCAATTCTTTGTCTGCAGTACTTGCAGGCGCAAGGCAGATAGAGTGCACAATAAACGGAATAGGTGAAAGGGCTGGCAACACCTCTTTGGAAGAAGTAGTTATGACCTTGAACGTAAGAAAGGATCTATACCCGTTCTATACGGACATAGACACGACCCAGATATATCCTGCTTCCAAGTTGGTATCCCACATAACGGGCATTGCAGTGCAACCAAACAAGGCCATAGTTGGCGCCAATGCCTTTGCACACGAGGCAGGTATACACCAGGACGGCTATCTCAAGGAGAGGACGACCTACGAGATAATGACCCCTGAATCCGTGGGCATTGGGCGCTCCAGTCTTGTCCTGGGCAAGCATTCCGGGAAGCATGCCTTGAGAAACAGGCTGGAGGCCCTGGGATACAGGCTTTCTGACGAGGAACTTAACAAGGTATTCAAGAGATTCAAGGAGATATCAGACAAGAAGAAGGATGTATACGACGCGGACATTGAGGCAATAGTGCTAGAGGAGGTTTACAGGTTGCCGGACAAGTATTCCCTCAAGTATCTCAACGTTACCTCTGGCACGGTCTCGGTACCGACGGCGACCGTGCAGCTGGTAATCGAGGGGGAGGTAATCCAGGCAGCAGGCTTTGGTAACGGTCCTGTTGATGCCGTATACAAGACCATAATAGGCATGACAGGTTACCATGCCAAACTGTTGAATTTCTCGGTAAGCTCCATAACCGGGGGGACAGACGCTCAGGGTGAGGTAACCGTGGAGCTGCAGGAAGGCAAGTGGGTATCTGTTGGGCACGGTTCAGACCCAGACATCATAGTGGCATCTGCAAAGGCACTGGTCAATGCTATGAACAGGCTTGAATTCTTAAAGGCGAGAAAACCAGGGAAAGAAAAGGGACTTTAGCTAAGAGAGGTAAGACTTGGGAAGGACCATAGCAGAGAAGATACTTGCAGCACATACTAGTGTGGAGAATTTTTCCGAGGGCGATATAATAAAGGTGGATATAGATCTTGCCCTAGCCAATGACATAACCGCACCAGTTGCTATACATGCATTCAGGTCCAAGGGTTTCAATACAGTAAATGATCCGGGTAAAATAGTGTTCGTGCTTGATCACTTCACCCCGAACAAGGATATAGAATCGGCGCAGCAGTGCAAGCTAGTAAGAGAATTTGCCAAGGAGCACGGTATAAAAGGCCTATTTGAGGGTGGTGAAGCAGGTATTGAACATGCATTGTTACCGGAAAAGGGGCTTGTTGTACCAGGGGACCTGGTTATCGGTGCAGATAGCCATACATGCACGTACGGTGCACTTGGTGCATTCTCAACAGGTATAGGAAGCACAGACTTTGCAGCTGCACTTGTCACATCACAGGCATGGTTAAGGGTTCCTGAGAGCATGAAGTTTACATTTAAAGGGGAACTTCAAAAGTGGGTGGGTGGTAAGGATCTCATCCTATACCTTATAGGTGATATAGGCGTTGATGGTGCACTATACAGGGTTCTCGAGATAGATGGACCTGCCATAGCATCTCTCGATATGAGTAACAGGCTTACCATGACCAATATGGCGATTGAGGCAGGAGCAAAGGCGGGTATCATAGCAGCTGACGGTGTGACGGAGTTCTATGCCAGCCAGAGAAGTAATAGGTCCTACACTGTTTACAGGAGTGATCCAGATGCCCATTATGTTGCGGTAAAAGAATATGACTGTAGCAATATAGAACCGCAGATTGCATTCCCGCATCTCCCAGAGAACACAAGGGGCATAAGTGAAGTGGGCGAGATCCTCCTTGATCAGGTGTTCATAGGGTCTTGTACAAATGGACGGATAGAGGACTTAAGGCTTGCAGCACACATAATGCGAAATCAAAAGGTCTCAAAGGGTCTCAGGTGTATAATAATACCAGCTACCCCGGGTGTTTACATGGAGGCACTCAAGGAAGGCCTACTGGAGATATTCATGGAGGCGGGCGCCGTGATAGGACCACCAACTTGCGGGCCGTGTCTTGGAGGTCACATGGGTATCCTGGCCGATGGAGAAAAGGCCCTGTCTACGACCAACAGGAATTTTGTGGGTAGGATGGGACACCCGGGAAGCGAGGTGTACCTGGCAAATCCAGCCGTTGCAGCAGCATCAGCGATAACAGGGAAGATATCCTCGCCCGAGGAGGTGTTCTCTTGAAATTCAGAGGAAAGGCATTTACATTCGGAGATGACATAGATACAGATGCCATAATACCAGCACGTTACCTGAACACGTGGGAAGCATCAGAGCTGGCAAAACACTGTATGGAGGATGCTGATCCAACGTTTGTATCGAGGATGAGCCCGGGGGACATAATCGTTGGAGGTAAAAACTTTGGCTGTGGGTCTTCCAGGGAGCATGCCCCCATTGCCATAAAGGCCAGTGGTATAAGCTGTGTAATAGCGTCGAGCTTTGCGAGGATATTTTACAGAAACAGTTTTAATATGGGGCTTACCATATTCGAACTGGATGAAGCGCTGGAGAAAATAGAAGATGGTGATATTGTAGAGGTAGACGCGTCAACAGGGGAGATAAGGAATATAACAAGAGGTAATACCTACTTGTCGAGGCCCATACCCCAGTTTATGCAGAAGCTTGTATCAGACGGTGGTTTACTTGAGCACATAAAGAAGAGAGGGTCCATATGAAGGTCCTAGTCTTACCCGGGGATGGCATAGGTCAGGAAGTCACAGAGTCTGCTGTTACAGTGCTCAAGGAGGTGGCTCCTGGTATTGAACTAGCCTACGGCCTTATAGGCGGTAGCGCCTATGAAGAGGCGGGTAACCCTTTACCTGACGAGACCATTACCAAGGTAGACGCATGTGATGCTGTGCTCATGGGAGCGGTGGGCGGTGAAAAATGGGACAATCTTGAGCATAATCTTAGGCCAGAGGCTGGTCTTCTTAGGATAAGACAGGTCATGGGTGTTTACGCGAACCTTAGACCTGCCAGGATATTTAGGCCCCTGTTAGTTGCATCCACGCTAAAGGAAGAGGTGATAGATGGTGTGGATATGATCATAGTAAGGGAGCTGATTGGTGGGATTTACTTCGGTGAGCCTAGAGGGATTGATAGGCTTGAAGATGGTACATACCGTGGGTATAACACGCTCATCTACACCACGGCCGAGATAGAACGGATAGCAAGGCAGGCGTTTGCAATTGCTCTTGGCAGGCGAAAGAAACTTACATCTGTGGACAAGGCAAACGTACTTGAGAGCTCTAGGCTTTGGAGGAACGTGGTAGATGGAGTTTCCAAGGACTTCCCGGATGTCTCTCTGGAACACATGTACGTGGACAACTGCGCCATGCAGATAATAAGAGAACCGAGGCAGTTCGACGTTGTAGTTACCCAGAATCTCTTCGGAGACATACTCAGCGACGAGGCCTCCATGATAACAGGTTCCCTTGGCATGTTGCCTTCTGCAAGCATAGGGGACAAGCAGGCACTCTATGAGCCTGTACATGGCTCAGCACCCGACATTGCGGGTAAAGATATAGCCAATCCAATTGGTGCTATTCTATCCGTTGCAATGATGCTCAGGTATTCTTTTGGTATGACGGATGCTTCTAGGAGGGTGGAAGACGCGGTGGATAGAGTCCTTGCCAAGGGTATAAGGACAAAAGATATAAGCTATGGTGCACAGGAAGTAGTCGGAACAAAAAGGATGACAGAGTATATAGTACAGGAAATAAGGGAAGGAAATTAGATATGGCTGATGGATACAAGGTGGCTGTTGTTGGCGCTACCGGCGCCGTTGGCACGGAGATGATAAAGATATTGGAGGAGAGGGACTTTCCAGTAGGAAAGCTTGTCCCGCTTGCATCGCAGCGCTCAGTGGGCAGGACGGTCGAGTTTAAGGGAGAAAGCATCCCGGTAAAGGTCCTAGACAAGGATTCATTCAGGGGAGTAGAGATTGGACTTTTCTCTGCCGGTGGAACGGTAAGCAAGGAATTTGCACCCGTTGCAGCGGCTGAAGGTTGCGTGGTTATTGACAACACCTCTGCATTCAGGATGGATAAGGATGTACCCCTAGTGGTCCCGGAGGTGAATGCAAATAGGATCAGGGAACACAAAGGCATAATAGCAAACCCAAATTGTTCAACCATACAGATGGTCGTGGTGCTTAACCCCATACACAGGGTTGCTAGGATAAGGAGGATTATAGTTTCGACGTACCAGGCGGTTTCTGGAAGCGGGCTCAAGGCTATGGACGAGCTGACAGAACAGGTAAGGCAGCTCTTCCAGTTCAAGGATCCGGTAGTGAAGGTCTATCCGCACCAAATTGCGTTCAACGTGCTTCCACACATAGACGTCTTCCTGGACAACGCCTATACTAGGGAAGAGATGAAGATGGTTAACGAGACGAGGAAGATCCTCGAGGATGATACCATACGTGTATGTGCGACCGCGGCAAGGGTGCCTGTGTTCTACGGCCATTCCGAGGCAGTGAACATAGAGACTGAGAAAAAGATAGGTCCTGAAGAGGTGAGGCATATACTGATGAATGCACCAGGCGTTGCAGTAGAGGATAATCCAGAACACAATGTCTATCCACTGGCCATATATGCTGCTGGAAAGGACGAATGTTTCGTAGGCAGAATACGGGAAGACCTTTCTTCAGATAACGGCATTGCCATGTGGATAGTATCGGACAATATAAGAAAAGGTGCTGCCCTTAACGCAGTCCAGATAGCGGAGTACTTAGTGCGGTCTTGAGAATAACCCTTGGCCAGTATTTACCAAGAGAATCCTTGGTACACATGCTTGACCCGAGGGTCAAGCTCTTGATTACTACTCTGGGAATAGGCACTGGATTTCTCATAGGTTCCACAGGTACCCTTATAGCATTCAGCGCACTGTGTTTCTGCCTGACATTTATTGCAGAGATACCTGTACTCAGGCTTGTGAATGGTCTCAAGCCATTTTTGTGGCTTTTCCTTTTCACCGCAGTACTTCACGTGTTTATGACACCAGGTGATAAGCTTACCTGGCTTCCTTATGCTACAAGGCAGGGCCTTGCAAACGGAATATCCGTTGGATTAAGGCTTGTTTGTGCCATATGGATATCCACCATTTTTACACTTACCACTTCTCCATCAGAGATGGTAGGTGCCATGACTTGGTTCATGAAGCCGCTCAGGCATGTGCGGGTGCCTGTGGATGAGGTGGCGCTTGCAATAATGTTGGCAATGAGGTTCATCCCTGTGCTCTTCGAAGAGGCTGACAGGACGCTCACGGCACAGAAGGCAAGGGGTATTGACCTGGAATCAGGGGGAATGATGAACAGGATAAAATCCGTAGTACCTATAGTAATCCCCCTATTAAGAGGCATATTCAGGAGGGCAGATGACCTCGCTGTTGCACTCACTATTAAGGGTTACAGACCGGGGCAGGTGAGATCCAGCATGAGAGAGATTAAATTCAGGCGTATGGACTTTCTTGCCCTTGCGCTATCAACCCTTTTACTAGGTGCCTTCCTGTGCCTGTAGGCCAGTTTTGATGGTATTCTTGCCTTTGTCCCGGGCAGATGACACCCTTGTTGTCCTCGTGTATTCAAATACCTTGGCAAGGGCATATATTGCTTTCTCCGGCGATGGATATGCCATTATACCGTGCGAGTCCAAGTACTTAAGCAGATCATGGTATTCGGCCCTATCAAAGGCCATTATATCGATAACAGGGATGATAGGCCTTTCAAGTTTTTTTATCTGGCCTACAAGGAGCTCCATCAGATGCATCTCCCCCTCGTACATCTGCTTTGAGGGAATCTCCGAGTCTTCCTTGGGAATAACGGTAGAAAAGCGCCATACCATGGCCCTAAGCGTTGCGTAGCCTATGCCGAGGGCAAGGATCGCGTCTATATCCTCATTTTCTATTAGGATGGATACGGCGTCCGTAATAACGGTTATTCTGTTCGGTGCAACCAGGTCAACAGGATTGGCCCTGCTCCAGTACGGGGGTAACACCTTGTCCAACATCCTTATGGTGCTTTCCTTCAGTCTTGGTAGCACCAGGCCGTTTGACGCACAGGCATCTGTTGCTATTACACCCCAGCCTCCCCCCATTGTTATGATACCTACCCTGTTTCCAAGTGGTCTTGGCTGGGATATGAGCATTCCACACACGTCTACCATCTCGTCCATGGAATCCACCGTAATGATACCTGTCTGGCGGCACATGGCATTGAATACGTCATTGTTTCCCGCCATTGCACCTGTATGTGACATGGCCGCCCTTGCGCCGATCTCTGATCTTCCCCCCTTGAGGAGTACCATGGGTTTTCTAGGAGAGATTCTCTTTGCCAGTTCAAAGAATCTCCTGCCATCGCGCACTCCTTCCACGTAAAGACAAATAATGTCTGTCTTCGGGTCGTTTTCCAGTAGTTCCAGGTAATCCGCTGTCTTAAGGTCTGCCTCGTTGCCCGAGCTTATAAGTCTGCTTATGCCTATATTCCTCTTTGTCAGTCGATAACTTATGGATGAACCTAGGTTACCACTCTGGGCAATGATGGCCACATGGCCAGGGATCTTATGGCCCGATGCCATGGTTGCCTGCAGGGGTGATGGCCATGCACTGAAGATACCCATGGTGTTCGGCCCTACTATCCTCATGGAGTTTTTTCTCGCTATCTCTAGGACTTCCTGCTCCAGTTGTGAGCCTTCGTTGCCTGTTTCCGAGAACCCTGCTGTGATGATTATTGCCGCTGGAATTTTCTTTAGTGCACATTTTACTAGTGTGTCTTTTACTAGTTCCTTTTTTACCACTATAATGGCGAGATCTATGTTGTCCTGTATCTGGGCCAGATTCTGGTATACCTTCATACCGTACCATGACCCGCCGTGTGGATTTATGGGATAGATCTTGCCCTTGAAACCCGCGGTTACAATGTTATGAAGTATGTTAAAACCCCATTTGTACAGATTATTAGATGCGCCGATGAATGCAATAGATCTGGGTTCGAATATACTTGAAAAAATCTTTCGGCTGTCTGGAATCATCTTATCTCTCGTCTCCTCTCCCTTTTTATTTTCCCTTGAAGTCAGGCGGCCTTTTTTCTCTTTGTGCCCTTACACCCTCCCTGGCATCTTCGCTCGAGAATATGGGCGTACCTATCTCAAGCTCTCTTTTCAAGGCATATTCGAGGTCCCTAGCTCTTATCTCCCTAGCCAGCCTTATCATGCCCTGCACAGCAAGTGGCCCGTTGGAGGCTATCTTGTCCGCCAGTTCCATGCTTGCATCCATCAGGTCCTCCTTCGACGTTACCAACCTGTTAAGGAAACCCCATTTGTATAGCGTACCTGCGTCATAGTTGTCTGCCGTCAGAAGGACTTCCAGTGCCCTGCAAGGCGAGATAAGCCTGGGCAGAAACACGTTTGCACCGCCTATTGGCATGATACCCAGGCTTGCTTCCCTCATCTGGAAGACAGCATCCTTAGATGCCACCCTGAGGTCAGCCCCCATTGCCATCTCAAATCCCCCGGTGAGACAGTACCCGTGTATCGCAACAATGACGGGCTTGTTGACGAAACCATACCTGAGCATGGCCTCTCCCACACCTCTCTGGTCTGTTATGAGCCACCTCTCTGCCTCTGTCTCTGGCGCCTTGGCCTTTGTAAGTACGGGTATGGCCGTCTTTAAGTCCATACCAGAGCAAAAGATATCAGGCAGCGCCGAATAAAGTATTGCTACCCTTACTTCATTGTCTTTGTTTATATCTTCCCATGCCCTGTGAAGGTCTAGAAGGATTTCAGGATCAAGGGCATTCTTCTCTTTCTCCCTTTTGAGGCCCACCTTTGCTACGTGTCCTGTTTTATCGTATATAAGAGCCATATATCCCCTCCTTTTTTATCCTCGTTGGCCCAACAACGTTAGTTAAGTTAAACTTTATGGGGTTCTATTGTCAATATCAGTCTCTTTAAGACAGGTCTTCTAGATTGATTGCTACCTTATTCGGTTATTGCAGAATGGTGCTACCGGTAGGATCACAGACGACCATAGGTCTCGGTAATCTCAAGCAGTTTTCTGGAGAGTCTATGTGTAATTTGTTCTTCTATAAGTCTCCATATCCAATTGCCTCTGGTGCTACCTGGCGTGTTCATTCTGGACCGCTGGCCTAGACCTAGTATATCCTGCATGGGAATGATAACCGTGTCTGCAGCCGACATCATGGCAAGTCTTATTATTTCCCAGTGCAATTTTCTCAGGGGCACACGCCTTCCAAGGTATCTGAAGAGGGATTCCTTCTCCTCTGGTCCAGCCTCTTTCTCAAACCATCCCCTTACGGTATTGGTGTCGTGTGTCCCAGTGTAAGCAACTGAATGTTTCTCTATGTTGTGGGGAGCTGAGCCGTGGGTACTGATGTCCTTTCCAAAGGCGAACAGGATGGGCCTTATCCCGGGGATGCCCATTTTCATCATGAGCTCCCTCGTCTCTGCAGTGATCTCGCCGAGATCCTCGGCTATAAGGGGTAGGCATGGGAATCTCCTTGAGAGCCTGTTGAATAAATCTTCGCCAGGTGCATTTATCCACCTGCCCTCGGCTGCTTTCCCATTTTCGGCAGGTATCTCCCAGTACCTTATGTAACCCTTGAAATGATCTATTCTCAGGAGGTCGAAACATCTCAAATTGTGCTCGAATCTTCTTATCCACCAGCTATAGCCGTTCTGTTCCATGCTATCCCACCTGTATACTGGATTGCCCCAGACCTGGCCGTGGGGAGAAAAGCGGTCCGGTGGTACACCAGAGACTACGTACGGCTTCAGGTTTTCGTCTAGTTTAAACATCCTAGGCATAACCCATACATCAGAGCTATCAAGACCCACGTATATGGGCATATCACCTATTATTTGGATCCCCCTGGTATTACAGTATTCTTTGAGTTTGAACCACTGCTTGAAAAATAAGTACTGGAGAAACTTGTGCTTTTCTATATTTTGCCCGAGCCTTGTCTTTGCTTCTAGAATCGCAGGTGATGATCTAGTGCGTATATCAACCGGCCATTCGACCCAGCATCTGTTGCTATATAATCCTCTCAAGGCCATGAAGAGAGAGAAATCGTCCAGCCACCAGGAGTTCTCAAGGCAGAAACGCTCGTAATCGTTTTGAGCCTGCGTTAAACTAAATTCCTTATAGGCCAGATTTAAAAGCCTTTCCTTGTACGCTGACACAGCTTTGTAATTGACACTAGAGGCCGGAAAACTCGGTGCTTGTTGAATGTCTTTCTCTTCTAAAAGGCCATCACGGCGCAGGAAATCAGGGCTTATAAGCATGGGGTTACCAGCAAAGGCCGAAAGTCCACTGTAAGGTGATGCGGAAGTTATCATTACAGGAGGAGAAATGGGCAAGACCTGCCATAAGTGCTGCCCAGCCTGGGCAAGGAAGTCAGCAAACCTGTAAGCCTGTGGGCCCAAATCCCCTATACCAAAAGGAGATGGTAGGGAAGTTATACTGAGGAGTATTCCGCTCCTTCTATTATTCATGGTTCACCTCCAAGTGCTGCTTTAAAAGGGGATGCCTGGCTATGAAGGGTTTTATGGCCTGTTGCCCCTATTCAACAGGTTACTATCCATGTAATTGCAGACCTTGCGCATTATGAAATGGTAAATGGGTGGTATACATCTCTTAAAGAAGTACAGTATCTTTACATCCACTTCATATATGTCTGATGAGAATGACTTTACGGCATTATAGCCTGATACATCCAATACCCTGGACATAAGTATATCTCCATGATTTTTCTTTATTATATATGATGTGGCCTCAAGACCAATTTCATTTACGTCTGTCAAGAACAGATGTTCACATCGATATGGAGTATACCTAGTACTGCAAGCATGATCAAGTCATAATGGCGTCCTGAAAAACATTCAGATAAGGGCTTACATAAGTGATTAGGTTTAAAGTCTGTTTGCAAAACTTGCTAATGCCCTTGTTTTAAGCTATAATATAAAAACTGGAATGTAGATTTGCCTGGTGTGATATTGAGGTCTATAGGGGATATACAGATAGCATGGATCAAGTGCAGACCAGTAAAAATACCTCAGGTTTTATCTTCTGACTCTTGATGAAGATTAAGACATGGTCTTAGATCTGGTGGAACTGGGCTGCAGTTATAGGATTCAAGGAGGTATGCCTTTATTGTGAGAAAAAATTCGAGGCACCTGTTGGGGATATTCTCCCCGGTCTTTTATGTATTTATTGTCATGGCAGGTTCATGGGCATTGTACAATGTTGCGTGGAGAATTAATAATGATGCCATTCACCAGGTAATTGCAAACATATCCGGCACCTTACTTTTTCTTTCCGTCACCTTCAGCACATTTCTCATATATCCCATGGTATACATGAGGGGTGGTTCTTTAGGGGAGAGGATAATAGCATCTTTAATAAATCCTTTTCTATGGGCAACAAAGGAATGCATAAGATTATACATATCCTTTACACCCCTTGAATGCTTGTATTACTACCTTAATCCACTGAACATATGGCTTTTATTCGGCATAACTGCACAGATGGGAATTGCCGAGATTTTTTGTAGGTTGTGGCTCAGGGCAAAGGGGAAGGATATCAGGGTACTAAGCCCATATGCAGTGGGCACGGTCTTAATAAGTCTGTTCCTTGTTGTTCTCATGTATGCCTGGGGCCAGGGAGAAAACGTGTACGTGCTTTTCCTAAAGGGGTACAGGTTGTTCTTCGGATCGGGCGTAAAAATATAAGACTAGGTTCAGAGAAGAATATGCACAGGGAGGACCTTATGGCAGGCTACATTTGCGATCTTCTGGGGTCTGGTGTAACGAGGAGGGATGTACTTAGGTTGATGGGTAGATCCGCAGTGGCTGGTCTTGCAGGCCTGTCCTTCGGTAGGATTGCTGGTGCCTCAGTGCATAGGCCTTCTGACATGCCCAATATAATCTTTATATTAAGCGATAACTGCAGGTGGGATTGCATGGGGTTCATGGGTCATCCATTCATAAAGACACCGGGTCTCGACAGGCTTGCTAAAGAAGGTGTTGTGTTCGAAAATGCCTTCAACACGACCTCTCTATGCAGCCCCTCAAGGGCTAGTATACTCACGGGTACATACGCGCATACCCACGGGGTATTAAACAACCACACCCCATGGACAGGCAAGTTACCGACATTCATGGAATACCTCAAGAATGCGGGTTATGATACTGCATTTATAGGGAAATGGCACATGCCTGGTAGGGGATTGCCGAATCTGCCTTACTTAGACCTTTTTGTATCATACACGTACAGAGAGGGACAGGGCTCTTACTTCAACTGTCCTTTAATAGTGAACGGTAAACCCGAGCCCTCACTGAAGCCGTATATCACAGAGGAGGTAACCCGTCGCGCAATAGATTTTATGACAAAAACAAAGACTGGAGGCAGTAGATTAAACAGACCTTTCTTCATTTACCTTTCCCACAGGACTGCTCATCCCCCGTTCCAGGCCCCGGATGATATCTCAGGCATGTATGATAAAGACAAGGTGGTTTTGCCAAAAGTGGTTGATTCGTGGTTTTCACGGACGAACGGTAATGTGTACCAAGGTATCATGATGGGTTCGTACGAAGATCAGTACAGGAAGTACTGCGAGGATATTACAGCGATGGACAGAGAGATTCAGCACCTGCTCGATGTGGTGGAGAGGCTCGGTATGACGGATAATACTGTTGTTATTTACATGAGTGATAACGGCATGATGTGGGGAGAGCACAGGTGTCACGGGATAAAATACCCCTATGAGGAATCCATAAGGGTGCCATTGATTGTAAGGTGCCCATGGCTTGTTAACAAACCTGGGACATCTAGGTCACAGATGGCACTTAACATAGATATTGCCCCTACTATACTTGACTTGGCTGGCATTAAGATACCTAGCTTCATGGAAGGAAGAAGCCTGGTATCGGTTATAAGGGATGCTAATCTCCCTTGGAGGGACGCATTTCTGCTGGAGTACTGGAAATATTATCCTGAGAACCTTCCGAGTTACAAGGGGGTGAGAACAAACAGGTTTAAGTATGTTGAGTATGAGAAGACACTTGGGCCCCAAATATTTGACCTTAAGGAGGATCCCAAGGAGTATAATAATCTCTATGGAACGGCCAGAGGAGAGGGCATGTTGCCTGAACTGAAGAGACTGCTTGCTGAATTGGACACGTAAAACAGGATAAAAGAAAAGGATAATTCTGCTCATTGATTGTGTGCATTGAAGTAATGTATAATAAAACTAGAAGGTTGTTTGCACGTTTTTAGTGAATGCGTAGAAACTCATGATTTCTTAATCAGGCTAGGAGGAAGGCTAGTTGAAGAATGCAACTGCTGTTTTAAAGGTACTATGGTTAGGCTTTTGGGCTATAGTGGCAACCCTTGTTTTGTTCATTCCCATAACACTAGCTGCTACTTTCAGTTCTACGGGCAACTTGGCATTTAACCTTTCCAAGCTATGGGCCTGGGTCCTGCTCATCTCAACCGGTGTAAAGACCCGTATAATCGGTAAAGAAAAGATAAAGAAAGGGCAGACCTATATTATTATATCCAATCACCAGTCCCAGTTTGATATACTGGCCCTTGTAACAAGACTAGGCATACAATTTAGGTGGATAATAAAGAAAGAACTCCTGAAGATACCCCTTTTCGGTTATGCCCTGCTAGCGTCCAGGAATATCTTCATAGATAGGTCGAATACAAAGGAATCCATAGAGAGCATAAATAAGGGGATGAACAGGTTACCCAGAGGCACTAGTGTAATGGTGTTTGCAGAAGGTACAAGGTCAGCTGACGGCAAGATACATGACTTTAAAAAAGGAGGTTTTGTGCTTGCCATAGACTATGGGCTGCCCATATTGCCCATTACCATAAACGGTAGCAGGAAGGTACTGCCCAAGGGAAGCGTGGTTTTCACCCCTGGAGAGATAGAAGTCATTATTGGTGATCCTATAGATACAACAGGATATACCCGTGAGAGGCTACCGGAACTAATGCATAGAACAAGGCAGGTCATAGTATCTAGCTACAAACCTGAGTTAAACTCGTACTATGATTCACCTACACAGTAATTGACAATAAAGGACGCCTCTGGTAAATAGGGCGAATCCCTGCAGTGGGTTCAAGGGAACCTGGTGAGAGTCCAGGACGGGACACGCCGCTGTAAACGGGGACGGGAGGCCTTAATAATGCCACTGCTTAGAGCGGGAAGGCGAGGTTTTCCGGTTGATCCGTGAGTCAGAAGACCTACCCGCTGTCAAAGGACACTACCTGCGTTGTCCAGGTGGAAGCTCCAAGGGAAATATTTCCGTGGAGGTGTCCACATGAACAGGTTCTTGTCTTTCAGGTTTATCGTATTTCTTTGTATTTTCGTCATTATGGCTTTTTCTGCCAGGGCTGAAGAGATCATTGTCACAGCAACTCCGATAAAGGAGCCTTCGAAGGGTTCGGTCTTGGATAAGTCCCCTACTTCTTTCAAGGAGGTCATAAGTACGGGTGGCCGTGCTTATGGTCTAACTGATACGACTGATCTTTTGAAGAAGGCTTCAAGCGTGGATCTGCCGTATTATGGAGGTGGTATGTCTCCTGTATCTCTTAGGGGTTCTGGCTATCAAGAGACCTTGGTCCTCGTGGACGGAATGAGGCTTAATCCAGTAACAGGGGACATGTTGGATCTTACTTTGATTCCTGTCAGTGAGATAGATAGCATAGAGGTGATAAAGGGAAGTGATACCGCCTCGTTTGGGGAGGCTGCAATGGGTGGGGTCATAAACATAGTGACGAAGAACCCAACCATGGAAAGGGGTTTAAATGTAACGTCAACCCAGGGTAGCTATGGCTATGGCCTGTACAGTCTTGATATGAACACCTTTTTCAACGAGGTAGGTTTTATGCTGGATCTGACAAGGTACCAGTATAAAGGCGATTTTATGTATGACAGGGACGATGGCACTCGTGTGAGAAGGCTGAACAATGATTCTCAGGTAAACTCCATGCTTGCGAAGGTGGCGTTCAACTTAGATGATTGGGATACCATGCTTTCGTTAGACCTGGTGGATCAGGAGAAGGGTGCCCCGGGCGTGGAAGGGTGGTTGACCCCTTTTGACCAGAAAGACGTGGAGCAGGGTAGATTGCATCTATCAACGAAGAGGTCTTTTGATAACGGCCTTAGCCTTGGTATCAAGGCTGGAAGACTTTATCACAGGGAGACATGGGAAAGGTCCATTGGTGATACAAGGTCAAGGACTGTTAACAATGAGCTAGATGCAGACCTTGGTCTGGATCTGGGCATTGTGGACTTGGGTGCTGAGCTTTACTGGCTTAGGGAGGATCTCTCAAGTGATGACTACGGTATACACAGGCGCAATACTGCATCATGTATACTCAGGGCAGTGCTGAAACGTGGAATATGGGAAGTATCTCTTTCTGGAAGGTATGACAGGCCTTCTGGGTTTGATGACAGGTGGACCTACCATTCGGGCGTGCGCATGCATTTAAGCAAGCACCTTGACATGAAGGCGAATGTTGGGACAGCCTACCATGAGCCTACCATGGGACAGCTCTACGCACCATCCAGCTATTTTATCTTTATACAGAATCCGTCACTCGGACCGGAGAAGTCCTTTTCCTGGGATATGGGTCCGGAGATTAAGTACGGCAAGGTAGGCTTGGGTGCAGACTACTTTTTCACCAGGTACAAGGACATGATAAAGATGGATTATCCAGGTCCTGGGGAGTTTACATATGTGAATCTGGCAAAGACTAGGTCTAGGGGTATAGAGGCATATGCCTGGGTCAGGCCAGTGGAGATGGTAAAGATATCGGCAAATTACACGAACAACAATTTCAGGTACGGAAGTGGTGAGTACGAGAGCAAGAGGTTAAAACAGAGACCTTCGCAGATAGCAAATGTTTTGCTTGATCTGTATCCCCGCATATATGCGCATGAGGTTGATGTGACCCTTGCATATCAGTTCCGGGAGGGGTTTTATACGAACGAAGCAAACACCGAGAAAACGGGCAACAGGAATCTTTTTGATGCTGGTTTTACTGTAAAGCTCTCAAGGGATGCTTTTGTGTCTTTCAAGGTGAGGAACATCTTTGATGATACACATACCGAATACAGGAATACTACACCATGGGGTAATTACTGGTTTCCTGTCCCCGGCAGGACATACAGGTTTTCCATGCATCTCAAGTTTTAAC
>WFSG01000040.1 GCA_015486075.1 Deltaproteobacteria bacterium
AATCCTTTTTTCTATGGCTATTTCTCGTTCCTGACCAGATACAGCTTATTTACAAGATATCCAGGTCTTACCCCTACTCCAAGTCCCACTTAATCCCCATATGAACAAGTTACCCAAAACTTTCTTAAACCACTATTCGGGCAACAAGCCCTCAGGTTCCGGGTGTCAGGTTTAAGGCGGAAGGATAGAAAAGGGACAAAGATTAAAAGATAGGGACAAAGGCACAGAGGCACAAAGTAAAAGAAACAGGGACATGGTATAAGGTGTAGGGTATAAAGTAAAAGAGACAGGTATCGGGTCCAGGGTATAAGGTTTAAGGTATAGGGCTAAGTAGAGGTGCCGGGTACTAGGCAAATAATGTGACAGCTGAAGGCAGATGGACAATCTAAACTTTGTGCTTCTATGCCTTTGTCCCTTGGTTTTTTACCTTATATCCTACCATACCTTGGACCCTGGACCCTTTACTATTTTTACCTGGTACCTGGTACCAGGTACCCGAAACCTTATCTTTTTTACCTTAAACCTTATACCCTATACCTTGCACCTTATACCTTGCACCTTATACCCTCCTTATACCTTGAGCCTTCCCATTAAATTATCTTTACGTGTGTTAAAATTCTGTTATAGAATAGCCCACCAGTAAAAAGCAAAGGAGGAAGATCAAGACAATGGCAAGAGACGTGTTCATTTTCAACCCAGGGCCCGCAGCTTTACCTGAAGCAGTGCTTGAGAGTACCGCCAAGGCTGTCAAGAATTTTGCAGGTACAAAGATGTCCATTATGGAGGTGAGCCACAGGTCAAAGGAGTTTGATTCACTTATTAATGATACATCCGCTATACTCAGGAGGCTCATGGACATACCCGACAACTACAAGATACTCTACCTCCAGGGTGGTGCAAGCCTGCAGTTTGCAATGGTGCCCATTAATCTACTTGGCCCGGGCAAGGTTGCCGATTACATTGACACAGGCAGGTGGTCAGCAAATGCCATAAAAGAAGCCCAGAAGATAGGCAATGTGAATATCGCGGCGTCATCCAAGGATGTGAATTACACGCGTATACCTTCTCCAGAAGAAATCAATCTTACGCCAGGTGCCAGCTATTGCCACATAACATCGAACAACACGGTTAACGGCACTCAGTGGCAGACCTTTCCAGACACGGGCCCAGTGCCCCTGGTAGCAGACATGTCTTCTGACATACTTTCCAAGAAGATAAATGTCTCAGACTTCGGGATAATATATGCAGGTGCGCAAAAGAACATGGGTCCAGCAGGCGTGACGGTTGTCATCATAAGGGATGACCTCACCGGCATGGCACCCGACGACACCCCCACCATGTTCAACTATGCAACGCACGCAGGGAAAAACTCCATGTTCAATACTCCACCCGTAATAGCCGTATATGTTGTCCACGAGGTATTGAAGTGGATAGAGGAAATGGGCGGAATAGAAAAGATAGAAGAAATCAACAACAAAAAGGCATCTATCATTTACGATGTTGTTGATTCTACTGATTTCTACAGGGGCACGGTTGACAAGGACTCACGGTCCAGGATGAATATAACGCTGAGGTTACCTTCTGAAGACCTCGAAAAGGAGTTTGTATCCAAGGCCGCTGAGGCAGGATTCCTCGGACTCAAGGGACATAGGTCAGTTGGTGGCATAAGGGTATCACTGTACAACGCCGTACCCCTTGAAGCAGCGGAGCGCTTGGCTGAGTTCATGGTAAGCTTCCAGAAGGAGCACTAGGCTTTGTGTCAGATAGGGGCCACTTCATCCTAGTGTGTGGCCCCCAACATCTATACTGAATTGTTATGCCTTCCAGGCATGCTCGAGCATCCCTGGCATCAGGATATAAGGGTATTCCTGGCAAAATCTCATGAGAGTATGCATCCTTAGTGGCTAGAGGTCGCCTGCATATGATAATACCCCAGGTAGATCGACAAGCCCTTGTAGTGTATCTTCGTCTACTTTTTCATCCATGAAACTTATAGCATCTGTTCGTGATCATAATATCTCTTATTATGCTAAGATACCTGCTGCATTATTTGTTACTGGTATTAAGCGATCTTATGATTTCTCTCGTGAACACTATAAGGTCTTGCGGTCCCCTTGATGTTATAAGGTTTCCGGATACTACTACTTCCCTGTCTACGTATTCTGCACCGGCATTAGCCAGGTCGTCCTTTATGGAAAAGAACCCTGTTACCTTCTTCCCCTTCAGGTCACAGCACGATGCCATCATCCAGGGTCCGTGGCATATTGCAGCTACGATCTTTCCCTTGTTGCACATATCCTTAACAAACCTGATCGTATCAGGGCATCTCCTCATCCTGTCCGGCGAGTAACCACCAGGTACTATAACTCCATCGTAGTCATCTGCACTCACCTCGGACGATGCCAAGTCGCTCACCGTGGGATAACCGTGTTTACCCCTGTATTCCTTGCCCTTGTCTGTGCCAACAATGTCTACGATAAGACCTTCTTCCCTTAACCTGAAAAGGGGATACTGCAATTCCATGTCCTCGTACATTTCCTCCACTAGTATGGCTACGCGCATGTTCACCTCCATGCAGATAATTTCAGCAATGTCCTTGTTATCTAGATACAACTCTTTTATACCGGATGTCCATATCATGTGCAATCTTTTAGGATTTTCATGTTGACACGGATAAGGCATTCTGGTTTTATGGTAAAATTATGTTTCTGTATGTAGAAACGCTTGGCCATGATTAAGAGAAATGCAGAAGAACTTGCCGATGCACTGGCAGGTATTACAGATAAGGAACTAATGGCTCAATTTTTAAGGGAGTTGCTCACGTCTTCCGAAATTGAGACCATCGGACTCAGGTGGGAACTTGTGAAAAGGCTTGAGCAGGGAATACCTCAGAGACAGATAGCCAAGGAACTCGGCATAAGCCTGTGCAAGATTACCAGGGGTTCAAAAGAGCTTAAAAAGCCGGGCTCTGCATTGAAGAAAGTAATAAGAAAGTACGCAAGTCAAGAAAAGGAGGAATGAGGATCCATGAGTATTAAGATACTGCTGGACGAGGACGAAATCCCTCGCAAATGGTACAATCTGGCTGCGGATTTACCAACGCCCATGCAACCACCACTTGGACCGGACGGGAAACCAATATCTCCGGATGCCCTTGCAGCGGTTTTCCCCATGAACCTGATAGAACAGGAAATGAGCACCGAGAGGTGGATCGACATACCAGAGGAGGTGCTGGAGATACTGTACAGGTGGAGGCCCACACCCCTACGCAGGGCAAGGTATTTAGAGAAGGCCCTTGGAACACCTGCTAGGATATACTACAAGGATGAGGGCGTGTCACCTCCAGGTAGCCACAAGCCAAACACCGCGGTTGCCCAGGCATGGTATAACAAGGCCTTTGGCATAGAGAGAATAACCACGGAGACTGGTGCAGGGCAGTGGGGAAGTGCACTGAGCTTTGCCTGTGCCTTGCTAGGTCTCAAGTGCAAGGTGTACATGGTGAGAATAAGCTATGATCAGAAGCCATTCAGGAAACTCATGATGCAGACCTGGGGTGGCGAGTGCGTAGCAAGCCCTAGTACACAGACCCGTGCCGGCAGGGAGATACTGGAAAAGGACCCTGATACACCAGGTAGCCTAGGCATTGCTATAAGCGAGGCAATAGAGGACGCGGTTTCTGATGAATCCGGCAAGACCAGATATTCTTTGGGTAGTGTGCTCAACCACGTGCTCCTTCACCAGACCATAATAGGTCTGGAGGCTAAGAAACAACTCGAGAAAATAAACGAAAACAAGGTTGATGTCGTGATAGGTTGCGCAGGCGGGGGCAGTAACTTTGCAGGTCTTGCCTTTCCATTTGTCCTTGACAAGATTAACGGCGCAGATATCGATATAATACCGGTCGAACCAACTTCGTGCCCTACTATGACGCGTGCCCCCTTTGCATATGACCACGGTGACACGGCAAAGATGACACCTTTATTACCCATGTTCTCGCTAGGTCATGGTTTTGTGCCGCCCCCCATACATGCAGGGGGATTGCGTTATCACGGTATGGCACCTTTGGTCAGCCAGGCCATCGTCGAGGGTCTATTGAGGCCCGAGGCCATGGGCCAGGTAAAGTGCTACGAGAGTGCACTACTATGGGCTCGAACCGAGGGCTATATACCTGCACCGGAGACCAGCCACGCCATTGCAGCGGTTATTGACGAGGCAGTAAAGGCAAGGGAGGAAGGAAAAGAAAAGGTCATCCTCTTCAACTGGAGCGGCCATGGGCTTATGGATCTCATGGGCTACGAGGCCTACATGGATGGAAGGTTAAAGGACTATGCATTGCCGGAGGAGGAATTGATGAAATCCATTGCATCGCTGGAAGGCCTCCCAAAGCCCCCAATCAGGAAAACTGGCAGGTGGTAGACTATCCATGAAGATAGATGATAACTATGATAAATACACGACCAGGTGCCCTATGCTGGGGCACCTGGTTCCGTTCAGCTACTGCAGGCAAGTAAACGATAAAAGACCGTGCCACAGGATAATGGACTGCTGGCACGAGATCTTTGACGTTGAGGCCTTTGTTGAAACCAACTATTCGGAGCAGGACATTGCATCATTGATGAGTCCTCCAAAGCACAAGTTATCACAGATACTTGAACTGGTGGAGAAAGCCAAAAAATCAAAGACCTAGAACGTTACCCGGGCAATCCACCACCTTGAAGCTAAGAGACATCAGTACTACTTATAATTGTGGACTCTTTCAAGACAGGGAACAAGACTAGGCCTAGGACCATGAGGCCAATTAGAATTAACATGGATGGCGTCATTGAGCCTGTTGCAGGTGACTTGAACCTATCCATGGCGAGTATAAATATTATGCCTGATATCTGGCCCATGAGTATGAGTAGCCCGTTTGACGTGCCTTCAGGCGCAGGATAGGTCACCTCGGCCCCGTATTGAAATCCAATTGGTCCGGCACTCATGACAAAGAAACCAAAAATGAACCCGGACACAAGCAAGAGCCAGTAGCTCGTGGCAAAGGTAATCCCAAGTAGCCCTGGTATTGCGCCTACCAGAGCCAAGAGTATAAAGGGCTTCCTTTTCCTGAAAAAGTCGGATAAAGGGGGCATCACAACAGCGCCTATTATGCCCCCTATGATCATCAGTCCACCTAGGTTACCTGCCTGCACAACAGTAAAGCCCCTGGGCCTTATTATGTCCTCGATCCATGTGGTAACACCATTGAAGATACCAAGGCCGATAAAGAATACAACCATGAGAATAATAAAGTCCCTCTGCCTTAGCATCTGCTTCAAACCGTCCAGCATCAGCGCCCTTTCCTCCTGGCCTGGCAGGCATGGTGGTGTTGGAGGATTTTCCCTTGCAAGGACAATAAAGGTAAATGCCGATACCATGGCTACCACGCCGTAAATGTAGAGCATACCAGGTAAGCCGTGCTTTATGGTGAGGTAAGGAGTGAGGGCCATTCCAGCTGCAATGCCAAGGTACATTGCAAGGGATCCAAGACCGGCGGCTGTTGCCCTCTCGTTAATGGGAAACCACCTGGCTGCAACCTTTGTAATGGAGTTCAGTACAAATGGCTGGCCAACTGCGATGCCTATCTGTGATAGTAAAACAAGGTCGTAGTCCGATGCAAATATACCCCTGGTCAACGCGAAAACACCCGTCAGTACCGTGCCAATACCCACGCCTACCCTGAAACCATATGTATCAATGACCCAAGAGGCAGGGATGGACACGAATACATATACGACCATGAAGCTCATGGAGAATAGGCCTATCTTGAGATCAGATACCCCGTAGAACTGGGCTGCGTCCTTGGTGATAGGTGCAAAGGTTATCCATAGAAGCTGGGTCATCCCGAGTATGAACATGAATGCAGAAAGCACGACCCATCTGTACCCATAAACCTTTATCTCTGACTCTGCCATTAAAGTGACCTCCTTCCAAGAAGTTACAATACAGATGACACTTATATATCGCATTCTCTGATAAATCCAGAAAAAACCACTGCAGCCTTGACCCTTGCCATGCCTATAGAGTAATAATAAGCTTACCACAAAATTGAAAGGAGGTTTATCCATGTCAAAGAGAGTCTATCAACCAGGGGAGGCCTACGACTACCAGCTTACAATAGGTCAACTATTGGAAACACCAAAGTTCTATGCACCTAACCAGGAAATCGTCTACAGGGATAAGCTTAGGTACACATACAAAGACCTCTTCGTGAGAATCAACCAGCTTGCTAATGTACTGACAGACCTAGGTATAAAACAAGGGGATACGGTATGCGTTTTCGATTTCGACTCTCACCGATATCTTGAGAGTTTCTTTGCCATACCCATGATAGGTGCTGTCATGCACACCATGAACTGGAGGCTTTCCCCTGAACAGATAATATACACAATGAACCACGCAGAGGATGATCTTGTAATCATACACAAGGAATTCCTACCCATACTCGAACAAATAAAGGATAAACTCACCACGCTTAAGAAGATAGTTGTAATAGCCGACGATGGCAAGATGCCAGAGACCAAGTTAAACATTGAAGGGGAATATGAAGATCTTCTGGGCAAGGCCTCCCCAGACTTTGATTTCCCTGACCTCGACGAGAATACAAAGGCAAGCACTTTTTACACAACCGGGACAACAGGCCTCCCAAAGGGGGTATATTTTTCCCACAGGCAGCTCGTTTTACACACCCTGGGCCTCATCTCAATAGGTGGATGCTATGACTCCCCAACTGGCCTTTCTGTAAGAGACGTCTACATGCCACTTACACCGATGTTCCACGTGCATGCCTGGGGTGTACCTTACGCAGCTACCATGCTAGGCATAAAGCAGGTGTACCCAGGCAAATACGAACCTGCCATGCTGCTCAAGCTGTTGCTGGAAGAAAAGGTGACATTCTCCCATTGCGTTCCCACTATACTCCAGATGCTTGTAGGCAGCCCTGTTGCAAAGCAGGTTGATCTTTCCCACTGGAAAGTAATAATTGGCGGCGCAAGACTCCCCAAGGGCCTTGCAAAGGCTGCAACTGAACTTGGGATAACTGTGCAGGCTGCATACGGTATGTCAGAAACCTGTCCACTGGTGAGCATATCTAATTTCAAGCCACACATGTTCGAATGGGACAAAGAAAAACAGCTCGACATACTGGTAAAAACAGGCATACCTGCACCTATGGTAAAGGTTGAGATTGTGGACCCAAGTGGCAATCCACTACCCCACGACGGAAAGGTAACAGGAGAGCTGGTAATAAGAGCACCATGGCTAACGCCAGGATATTTCAAGGATCCAGAGAAATCCAAGGATCTCTGGAGGAATGGTTGGTTGCACACAGGCGACGTTGCATACATAGACGAGGAGGGCTATATCCAGATCACGGACAGGATAAAGGACGTGATCAAGAGCGGTGGAGAATGGGTATCATCCCTTGACCTGGAGAACCTTATGAGTATGCACGAAGCCGTACTCGAGGCGGCTGCAATCGGCATTCCCGACGAGAAATGGGGGGAAAGACCCATGATGCTGGTCACACTTAAGCCTGGATTCGAGGACAAGGTAAAGGAAGAGGACTTCAAGGAATACATGAAGAAATGTGCTGAAGATGGCAAGATACCCAAGTACGGAGTACCTGACAAGTACGTTATTGTAGACCAGATCCCCAAGACAAGTGTAGGCAAGATAGACAAAAAAGAACTCAGAAAGATGTATCACTAGAAGATAAGGGGTCGGGCCTGTTAAGCTAGAGAAGTCCCTGCGAATCAAGGCCCGGCCCTGTTGTAGCTTCCTGGTTACCTAGGCCTCATGCTACTCTGATCACAGCGTTCTGAGTCTCAAGCTCACCCTTCTTCGCTGCAATAAGCACATCACACAGGTCCTCGAGGGGATATACCTTTATAGAGGGCTTCAGGTTGAGCCTATCTGCAATCTCAAGGAAGGCAGTTGCATCCTTCCTGTTCACGTTGTATAGTGTCTTTATATCCTTCCCCCACAGGTTTTTACTGTAATCATTGATAACTATTTCAGATGAGCTAACCGGTGCAAGGACTAGAGTGCCACCCCTTTCAATAGATGCCAGGGCCAGCTCAACCAGGTTACCTGCCGGGGGAAAGATTATGGCGGAATCAAGACTATTTGGCATGGTTTCCTTTGTGGCGTCTGCCACCCATGAGGCCCCTGAAAGCCTCGCAGCCTGGATATTCTTCTCAGACCTTGTACTTACGTACACTTCAATACCCAGGTATTTAGCCACCTCGAGCACGTAATAGGCGGTCGGCCCAAATCCAAAGATGCCGAGCCTGTCACCCTTTTTAGCACCTGTCAACACCAGTGAGCAGTATCCTGCTATACCAGGGCACATGAGTGGAGCAATGATCTCCGGTTCCAGGTGCATGTCTCTTAGGGAAAGAGCAAATTGCTCTTTTATAACCATATACTCGGCATAACCACCATCCGCGTCCCAGCCCGTTGCCTTAAACTCAGGGCAGTAGTTCTCTCTACCTGATGTACAGTACTTACACCTGCCGCAAGTACTGTTTAACCAGCTCACACCCACCATGTCGCCCTTCTTGTGATTCATCACGCCTTCACCCAGCTCGTCTACTATGCCCACAACCTCATGACCCAGGATTACAGGTGACCTCTTCAGGTCGAGGTCACCTTCTGCAATGTGCAGATCTGTCCTGCAGACCCCGCAGAACAGGTTTTTTATCCTGATTTCACCCCTTGATGCATGTGGCTCAGGAACCTCGGCGAGCCTTAGGGGCCTGTTTTCTATCTTGTCCTGCGACTCAAGTAACCATGCTTTCATAGTTCAACTCCTGTATAGGAACATGGCATAAGGCGTAGGGCACAAGGTATAAGGTGTAGGGTATAAGGTTTATGATTCAGGTTCCAGGTGCCAGGTACCAGGCAAATAACCTGAAGGCTGACAGCAGAAAGCTGAAAGTTAATCTAAAACTTTGTGCCTTTGTGCCTCTGTGCCTTTGTCCCTATCTTTTAATCTTTGTCCCTTTTCTATGCTTTAGCCTAATGCTTTTTGCCTTCCGCCTTAAACCTTATACCCTATACCTTCTATTATTTTTTACCTGACACCCGGTACCTGATACCTGGCACCCTGTCTTTCCCTACGCCTTCCGCCTTCCGCCTTCCGCCTTAAACCTTGTACCCTACACCTTGTACCTTAAACCTTTTATTATTATATCTTTTCTTTTACTTGGCACCTGATACCTGGCACCCGAGACCTTGTCTTCTTTACCTTAAACCCTATACCTTGTACCTTGTACCCTGTACCCCATACCTTGTACCATCTCTTTATACCATCTCTACCCCATACTTTTTATCATCAACTTGCCCACGTCTTAAAACCTTCATGGCCTCTGGAAGGAAATCCATTATGTCCCTGGCAGTCATGCCGTCTTCACCTTTCTTGCTTGCAGCAAGGTCGCCTGAGAGGCCGTGCATGAATACACCCATCCTTGCTGCGTCCTCAAGTTTCAGTCCAAGTCCAAACATGGCTGCAATTGTGCCTGTGAGCACGTCACCTGAACCTGCCGTTGCCATGCCTGGATTCCCGGTCATGTTTATGAACATGCTTCCGTCCGGGTAGCCTACAAGGGAATGTGCACCCTTTAGCACTATTATGCTATCAAACCTTGAACACGCATCTTTAAGCACCTGTATCCTGTTACCTGTAACCTCACGTATGCCCAGGCCTACCAGCCTTGACATCTCGCCTGGATGAGGGGTGAGTATGGTCTTTGCCTTTCTCTGCTTCAGGATCTCTGGCTTACTGGATACGGCTGTTATCCCGTCCCCGTCAACAAGTATTGGTTTTTCAATCTTTAGGACCAGGTCCCTTACAAGTTGCTGTGTCTCCTCATTTAGAGAAATACCAGGACCTATAACCACCATGTCAACCTTCTCCGAAAGTTCTAAGAGGAAGCTCATGTTTTCCATGGATATGCTACCAGAAGCTGTCTCCTTCAAGGGGACGAAAACAATTTCGCTACCCCTAGTAGCAACGGAAGATACCATGGAGGCAGGTAGGGCAAGTCTCGAATATCCTCCCCCTGCTCTTAGAAATGACATGGCAGCAAAATACGGCGCACCAAAATAGGTTGATGCACCTGCTATAAAAAGCACGTCCCCGAAGTCACCCTTGTGTCCGTCGGTAGCCCTTGAAACAAGGCCTACGGGTTCATTTGTCTCCACCTTAAGGGAATCAGAGTCGTAGAGCGAGGGCGGGAAGGATATGTGAGACACGTAGAGTCTACCGCATAGTTCGTACCCAGGAAAGAGCATGTTACCTATCTTGGGAAGTCCAAAGGTAACGGTATGATCTGCCCTTACAGCAGTACCCATGACGCTACCTGTATTGCCGTTTACCCCGGAAGGTATGTCTACGCTAAAGACCTTTTTTCTGCTCTCGTTTATGAGATCTATGGCATCTCTATATATGCCTTCAACATCTCTTGACAGGCCAGTACCAAATATCGCATCAACGATGGCATCCGAGTGCATGGTCTCCTTTCTTGCGTCTTCCATGGTAGACTTAGTGCCAACCCTTACAATGTCGATCGCTAGCCTGGATACGATCTCGAAGTTCCTTTTTGCTGCACCCTGGTACTTGCCTGGATCTCCAAGCATGAACACCTTGACCCTGCCGCCAGCCGAGTGTATCTTCCTGGCAACAACCAGGCCATCCCCGCCGTTGTTACCTATCCCAGAAAAGACAACAAACCTCTTTTCCTTTATACCGAGTTCTCTTAGTATAACAAAGTAGACTGCCTGGCCCGCGTTTTCCATGAGTATCTCGTCAGGTATGCCTAGGTTTTCAATTGCATGCCTGTCCATGGCCCTCATCTGTTCGACCGTGCTTATTTTCATGTCACCCTCCAAGATAAGTACTTCATGAAACCGAATGCTAGATTAAATACACGTTGCATTCAAGAACTTATACGTATGCAACGATGGTGTTGTATTTTCGTATCTTACTATTGTCGTGGCAAAGATAAATCTTAAAAGCCTTAACCACCTAAGGTGTTGTATCAAATGTAACCACAGGCCTATAAAAAAGGTAGCCGTTTTTCATGCCGGACATGATGACGCGCACCACGGGTATACCCAGGTCCGGGTGCGTCAGGTCAAAGGCGAACACATCGTGACTTAAAGATAGCCTGTCCAGTATGCTTGTAAGATCACACGGATATGGATCCCCCGCATCTTTTATGGCCACAGGCCCCTTGCACCTGTTTATCCAGAAGTCTTCAGGCACGTATGCACTGTACCTCTCGGGTGGCACCCTGGTCTTTATGTACCTTACAATGGGCAAATACTGTCTCCTCGTCCTCCACTCGTAGAAGAAAGTGAATGCCCTTTGCTGGACGAGTTCCAGTATTGCCTGGTTAAGGGCTACTCTCAGGTCTACATGGGAAGCCGTACCCATGAAGAACGTGCGGCAGTACTCATCCCAGGCAGTTGCAGCAACCGAGTAGAATCCTTCGTCAAGGGAGGTATAATAGAAGGCCCTCAGACCAAGCCCCTGGTCTTTGAACAGCTCCAGCCAGGTCTCGAAAAAATCGTCACCTTCTAAAGATAACTCAGTCGGTAGAGGTTCAATTCCCCTAGAGATCGTGAACTGGAAATCCCTCTCTATCACCTCGCATATACCAGATATTATGGCATCATCCAGCGTGTTACCAGCTGCAAGCCCGTTGGAAAAGAAGAAACCCAGCCTCCTAGTCTCAAAGCCTTCAAAGGGATAGGCAGAGTCAGGTATATCCATGAGAACAAAGTCAACGGGTATGAATACCTGCCTTTCATGAAGGAGATCCGTGGCATAATACCACGTGAGTTCCTTGTCCTTTGAATATTCCACCCCTGGTGGCAGATACAATGTCTCTGGGTCCAGGGCATCTGGCGCAAATTCATTGTACGTCCCAACCTTGATGCGGCCCTCTAGAGGTGTGTAGGATGCAGTGTACCTCTCTATTGCCTCCATGATACAGGAAAGTCTTGACTGGTCAGGGCTAAGCCCTTTACCCGAGTGCACGTAGGAGAAGTCTAGGTTACCCCACTCTTTAAGATTGCTGAAATCTACTGAGCCAAGCATGGAGGGCCTCAAGGTAAGGTGAACAGGGATACCAAGGCTGTCCACAAAGCTTATATCAATGGGATCCACTGCATTTATAACACCTAAGAGGGGCTCCACCCGGCCAAGGGTAGTTCCGACATCAGCTTTTCTCCAGTATAGTTTGGAATCGAGATTATTCATATTATAAAAGCAGGACATAAGGCACAGGGCCCAGGGTACAAGGTATAAGGTACAGGGTTTAAGGTACAAGGTGCAAGGTGTAAGGTACAGAAGACAAGGTTTCGGGTGCCGGGTATCAGGTACCAGGCAAATGACCTGGAGGCTGAGAGCTAATCTAACCCTTTGTCCCTTTGTGCCTTTTCTATCCTTGCGCCTTCTGCCCTACGCCTTCCGCCTTAAACCTTATACCTGGAACCCGGCACCTGAAACCCGATATCTGATACCTGTATCTTTTACCTTAAACCCTATACCTTAAACCCTATACCCTATACCTTAAACCCTATACCCTGTACCTTATACCTTGTACCCTATGCCTTCCGCCTTATGCCTTATGCCTCTAACCTTACACCCCAAAGTCCCTTACAGGCTTTAATTCTTCCATGGGATAGACCTGACCCTGCTTTGGAGGCATGGAGTTGTACACCCATTCAATATCAACACTACTAAGATTTATGCCCAAGTGCTTTTCTTCCTTTCTGTAAACACCCCTTACCAGCACGTCCTCCATGTCAAGGCTCAGTGCAAAGATCGCGACCTCTGAACCATCGGGTATCCTGGATAGTTCCTCTGAATAGGCAAGTGGAGAGAAAACAAGTCTCGTGCTATCTGCAGCCTGGCACTGGAGAACGGGTATTATGGCAGGGAAACCATCGTCATCCACGTACGATAGGAATTTCAATGCGTTCAGGCGGTTGAAAAGGCCTTCAGCCCAGGGTTTAAGGATGGTCCCGTTGCCATGGGAAGAGAAGGCGCCCTTTGCTAGTTTTGTCATGAGCAATGACAAGGCTATGCTTCCAAGGGGGAGTTTTTCTTTTCCATAAGTCTCTACCAGGTCCATGTAGTGTATGGTATGGATACCCATGTAGGCATTGTAGCGAAACATTGGTTTCTTATTAAACATCTCGTATTCCTTGCCCTCTTTCTCCTCGTGGGTCCATCTGGCTTTGCCGCGCCACAGGTCACGCTTTAACGTCATTATCAAGAAACCTGTGTTAGGGTTAGTCTTCACGTTCTTCTTGCTCTGGCCCTCTGTAAACTGCCCCCATACGACTTCTGTTGGGGTCCTTGCCTGTAATGCCGTTATAAGCGTTACATGTGGTAGTCCCTGGGGATTTATTGTTGCCAACAGTCCTACCTTTACCTCAGGTTCGAATTCCTTCATGTCCTCTGGTTCAAACTCCCTTAGTATCTTTTTCATGGTATCCTCCTTCGCTCTTTAGGGTATTTCAAGGAAGATTGCAGCTCTTCACCAGGCGTAGTTTTGGCCCGCTTTCTTCTTTTTCCTTCTCACCCTCCAGCTTTGTAAGACCTGTCCATACTATTATCGCAGAATTTACTCCGCTTTGCTTGGCCACATGGGCCATAGAATTCATGAAGTCCTTGGTGAGAAGTTCTTTTCCCTTGAATTTCCAGTCAATACCAAGCCTTTCGTACTTGTCAACACACATGTTGTTGAAAGAGCATAGTTCCCAGCGGCTCACAACATCTTCCAGATTACTTTTT
Source organism: Deltaproteobacteria bacterium (assembly GCA_015486075.1). Lineage (GTDB taxonomy): Bacteria > Desulfobacterota > Desulfomonilia > UBA1062 > UBA1062 > B14-G9. The sequence continues at coordinate 13,844 of WFSG01000040.1, forward strand.
ATAAACCTGCCTATGCCCTCTATGTTCTCAGGGGTTGCCGTGGCATCCGGTATTATGGGTGTTCTTATCCACATCTCTGAAGGTCTATCATGGTCTTTCATGTATTCCCGTACGTATAGTACGTTCTCTAGGATCCTGGCATTGGAATGGCCCGTAAATTCCTGGTGTTTCTTTTCATCTATCTCCTTTATGTCAAATAGTACGAGGTCAGTATAGGGCAGCACCATATCAAGTGCCTGCTTAGAGCACATGCCACATGTATCCAATGTTGTATGGAGACCCTTTTCCTTTAGAGCCCTGAAGAAAGCTGCCACGAACGGCGCCTGTAAAGTGGGCTCACCACCGGAGGCAGTGATCCCACCGCCAGAGTTATCAAAATATGCACGGTCCTTTATCACCTCGTCCAGCAGATCATCAAGCTTCCATTCCTTGCCTATCATCTCCATTGCCGTCGAAGGACATTCCTCAGTGCATATACCACATGCATCGCAGAGCTCCCTATCTATAACCATGCCGTCCTTTGTTAGCGTAAGTGCCTGCCTAGGACAGACATTAACGCATGTCATGCAACCTATGCACCTGTTACCCATCCACTGTATCTGGGGCATGGGAGAAATGGTCTCAGGGTTATGGCACCAGGTGCACTTCAAGGAGCAACCTTTAAAAAACACAGTTGTCCTTATACCTGGCCCGTCTTCAGTGGACATGCGCTGTATGTTTGCGACCAAAGCACTCGGTATTCCAGCACTCTTATCCTTTGCCTTTACCATCTACAGATCTCCTTTAAAACTTGCTGTGACTTTCCCTGGCGATTATCTCGTCCTGGAGTTCGCGGCCTATACTTGTGAAGTATGCGTTGTAACCCGTTACCCTAACGAGGAGATTCCTGTAATTCTGGGGGTGTTCCTGTGCCTCCTTTAACATGCCTGCATCAACCATGTTTATCTGCAGAGATGAGCCACCGTTCTCAGCATATCCTCTCAGGAAGGCCTTAAATTTCTCCTTGTGATCCGGATCCCTTATAAGGGATGGGTTGAAGGTAATAGTGTGGCTTGCACCGTTGGGAAGGTTACTCAGGTATTCATTCCAGTCACCCTTGCCATCCATGACCTTTCCACCAAGTGCCTTACCTACCGAGTTTGCATTGGCCGTGGGTCCATTTATGTCTGCCCCGTTGGATGGGCATATGGCATTGGATAAAAACTCGCCTTTTCTCCTTCCATCTGGACTTGCAGGGAGTATAAAGCTATCTGCTATCCAGTAGTTCCAGCTTAGCATGCCTGGCCTGAACTGCCTGTTATTGCAGTGCGTCTTGTACTTCCATACCTCTCCTGACCACAGGTCCATTACCTTTGTTGCCATCTCGTCTGCCTCGTCGTCATCCCTTCCGTACTTAGGTGCCCTGTTCTTTGCCTTGGCCTGAAGTACCTCGTGGCCTTCCCAGTTATCTTTAAGTGCATTGATAAGTTCAGCCATGGTGCACTCTTTCTTGTCAAACACCAGGTACTTTATGGCAAGGAGAGAATCCACTGTGCTTGCAAATGTTACACCCTCAACCGTGGTAAAGAAGAGCTCCGGGCCTCCGCGAGTTACGTCAAGCGCCTTTTCAGCACAGCCCTTAACAAGGCAGGAAAGATAGGGAGTAGGCGAAAACTTTGTCCTTGCGGCTTCTGATGCCTCAAACAAATCCACGCATTTCTTTACTATATATCTAGTTTGTTCCACGTAAGCATCCCAGAATTCTTCCCATGACCTGAACTTAGTTGCATCACCCGTGTCCGGACCATCCTGCCTTATACGATCCTTTTTACCAGTTATAGGATCAACAAAGGCCACCAGATCCTTGCCACCTGTCAGCGCAAGTTCAACTGCCTTCAGGAGGTTAAGATTGTTATCAACCGTGCCTGAGCGGTCATTACCTACCATGGTGTTCTCAAGGCAACCAACAGAGGCGTAGTCGTAAACATTATCCTCGTTTATGAGATCCTCTTTACCTGCCATCCTTGCCTCGCGTAGCATACCTGCCATAGAGCGCTCATCAAAATTCAATAGGAAAGGTGATCCCTGGCTGGTTGATATCATATCAACAACCTTGTCCAAGAGTTCGTCGGGACTGTTCCTGTGCAGACGTATATTCGGCTTTGGCTCAAGTATGGGAGAGAGCTCGTCTATTACTTCCAGCATTGCAAACGTAAGCTCATTGGTCATGTCCTTACCGCCTCTACCCAAGCCGGAAAGGCTTATAAGCTGGCCGTAGCCAGACGTGATTCCCTGGTTACCCCCGAGCTTCATCATGGCATCGTAGGCGGTATTGGCGTGTATCCAGAAACACTTGAGTATCTCCTTACCGAACTCCCTTGTCATGCCATGCTCTATCGAGTGCCTCCAGTAGGGGAGCAAATACTGGTCTATTCTACCAAAGGACACGCCAGGTCCAGGATAGTTCTCGTCGCTCATTATAAGCATGTGGTTGAGCCACAGTGCCTGGACCGCCTCCCAGAATGTCTCGGCAGGCTCCCATGGAACTTTATCCAGGTTCTTGGCCATTTGTATGAGTTCTTGCTTTCTTTGTTGATCTGTCTCCTTTTCACTGAGCTCCCTGCACAGGTCAGCATACTTCTTTGCAAGGTCCCTTGGCATGGTAGCTGCTGTCATCATTGCCCTTAGCTGCTCACCCTTAGGGCCTCTTTTCTCCTCTTCTGTCAGATTCTCGTATCTCTCCTTAAGGTCAGCGTATATACCCTTGAATCCTATTTTCAGTGCATTTTCGTGGTCTGGTATAATATGGCCTGAAGTGGCACCTGCATTTCCGTATCCATGGTTATGAAACCACATCAGCTTTGCTCGGGCACCCTGTTTACCATCATATATCATCCTGTCTCGTTCCTTTGCCTCCTGCTCTGTCCAGCACCTTGATGCCAAGATGTTAAAGCGTGCACCTGCTATGAGATCACCTGGGAGTATCTCCTGCGGCACGTAGTTAACCATGACCTCTTTTATGAACCAGGCCCTTCTCTCAGGAAGACTCCACTTCCAAAAATCTTCGTGGAGCTTTACCGGCCTTGCTGCCTGGTATGAAGACGACCTGAATGTCTGAAAAAAGGTATATGTCTCGGGAACCACGTACCAGCCAATCTCATCAAATAGTACATCCCAAGGTGTGCCTGTTGTCCACGTGGTGAATTCATTGTTCCACTCGCGCTCAACACCCTTGAAGTAATAATCCCTGAGCCACTTGATCCTCTCGGATAAAGGTCCTGGCTCCTTTAACTTATACATAGGTCTCTTGGCCGTGCTCGTATCCATAACCCACCTCCCCTTTTGTTTCTACTTGTATTTTTCTAAGGCAAGGCTCGGCCTTGTTCGTGTTGGCCAGCCTTCTGTATCGCCTTCTTTAGATACCTTCTACCATGCTCGAGAAGTTCCTCCATTATGCCAAGTGCCCCGGGCGTATCCTTACATGCTATGGCCAAGACAATGTCTCTGTGATACCCGAATACCCGGGGTATAACAGATGAATCCTGAAAGAAGCGCCCGGATAGATTCGTGTACACGGGCTTGAAGGACCTAATAAGAAAAGGATAAACTATATTTCCTGAGGCAAGTGCGATCAGGTGATGAAACTCAAAGTCTATCTCTGTAACTGAATCCACGTCTGTTTTATCAAGCTCCTTTTCTCTCTCTATGATATCATTTAACGAGACCATATCTTTTTTTGTCCGGTTCTGGGTAGCAAGCCTCAGCGTCTCCATCTCTACCAGGTACCTCATGTCCAAGAGACTGTCTAAAAGACCGGGCTCGAGGTCTCCCCTGTAATAATTAACAAGGGAATTGAGTAGCACGAGGGATCCCTCCATCCTGTAATCATTTACCACTGTACCTACCCTGGGCTTCATGGTGACAAGTCCCTTTGATGCAAGCTCCAACAGACCCTCGTGCACCACTGGCCTGCTCACCCCGAGTTGCAATGCAAGCTCCCTCTCTGATGGCAGCTTTTGACCTATCGAGAGCTTCCCAGATAGTATGAGCTCTTCAAAACGTGTTACAAAGACGTCCTTTAGACTCGACCTCTCAATCGGCCTTAACATGTCTTTCATATGCATCTCCTACTGGCTGGTGGTATTACCACCAGCCAGTATGCACAATCAGAATTATTATTGCAAGCAAAAAATTGTGATGAGCCTATAAAAACATTAACGCTTGGCAGTCTTTATGTGCTATAAATAGTCACACTTACTAACATCAGGAAGACTAGTTGACCAGAATACCGTTCACACCATTAGAAAGAAAGATAGTGGGTCAGCTTCTGTTGCTACAATGTAATTTATCAAACGCACATTCATGCCTGAGGAATATTATATGAAGCGTAAAAAGAGCATGGCAGGCACGTTCACCTGGATTATGTTCATCATGACCCTGGTTCCGGTTGCTATATTCGGTATCGCCTCGATAAGTGTGGAGTATCTCATGGGAGAACGTGAATGTCATGCACTGAGAGAGAGGTACATAGACTATCAGGAATCTATTGTCAAAAAAGAAGTTCAAGAGGCGGTAAAATACATAGAGTGGCGCAGGGCAAATTCAAGGATACCTCAAGAAGATCTCAAGAAAGAGATACTAAGATGGCTTTCCATGAAAAGGTACCGATCCCTTGGTAAAGAGGATGGCATCTTCTTTGTAAGAAATTTTGACGGTATACAGCTGATGAGTGTAAGCAAGCCAGAGATTGTTGGAAAGGACACGTCCAAGCTCACCGATCCTCACGGTATAAACACGCATAGACTTTTCATGGAGGTGATAAAAAATCCAGACGGTGGTTTTGCCGACTATTCCTGGTACGACCCGTACGAGAAAAGGATTACCCCTAAAAGGACCTTTGTTATGGCTGTTCCCGAGTGGAGATGGTACATAGGCTCGGGATTTTGGTTTAACGACATCAATTCTGTTATCAACAAAGAAAAAAGCCGTATAGCACACACCCTAAGTATACAGGCCCTTGCAGCAATGGGGATAATACTTTTACTTGTGCCCTTTATATATGCGTTGTCCCGCTACATGGCAAAAAGCATTGACAAGAGCATGGCGAGCTTTACAGGCTTCTTCGATAGGGCCGCGACAGAGCTCACCCGTATTGACGAAAAAGCCATGGATTTCAGAGAGTTTGAGAGGCTGGCAACAAGTGCAAACCGTATGATAAAAGAACTAAAGGTTGCCAGGCAGGGGATGGAAGACCTGCAAAGGATAGTAGACCTTAGTCCAATGGTGGCATTTCTGTGCCGTGCAGAGCAGGGATGGCCTGTAGAGCTTGTATCTAGGAACATCTCCAGCTTTGGGTACAGTCCTGAAGATTTTTATACCGGTAAACTCAACTACGCATCAATCATTCACCCTGACGATCTGGACCGTGTCAATGACGAGGTCTCAAGGTTCAGCTCAGAAAAAGGCCGAAAGAGTTTCAGCCACGAATACAGGATACTTACTTCGTCAGGTGAGACACGCTGGGTGGATGATAGGACGCGTATAAGGAGAGATGCCACTGGCAAGGTTACCCATTACCAGGGCATAATACTGGACGTAACAGAGAGCAGGACAGCACAGCAAAGGCTGGTGGAAAGCGAGGAAAGGTACCGTACAGTGGTAGAAAACACGCACGATGGCTTGCTCATTGCAGATAATGAGTACCATATAACCTTTGCTAACAAACAGCTCCTGAAAATCCTCGGCCGTACCGAAGAAGAGGTAATCGGCCATGACTTCAGGGACTTCTTGGACGAAGAAAGTGTTGGTATAGTTGCAGACCACTACATGAGAAGGCAGATGGGTGAGAAAGTAGAGCCAAGGTACGAGTTCAATGTTGAAAGGAAAGATGGAGAGAGAAGGCGGGTCGAGATAAGCTCATCCATTGTCCGGGATACGCAGGGTCATATTACGACCGTTGCCCAGCTAATAGACATAACTGACAAAAAACGGCTGGAGGAACAGCTGTTACTGGCACAGAAGATGGAGGCCGTTGGTACACTTGCAGGCGGTATTGCCCACGATTTTAACAACCTGCTTATGGGTATACTGGGCAATACCTCGCTCATGCTCATGGACATGGATCCCGACGATCCCCGTTACCAGAGGCTTAAGAACATCGAGCAGGCTGTGCACAGCGGGGCAGAGCTCACCAAGCAGCTCCTTGGCTATGCGAGAGGCGGAAAGTACGAGGTGAAATCAGCCGATCCTAACGATCTTGTAAAGGGCGCCCTTAACATGTTCGGCAGGACAAAGAAAGAGATAAGCATACATACCATGCTCCAAGAAGACGTGTGGAATATCGAGGTTGACAAATCGCAGATTGAACAGGTGTTGTTAAATATCTGTGTGAATGCCTGGCAGGCCATGCCAGAGGGCGGCGACCTCTACATACAGACACAAAACACGGTACTCGACGAGAACTACACCCGGGCCTACAACACGCAAGCAGGTAGATACGTGAAGATATCCTTTACCGATACAGGCCATGGCATGGATGACGAGACAAGAAAAAGGATCTTCGAACCCTTCTTCACCACAAAGCCAAAGGGGACAGGTACTGGCCTTGGCTTGGCCTCTGCTTATGGGATTGTAAAGAATCATGGGGGCATTATAAACGTGTACAGCGAAAAAGGTAAGGGCTCTACATTCAACATATACCTACCTGCCTCGCAAAAGAAGGCAGTCAAGGAAAGGCTTATTGGAGATGCTATCACGACCATGGGATCAGCTACAATACTCATGGTAGACGACGAGGAGATGATACTAAAGGTTGGTTCTGATCTACTCGCCAAGCTCGGCTACAAGGTACTTACAGCAACCAGCGGAGAGCAGGCAATAAACATATACAAGGGCAGGATGAACGAAATAGACCTGGTTATACTGGACATGATCATGCCCGGAATGAGCGGGCGGGATACATACAAGCGCCTCAAGAAGTTAAATGAAAATGTCAAGGTGCTACTTTCCAGCGGATATAGCGTAAACGGCGAGGCAGAGGAATTATTGAGACTCGGCTGCAATGGTTTTATCCAGAAACCCTTCAGTGTAAGGGAGTTGCATGCAAAGACAAGCGAGCTAATAAAGGGAAAGAAAACCACCAAACCTTAGCACACATGAGAGATGCATAGTAACAACCATGATATTGCCTCTATCCTGCCCAATCATCCCACCATCTACCAGTCATATTTACCATTTATAAGTCAAAGTTTTGACTAAGAATACCCATATCTTGGTCTAATGTATTGATATCACTAGTCCTTCATTCAGGCACGCATATTGCTGTTTCCTGCAAGTAGGATAGTTGATTGGCATGTACTACATTAACCATTGCTGCTTTTAGCTTAGGGGTAAACATTTCACCCCAATGGGCGGAGCCTAATCTGTTATCAATATGCTAGATAATAAAACAGGAAGGATATTTTACATATGCCCTGACTTTGCACCACCATCAGGCGGTGTAAAGAGATTATACACGCATGTCCAGATACTAAGGGATAACGGTTATGAGGCGTATATAGTGCATTTTAACAAGGGCTTCAGGCCGAACTGGTTCGAGCACTCGGTTCCCATTATATATTTCTCTGATAACCCGAGCTTTTCTTCAACCGATGTCCTGGTAATCCCCGAGGTGTTCCCCGGATTGATGAAGACACTCAAGGATGTACCCAAAAAGGTAGTAATAGCGCTAAATCCCCATTCCATATTTCAGAACATGGACACGGGTGAAAACTGGAAAGACTACGGTGTCAGCTGGGTCATGACAAATTCCAGCACCATAAAAAGGTTTATAGAATGGAGCATGGGCATTGAGAACGTGCTTTTAATAGACACGGCCATTGACCGCCGCATGTTCTACTATTCTCCCGGGTTAAAGGAACTGAGGGTATCCTACATAAAGAGAAAGGATTCACTCTCTCCAGTTGTTGTGAAGATACTGAGTTCAAGAAAAGATGGTATGCCTCCCGTGGAATACATTAAGATAGAGAACCTAAGAGTCGAGGACTATGCAGCAATTCTCAGGCAGTCCGAGATATACCTTACCACATCAAGCTTTGAGGGATTCCCCAGGGCCATCATGGAGGCCATGGCATGTGGATGTATATGTATTGGCTCGGATGGCATATGCGGCAAAGACTATATCATTCCCTCAGGCGACACACAGAACTTCATAAAGGTGGAGTCCATGAATTTCATTGAACTCGCAGAACGCATGGAGGAGCTGATCAAGAGAATAGCTAGAAAAGACCCTCTTGTGGAAAGAATCAGGAAAAACGCCATTATTACTTCATCAAGGTTCACCGAAGAGGCCGAGAAAGAAAGCGTGCTCAGGTTCTGGAAAACATACTTTGAAGCCATTCAATAAGGAGGAAAAAATGAAGGTAGTGATCCTTTGCGGCGGCATGGGAACAAGGCTCAAGGAAGAGACAAACTACCGTCCCAAGCCAATGGTAAACATAGGAAGCCGCCCTATCCTCTGGCACATAATGAAGATATACGCCCATTATGGATTTAAACAATTTGTACTAAGCCTGGGATACAAGGGGGAAATGATCAAGGAATTCTTCTATAACTACGATCTCTTAAACAATGATGCAACCCTCAAGCTAGGCCATCCCGAAGAGACGCACATTCACCGAAACCAGGACAACGAAGACGGCTGGGAGATAACACTGGCCGACACAGGAGAAAAGGCGTTAAAAGGTGCCCGCCTGAAAAGGATTGAGAAATACATTGATGATGTTGAATTCATGGCGACCTATGGGGACGGCGTTGCAAACATCGATATAAGAAGCCTCTTATCGTTCCACCACAGCCACGGCAAGCTAGCCACTGTCACGGGTATCAACCCGGCTTCACGTTTTGGAGAGCTGAAGATAAGTGGCGACAAGGTGGAATCTTTCAACGAAAAACCCAATAACGGTTCGGGCCTGATAAACGGCGGTTTCTTTGTCTTTAACAGGGCCATATTCAACTACCTCTATGATGGGGATGACTGCGATCTCGAAGTCGGTGCCCTGGAACAGATTGCACGTGAGGGCCAGCTAATGGTCTATAAACACAGGGGATTCTGGGCTTGCATGGATACAATAAGGGATATGGACTATCTGAATAAACTCTGGGCTGAAGGCAAGGCCCTATGGAAGGTATGGGATTAGCTTAGACTCTAGTTATAACCTGGGTATGACATCCTAATCTAGAAATCTAGAATCAAATTAATAGCAGATATGTTCGGCAATATTTACAGAGGCAAGAGAGTACTCGTCACAGGTGATACCGGGTTCAAGGGGTCATGGCTTGCCCTCTGGCTTCTAGACCAGGGGGCAGATATTGTGGGTTATTCAAAAGACATCCCAACACATCCTTCCCATCACCATATTCTAGCCCTAGATTACGAGACAGTCTCGGGTGATATATGTGACCTAGAGAAACTCCAAAAGGTTATCAAATCTTTTAACCCGGACATTGTATTCCATCTGGCGGCCCAATCCATAGTTCGGAAATCCTACATAAGGCCCGTAGAGACGTTTGAAACCAATGTCATTGGTACTGTTAATGTCCTTGAGGCCTGTAGGGATACAGAATCTGTAAGGGCTATTGTGAACGTCACGAGCGATAAATGTTACGAAAACAGGGAGTGGCCCTGGGGTTACAGGGAAAACGACAGGCTAGGTGGACATGATCCATACAGCGCATCAAAAGGGTGCGCTGAGTTGGTAACAACATGCTTTCAAAAGTCGTTCTTTCCCCTTGAAGAGTACCAGAAAAGCCACCAGACACTTGTTGCAAGCGTTAGGGCCGGGAATGTTATAGGAGGCGGAGACTGGGCTGAAGACCGGCTTGTCCCGGATATCATGCGTGCCGCTAGCCAGAATAAAAGGGTTCAAATTCGCAACCCCCATGCAGTAAGACCATGGCAACATGTCCTTGAGCCCCTATCAGGATATCTGCTCCTAGGACAACTACTGCTCGAAGGAAACAAAGAGTTTTCCGGGGCATGGAATTTCGGTCCAATCGATTACGGGCATAGAGAGGTGCTTTCAGTTATCAGAGAGTTACAAGAACATTGGCCAGATATAGATTACAATATAAAGGCAGATGAAGAAGATCTGCACGAAGCAAACCTATTAAAACTTGACTGCTCAAAGGCATATACAAGGCTAAAATGGAAACCGGTGTGGGATAGCTCCACAACATTTGCCAAGACCGCACAATGGTACAGGGCATACTATGAATCGGGGCTTGTTTTGAGCGAGGAACAATTGGCAGAGTATATAACTGAAGCCAAGCAGAGACAGGTATCGTGGTCTTCCGATGAGGGTTAAACTAGTCTCCATCCGGGATGCTTTTGTCATTGAACCGGAACCAATTGAGGATGACCGCGGATTATTCACCCGCGTATTCTGCCAGAACGAGCTGAACGACATCCTTCATGGTGAAAACATAGTTCAGATAAACCACTCTGTTACCTGGCAGAAAGGGGCCATACGCGGGATGCACTTTCAATATCCACCCAGAGCAGAGATCAAGATAGTCAAGTGCCTGCGCGGTAGCATATTTGATGTCATGATTGACCTGCGCAAGAAATCTCCCACCTTTCTGAAGTGGCATGGGGAGGTCTTAACCTCGGAAAACATGAAGATGATGTATATACCTGAAGGATTTGCGCATGGTTTCCAGACATTGGAAAAAGACTGCGAGATACTTTATCTTCATACCGAGTTTTATAGCCCAGAATACGAGGGAGGTGTACGTTACGACGATCCCATGATCGAGATCTCTTGGCCTCTCGCTGTAACGGATATATCGAAGAAAGACCAGAACTATCCTTTACTATCCCCGGCCTTCGAGGGCATCTCCTTATGAAATGCAGGTTCTGCGGCAATTATCTTAAACATCAATTCATCGATATGGTTAGCGCTCCACCATCCAATTCATTCTTAACAAAAGAACAACTAGATAAGCCCGAAGTCTTTTACCCCTTAAGACTAATGGTCTGCGAGAAATGTTGGCTTGTACAGATCGATGAATACAAGAAGTCGGAAGAAATCTTTAATAAGGATTATACCTACTTTTCCTCATACTCAAAGACATGGCTCAGGCATGCAAAGAAATATGTGGACATGATCATCTCCAGGTTAAGTCTTAATGCCACCTCCCTGGTTATGGAGATCGCATCCAATGATGGATACCTACTGCAATATTTTAAAGAAAAAGGGATCCCATGCATGGGCATTGAACCTAGCGTCAGTACCGCCCAAGAAGCAAGAAAGAAAGGGATTGAGACATTGGAGGAATTCTTTGGCGTAGGACTCGCGGAGAAACTTTCCAATGAGGGCAGAAAGCCGGACCTGATCATAGGCAACAATGTACTTGCCCATGTCCCAAATATAAATGACTTCGTCAAGGGGCTAAAGATTATCCTGAAACCTGGTGGTGTTATAACCATGGAATTTCCTCACTTAATGCGCCTAGTTGAGGGAAACCAGTTCGATACAATCTACCACGAGCACTTCTCGTATTTCTCATTACACACGGTAAACCGGATATTCTCAAGTCACGACCTTGTTATCTTCGATGTGGAGGAGCTCCCAACGCATGGCGGGTCCTTGAGGATCTATGCCAGGCATGTTGAAGACAACTCAAAACCTGTAGAGCAAAGAGTTGCTGCACTATTGGAAAAAGAGAAAACACGAGGGATGCTTGCGATAGATTATTATCTTGGTTTTCAGCATAAGGCGGACAAAGTGAAATATGCGTTTCTTTCATTTCTGGTGGAGCAGAAAAAACGTGGGAAGAAAGTGGTTGCTTACGGGGCTGCGGCTAAAGGCAACACCTTGCTAAATTACTGCGGGGTTAAAAAAGACTTGATAGAGTTTGTTGTGGATGCATCTCCTTATAAACAGGGCAAATATCTGCCTGGTAGCCACATACCAGTGGTTGCAGAAAAAGAGATCAAAAGGACAAAGCCGGATTATGTACTTATCCTACCTTGGAATATCAAGGATGAGATCATGGAACAGCTAGGTTATATCCACGAATGGGACGGAAGGTTTGTGGTACCTATTCCAGAAATCGAGATATCTTGATTAAGGAAGGCGATGATATGAAGGTATTGGTTACTGGAGCAACTGGTTTTATTGGAGGTTATGTTGTTCGACAATTAATTAATCAAGGATATCGAGTTGTTGCAACTTCAAGAAATCCTGAAAAGGCAAAGGCCTTCGAATGGATTTCTCAGGTACAATACATTCCCTGTGATCTCAATGTGATGCGGAATGACTTCTTCCAATTTTTTCATCAACCTGATTTACTGATTCATTTGGCATGGGAAGGTTTGCCAAATTACGAAGACTTGTTTCATTTTGAGAAGAACCTGTTTTCCAATTACTCGTTTCTGAAAAACATAATCGAACATGGACTAAAACGCTTGGTGGTAACAGGTACATGCCTTGAATATGGAATGCAAAACGGAGCTTTAAGTGAGGACATGGAGGCTAGACCTGATAATCCTTATGGTTTGGCAAAGGATACCTTGCGAAGGTTCCTGGAACAACTGCAGAAAAAGATCAATTTTGATCTAAAATGGATACGTCTATTTTATATGTATGGAAAAGGTCAGAGTCCCAATTCAATCCTATCTCAACTTGATAGATCGTTGGAAAATGGAGAAACCAACTTTAACATGTCGGGCGGAGAACAATTAAGAGATTATTTGCCGGTTGAAAGGGCTGCTACATACATAATTAGAATCGCGATGCAAGATAAGGTAAACGGAATTATCAACTGTTGCAGCGGTAAACCTATCTCTATTAGAAAACTCGTGGAAAATTATTTAGAGAGGAAGCAAAAAAGTATCCATCTGAATTTAGGGTTTTATTCATACACCGACTATGAACCAATGGCTTTTTGGGGAGATGCAACAAAGCTTAACATTGCTTTATCCAGTTTTGATCTTGATAAAGGTGATAGATCTTATGAACCAGATAGAACAATTTAAACGTGAATGTATGAGGCGTATCAGGCAGTATGGAAAGAACAAGAAATTACTAGATGCGGCGAGACTTTTTGTACAAGAATCTACCATACCCAAATACTCCTACAACTTCACCTGGCTTGGCCGTCCAATAATTCAGTATCCACAGGACATCATCGCAATGCAGGAGATTATATGGCAGGTAAAACCCAACCTTATTATAGAAACAGGGATTGCACATGGTGGAGGACTTATCTTCTACGCGTCCATGCTTGAACTTCTGGGTGGAGATGGCCAGGTGCTTGGTATCGACATTGATATCAGGGAACACAACAGGGTTGAGATAGAAAGACACCCCATGTTCAAACGAATTACAATGATAGAAGGTTCGTCTATTGATGAAGATGTTGTCCAGAAGGTCCGTGACTTTGCAAAGGATAAAAAGAGGGTTCTAGTTGCACTTGATTCCATGCATACACACGAACACGTGCTAAAAGAGCTTGAACTTTATTCTCCCCTGGTAACAAAAGGTAGCTACCTTGTTGTCTTTGACACCATCATTGAAGACATGCCAGATGGCTTCTTTCCCGACCGACCATGGGGAAAGGGTAACAATCCCAAGACAGCGGTATGGGAATTCATGAAAAACAATGACCGTTTTGAGATCGACAAGGAGATTGAGAATAAATTGCTGATCACCGTTGCACCCGATGGATATCTAAGATGCATTAAGTAATGCCTATACTAAAATACAAAGGGGATAATCAATGAGAACAAACAAGACACCATTTGTCAGCATAGGTATGCCTGTATACAATGGCGAGCGTTACATAAAGCAGGCACTGGATTCTTTACTATCCCAGGACTACGACAACTTTGAGTTAATAATCTCTGATAATGCTTCTACCGATAGTTCGCCAGATATCTGTCTTGAGTATAAAAATAAGGATGGCCGTGTCAAGTTTTACCGCAATGATAAGAATATTGGACCTAATGATAACTTCAATCGTGTCTTTGAACTATCATCAGGCCAATATTTCATGTGGGCAGCGTGTGATGACCTATGGACACCTAATTACATATCATCACTTGTAAAAGCTTTAGCCTCTGATAAAAATGCAGTTCTAGCATTTTCACAACTGAACAATATTGACGAAAACGGTAATATATGCCGTGAATACCCGAACCTCCATCTTCTATCATCAAAGGCCCCCCTGCCTGACAGGCTAAATAATATAATATGGTTCAGGGAAGAGGATGGGAAGGCAAACCTAGTATACGGCCTCATCAGGAGTGATATCTTAAAGAAGATTGACATATTCAAATCTTACGGTTTTGGAAACTGGGGTGTTGATTATCTTTTAGTATTTAGACTGGCGTTGTTCGGCAAATTTTTATTTGTAAATGATTCTTGTTTTTACAAGAGACTGACAGAAGAAAACATCTCGAGATGGGCAAACACTTCTCCTGAAGAGTACTGCCACCTTATTCAGGGTTACTTCCAGGGCTACAGAACCATTATCAAAGAAAGCAATCTACGAGACATTGAGAAAGATACACTACTGATGTCCATCTCTGCAAGGGAAGGCCATTGGTACTCCCGCATCCTAGGTTCGAATACTATTGAAGATACAGCTTCCAAAATAAGATCCATGGTTGAGAAAACTCACGATTATACAGCTCCATCCATCATAAATAATAAACAACATCAGCACACACCCAACATGGACAGGCAGGATACCAACACAAATAAGCCTTCCCAGATAATAGATAAGACAATACTATTTCTGAGTGTTGGTAGTATCAATTACGATTGTAATATCAACTTTTATGAACCCCTAAAGGCCATCTTCAAGAAAGCAATAAACTACAACTACATGGAAAGGCTAGAAATCTTAGGTAAAAAAGCGATGAATGAAGAGATTATCCACATAGTAAAAAGCAAAAAGCCCGACTATGTATTCATTCACACCTATCAGGATCAAATAGAACTATCCACTTTGGACAAGATAAACATGCTTGGTGTAAAAACAATTGCATGGTTTTCAGATGATCACTGGCGCTTTGATGATTATTCAAGATTCCTGGCACCGCATGTCTTTTGCTCAATAACAACCGACAAATACGCGGTGGATAAATATAAGAGTCTGGGATTTAACGTCATAAAATCACAATGGGCCTCAAATCAACACCATTATAGAAAGACCAATACTCCTCTATTGTATGACGTTACCTTTGTGGGACAAAACTATGGCAAAAGAAAAGATAACTTATTTTATCTAAAAACCAAGAATGTCCCACTTAGCGTATTTGGAAGAGGTTTTGGGACATTCCTTGAGTTCGATGAGATCATCAAGATATTCAATGCCAGCAAGATCAATCTTAACTTTAGCGGCAGCTCCCGGGACGATAACATCAAGCAAATAAAGGGAAGGATTTTTGAAGTCCCTATGTGTAAAGGCTTCCTGTTAACCGAGTACGCCGAAGGCATAGAGGAGTATTTCGAAATAGGCAAGGAAATAGAGTGTTTTGATGATATAAAGGATGCCCTTGATAAGATCCAATACTACCTAAAACACGAAGACAGGCGTCTAGAGATAGCCGAGAAAGGCCATATACGTGCACTAAGGGATCACACATGGGAAAAGAGATTAAGGGATTTGTTCCTCGAAGTGGAAAGACTTGAGAAAAGCTCAAGCGTGCCTCACGGGCATGACTGGATAACTACCCAGAAAGACATGCAAAAAGAAATCAGCGATCACAAGAAACATAATATCCCTTACAGGAAAAAGTATGAGATGGGTTTTCATGGCGACAGTTACCTGCTTACGCTCATAGACCATGTGCTTACAAGGTGTGATGCATTTATAGAAACAGGGACATACATGGGTGATTCCCTTGAATATGTAGCTCGAAACTTCAGCCATCTCCATATATTCTCATGCGAACCAAAGACAGAACACATAACAGTTGCCAGAAACAAACTCCGTCCTTACCTACATAATATTACACTCGACCAGGTTAAGTCACCAGATTTCTTATATAAAATAGTGGAAGATCACCCCGATCTTGTCAACAAGGATGTGGCCTTCTGGCTTGATGCTCACTCATTTGGATATAAATGGCCATTGAAAGATGAGATAAGGTTTATAACAGGGACATTCAAGAAGGCATACATCTTTATAGATGACTTCAAGATACCAGGCAGGCCTGAATTTCAGTATGACATCTACGATGGTCAAGAGTGTTCCTGGGAATTTATCCATGATGAGATGTGTACGGATAAGGAATATTTAATATATCTACCCAAATACAAAGAGAAAACATCCAGGCATCATCCCCTTGTAGGGTGGGCCCTTATAGAATTTGGCCACGCAACTATGCAAATACCAGACTCACTAAAAGATCACCTCATCCAAACATCTGCCTATAGACTGCCAGCCGAGGGCAAGTTTGATGAAGAACATCATGATCATGATGTATACAATGAATCAGTGTCATACGGGGAGAACTCCAACAGTTATATGGCAGATCACTGGTCAGATAAATCCGTCCACCCTGGTAGCGAAAAGAATAAGAACGCTAAACACCCGATTCGTCCATCAGGGGGTAAAAAGTATGTGTCAAGAGAGCATATAAAGCATGTTCTTCTAACTACCTCGGCTGCACCTAACCAGTCTCCTTTCTCAACGACAGAGAAAAGACCTCCCATAGGTTTAGGCTTCCTCATATCGGTGTTAAGAAACGCCGGGCACAAAGTATTCTTCATAGACAATTACCTCAGGCCAGACAATTTCCTTGAAACAGATTTTCTCCAGAGAAACAGGATTGATTACGTGGGGATATATGCAAACACCATCTGCTATAGGGATACGCTGAGGATGCTTTACAGGCTTGAATACCTCAGGCGCACCGGCAGATGGGGAGGTAAAATCATCGTGGGTGGCCCTCATACAACCGTTGCCTTGGATACAATACCTGATTTTGTAGATTACATAGTCCAGGGTGAAGGAGAGAAGGCCATCCTTGATATTGTGGAAGAAAGGATATCTGAACGTATTGTAAAGTACCCACGTATTAAAGACCTGGATAAACTTCCCATGCCTGCCTGGGATTACTTTGTCAGAATGCCGTATAACTGGGGGGTAGACTGGTTTCGGGAACAACCTGTGTTCACTATGAATACGAGTAGAGGTTGTCCATTCAGATGCACTTTCTGCTCAGTTGGCTCTATCTGGGGAAAACAGTATACCTATTTCAGTGCTGAACGCATCGTCTCTGATATCGAATACCTAACCAGGGAATACGGTGCAAAGGGGATATATTTCAGGGAAGACAACTTTACCCTAAACAAAAAAAGACTCGTAGAGTTCTGCGAGTTGTTGCTCAAGAAAGGAATAAACATACCATGGGCATGCGAGACAAGGGTCTCCAACCTCAACAAGGACATCGTTGAACTAATGTCTCGTGCAGGGGCATGTGGTTTTTATTTTGGCGTGGAGAGCGGTTCTCAAAGGATACTGGATTTCCTGAAAAAGGATATCAAGGTGGATCAAACAAGAAAGACCTTTGAGCTATGCCACAGGTTTGGTATCAATACAGCCGCAAGTGTGATAGTTGGAGTCCCAACTGAGACAGAGGATGACCTAAGGCAGACTTACTCACTGTTGAATGACATAAAACCAACAGTTACCTGGTTCAACGTTTTTGTAGGTATACCGAACAGCGAGCTGTACAAGTATACTATAAAGAATAGGCTTTATGAGTTCATCGATGATAGAGGCCTAGTCTACTTAAAAGGTCACAATGAACGGGTTAAAAGATTCTATGGTGGGCATATCAATGCAAGTATACCAGCAATACTGGACAATAACGAAAAAACGGCAAATCCAGAGATCACTGTTGTCATGCCTGTGTACAACGCTGAGAGATACATAGATAAGGCCATAAAGAGTGTGCTGGCACAAACATATCAAGATTTCGAATTTATAATCATAGATGACGCATCAACGGACAACACTAGTGAGATCCTAAAAAGATTTGACGATCCAAGGATTAGGACAATTAAGAACCCTAATAATCTTGGGTTAACAAAATCCCTCAACAAAGCCATACGTGAAGCAAAAGGTACGTACATAGCTAGAATGGATGCAGATGATATCTCTATACCGCACAGGCTTGAAACCCAGCTCAACTTCCTAAAAAAGAACACGGATCATGCACTTGTTGGAAGTTCTTATTACCAGATAGATGATACTGGAAGGATAATCTCCCTGGTCAGGGTACTAAGCGATGATAACGAAATACGTGCTGGTTTAAAAAAACAGAACTGGTTTGGCCATGGTAGCATAATGATGCTGAAAAGCGCGTTCCTCCAATGCGGAGGTTATGATGAATCTTTTAAATACGCACAGGATTATGACCTCTGGCTAAGGATCTCAGAGAAGTACAAGGTGGCCAATATAGGAGAGCCTCTTTATCAGTGGAGATCTACTGCTGGAAATATCTCAAATGCGAGGATTCAAGAGCAGAAATATTTTGCCAGCCTCGCTGTCAAGAAAGCAGAGGAAAGGAAAAAGGCACGTATTATAGACAAAACAGATAAACCCTTGGTCTCTGTTATTGTCCCTACGTATAACCGTCCTGACATGCTTAGAGAGGCCTTAACGAGCATATTGAACCAGAGCTATCAGAACTATGAGATCATAGTGGTAAACGATGGAGGTATAAACATAGAAAGCATTATACACCAGCTAAACAGCAAAGGTAATATCACATATGTCAAACATAACATAAACAAGGGTCTTGCTGCATCAAGGAACAGTGGAATCAGCCTTGCAAAAGGCAAGTATATTGCTTACCTGGATGACGATGATGTGTTCTATCCCGATCACCTGGAGACCTTGGTAAACCTCCTGGAAGAAACCGACTACAAGGTAGCCTACACTGATGCCTACAGGGCTCACCAGGTATTGTATGACAATTCATATAAGATAACTGCAAGGGATATCCCGTACTCGGTGGATTTCTCCAAGGACCTAATACTAATACGTAACCTCTCTCCTGTAAACTGCTTCATGCATGAAAAAAAATGCCTTGAAAAGGTTGGCCTTTTTGACGAGGCACTCACAACCCACGAGGACTGGGATCTCTGGATCAGGCTATCCAGGAGTTATGACTTCAAACATATAAAAAAGGTTACCACAGAGTTCAGGGACAGGAGAGACGGTTCAACAATGACAAGTTCCAAACTCCCAGACTTCCTTAGAACAACGCGTATCATATATAAAAGATACAGCAGCTATACAATGGGTAGGCAAGATATTCAAAGGGCACAAGAACAAAATATCCATCTACTAGAAAACGAGATATCAAAATATAGTATTTCAGTCTCAATGAAATGCTCCATCATCATCCCTGTTTTCAACCAGGTTGAATACACGAAGAAATGCCTCGAGGCACTCGTGGAAAACACGCCAGATGATCTCTACGAAGTGATTATCGTGGATAACGGTTCAACCGACGGCACAAAAGAGTTTCTTAAATGCCTTGAAGGCGATGTAAAAATCATCACCAATCAAGAAAACCTAGGTTTTGCAAAGGCATGTAACCAGGGCGCAAGAGAGGCAAGCGGCAAATACCTGGTCTTTCTGAATAATGATACCATACCCCAAAAAGGATGGCTGGAAGAGCTGGTCAGGGTAGCCGATGCGGATGAAGACATTGCAGTGGTAGGCAGCAAGTTAATGTTCCCGGATGGTACCATCCAGCATGCAGGCGTTGGAATCGCTGATAGCAAGTTATTAGCTGGACACCTCTACAGGGGATATCCTTCTGACTTTCCTCCTGCAAACAAGCCAAGGGATTTCCAGGTAGTAACCGGTGCATGCATGCTCGTAAAAAAAGACATATTCTTTAGCATAGGTGGCTTTGACGAAGCATACGTAAACGGGTGCGAGGACATCGACCTCTGCTTCAAGATTAGAGAGGAAGGCAAAAGGGTCTTCTACAACCCCAGGAGTGTACTCACCCATTTCGAGGGAAAGACCGAGGGCAGACAGAATAAGATGGATGATAATGCAAAGATCCTGTTTGAGAGATGGGGAGGCAGGGTAAAACCTGACTACGAGAGATATCTTATGGATGATGGGTTCAGGATCGAGGAGACACCCGAAGGAGAGAAAAAATGGGTATACCACGAAGAACTATCCAAGCCTGTGCTTAGTGTCGTGATAGTAACCTACAATTCCCTTGGCTATATTGGAAAGTGTCTTGACAGCATAAAGACTCAAACCCCTATTCCATACGAAGTCGTAGTAATAGACAACAACTCAAGTGACGGGACAAGGGACTTTCTTAAGGGCATGAAAGGTATAAAAATTATACTGAACGATGAGAACAGGGGCTTCTCAAAGGCCACGAACCAGGGAATTAAAGCAGCAAGAGGCGAACACATAGTGTTCTTGAACCCAGATACCGTCGTCACCTGGGACTGGGCATGGCACATGATGCTCCACCTCAAAAAGGGTGTTGGGGCAGTGGGACCCGTGTCCAACTACGCGGCAGGCCTGCAGAGGTACGAGCTTTACATGAAGGAGAAAAACATGGGCAATATCGATGTAAACAAGCTCGCTGAAAAGCTGTACACCTGGAACATGGGTAAGGCCATGGATACAAGGCTACTCACGGGCTTTTGCATGATGACAAAGAAAGAGATAATAGACGAGGTGGGCATGCTCGATGAAGACCTGTTCCTAGGGAGCGACGACCTGGAATTCTCCTGGAGGCTAAAGGAGAAGGGATATAGGCTTGTTGTAGCCACTGATACCTTCATATACCACAAGGCACAGGCGAGCTTTGCCACCGAGCCCGAGGAAAAGATGAAGAGACTCACCCAGGAAAGCCAGGACACGCTTTACCTGAAGCTAGAGAAGTACTACGGCAAGGGCAGGGTACCTTCCAGCAAGGAGCTATGGGGCATGGACTGGTTCAGGCCTTCCAGAAAATTAACGCGTCCATCCCTTCCCCTCACGTCCATTATCATGCTCACGTTCAACCAGCTTGACTACACCAGGAAATGCCTGGAGAGCATAGAGAAACACACCAAGGCAAGGTACGAGCTCATAATCGTGGACAACGGGTCAACGGATGGCACGGTTGAGTTCTTAAAGGATTATGCAAAAACCCGCGCGAATGCAGAGCTCATTCTCAATAAAGAGAACCTGGGCTTTGCAAGAGGTAATAACCAGGGCATTGAGAAGTCAAAGGGCGACTACATAGTCCTTTTAAACAACGACGTTGTGGTGACTAAAGGCTGGCTGGATAAAATGGTCTCGTACATGGAGGAGAACCCTGATATCGGCATGGCAGGACCTGTATCAAACAATGTCTCTGGACCACAGAAGGTAGAGGATGCACCATCGGGCGAGGACATGGACAAGATACATGCCTTTGCAAGGCATATCTCAGAAGAGAATGCAGGTAAGGTCGAGGATGTCTTGAGGCTCGTTGGTTTTTGCCTGCTTATCAGAAAAGAAGTAATAGACCTCATAGGTCCCCTGGACGAGAACTACGGCAGCGGTAACTTTGAAGACGACGACCTGTGCCTTAGGTCTTCCATAGCAGGCTTCAGGCATGTAATCTTAAAAGACGTATTCGTACACCACTTTGGCAGCAAGACCTTTGAAGGGAACAACATAGATTACAACTCAAGCCTTGACAAAAACAGGGAATACTTTGCCAGGAAATGGGACGGCATAGTAGAGATGCAAGAAGGCAGCTACAAGGTAAGGCTCGAGCCCAAGGACAGGTTAAATGCACTCGTACGGATGGGAGAGATGGAACACGAAAAGGGTAGGATCAATACAGCTGTAAACATATTCAAGAAGGCACTCATGCTCGAACCCTTAAACAGCCGCGTTATGAATGATCTTGGTGCAATACAATGGGAACTGGGAGAAAGGGAGTCTGCTATCAGGACCTTCCAGAAGGCACTTAGTATAAACCCGGACGACGAGGATGCGAGGTTCAACCTTGAGCAGGCACTTTCAACCGGCAAAAGGCCAGGGGCCATCTGACCCTGCCCCATTGCATGGAGCCAGGATATACTTTCCCTGATCAAATGAAGTTTCTTACAGCAAAGGACAATATTGTGCTTACCTTTTTTGGCCAGGACTATGCACTTGGGCCCATATCCTACCCGGACGTGGATATATCGAGGATACTCGTTGTGACAGATGACCTTGCAAAGGCCTTGTACAGGATATACCCCGAGTTCCTAGAGCCCGTGAGTTTCGATGCAACGAGGATCCCATCTTTTCCCGAGCCACTGGTGGGTTCTCCATCAGGCATACCCGAAGGCAAGAGACTCATGATCATAAGGGATGCAGGCATAGGGGACATGATCATGCTGATACCTGCACTTAGAAAACTTAAGCAAATGGTAGGGCATAAGGTCGAGATAGGACTATCCACCTTGAAAGACAGGCACCCGCTGGTTGAAGGCCTTGGATACGTGGACAGGTTATATCCCCTCCCCTTGAGGCTCTCCGAGCTGGTCAGTGAGACAGATTACTTCGTGGGTTTCCCTGACATAAAGGGCATATACAATAGGGTAAACATGACTGACTTCTACTTGGATTCAATGTGCATGGATCCAGGTTCCATACCTTCTGCAGACAAGTTACCCAAGATACCGGAAAGCCTACTGTTGCATGAGGATACAATCAGGAAGATAAGAAAACTCGCTGGCTATAGGTCTCTTAAGGTCTTTTATTCGCCGGGAGCAAGCGATCCCATAAGGCGACTGCCACCCTGTATACTATTGACACTTGCCACGTCTTTTACCGACATGATCTTCCTCACGCCCGAGAAGATCCCTGAAGAGGCAAAGGGGCTTGATAATGTTACTGGTATAGATACGTCATCAGGCCTTGCATCCTTTGCAACAGCAATAAGTGAATGTGACATCCTGGTCTCATCGGATAGCGGTGCATACCACATAGCCGCTGCAATAGGTAAACCTTCCCTTGTATTCTTCGGGCCCATACCATCCATGCTCAGGTCAACCTATTATCCATATGTGATCAGCCTGGACCCCTTTGATTACATGGGCGAGACATGCGTGCCACCCTGCGGTATACATGCCAGGACGCAGATGGCATCCTTAAAGCCCATTGGTGCGAACATGGTAAGGGATTTGAGGCAGGGCACCGAGATAATCACCTTCTCGGGCCAGATGTTCACTTACGATCCCTCACTGGGTTGTCCTGAGGCACAGGCCAAGGGCACTAGGTTTAGCCCTTGCCTGGAATCATTTTCTGATGAATCCATTTTACAAGGTTTTGAGAGGGTCTTAGAACTAAGCAATCAAATAGCACCCATAACGCACGCTAGCTGATACCTTCTGTAATTATGGATAAAAGATGACATTAGCATACCTTGCATCAACAGCTGAGGGCCGTTTTTTCTACCACGGCCATTCATACAAGCTCTCCCCCATTACCTATCCAGACGTAAATATCCATAACATACTTGTTATGGGAGGCCCTAGCCTGGCAAGGTCAATATGCAAGGAAAACAGTGGGCTCATGACCGGTCTGAATTTCGATGCCTCCTTGATTCCAGGTTTCCCCGAGCCACTTGGCATGGCCGTGTCCGAGATACCATGCGGGAAAAGGCTCATGCTTCTGAGGGCAGGAGGCATAGGGGACCTGATAATGCTCACCCCTGCATTGAGGCAGCTCAGATCAAGGTGCAGATCAGGGGTAAAGATAGCGCTTTCAACTCTCCAGGACAGAAAGGCATTGTTCGAGGACCTGGGCTTTGTAGATGATTTTTATCCACATCCCATAAGGCTATCAGACCTCGTGGACTCGGCTGATTTCTACGTTGACTTCTCAGACAAAAGGGGCATCTTCAACCACGTTGACATGATAGACTTCCACCTTGACTGCCTGGGTATAGACCCATCAAGTGTGCCCAAAGAACAGAAAATACCCGAGATATCCAAGGGACTTTCAAGAAACCATGCAATAAGGGAAGAGATGAAAAGGCTATCAAGGCATGGCCGCCCGCTTGTGATCTATTCACCTGGCGCAAGCGACAGGATAAGGTACCTACCAGACGACATACTCGGGCTTCTTGCAACAAGTTTCAAGGG
Source organism: Deltaproteobacteria bacterium (assembly GCA_015486075.1). Classification (GTDB taxonomy): domain Bacteria; phylum Desulfobacterota; class Desulfomonilia; order UBA1062; family UBA1062; genus B14-G9. The sequence continues at coordinate 37,999 of WFSG01000040.1, forward strand.
CATCGACTACGTTGTACCCGGTAGCATGCCTAAGACCTGTGAGGGCATGGAGAACGTATTCAGTATTGATACGTCTTCTGGCCTGGATGCCTTTGTGACCGCAATCGCAGCATCACACGCTGTCATCACCACGGACAGCTCTGCTTACCACATAGCATCGGCACTAAGCAAGCCATGCCTTGTTTTCTTTGGCCCTATCTCGTCGAGTATACGGAGCAAATACTATCCAACGATCGTGGCACTTGATGCTTGCTATTTCGGCAAGACATGTGCAAGTCCGTGCGGGATAAGTGCACTTACAGAGACACCACCTGTGATACCCATTGGAGCAAACAGGGTAAGGGCACTTGAAAAAGGGGTAAAGATAACTACTTACTCGGGCGAGTCATTCACCTTTGATCCTGGTAAAGGATGTCCCGAGGCACAGTACCTGGGCAGTAGCACAAGCCCTTGCCTCATGTCATTTAGCCCGGAAGACATAATAAAGGGATTCGAGAGAGTGATGGATATGGTGGAAAGCCCGGAGAGGGAAAGAAAGAGAGAATCGCTGTGAGTACCATATCGTTCTGCATGATCGTAAAGAATGCCCAGGATGATCTGGGTGAAATCCTTCCTATAATGGCAAAGGTCTCGGACGAGGTCATAGTTGTAGACACCGGGTCAACAGATAACACCCCTGATGTTGCCAGGACACTCGGTGCAAGCGTTATTGAAATAACATGGAAGGATTCCTTTGCTGAGGCCAGGAACACTTACATAGATGCTGCAAGGGGAGACTGGATCATATCCATAGACGCGGACGAGAGGATTGCAGAGAAAGACCTTCACCACATAGCAGAAGCAAAGCAAAAGCCCCCCCATGGTTTCCTTATGACTACGAGGAATTATGGCAATGATCATGGGGTTGAAGGCTTCAGGCCCTGCACTGGCGAATATCCTGAGTTTGAAAATGGCTTCAAGGGATGGAGCCCATCCACAAAGGTAAGGATGTTTCCCAGGGTAAAAGGGCTCTACTACACCGGGGAGGTGAGGGAGCTCATAGAGCCCGGGCTTAAAAGGCTTGGCATACCCTTGGGTGAGGTGCTCACGCCAATACACCATTTTGGAACGCAATCCAGATCAAAGCGCCTATACTACAGGCAACTACTAGAGAAAAAGGTGCGATCCACGCCCAAGGACCCCAGGGCCATGATAGAGCTCGCAGTTGAGGATTTTCACCTGGGGAGACTGGACAAGGCCATAAGCGAGGCGGAAAGAGCCATATCCCTCCATGAGGAGGGATATAGAGGCCTTTACTTTGACCTGGCAAGTGCCTATAACCTCCTGGGCGCTGCATACATGAAGGTAGGGAAGAAGGATAAAGCACTTGAGGCATTCGACGCAGGCATAAAGTCAGGCGGTAGAAACAAGGACGTGCTTAAAAAAAATAAAGGTATATTGCTCTCACAAGGTATGCGCCCCTCTCTGGGCGTGGTGATGATAGTAAAGGACGAGGAGAAAGACCTGCCGAATATACTGGGCGATATAAAAGATGTGGTAGACGAGATAGTGGTCGTTGACACGGGTTCCAAAGACCACACGGTAGACGTGGCAAAAGATTTCGGGGCAAAGGTGGGTTACTTCGAGTGGTGTGACGACTTTTCAAAGGCAAGGAATGCATCCATAGACATGGCTGACTCAGACTATTTACTTTGGCTGGATGCAGACGACAGGATACCTCCAGAGGAGGCGGCCAAGCTACTGAGATTAAAGAAGAGCCTAAAACCAGGCAAAGATGCTGCATGGATGCTAAAGATAGTCAACACGGACAGGCAAGGTGGAGATACAGTAAGCTACCAGCTGAGGATATTCCCGAGAAGGGATGACATGAGGTTTGTAAACAGGGTGCACGAGCAGATATTAGAAGTGGTCCAGAAGGCCGGGATTAAGATAGAATCAGCGGATATCACCATAAGGCACACAGGCTACGATGATGAGGCGTCAAGGCTCTTAAAGGCAAGGAGAAACCTAAGGATATTACTCGACGAGGTAGGCCAGGGTAATGTCTCAAGCTCCAGGTATTTCTTCATAGCTTCATCGTACTTTGCCCTGCACGAATACGAGAGATCCCTTGAATACATCGGGAAGGCAAGGAAGAATTCATTTGGAAGCGAAAACTGGCTAAAGTACAGTTACTCTCTTGCCGCTGACTGTTACCTGAGGCTGGGCAACAAAGAAAGGGCAGTCCAGGAGTTTGGAGAGGCCACCAGTATCTACGAAAAGAGCGGGCTCATGCATTATTTCCTAGCAATGACATGCCTTAATGCAGGAATGTTCGAGGATGCTGTAAAGGCCTTTGAAAAAACTGCATCCCTTGGCATAGAGATAGAGACATACCCTGTTCCACCAGACATACAGGAGAGTGCACCCTATTACTATGGTGTTGCCTTGGAAAGGCTTGGCAGGACCAATGAGGCCATGAAGGCATTCAGGACAGCCATAAAGATAAATCCATCACACTTTTTGGCCACCAGGGATCTTGGACTCAGCCTTCTCAAGGCAGGAGATATGGACCAATCCCTTTCCTTCCTCGAGAAGGCAAAGAGGCTTGCCCAGGGATACGACCGCGTGCTCTGGCTTAGCATGGCAAAGATATACGATAGGCTTGGGATGACATCAAGGGCACTTGAAATCTACAGGGAGTCCGTGGGAATAGACCCCTATGACACGGATGCCCTTACTGGCCTGGTGGAGGCAAGCATGAAGGTGGACGACGTGGAGAGCCTTGTCCTCGGCATGGAGGGTCTCATGAATAACCTTGGAATGGATACGAACATGGTACTAGAGACCGTGGAGGACATAGCAGGTACATGCTCTGACATAGCCAGGCGTCTCTTTGAGTCCCAAGATACCTTTAATGCCGAGAAACTCGTCAACTGCGCTTTGAAGCTGGACAAGAAATGTGCCAAGGCATACCTACTCGCGGCCGATATAAAGATCGCATCAGGGCAAAGAGAAGCAGGTGCCGACTGGCTCGAGAAGGCATTAAGGGCGGGAACACCTACCGACGAGATAAAAAAAAGGATGCAGGGACTTTCCTAGATGAGGATACTGTACTTCAGGTTTGACCTGACCCTGGTGGATGACGACATCATGGAGGGATTCAAGTCCCTTGGTGCATCCGTAGAGACGGTTGACGTAATAACCCGCGGCAAGAGCAAGTCAAGCCCCATCTACCTGGACGAGCTTGTGCACAGGGTGCATAGGTTTAGGCCGGATATCATCATGTGCTCAAACGAGAATGCCTTGGACGACGAGGGCCTGTTCTCCAGGGTATTCGCATATTACCACGTGCCCCTTGTCACCTGGTTCGTGGACAGGCCAGTGGTCTCGCCTGCCGCAAGGCAGAAGAAATTCCTTAAGCATGCAAGTATCATATTCGTTATAGACAGATCCCACATGCAAGGCCTGAAAAATGAAGGCTTCGACAATGTGCACCTTTTGCCACTTGCTGCAAACCCGAGGAGATCAAGGGAACCTATAGAGAAATGGAGCATGCCACCAGTGTTTGTTGGAAAGCTTGACCTGGCCAGGTCAAGAGAGGCACTATCAAGGCTCAGGGAAGAGTGGCCCAGCATGAACAGGCTGGACATGGAATTTATAGAGGGTGCCATTGAATACTACAGGCTCAAGTATTCAATGCATGTAGCAGCCGCAATAAAAGAGCTTATAGAAGAAACTGGCTTCAGGCCTGGCATACCCCCTGGTGCCATGAATGAGCTAGAGAGGTTCATGGAATACGAGGCAGGGCTCAGGAACAGGGTTGAGATTATATCAGGCATAAAGGACCTAGGCGTGACAACCGTAGGAGAGAGGGACTGGAGGCTTGTGGTGGGAGAGAACAACGCCCGGGGATACGTGGCCTACGGTTCAGACGAGCTTACAGACATATACAACAGGAGTCTTGCAACCATAAACATAACCAGGCCACAGCTTAAAGACGCTGTTAACCAGAGGGCCTTTGACGTGCCCCTTGCTGGTGGCCTTCTACTAACCGATGCAAGGGAGCAGGTCTTCGAACTATTCGATGTGCCAGAAGAAATGGAGGTCTACACATCCATACAGGACTTGAGGCAGAAGATAATGCACTTCAAGGATAATCCTGGTGAGCGCCTGGCCAGGATAACAAGGGGCAAGAAAAGGATCATGGGAGAGCACCTCTACAGGCACAGGCTTGAAGACATGCTGGATATCATAGGTGCTACCAGGCTAAGCTTTGACATCCCGGAACATGACATGGCCTTTAAGAGGATAGAGCCCTACCTGCCGGGACCTGCCATGGAGATCCACGTGAACGAAAGACATGGATGCATACTCTTTACGAGGCCCGGAGACCTGGTGTGCGAGGACATAGCCTGGGGCATGAGAAAGGCTGGCATTGCCTGCTCCCTGTACAACACATCCTTAACAGACGGGCCAGGCGGGAGAACAGTCACCTTTGACATGGAAAAAATAAAGGCCATGCTGGAAGAACTCAAGCCTGACTTTGTTATATCCAATAATGGCCTCGGCGCTGATGCAAATGGGGCCATACAGGAATTACTGGCCATAATGGGTATACCCTTTGTAACGTGGTACACGGACGAGCCTAGCCTGGTGGAATCCGAAGGCATATTACCTTACCATGCGAAAAATACCATTGTCTTCAGCGTCGAGGGCACATATATCCCCATGCTCGAGAAAAGAGGGTTTGTACACGTGGGCCAGCTAGACCTGGCCGTGAACACGGATAGGTTCTACCCTCTAGAAGGAGAGGCCCCTATATCTGACATCGTGTTTGTCGGGTCCTCGGGCAAGAAACAGATAGATGCAATAAAGGCAAGTCTAAAACGCATGGATGTAGATGTAGACAGCCTATCCTCCCACATTGAGCGCATTGTGCCTATTTACATGGCCAATTGGCAATCCCCGGTAGAAGAAGTGTTTGAACAGGCATGGGAAGGTGAAACATTGGAAGAAACCATAAGACGACCTGTACTTGCATGGATAGAGCACAGGGCCGGCCAGGAGCTGAGGCTTAAGGTGCTAAACAGCATAAGAGGACTGGACCTCAAGGTCATAGGCGAAGAACACTGGGCAGTACTCATTGGCCATGAGTACTATGGAGGGGAAATTGTTTATACAAAAGACAACCTTGCAAGGATCTACTCGACCACCCCGATAATTTTAAACATCTCGAGGCCACAGTTGAAGACCGCACTGAACCAGAGGATATACGATGTACCTGCATGCAATGGTTTCCTTGTGACTGATAAAAGGGAAAGATTACAACAGGTGTTCGGCGAGGACGAGATGGCAAGCTACGAGTATTCATCCAACATATCCTCCCTGCTAAGGTACTACCTTGAGAGGCCTGGGCTCAGAAAGGAAATGGCCCAGAGTGCAAGGAAGAGAGTTCTAGATAGCCACACCTATGTCCACAGGGCAAAAGAAATACTCGACGTAGTAATCAGGATTATATCTTAGATATCTAGGTTATTTCTATCCACCTATCATACCATCTTCTCACCACTCGTAACACTCCATCCCTTACCTCGTTGTCTAAAAAGATCTAAAAAATCCATTGTATGTCATATAGTAACAGCTGAGCCTAGTGTCCCACCAAAGAACTTAGCGACCTACCCTAGTTAGGTGTGCTAGGAATACGACTTTTTCACATCTTTGGTGAATTCCCTTTAAATGGTTACTATTTAAGATATGACCCTGATGCAACGAGGACAAGATGTATGTCCATCACGTTTGTAAGAGTTGGACCTGTTTTTACGAGGTCTCCAGTAGTAGAAAGATAATGGTACGAATCATTAGTATCGAGGTAATGGTTAAGATCCAATCCTCTCTTCCTACCCCTTGATTCAGTAAGGGGATCCACTATGCCACCTGCGGCATCTGTTGGACCATCCGTACCATCTGTACCCAAACTTGCAATAACGACATCATCCTCAAGTCCAGATATTAAGCCTGCACTATAAAGGGCAAATTCCTGGTTCCTTCCCCCAAGTCCGTCACCTCTCACAACCACTGTGGTTTCACCACCACTTATAATACAGGCAGGTGCCTCCACAGGCATTGATGACCTGATAATTTCCCTTGCAATGGCAACATGTACTCCTGCCACGTCTACTGTATTCCCCTCTATCATGGAAGACAAAACAAGGGTATTGTAACCCATATCCTTTGCCTTTTCCAAGGCTGCCCTGCATGCAGTAATATTACTGGCTATCACCATGTTTACCACGCGGTCAAAGACGGGATCTCCCAGCCCAGGTGTCTCCTCGATAGCGCCATCGGTACCCATCTCCAAATGTTTTATAACGACTTCAGGCATGTCTTGCTCTATGTTGTACCTTTCTATTACCTTGAGAGCATCTGCAAATGTTGACCTATCTGGCACAAACGGTCCTGATGCTATCACGTCAATGTCATCTCCAACCACGTCAGAAAGCATAAGGTTTACAACCGTTGCAGGGTAGGCAGCACGGGCAAGAAGCCCTCCCTTTGTCTTGGACAGGTGCTTCCTTACTGCGTTCATCTCGTGTATGTCTGCTCCACATGCAAGTAGTATTCTTGAAACCTTCTGCTTCTCTTCTAGGCTTATACCATTCGCAGGCATAGGTAACAGTGCCGAGCCCCCGCCGGATATAAGCGATATAACCAGGTCTCCCTCTCCACAACCATCAAGCATGGATAGCACTTCCTCGGCCCCTTTAAGTCCTTCAATGTCAGGCACAGGGTGACCCGCCTCTTTTATCCTTACCTTCTTTAGATCCACTGAGTGGCCGTATTTAACCACAACAAGACCGTCAGAGATCCTGTCACCTAGTTCATGCTCAACCGCCCTTGCCATTGCAGCGGAGGCCTTACCCGCTCCCACGACTACTATCCTCCTGAAACGGGTAATATCCAGCTCGTGTTCACCGGCACACAGGATGTTTTTCTTAAGCCGTAGATTCCTTTTTACCGCGCTTTCCGGGGCAACCGCTGATATAGCCGCATCCATTATCTCCAGTGCATGCCTTCTTAATCTTTGTATTGATCGCAACATCGTTATCCTCCTCCTGAGATAACGCTCTGTAACAAGATCTACAACCTAGAACTGACAATACATAAATAGCACCTACCACTAAACACCTAGAAAATATTGATTATATGGTCCCATCATCTTTAGATACCAATACAAAATCTCGTAGCATTAAGCCACCATGTTTTTATCTAAAGAAAAAAAATCCATCTCCGATAAATAACTTAAGTATCAAGTCGGGGGTATCTAAGAATGAACACTACCGGGTATCAAGCGTACAAGAAGGCTCAGATTCAAACCGCAGACCAGGGAAGACTTATAATCATGTGTTACGAAGGAACCATTGCGTTTCTTAAGCAGGGGAAGATGGCCATGCTGAACAAAGACGTAAAGGCATCTTCCGAGCTCTTCACAAAGGCACAGAACGTGCTGTGGGAACTCACCAACAGCCTCAACTTTGAAGCAGGAGAAATAGCCTATAACCTAGAAGCACTTTATAACTACATGATAAGACGTATCATAGAGGCCCATTATCACAGCAAGTCAGAGCTAATAGACGAAGTCGTTAATTTTCTAGAGGAATTGAAGGAATCATGGGAGAAGATCGTATACAAGAGCAGGTGATGCGTGATCTCGTGTCCTGGAGGTCTACCCTCAAGGAAGGTATAAAGGCACTTTCCCAGGGAAACAGCCAGGAACTGGAGAAAATAATCGAGAGAACTGGTATTATCCAGGCTCGCCTTGACATATCCTTACCACTAGCAAGAAAAGAATCAACGACCAAGGATTACAGAAAGATTATGCTAGAGATAAAGGGCATAGAGGATACCCTGATACAGGAGCTAACAAAGGCTAAAGGCATTGTAAAACAAAAGCTGGACACATTGGCAAAGAACAAATCCCTCCTACAGGGTTACAGAAATTCGAGCAAGACCTTGCCCAGGTTCTTGAACAGGCTCACTTGAGATCTCCTGAACATTGCTTTGCCCCTTCCTTTCCATGCATGTAATTACACAGACCCTACCGTAGCATCATGCCCCCTGTGAATATCAGAACTTGCTTAATAGGGAAGATCTTTTTGCTTAGACTTACCCTAAAGCCTTGTTATAGACTCATTGCAATAATCAACTATTTCTACAAAAAGGAGGTTCTGAAGATGAGGCGCAGGCCACATGCTTTAAGGTGTATCATGGTAATCCTAATAGCCATAACCATGTACTTCCCATCATCCTTGTTTGGCTTCGACAATACAGCTCCACAGGTGGCAAGCCTGGATCCAAAGACAATTGTCATAGCAAAGGAGTGGGCAAGCGAGATAAGAGTATACCTGATCAAGGTGGAGAACAACAAGATGGTATTAAAAGATTCATACTCTATAGATTACATGACACTCAAGACCAGGCATACAGGGAGCATCAATAAACACGAAAACAACGGCCCACTCGAGACATCCCCCATAATAGAGAAGACTAAATAGGATTTGCGAATTAAATTCAAACCAGAACAACATGCCCGGGCAGTGTTGACATGTGATATTATTTACCTTAATCATATCTACCATGCAGATAATACTCGCCTCCTCATCGCCAAGGCGAAGGGAATTGCTTTCCCTCACTGGGCTGCAGTTTGACACCAGGGAACCGGATATCGATGAAATACCTCTAGAAGGTGAGAGCCCCCCTACATTTTGCCGTCGGGCAAGCCATGCAAAGGCCATGGCAATCGCCCCTGTCTTCAAGGATGCGCTCGTCATAGCCGCGGACACGATAGTGTCTATAAGAAACCAAATCCTGGGCAAACCAGAGGATAGCAGACAGGCATACAGGTATATAGAGTTCCTCAGGGGCAAGACACACAATGTATACAGCTCTTACACAATAGTACACCTTACAGAAGGCATCGATATTACGCGTCTAGTGCAAACAAGAGTGCACTTCAAGGACATATCAGATTCCGAGATATCGTGGTACGTATCAACTGGAGAGCCCATGGGCAAGGCAGGGGGCTATGCCGTACAGGGCAAGGCATCTGTCTTCATAGACAGGATTGATGGATCTTATACAAATGTGATAGGCTTACCGCTTGCTGAGTTGTACGAAGACTTGCTTAGACTTGGGATTATCCACCTAACTGGACCGGGTAGAATGGAGGAAAGAAATGAATCGTAGATACATTTTGGCAATAGACCAAGGTACCACGGGAAGCAGGGCAATGATAGTCGATGCCAAGGGAAAGATCTTATCAAGTGCATACAAGGAATTTCCACAGATATACCCCATGCCTGGATGGGTGGAACATGATCCGGACGTAATATGGGATACCACGCTAGATGTAATGAAACAGGCCATGGACAAGGCTGGTACAGGTGGCGATAACATAAAAGCCATAGGGATAACAAACCAGAGAGAGACCACCGTGCTATGGGACAGGAACACCTTAAGGCCAATTGGCAATGCCATTGTGTGGCAATGCAGGAGGAGTTCCAGCATATGTGATGACCTAAAGAGGCAAGGTCTTAGCCCCCTATTCCAGGAAAAGACAGGGCTCGTGATAGATGCCTATTTCTCTGCAACAAAGATAAAATGGATGCTGGATAACATCCCTGGTGCAAGAAAAAGGGCAAGGACCGGAGAGATAGCATTTGGCACTATAGACTCATGGCTCATAACGAAACTTACACGGGGCAAGGTACATGTGACCGACTACACGAATGCATCAAGAACACTTATTTTTAATATACACGAAAAGCAATGGGATTCGGAACTGTTGAGGGTCTTCGACATACCCATTGAGATGCTGCCTAGGGTGGTGCCCTCGTCAGGTGTGGTCGGGCAGACTGACCCGGGTTTACTTGGTTCTGCAATACCCATTGCGGGTATTGCCGGGGATCAGCAGGCAGCCTTGTTTGGTCAGGCCTGCTTTGACCAAGGACAGGTTAAAAATACTTACGGTACAGGCTGTTTCATGCTACTAAACCTAGGAGACAAAAAGGTAGTCCCCAAGAATGGCCTGTTGTTGACACTTGCCTGTAACATAGAGGGAAAACCCTGCTATGCCCTCGAAGGATCGGTGTTTATAGCTGGGGCAGTGGTACAATGGCTAAGAGACGCCCTGGGACTGATCGAGTCTGCACCACAGAGCCAGGAAATAGCCATGCTTGTAGAAGACACCGGGGGAGTCTACCTTGTTCCCGCGTTTGCAGGACTCGGTGCACCTTACTGGGACATGTATGCAAGGGGCGCAATAACAGGCATAACAAGGAGCACAACAAAGGCCCACATAGTAAGGGCAGCACTTGAAGGCATAGCATACCAAGTAAAGGATCTGGTACAGGCATTCGAAGAGACAACAGGGGATACACTCACCGAGCTCAGGGTAGACGGGGGTGCATCCAGGAATAATCTGCTCATGCAGTTTCAGTCTGACATACTGGGAATCCCCGTTGAGAGGTCAAGCTACATAGAATCAACGGGTATGGGCGCTGCGTTTCTGGCTGGCCTAGCCACTGGTATGTGGGAATCTGGCTATGACATAAATGCGCTGAGGACTGCAGAGAGCAGGTTTGAGCCATCGATAACCCAGGGTAAAAGAGATCAACTGTACGCAGGCTGGCTAGACGCCGTGGAAAGGGTTAGATCGGGCAGGGATATCTGACAATGGAATTCTTCGAGTATATAGGTACGGAGACCGTAAAGTTCTTTGAAGCACTAGGCACCATGACTGTCTTCGTGGTCAAAACCATGTACTGGTCTGTGAGAAGACCGGTATTTATCAAGGAAACGGTCAAGCAAATGGACATAATAGGCGTGAAGTCGAGCCTGGTGATAGTCCTTACCGGAATGTTTACCGGCATGGTTACCGCCTTGCAGGCAGATTACGGTTTCAGGATGTTCAGCGCCGAGTCCATGGTAGGATCTGTAACCGCGCTGGGGCTTCTAAGGGAACTAGGGCCTGTTCTTGCCTCCCTCATGGTCACCGCAAGGGCTGGCTCTGCAATGACAGCAGAGCTAGGCACAATGCGCGTTACAGAACAGATAGACGCACTCACTGTCATGGGTGTGAACCCATACCAGTACTTGATATTACCCAGGATTGTAGGCACCACAATAATGATGCCTCTTCTAACCCTGGTCTTTTGTGGTCTTGGAATGTTGGGATCTTACATAGTGGGAGTCGACCTCCTTGGAATAGACAAGGGCCTGTTTATGTCCAGGATTGCCCAGTACGTGGACTACTCCGACCTCAATTCAGGACTTATAAAGGCGGTTTGCTTTGGTATCATACTATCCTTCGTGGGGTGTTTCAAGGGCTTCACAACAACTGGAGGTGCCGAGGGGGTTGGTAAGGCCACCACGTACTCGGTAGTAATCTCGTCGGTGAGTATACTGGTCGCAGACTACGTGCTTACGGCCATAATGTTTTAAGCCGGGCCTCGGGCAACAAGTCAAAAACGCAATACCTTATGCCTTGTCTACTAGCTGACCACTAAGAGTCGAAAGCTAGTTAATAAAGACTTGATTTTCTCAACCCGGGGATTAAACTTACTATATTGATATCCTGGTTGAATAGGGTTTATAATAGCCAGACTTTGTAGGGCTTTTGTATTGGATTTTTGTTACATGTATGTTTAAGTGGCAATAAAAATGGGTAATATCTATTATACACATTAGCTGAAAAGGAGGGTTATATGGGTAAGGGTTACATGGGTAAAATCCTGTTCGTGGACCTGGGCAAAGGCACGTTCCAGGAAGAGGTCGTACCCGACGAGGTTTACGAGAAATACCTTTCAGGGCAAGGTCTTGGAGCCTACATCCTATACGACAGAATCCCAAAGGATGCCGATCCACTGGGCCCGGATAATATACTGGGCTTTGTCTCGGGGCTTCTCACAGGGACGGGGAGTCTTTTCACTGGCAGGTGGATGGTTGTAGGCAAGTCTCCCATTACGGGCGGCTGGGGAGATGCCAACTGCGGTGGAACTCTCTCCCCCGCAATAAAACGATGCGGATACGATGGCATATTCATAAAGGGCGTAAGCAAAAAGCCGGTATACCTCTTCGTTGACAATGGCAAGCCAGAGATCAGGGATGCATCCCATCTTTGGGGCAAGGACACGGTTGAAACAGAAGAACTGCTGATAAAGGAGATTGGCAAGAAGAATACCCGCGTTGCATGCATAGGCCCAGCAGGCGAACGCCTATCACTGATAGCCGGTATAGCAAACGACAAGGGTAGGATTGCAGCGCGCTCTGGCCTAGGGGCTGTCATGGGTTCAAAGAAACTGAAGGCAATAGTCCTGTCAGGGGCCAAGCGAATAACGCCAAGAAACAGGGATGAAATAAAGAGGTTAAGCTCAAAGCTCAACAAGATCGTCCAGTTGAAGCTCCCGTTCCCATCTGGTCCAATGACTGCGTACGTCGGAACCCTCATTGGAAAGATGCCAACACAAATGGTACAGGATGGCCTACTCTACAAGTCATTGTTACAGAAATGGGGTACGGGGAGTATGAACCAGATGTCCATAGAGATGGGTGATTCACCAATAAAGAACTGGAAGGGAAGCAACGAGGACTTTGGGCTAAGCATCTCAAAGGCCACGAACCCGGACGTATTCAAAGAGAGAGAGATGGTGAAATACCACTGCTATTCATGCCCGCTAGGTTGCGGAGGCATATGTACCATGCCGAGCAAGTACGACAGTTATGAAGAGACTCACAAGCCCGAATACGAGACAGTACTTGTATTCGGAGGGCTTGTCATGAACAAGGACGCGGACAGCATCTTTTACCTTAACGAGCTTATGAACAGGGCAGGCATGGATAGTATATCAGCGGGTGGTAGCATTGCATTTGCAATCGAGTGCTTCGAAAACGGCATACTCACAAAGGATGACACAGATGGACTTGAACTCACTTGGGGTAATACAGAGGCCATAATAGCACTTGCAAAAAAGATCATTGCAAGGGAGGGGATCGGTGACCTGCTTGCCGACGGCCCAAAGGTAGCAGCAGAAAAAATAGGCAAGGATTCAATCAATTACGCAATACAGGCAGGCGGACAGGCACTTCCTATGCACGACGGCAGGAACGACCCAGGCTTTGCACTTCATTATAGTGTGGAACCCACGCCCGGTAGACATACCATAGGTGCACAGCTCTACTACGAGATGTACCAGCTGTGGAAGAAGGTAAAGAGCCTGCCAAAGCCAAAGTTTATCTACCACAAGGATACCAAGTACGTGGCTGACAAGCAGAAAGCCATCATGGCGGCTGCGTGCAGCAAGTATAATCAACTATACAACGGGGCTGGCCTGTGTCTATTTGGGGCATTTATCGGTGCGTCCAGGTTACCCATATTTGAGTGGCTGAATGCGGCAACTGGCTGGAGCAAGTCACCAGAGGAATACATGGAGATAGGGGAACGCATACAGACATTAAGGCAGGCATTCAACATAAAACATGGTGTTGACCCGAAGAACTTCAAGGCAAGCGAACGTGCCTTGGGAAGACCGCCTCTGGAAAAGGGTGTCAACAAGGGTAGATCGGTAGACATTGAGAAAATGATGGCTGACTACTGGGAGACCTTTGGCTGGGACGCGGAATCTGGGAAACCCACAAAGGAAACAATGGATAGGCTTGGCCTTAACCAATAACAAACTGATAAACATATGCGTGGAGGAGAAACATGCCATATACTATAACCGATGCCTGCACAGGCTGCACCGCCTGCGTGAGAAAATGCCCCGTAGGGGCAATCACTGGGGAAAGAAAAAAGGTACACAAGATAGACCCGGACCTTTGCATAGAATGTGGTGTATGCGGCAGGACATGCCCTGTAAACGGTGCTATCCTAGACCAGCTGGGTAATGCATGTACATTTGTCAAACCTGCACTATGGCCAAAACCCATGATAAGCATAAAGGACTGCATGTCCTGCAACATTTGCATAGATGCATGCCCTGTGGGATGTCTTTCCCTTTCCAAGGGAGCTGGTCCTGGAAACAATCATGGCTACCCTTACCTCAGCGATGAAAAGGCATGTATAGGATGTAGTTTCTGTGCCGTTGAATGTCCTGTTGATGCAATAACCATGACAGCTCCAATGGAATAGTTCTATACACGGGCATCTAGTTTAAACACAAATGTCAGGTGCCAAAGAGGCCTTACAGGGGCGCCACTTGTTCCCATGTGCAAGTCTCAGGGTATAAGGCTATAACCCTGGTAACCAGTAAGGTAGGCAAGGGAGAGATATCTATGAAGGCTATCTACTTTGACAACAACATACTAAAGATAGCCATGTTGAACCTTACTTCTAAATTCAACAGGTATGCCGCACTAGGGAGTTTCTCTCCTACCAGGTATACTGACGTACCTGAGCCAGAGATTCCTAATCCAAGGTGGATCAAGGTAAAGAATAAGAGCTGCGGTATTTGCGGGACTGACATACATTTCATATTCATGGAGATGGACCCAAGGTGTTTTCCGGCAGGCGTGCCAGGGATAGCAAGAAAGTACCTTGGACATGAGATGGTGGGTGAGGTTATCCAGGCGGGATCAGAGGTAGAGAACGTAAGACCTGGGGACAGGGTTGCACTCAGGATTGACTGGCCTTCCTGCTTCCAGATGGAAATAGATCCCCCATGTGACCAGTGCAAGAAAGGGAACTACATGCTGTGCGAAAACCTAGGCAAGGGGCAGCTACCTATACTGGACACGGGTGGCGGGTTTTCGCCGTTCATGGTAATGCACAAAACCCAGCCTTATAAGATTCCTGACACAATAGATGATGATGATGCCCTATTACTCGAGCCAACTGCATGTGCCGTGCACGGGGTATTCAAGCATAAACCAGAAAGAGGGGACAGGGTTCTGGTTATAGGCTGTGGCACCATCGGGCTTATAACCATAGCAGTGGCAAGGGTAGAGCAAGAGGATGCCAAGATATTTGCACTGGCGCGCTATCCATTCCAGGGAGAGATGGCCAAAAGGCTGGGTGCAGACGAGGTACTTTTCGAAAATAAAAACATATACAGGGACATAGCAACCAAGACCAATGCAAGCTACTGGAAGGGACATCTTGGAAACGAGATATTGCTGGGTGGTTTCGATGTAATATATGACAGCATAGGCAATGACAGGACAATAAATAATTCTCTCAGGTGGACAAAGGCTGGAGGCAATATAGTTATAGTAGGCATAAACTTTAAACCTGGCCGTATTGACTATACCCCTGTGTGGTATCAGGAAGTCAAGCTTACAGGTATGAATTGTCATGCCAACGAATTTGACGGTGAAACATCCTTTGACATTGCGGCAAGGCTTATCTCGGAGAAGAAAATAAACCTGAAGGGGCTTATAACCCATAGGTTCCCCCTATCAGAATACAAGGAGGCAATAAAAACCTTTCTCAACAAAGGGAATACTAAGGCTATTAAGGTGGTGCTTGACCATACAGCACCATGATGATAGACCTTTTCCATGCTTGATATTAAGACCATAAGACAGAACCCTGCCAAGGTGGAACTGGCACTTAAGACCAGGGGCGAGGTTATAGACATAAGGGGATTACTCAGTCTCGACAAGAAAAGAAGAGAACTCATCCAAAAGGCAGATGTCCTAAAGGCAAAAAGAAATACCTTCTCCCAGAAAATAGCAAGGTCCAAGGCAGAAGGCAAGGACTACCCCACTATGGATACCAAACAAATGAGAGAAATATCCGAGACCATAAAGGATATCGATAGTGAAATACGACAACTCGAGGAAAAAATTAAACTGGTTCTTCTTGAAATACCTAACATACCACACGAAAGCGTACCCATAGGTGAAAATGAGGAACAGAACAAGATAAAAAGACACTGGGGCGATAAACCAGGGTTTGACTTTATACCAAGACCACACTGGGAAATCGGCGAATCACTGGGTATGCTCGATTTTAAAAGGGCTGCAAAGCTATCTGGAGCCAGGTTTTGCCTTTACTGGGGCACTGGCGCAAGGCTTGAGAGGGCGCTCATAAGCTTCATGTTGGACGTGCATACGAGGGAACACGGCTATACAGAAGTGCTTCCCCCTTTTATGGTAAGTAAGGAGACCATGACTGCAACTGGTCAACTCCCCAAGTTCGAGGATGACCTCTTCTCAACCAGAGACCAGTATTACCTAATACCAACAGCTGAGGTGCCGGTGACAAATATTTACAGAGCCGAGACCATCGACGAAGAGGACCTACCAGTAAAGCTGGTGGCCTACACGCCCTGTTTCAGGAGGGAGGCAGGATCCTACGGCAAAGATACCAGGGGGCTGACGCGACAACACCAGTTCAACAAGGTAGAGCTAGTGCGCTTTGCACATCCGTCGCACTCCTACGAAGACCTAGAGGAATTAACCTCTGAGGCAGAGGAGATACTCAGGAGGCTTGGCCTTCATTACAGGGTTGTTACACTATGCACTGGAGACCTCGGCTTCTCAGCGTCCAAAACCTATGACCTCGAGGTATGGATGCCAGGTCAGAACAGGTACGTGGAGATATCATCGTGCTCTAACTTCGAGGACTTCCAGGCAAGAAGGGCAAGGATAAGGTATACATCGAGGAAGGCCAAGAAAAACGGGCTTTGTCATACCCTCAACGGCAGTGGCCTTGCGGTTGGTAGGACCCTTGCGGCCATACTTGAGAACTACCAGTTATCGGACGGCTCCGTGGAGGTTCCGGATGTGCTTAAGGGTTACATGGGTCTTGACCGAATAGAGGCTATAAGCTAGTTTATAGCACTAGTACTGGGAGGGATGGCCGAGTGGCTTAAGGCGGCGGTCTTGAAAACCGCTGTACCGTAAGGTACCGTGGGTTCGAATCCTACTCCCTCCGCCAATATCATGGAGAGATGGCCGAGTGGCTTAAGGCGCTCGCCTGCTAAGCGAGTGTGGGGCGAAAGCTCCACCGAGGGTTCAAATCCCTCTCTCTCCGCCAGCAGAGAAGAACCGGGGTTATCTTCTGACTTAGTATAATAGACCAGAAATAATCCCGGTTTATCGTTATTGAAAGGAAGGATAGATGAAGCTAGGAATAGTGGGACTGCCACTATCAGGTAAAACCACCATATTTAGAGCCCTCTCAGGCAAATCAAAACTGGCAAATACAGACGCGGGCAAAAAAGGGGTTGACATTGCATCTGTGGAAGTAATGGACCAAAGGGTGGACAGGCTTTCTTCCATATATGAGCCCCACAAGGTGACTCGTGCCAGGTTCGAGGTGGTTGACTTCCCAGCCGTTGAAACAAAGAAAGACAAAAAAGAACTATTCACTCCATCGGAGTTGGGCCTCATAAGAACCATTGATGCGTTGTGCATTGTTGTCAGGAACTTCAGGGATCCTCTAGTAGAAGGCTTGTACGGGATACCAAGGCCCGTTGACGACCTTGAGAGTCTGTACTCGGAGATCGTGCTATCCGACCTGGTTGTTATAGAAAACAGGCTATCTAGCCTTAATAATAAGAGGGACAGGGGCAAGAACCAGCCGGACAGGACTACGGAGATGGAGTTACTTGAAAGGATAAGGCATAGCCTTGAGCTGGGCTTGGACCTAAATAACCTCGGACTCCAGGAAAAAGAAAGAAAAATCGTTTCAGGCTACCAGTTCCTGACCCTGAAGCCCACCATGGTCTTACTTAACTCGGACGAGGCCAACTTTGGCACTAACAGTGACCTTATAAAGGAAATAGAAAAGAGGTTCAGGACCATGGAGATAGCCGGAAGGTTCGAGATGGAGCTCTCAGACCTGGACAGTGATGATATCTCAGAGTTAATGGAAGAGTTGGGCCTTGATTTCTCTGCACTGGACAGGCTTACCACCCTGGCGTACGAGGTGCTGGGCTACATAAGCTTCTTCACCGTTGGAAAGGACGAGGTAAGGGCATGGACAATAAAGAAAGGTGCCACTGCAGTAGATGCAGCAGGAGTGATACACTCGGACATCGCAAAGGGATTCATAAGGGCTGAGTGCTTCAGTTACGATGACCTAGTGGCAGCAGGATCGGAGAAAGAGTTGAGAAGAAAAGGTCTCATCCGGTTGGAGGGAAAGGATTACAAGGTAAAAGACGGGGACATTCTGAATATAAGGTTCAATGTATAGACCATTTAATAGAGTACTAACCTAGCTTCCTAGTGGGCATGGTACCAGCTCCCACCCATACCCATGTCTACCTTGATAGGAACAGATAGTGGATATGCCCCCTCCATCTCCTCTTTTACCATGGAGGAAACTCTTTCTACCTCGCTTTCCTCTACTTCAAACACGAGTTCATCGTGCACTTGGATTATCATCTTGCTCTTTAGCCCCTTAAGCCTGGAATGTATCCTTACCATAGCCATTTTTATTATATCGGCTGCACTACCCTGTACCGGGGTATTCACGGCTATCCTCTTGGCCGCTTCTCTCTCGTTGAAGTTCACGGAGTTTATACCGGGTATAGAGCGTCTCCTCCCTGCTATGGTGGTGACAAAACCCTCTTTCTTAGCTGTATCAACTATGCCATCTATATAGGATCTGACCCCTGGATACTTGTCGAGGTAGTTTTCTATGTAGCGCCTTGCCATGTCTCTTGGTATGCCGAGTTCTCCGGCCAGCCTGTGTGCACTCATTCCGTATATAATGCCAAAGTTTATCGTCTTTGCCTTTCTCCTCTCGTCCTCGTTTACCTGGTCCAGCGAGACGCCAAATATCTCTGATGCTGTCCTTGCATGAATATCAATATCATTTAGAAAAGAGTCCACTAGTGCCTTATCACCTGTTATATGGGCAAGCACCCTCAGCTCTATCTGTGAGTAATCAGCACTCAGTATCCTGAACCCAGCAGGTGCAACAAAGGCTTTCCTTATACGCTTACCTGTCTCTGTTCTCACCGGGATGTTCTGAAGGTTGGGTTCAGACGATGATATGCGTCCTGTTGCCGTTACACACTGGTTGAATTTTGCATGAATCCTTCCTGTACGCGGGTTAACCATACCGGCAAGCGCATCTATATAGGTATTCTTAAACTTCGTCAGCATCCTGTAATCAAGCACCAGTCCGGGTAATTCATGCCTATACCTTAAGGCCTCCAGCACTCCGCTATCCGTGGAATAGCCGGTCTTCGTCTTCTTCACGGCTGGAAGGCCCAGTTCTTCAAACAGGATATGTCCAAGCTGACGTGTCGAATTTATGTTGAACTTTCTACCGCACATGGAATAGATTTCCTGCTCCAGCCGCTCTATGTCAGCCCTTGTCTCCTCGGATAGACGTGCAAGGATCTCTCTATCAACAAGTACGCCCCTTGTCTCCATAGCAGCTAGCACGTGCACCAGTGGCATCTCTATGTCCCTGTACACCTTCTCCACACCGAGCCTTTGCATGCATTCTTCAAGCCTTGACCTCAGAGGTAGCAGTACCTCGGCATGTGATGCAAGGAACACGGCAACATCTTCATTGGAGAGGTCCCTCAAGGAACGTGCGTCTCTCCCACTGCCCAATATGTCCCTTTTACTGTCGAGGCCAATGCCTAGGTATGCCTTGGATAGGTCTTCAATCTTTGTAACGTTCGAGGTCGCATCGCAGCAGTAAGAACTTATCATTGTATCAAAAAACCTCGCCCTTGATTCAATGCCTGAACTCTTTGCCTCGACAATAGCCTGTTTTGCATCGTGGATGGTTATCTCCATGCCTTCTTCCCCGAGCAGGGCCAAGTACTTGCTAGCATCCAAGCATACAACGTTCTCTTGCCCGTTGTTCAGGGCCGATCCAAGCCCAGACACCACGTACATGCCTGCAGGCTTGGACACGTCCCACTGGCAATCGTATCTAAAGGTTGTCTCAATGCTTTCAGGCCGGTAGACAGATTTTAACTCCCTGAGTAATTCCTTGAACTCGAGCTCCCTGAAAACATCTGCAAGTACATTCTCATCTCTCTTTCCCACCTGTAAATCATCAAGCCCAACATCAAGTTCAATGTCTCTATCAAGCCTTACAAGCTCCAGCCCGGAGAGTGCCTTTTCTGCGCCTGCCTTCATCAATTCCCTGAGCCTGTCCTGTTTTATATTGTCAACACTATTCAGGATTTCGTCAAGGTGTCCAATCCCGTTTATAAGGGTTATAGCGCCCTTGGCACCTACACCGCTTACGCCAGGTATATTATCCGAGCTGTCTCCCATGATGGCTAGAAGGTCGGGTATGTACTCTGGATACACTCCGAACTTCTCCTTTACGGCATCGGCATCGTAGAACCTGTTCTTCAGCGTGTCCCACACCTTCACCCCATCTCCAACGAGCTGCATCAGATCCTTGTCCCCTGATACGATTATTATTTCAGCCCTATGCCTGAATCTCCTCGCAAGCGTGGCTATTATATCGTCTGCCTCGTACCCTTCTTTCTGTATGATAGGTATACCAAGGGCGCCGACGATCTTGAGTATAAAGGAAAATTGAGCCTCAAGATCTTCGGGCATCTTGTGTCTCGTTGCCTTGTATTCCTTGTATACAAGGTGCCTAAGTGTGGGGCCCACGGAGTCAAGGACAAACGCCATGTGTGATGGATTCCTCTCCCTTTGTATCTTTAAAAGCATGCGAGTCAGGATATAGATGGCATTGGTGGGCAACCCACTAGAGGTGCTAAGCCCCCTCATGGCATAGAAAGCCCTGTATATGTAGGAACTACCATCCAGCAGATATATTTCCATGTCAGACTATCTCATTTGTACAGGAGGCCCTTGTCCTCACCCTTTCTCCAACTAGAATAATCACCTATTATAATCGCATGGTCAAAGGCTACATCCTGTGGAAGATTGTCCAAGGAAAAGATCCCTGCATTTGCAGCATCGTCACCTGCCGCTAGCCTACCCCGGCCCTGGGCCACGAATACGGTAGTAATGGTATGTCCCCTCGGGTCCCTGTCCGGTGATGAATACACATGAAACATGCGCAAGTTCTCAAGCCTAAGTCCTGTCTCTTCCCTTGCCTCACGGATTGCTGCATGTTCAACGCTCTCACCGTAATCCACGAATCCCCCTGGAAGTGCCCAGCCCGCGGGTGGATTCTTCCTATATACCATAACGATGCCACCTTTGTACTCTATTATTATGTCAACCGTTGGTACAGGGTTACTGTAAACTACTATGCCATGCCCGCAATTCGGGCAAGTGATGGTCTTTGTCGCTGACATCAGCCTTCACTCATCCGAATGGACACGGAGATACCCTGGGAGTCATCTACGTATACATCTGCAATGGAGGCCAGGTCTCTGAAAATATTACCCAGTGCATCCTTGATCCTGGTTTCAGTCCCTGCATCAGGACACGTTATCTTCACGGTACACCCATCCAGGATAATCCTTATCACCCTACCCTTGTCCGTATTGTCTATTATAGTCTCTATCGCCTCCACAACAGCGGATGAGAGTACATTGTAATCTATCTTTACATAGCATGAACCCTGGGTGTCTATCTGTAGCTCCATCTTTGTATCGTGCTTGAACCTCATATCGGACATCAGGAAATCGGTCTCCATCCTTAGATATTCCCTCAGGTCTATTGCATCAATATCGCCCTGTGCCATCTGGATCTTGTAGCTAATCGCCTTCAATATAGAGTTTATCCTCTCGGCCCCTTCAAGTATGGATGCCAGATCCTCGCTGTTCTTTTTTACTATCTTCTTTATCTCCTGGGCTTGCATGCCGTCCATCTCCCCAAGCATGTCATTCCTTGCCTCTATGAGCTGCGACCTGCCCATTATCCACATGAGGGGTGTATTGAGGTTGTGTACCATCCCACCGAGAAGTGAGCCAGCCTGGTTGAGCACCCTCTGTTTCGGGTTCATTTCTCCTCCATGAATGCACGGTAAGCCAGGTATGTAGAGTATAGATCAACCTTTGACGCTACCTCGAAGGGCGCATGCATGGATAGCAGCGCAGGACCCATGTCCACTATCTCCATGCCGTACTCAGCAAGGTACTTTGCAACCGTACCACCACCTCCCTCGTCAACCTTACCCAGCTCCCCTGTCTGCCAGGGTATGCTTCTCCTGTTAAGAATGGATCTAATCCAGGCCATGTACTCGGCCCTTGCCTCGCTTGAACCTGACTTACCCCTAGAGCCTGTGAACTTGGTAACGCAGACCCCATAACCAAGCTTGGCCGCATTTGTCTTCTCGTGCACTTCTGGATAATCAGGATCAAGGGCACCGTTCACGTCGGCCGAGATGGCAAGGCTCTTGAATAATACCCTGGAGGGCACAATATTCGACCCTAGTCGCTCCCCTATATCCCAGACAACCTCTTCCAAGAACCTGCTCTTTGCACCAGTGTTGCCCTCACTACCTATCTCTTCCTTGTCCACGAGCAGGACCACTGTGGTGTAAGGCAGATCCTTTGCCTCAATCAATGCCTTAAGCGCAGCCCATGCACATGACCTGTCATCATGACCGTAGGCCCCTATCATGGAAGAATCCAGACCTACCTCCCTGGCAGGTCCAGCAGGTACGATCTCCAGGTCAGCAGACACAAAGTCTTCTTCCACCATGTTGTACTTCCTTTTCAACAGATCCAATATTGCTTTTTTTACCTTGTCTTCCTTTGCGCCGGTATCTGGCCTGGACCCCACAATAAGGTTGAGCCTCTCCCCCTCAAAGGCATCGCTTACCTTTTTGTTGTACTGCTTCTGGGCAAGGTGCGGAAGCAGGTCTTCTATGGTAAAACATACATCTTTATCTCTCTCTCCTATAACAAGGTCTACAACGCTGCCATCTTCTTTGGCAATCCTACCATGCATCGCCAGTGGTCTTGCGAGCCACTGGTACTTTTTTATGCCACCGTAATAATGGGTCTTTAGCATAGCGATCTCTGTGTCCTCATATAGAGGGTTTACCTTAAGGTCAAGCCTGGGAGAATCAATGTGCGCAACCACTATACGTATGCCATCCATTGGGGTTATCTTGCCCTCTTTCCAGAGTGCTATGGCCTTTCCTCTGTTCTCAAGGTACACAATACCCTCCAAGGTATCCACCACCTTCTTGACGTAATCAACGGCCTCTCTCTCTGTCTTAACACCTGAGATAAATTTCATATACTCCTTGCAATAGGCATCTATCTCTTTATACTTACCCTTGAGTTTCTCCCAGCCAGACATCTTCTCTTGCTTGGCTTTACTCTTGCTTGTCCTTTTCTCCACCATGCTCTTCCCCTATCTTCTCTGAGTAAACCTCGGTTATGGCCCTTACCTGTATGCCGGCAGCCTTGAGGGCTTTCCGCACATCTGCCTTGCTTGCATCGCTCACTTTAAGGATAAAACTCGAGTTCTTCATAGAAACCTCCCTGGTATTAGCTTGTTACACTTGGTACACCTACCCTCTGTTATATTGTTTTGCCTTACAAAAAAACCATTCCTTGAGATAAGAAGCGCCCCGCATTCAGGACAGTACGTGTCTTCACCCTTGCTTGACGCAATATTACCCGTATACACGAATTTAAGCCCTTCAGAAAGACCTATCTCGCGTGCCATCTCCACGGTTGACAAGGGTGTGGGTGGTGCCTTGTCATAGAGATATCTCGGGAAGTACCTGCTCACATGCCAGGGAATGTCAGGGCTTACGGAGTATATGAACCTGGCGATATCCTTTAGTTCCTCCTTGGAGTCGTTCTCTCCAGGTATCACAAGGGTCGTTATTTCCAGCCAGACACCGCTATCATGGTATGCCTTTATTGAATCAAGAACGTGTTGCAGCCGACCAGCACATAGCCTTCTATAAAAACGATCAGAGAACGACTTGAGATCAATGTTTGCCGCATCTATAAGACCTTTCAGGTCTTTCCTTATGATGTCCGTGCTTACGTAGCCGTTTGTCACGAGTAGATTGAGCATGTGCTCCCTTGCTGCCAGCCTTGCCGTATCAATGACATACTCCATGAAAATAGTGGGTTCGGTATAGGTGTAAGCAATGCTTGAACAGCCACTTTCCCTTGCCAGCCTTACCACCTCCTTGGGTGGTAAGTCATCTCCCACTATCCTGCCCGTCAGTATGGGGTATTGCGATATGTCACTGTTCTGGCAGAACCTGCACCTGAAGTTGCACCCGACCGTTGCAATAGAATAGGCAAGGGTGCCGGGTAGGACGTGAAAAAATGGTTTTTTCTCTATGGGATCCACGTTTGCGGCAACTGCCTTGGGCCATACAAGGGTATAGAGTTCACCTCCAATGTTCTTCCTAACGCCACAAACGCCCACGCCACCTTCCTTGATTATGCACCTGTGGGGACACAGCTCGCACCTTACATCATTACCCTTAAGCCTTCTCCAATAGCTTGCCTTCTTCACGCGTAGACCCCGCAAACCCTTAACATGTCCTTAGTCCCTGTACCTTGCCCCCTTGTCCGCAGAGAGACTCATACTTGCATATCTTTTTAGAACACCAGTGAGCGTTCTCTCCGGTTGCCTCCAGTTCTCACTCCTCTTCTGTATCTCTTCATCGCTCACCAGCAGATCTATTCTCCTCCCTGGGATATCTATCTCTATCACGTCACCTTCCTTTACAAGGGCTATGGGCCCACCCTCTGCTGCCTCTGGCGAGCAATGGCCAACCGCTGCTCCTCTTGTTCCACCGCTGAACCTGCCGTCCGTTATAAGCGCAACATCAGTATCCAGCCCCATGCCAGCTATGGCAGAGGTAGGGGTAAGCATTTCCCTCATGCCAGGACCGCCCTTTGGTCCCTCGTAACGTATTACCACTGCATCTCCCTTCTCTATCTTGCCAGACATTATGGCCTCGGTTGCATCTTCTTCCGAGTCAAATACCCTTGCCCTTGCCTTTACCTTCATCATCTCCGGAAGTACGCCAGACTGCTTGACAACTGCACCGTCCGGGGCAAGACTACCCCTAAGGATGGCAATGCCACCCTCTTCGTGGTACGGGGAGGTGGTAGGCCTTATCACCTCTGAATTTGTTATCCTAGCTTGTTCAAGGTTTTTCTCAAGCCTTGATCCTGTTACTGTCATGACCGAAGTGTCAAGCACTCCCAGACCTGAGAGGCGTTTCATGACGCCCATTACCCCACCCGCATAGTACAGGTCCTCTATGTGATAGGGTCCAGCCGGTGACATGTTGCACAGGTGAGGGACCTTCCGACTCATGCGGTCAAAGTCATCAAGTTCGAGCTCAATACCAGCTTCGTATGCTATGGCAGGAACGTGAAGCACCGTGTTGGTGGAACAGCCGAGTGCCATGTCCACGGCTATGGCATTCATGAAGGACTCCTTCGTTGCTATGTCTCTCGGCCTTATATCCTTTTCTAGCAGTTCCATGACCTTCATACCAGCGTGTTTTGCAAGCCTCAACCTTATAGATAACGGGGCAGGAATGGTACCGTTTCCTGGCAGGCCCAGACCAAGTGCCTCGGTTAGGCAGTTCATAGAGTTGGCAGTGAACATGCCAGAGCATGAACCACATGATGGACACGCTGCATCTTCCAGTTCCTTCAGGTCTTGCTCGGTTATTTTTCCCGCCTTGAGCTCGCCAACACCCTCGAAAACGCTTATAAGATCAACTGTCCTCCCATCAAGCCTGCCAGCGAGCATTGGACCACCAGACACAACTATGGATGGTATGTTGAGCCTGAGACATGCCATGAGCATACCCGGGACTATCTTGTCGCAGTTTGGCACGAACACCATTGCGTCAAAGGCATGGCCCATTGCTATAAGCTCTATGGAATCCGCTATGATTTCCCTCGTGGGCAAGGAATACTTCATTCCCTCGTGGTTCATGGCGATACCATCACACATGCCTATGACCGAGAATTCCATGGGCGTCCCCCCTGCGAGTCTCACTCCTGCCTTTACAGCAGATACTACCTGGTTCAGGTGCATGTGCCCTGGTATCAGTTCGTTTGCCGAGTTCACTATACCCACGAAAGGCCTAGCTATCTCCTCATCCGTAAGGCCCAACGCCTTCATTAAAGACCTGTGCGGTGCCTTTTCTACTGATTTCTTGGTTTTGTCACTCCTCATCTAATATCACCTCTCAACTTGTGTTTTAGGCCGAAGTATTGCACCAAACATCTCTGTTTTCAAGGCCAGGTTGTCCTAACAAGGATTACACGATGGTTATCACCACTTCTCTCTTTGACCTCGGGCCGTCGAACTCACAAAAAAATATGTTCTGCCACGTGCTGAGCAGTAGCTCACCATTCCTTATGGGTATAACCTCGGAAGGACCAACTATCCCTGCCTTTATGTGGGCATCGGCATTGCCATCGACCCTATCGTGTAACCACTTACCTCTAGGTGCAATATTTCTAAGGCAGTTCAACACGTCAGTCTGTATGTTAGGATCCCAGTTTTCCTGTATCATGATGGCAGCTGTTGCACCCCTAGCGTAAAGAGCACACAGATCTTTCCCTTGTCCATGTTCTCTAACAATTCCCCTTATCTTTTCGGTGATATCAACCAGTTCCTCTCTGTGGGTTGTGGAAAACGTTATGGTTAACTGCATGGTATATCCATATAACACCTGGGGCACACCTGTATCAATATCTCAGTAACCTCTGCCATGTAGCCACGAGAGCGTGACACCTCGATATTACTGGATTGCAACAAGATTATTAGGCTAACGATTAATCTTGCCTTGCCTTGAAAGATTCAGATGAGATAGATACTTGAGAATGACGTTGACCTTGTTTTTCCTTAGTGCTGCATTGATAAGCCTTTCCGGGGTAATGGCACCCGGCCCTCTCACTGCTGCCACGGTTGCATACGGTAACAGAAACCCTAGCGCAGGTGCACTTGTTGCATTGGGTCACGGCATAGCGGAATTTCCCATCATGGCAATCATAGCACTCGGCCTTGGCAATATACTTAAAAACCCTGGAACGAGCATCTTGATAGGCTTAGCAGGAGGCATTCTCCTTATCTACATGGGTCTCAACATGCTGAGAAGTCATGCCAACAAAGACATTACACACGTAAAGGAGCCATCTAGAAATCCTGTCGTTGGTGGTATTGTACTAAGCCTTGGTAATCCATATTTCCTCGTCTGGTGGGCAACGGTAGGTGCCGCCTTGATAGCGACTTCCCTAAAGTTCGGCATCTTGGTCTTTTTCCTGTTTGCCGTCGTGCATTGGTCAATGGATCTATTCTGGTGTTACATCCTCTCTTTTACAACCTTCAGGGCAGGTAATATCTGGGGGGATAAGTTCTCAAGGGCCATTATCGCTTTCTGTAGTATCACCCTGGTATTCTTTGGAGGAATGTTTGTCTATCTTGCATTCAAGTCTATAATCTTTAATACATAGTGGACATCACCATGCATGTAGCATCACAGGTTCGCCTCTTTGGTCTTCAATACCCTTCATCCTGAAGTGGTATCCAGGGTTGAGATCTTTCAGCATTTGCATCAGGGCAGTAGCATCGCCTGGTTTGTGGTAAGTTGTAATAGCAATCCTTGGTTTTAATCTACTTATCGTATCCCTTGCACCTTCCAAAAGCTTCATCTCATACCCCTCCAGGTCTGCCTTTATATAAGAAGGCCTTGTTCTGGTCCTGCTACAGAAGTTATCAATGGTATCCAGCTCTATCTTGTAAGGGGTCTTTTCTTCTGTCACAGCCGAGACAATTCCGTCTTCCTTGAGGTACGCAATGCCAGTGCTGTTTCCCAGTGCACTTGCTATTATGGTAACATTGTCCACGTTTCCGAATGTTTTCTCAAGGCAGGGGTGGAAATCTACCAGGGGCTCGAAACAGTATACATGTCTTGCCCTTTTGTAGACAAGGTATGCGAACAAGCCCTCGGCAGCACCGCAATCAAGAACAACGTCGCCATTTACCCTTGTCTGCTCTACCTCGTAGTAGTGCCATGTCCAAGGATAGAACTGCTCGGCAATTATCTGGTGCAGCATTAGCATGTCCATTTTAGAGGGAAAGAAGAAAGGCTCTGTGTATCCCTTGAAAAATATCTTGTGGCAGTCGCCTTCCTTGTTCATACCTTCTATGCGTCTTGAAGCCAGCACGCTGCACGTTGGGGCAAAAACGTTCATTATAAAATCAAAAAAGGAACCACCTAGTGTCTTTTTCGTCACGGCATGAGCAAGTATCCTTGTTCTTCTGTTGTTAAGGAGATTTACCATGACGCACATGTTACAACACTAGTCAGCTAACTACCACAGGAAATTCTTACTCCTAGGACGTCTCCAGGATTTACACCTCGTGCTTGAGGCCCAGCCTCCTCCATAGGAACATTACTATCCAGTCACGCATGCGTTCCGGGGCAAACTTTGCTATCATGTAAGTGAGTTTTGCATCCCAGCCTACTATGTAATGATACCTTGGCCTCTCTGATGTAAGTGCATGTTCCACTGCCCTCGCAACCTTGGCTGCAGGGGTTGCGACCCTCTCGATCCTTCGCGGATGATCAAGTACATTGAGCACAGCCCTTATGGCAGGACCGTAAAGGTCATGGGCATCCCTGGGAAAGTTCTCCACTGTCCTATGGGCAGCATCCCTTGCCTTGTCCCACATGGGTGTCTTGACTATGCTTGGTTCTATTATGGATACCGAGATGTCCCACGGCCGAAGTTCCAGCCGAAGGGAATCAGTTATTGCCTCAAGGCCTGCCTTGGATGCCGAGTATAAACTTAAGAAAGGCTGAGGCATGACACCCGTTATCGAGCCCATAAACACTATACGGCCCCTACCCTCCCTTATCATGGGGAGAAATGTCTGCGTAACCCTTGTATGTCCAATAACATTCACTTCAAGCTGCCTGCGCACATCCCCCACGGTAAGAAACTCGAAGAGCCCTCCAACACTTATACCTGCATTGTTTACAAGCCCCTGTATGCCTGCACCTCCAACCTTGGCACTTATCTCCCTTGAAGCTGACTTTATTGATCTCCCATTTGTTATATCGATGTGTATAGGTATCAGATTCCCAGACGATTCCTTTTCAAGTGCCAGGGCATCTGATTCCTTACGTACACCGGCAAAGACCCTGAACCCCATCCTATCGAGGTGCAGGGCACAAACCCTTCCTATACCCGTTGACGAGCCTGTTATGAAGACGGCTCTTGAATCGCTGAAGTCATTCATGCTTACCTAGCTAACCTCCTTCTGCTTGATACATCAGGCATATATTTAATATACGGCATTATTATTAATAAATCATAACACACGTTAAGGGTATCTTTATTACCACAGGTATCTTGTAATTTTAAACATCTCTCTATCCAGCCAGTCAATCTCCCGTCTCATAGGTATCGTCCATATGAACAAATTTAGACACTGTATGAAAAACTTTTCAGATAAATGGTAAATCTTTTCATACCCAGAAAACTATGCAAATTATTTCATAAATATTAACTAATTAATTATATTAATTATCTCCTCAGAAATACTAGATTATTAACTGGTAGTCTGCTCGTATTTATCCCGTGCTTTAGGCAACATTATCTGGCACAAATTGTGAAATGTCCATTTATCGTGTTTGGACAGGGTATATTTCGTTCCATTTGGGCTAGGGACAAAACAATTTACCTACTTAACATTGAGACTAAAGGATGGAGGAGAGCATCATGGTAAGAGGTTCAGTTATTGAGAGTCTAGGCGTGTACATACCAGAGGGCAGGCTTACAACCAAGGAGTTACTCGAGGGTTGCAGGAACAAGCCTAATATAGACCTTGAGGGCATAACAGGTATCAAGGAAAGGCCAGTGGTCGGCGAGAACGAGTATGTCCTCGATCTATCCAGGAAGGCTGTCTCAAAGTGCTTCGAGATATCTAGGTACTCTCCTGAAGACATGGATATGGTTATCTGTGCCAACATTTCAAGATATAATGGTCCAGATTACAAGGCCAACTTCGAGCCTTCAAACGCGGCGATCCTTGCAAAAGACTTTGATTTTTCCAATGCCATACTCTTTGACGAGCCGAATGCGTGCGCAGGCATGTTTACTGCCATATACGTGATGGACTCCTTCATCAGGGCTGGCATAATAAGGAGGGGAATAATAATAAGCGGTGAGTACCTGACCTGCCTTTCACGCACGGCACAGAAAGAGATCAGCCAACCAATAGATCCGCAGTTTGCTAGCATGACGGTCGGTGATTCCGGTGCAGCACTCATACTTGATGGGACAAATAGCAAGGATATCGGTTTCCACGATCTTGACGTGTTCACCATTGCAAAGCACTGCGACCTGTGCATAGGAACATGGAGCAAGCAGGAACACGGTGGTTTTGTCATGTATACTGATTCGGTTCGTATCCACTCGGTAGCTATTGGTCTTACTGCAGAGCACGTGGCCAGAAATGTTAAGGGGACAAAGTGGGAGCAGAGTAGCAATCACCATTACATCATGCACCAGACCGCTGTCAGAGCAATAGAGACCACTACAAATAGCATAAACTCCAGTGCCGGAACCGAGGTATGCTCACCTGATAATACTATAGTCAACGTGATCCATAGGGGAAACAGTGCATCAACTGCTCATTTCGTTGCACTCTGGGATCACATAAAGAACAGGACAATAAGAAAGGGCGAGAACATACTCTTTGCTGTACAATCGTCAGGGATAAACCTAGGTGTTGCAAAGTACACGCTAGACGACCTACCTGAAAGGATACTTGCTATCGAGGAACCGGGCAGTCTGGAGAGAGTGGCAAATGCCTCTTAACATAACATCCCTAACACAATAAACAAAAGGAAAGGGCAAACATGAGCGTAAAGATATCAGCTATAGGTAGGTTTGAATACAACAGCGGATCTAGTACAAGCTCCCTTGAACTCATAAGAAAGGCAGCCAGACCATGTATAGAGAGATCTGAATACAGCAAAGAGGATATCGGAGTACTTATAAACGTCTCCGTATACAGGGACAATTATTTCTGTGAGCCAGCCTTTGCCAGCTTCGTGCAGAACGACCTCGGGATCAACCATGACAAGGAGGATAGTTCCGAACCAAAGACGCTATCCTTCGATCTTCTAAACGGGGCAATGGGTTTTCTCAACGCATGCCAGGTAGTCGATGCCATGATAGATTCAGGAAGGGTAAAGGCAGGACTCATCGTAAGCGGAGACGTGATAGATTACGAAATGAACGAAAGAAGTGAAGACAGCCGGTTTCAGCTTTCAGGTGCTGCAATGATACTCGGCAGGAACGGCACAGACGATTCTGGTTTCGGCATGTTTTACTTCAGGACCTTTGCAGAATTGCAGGATGCATATGAATCCTACATATCCTTTAATAACAAGCGGCTTACCATGATGTTCAGAAGATCCCCTGACATAGAAAGGATATACCTAGATGCCGTATCAAGGGGTCTCAAGGAATTTCTTGCAAAAGAGAAGCTAAACATGGATGACTTCGACTGGATAATACCACAGCAGATCTCTCAAGGGTTTATAAGCGGGCTATGCGAGCTCTTAGCCGTTGACAGCTCAAAGGTGGTAAACGTGGCGAAGAAAGATTCTGACCTGTTTAACGCATCTTTGCCCTGTGCCCTCGCCCACCTGTTTGATAATGATCTTGCCAAGAAGGGGGACAATGCATTGATAATAGGCGTGGCATCAGGGATACAGGTAGGATGCACCACCTACAGGTTCTAAGTGATATCCTGGTCCCTCTAGACCAGGATATCACCTTATGATGTTATGTTCAGATCGAGACTAATTCCCTGTACATATCAAAGCATTTAATCTCAATATTAAGCATCCTTTCGAATGCATCCAGAAAGGAGTCCCTTGCACTCGCGAATGTCCCGTGGCCATAGACAATGGCTGAGTGGGATTCCTTCATTGCAGAAGGAAGGACGTGGACAAGGCCCTTCTTTCCCCCTCCTACCCTACCACACACAATGGGTATGTCTTCAAGATACCTTTTCTCGCCGAATTTCATGTCTCCCCCGTACATGGACATTATAACAGAGAACTTGGGATGACCGTGAAGTATGGCTCTGTCCATGGTCATCTTGTGTATCTTCAAGTGCGAACCCATCTCAGACGAAGATGTAATATCGTTTGTTGACGAACCGTCAAGGGCCACCTTGTCTATAAGGCCCTCCAATTCGTCAAGTGCTGCTGCGGTTTGGCTTATGTACATGTAGGCATCCCACGTGTACGAGATATTACCGAAGAATGAATCGACAAGGCCGCTTTTAACCGTGGCCTTTCCAGTATCCACAATCGTGTACATAACCTCGTTTTCCGAAGTCGGTACTATGAATGCCGGCCTTTTGATAGGCCCTGGAGGCTTCATCATACTAAGTATAGTTGGTGAAGGCTCGATATACGCACACTTCCGATCTTCATCCCTGGCTGAGCCAACTGAAGAGTTCAGCACATCGGAGAAATACTTTACAAACAAGGCAAAGCATATTGAACTAAATGTGACAAATGCCTGTTCAAGCGTGATAGCACCTGTGGTTATTATGGATCCATCGGGTGCTATGCAACCCTTGCGTCGCTTGAGGGCAGCAGCAACACTATTGTCATCCATGGCCCCTAGCACAGGTATATCGTGTATAAAGGTAGTACTTTCGCTGTCATTGGGAGTGATCCTCCCCGGATATACCCTTTTAAGTTCCCTTATTACCTCAAGGTAAAGCTTTGATGGCCTAGCCACTATAATACTCGTTACGTTGAGAACACTGAACAGGTACTGGACTAGATGCGGTACCTCATTAGAAGATGAGTATATAGTGTCGTCCATTGAGAATAATAATGCATCACCCTTACTATCCACCAGTCCCTGGGCCAAGAGCTTTCCAAGGTACTTTTCTATAGTCTCCATCATGCTAACTCTAGTTCCTTGAGCCTTTGCATGGTCGGCACACCGTCTTTGGTACATCCCCTTATGTTATAATACCTAGCAAGGGCTTCCTCGAACAAGGACTTATTGATAGGATGTATGTCCAGTCCCGGACCAGATGTACCAGGTTCTTTAAAAAATCTATCAGGCAGACAGTCATGGTCCTTCCCAAAGCCCCTGATGCAGTTTATATACCTCTCCAGAGTAAATATCCTGTCCCCTGTCCTTACCAAGTCCTGTGGTTCAATCTCGAGCCCTGTTACTGCCTTCATGCCAATAGCGTATTCCTCCATAGATGCTCCAAAGAAGGCAAACTTGCAAGCACCTATAGAATCTATTGCGGCGTTCGTATCTTCTGCTATCTTTATTATCCTCGCCTTACCCTGGAAGCTGAACCTGTCTGTAGCTACAGGCCTCCTCAGTATCTCATGGGATATCGGGTAAGCCCTCAAGTGGCATGCTCCCCTCGTGGACGTACAGTAACCCAATGCCATGCCATATGCCCCCCTTGGATCGTAGGCAGGGATTTCCATTGATTTGACACTCATGGATGCATCTGGTTCCCCCATGTCTTCTGCAAGTCTCCTGGAACCAAGCTGTAAGATCTCGCCCAGACCCTGTCCAGAGGCCATGGTCCTCACCATATCCACAAGTACATTGCCTGTGTATTTCTCCCCCCTTATCTCGGCCAAGCATGCTATGGTGGACGCCGCGGTTATAGTATCCATGCCTGCATCATTGCATACATGGTTGGCCTCTATTATAGATGCAAGATCTGAATTCTCATTGAGTGCACCAAAGTGAGATATAGTCTCAAACTCGGGAAGCTCCCTGCCACCTTCCCCCTTTAGTTTGCACCTTATGGGACATGCGTAACATCCCAGGTGGCTAGCCTTAGCGGAAGACGAGATCTGGTGGGCAGAGAACGCCCTGTATTGTTCAAAGAACGTCTTCCTGAAATTAGCAGTTGGCATCATGCGTCTCGATGCCATGAGGTCAACCAGGCATGCAGTCCCGTACCTGTGTATGCCTGATACCCCCATTATCGAAGGACTTGCATCAAAAAGGCGTTGTATGTCCTCGGCCGCAACAGCCTCTAGGCGCCTGTCCACCACACCTAGTCTCTTGTTCCCCATCACAGTAAGGGCAACTAGGTTTTTGGATGCCATCACAAGACCCAAGCCTCCTCTGCCTGCGGCATATGTCCCGTCCACCATAATGGATGAAAACAGGCAACCATGAAATGCTGCGCGACCCACCGCAGCTACGGCACCCCTTGAACGGAGTTTCAAGAAAACTTCCCCTAAAGGCACATCATCCCTAAGATCCGTCTCCTCAAAGGTAACCTTGTTGTCCCGTATACTTACCACCAGTCTCTTTCTTGACCTGCCTGTTATGTGTATAACGTCCAGTCCTGCCCTTCTCATCTGTATGCAAAGGTTTCCACCCACGGATGAACTCGTTATAGTACCTGTAAGGGGAGAGAAAGAACTTATATTCATTCTTCCAGAGGATGGCAGGTGCGATCCTGTAAGCGGACCAATGGAGAATATAAGTGGAGTCTCAGGCTCATTCGCCTGGAGCCCTGGATTCATACTCAGTAGGTAGGTAGCTATGCCCCTGCCACCCAAGAACTTAAAAGATATATCTTCTGGGATATTCTCCAAACTAGCGGTCCTTGAATTCAGGTCCACGAACAGACAGTTTAGGGCATATGATCTCATGTCATTAACCTTATACTTCCCAAAGTCCCCTACGGTATACAACATCTTTCATGGAGCCCACAAGCCTGGGCATCTTTACACAGCTTTCACATAATGTTTTCACTACTTTTACACCTTACTGGTGCATAAATCTGTTAAAAGAACATTAAGAGTCAATGTCTTTTTCGACTTAAAAATAAGGAGCGTGCAATGAAGGCCTTGTTCATATATCCCGAAGTACCGGATACTTTCTGGAGTTTTAAACATGCACTGAGCTTTACCTCAAAAAAGGCTGCATTCCCCCCTCTTGGCCTGCTAACGGTAGCTGCCATGGCCCCTGACTCATGGGAAAAGAGGGTCGTGGACATGAACGTGAGACCTCTTGAAGATGCAGACCTTATCTGGGCTGATTATGCTTTCATAAGTGCCATGATCGTACAGAGGCCATCAGTTGAAATGGTCGTCAGAAGGTGCAAAGAGCACGGTGTAAAGGTAGTCGCTGGCGGACCTTATTTCACAACGTCAGGTGACGATTTCAGCCTTATAGACCATCTGGTACTCAACGAGGCAGAGATAACCTTTAAGGAATTCCTAAAAGACCTATCCATGAACAAGGCTAAGCGCGTCTACAGGTCCGACGACAAACCAGATCTGGCGCTAACACCCGTGCCTGCGTGGGAACTTATCAACATGAAGGATTATGATTCCATGCTGGTACAGTTCTCAAGGGGATGCCCCTTTGATTGCGAGTTTTGTGACATAACACTACTCAATGGCAGGAAGCAAAGGACAAAGAAGACCGAACAGTTTATAAACGAGATAGATGACCTTTATTCAAGGGGCTGGCGTGGCTCGCTCTTTGTAGTGGATGACAATTTTATCGGTATAAAACCAAGGGTAAAGGCCATGCTTAAAGAACTTGTAAAATGGATGGATGCACATGGCAGGCCTTTCCACTTCTTTACAGAGGCATCCCTGAACCTAACAGACGACCCCAATCTAATGCATCTCATGGCATCCGCTGGTTTTAACAAGGTGTTCGTTGGCATAGAGACCCCTGTCAAGGAAAGTCTTAAAGAGGCGCACAAGGTACAAAACCTGAAGAAGGACCTTGTAGATGCTGTTAGAATTCTCCAGCAAAACGGCATGGAGGTAATGGGCGGCTTTATAATAGGATTTGACAGTGACCCAGACGAGATATTTGACATCCAGATAGATTTTATCCAGAAGAGTGGCATAACCATAGCCATGGTGGGCCTCCTTGAGGTACTTCCCGGAACAAAGTTGTACATGAGGATGAAGACGCAGGGGAGGCTACTATCAAAAAGCACTGGTAATAACATGGATGGGCACTTGAACTTCGTTCCTCTTATGGACAAGAACAAGCTAGAGGCCGGTTATCGCAGGGTACTTAAGACCATATATTCACCAAAGGCATACTACGAGAGGTGCATCACGTTCCTAAAACATTACAACCTTAAAACCGTGTCCAAGATTAACGCATCCAGCTTGATAGCCTTTTTAAAAAGCGTCTGGCGTATAGGCATAATGAACGAGGCCAACATGCGCCTATATTACTGGAAACTCCTTTTAAGGAGCTTATTCATCAATCCCAAGGCATTTGGCGAGGCTGTTCGCATGGCCATAGTGGGTGTACACTTCAGAAAGTCGCTACTGGGGGTAGGCCGGTCAAAGACGACCTGGACAGGCTACAGGAAACAGGCTGTTCATACCCATTATACCGGTACAAGTGATACCCCCCAGGCCTTATAATCAAGGGCTTGTTACGTATCCTTGAGATAGCTGGCCAAGACCCAGTTTCCTATTCTCTCCATCGCCTCTTCATAGCTTACCCTTGTCTTCCATCCGAGTTCCTTTTTGGCCTTCCCTGTATCCACGTCGTTATTCCTTCCCATGGCACCCACGGCAAGCCTAGTTATAGGTGGTCTTATTCCCATCGGCGTCAGGATAGTTTCCATCAAAGATCCAAGACGCCACGCAAGGGAAAAAGAAAGGTTTGACCTTGGGCTCTTACCCACTATGGAGCCCAGGTCTTCAAGATACCTTTTCCAGGTTACTCTCCAGTCATCGCGGAAGTGATATATATGGCCACTTGATACATCCCTTGTACCAACAACTACTATGCCATCCACAAGGTTTTCGACATACACAAAACTCCCACTATGTATACCGTGATCTATGAAGGGTACAAACATGGTATTGAACCTGTCCACTATGTCCCTAACCCATACGCTACCAGGACCTATGACATTGGCAGGTCTTACTATGCTCAAATCAAAGTATCCTTTGGCATGGTACTGAAGGGCAAGCCTCTCTGTATCCAGCTTGGCATCACCGTATGGCACTCCACTTTTGAAACACGCATCATCTTCACGCTGCCCCAGAAGGTGCCTGCCCAGTCCACATGCAGCAATCGAACTTATGTACACGAATTTCTTAACCTTGCCCTTTGACTCTTCCATGAGATTCCTAGTCGCTGAGTATATAGCAAGGTAGAAGTCGCTCCTTGAGCCCCAATCAGTAACCCTTCCTGCAAGGTGATAAACGACGTCAATACCAGTGCATAGGCCCTTTATATCACCCGGCAGCCTGAGGTCACCTGAACGCACGTCAACACCCTTTTGCCTAAGGGCATCAGAATTCTCACCTGGGAGCACAAGTGAACGAACATTTACACCCTGCTCGAGGAGCTTTTCTGTCAGAAACGATCCAATGAAACCATTTGCGCCAGTAACTAGAGCATTCATGCTCAGGCCTCCAGGAAACTGACCATGGTCTTTATGGCCTTGTTACCTGACTTGTCCATGTTCACCTCTATCATTTCCTTGTATTCTTCGAGTTTGAACCTGTGCGTAGCCATTTTGTCTAGCCTTACCCTGGATTTCTCCACAAGTGATATGGCCGTTTCAAAGGCGTGTTCCCTCTTACCCCTGAAATCATTGTACCCTGCACCGTATACACCCCTTATTATCTGCAACTTGAGCCATAATGGGGTAGGATCAAACTTGAGTATGTCACTTATACCCACTATGCTCAGCACTCCCTGAAACCCGAGTATCCTGAGACAAGTATTCACGGTACGAGAGTTCCCCACTGTATCGAATATCTTGGTAAAACCTCCTATAAGTATTTTCTCTCCCATCATGGGGGTGTAGGAAGTTGCCCCTGTTATCCTCTCGGTCTCTGCAAAGACATCCTCGTTCACTATAATATCATCCGCACCCATATCCCTTGCAAACTCTGCGTGGAACCTTGACGGTTCCACAACGGTTATCTTTGAACCTATGTCAAGGGCCCTTATTGTCTGCACGATCAAGTTGCCAATAACACCGCCACCCACAACCAGAACATTATCAGAATCATCTGGTGTATTGTCTATCACTGCCTGTACAGCAACAGACAAAGGCTCAATCATGGCACCAGAAGCAGGACTGAGACCCTCTGGAAGCTTGAACACCTGTGTCTCGTGGGCTACAAGGTATGGTGCAAACCCCCCGTTTACATCCTTGCATATACCCGTGAACATACCGGGGGAGAGGTTCCCCAGTGCAAAGTTCTCGCAGTTGGCAGGTCTCCCCAGCTGGCATGCCCTGCACTCAGGTGATATGCCCCTTGTAGGACAGTTCAAGTGGGGGGCAACTGTTACAAAGTCACCAACTTTTATCCCCTTGACAGCACTGCCCGTTTCTATTATCTCCCCGCATAGCTCATGGCCCAGCACGCAGGGAAAGGATGTAAACGGGGATGCAGACGGGGAATCCCTGAGAAATACGAGGTTAACATCGCTCCCGCAGAGCCCGCACATGTGGGTTTTTATCTTCACCCAATCATCGGCCGGGAGCCCAGGCTCAG
The DNA here is from genome assembly GCA_015486075.1 of Deltaproteobacteria bacterium. Taxonomy (GTDB): domain Bacteria; phylum Desulfobacterota; class Desulfomonilia; order UBA1062; family UBA1062; genus B14-G9. Next base: position 76,439 of record WFSG01000040.1, read on the forward strand.
GTATTTCCTTCAACTTTATCGTCGAGATTGGGCTAGCATAGTAAAGACGCCTGTTTAAAGCACCCAAGGCCTTCAATGCAATGAACTTTGGAATGGATACTGAAAACTGAAGTGCCTTCATGTCTTACTCCATCTTTAGGGAATCAACAAAGATAAGAGTCGCAGGGCTAGTAACCGTTGGGTCTGTAAGTACGTTAACGCAAGCTGGTTTGCCGGATTCAACGGCCCTCTTAACAGCGGGAATAATTTCTTCATCCCGTGTTACAAACTCGCCATAACCGCCAAGTGCCTCAACTACCTTCTCGTAGTGAACCTCGCCGAGCTCTGATGAGATAAGCCTGTCCGGGCCATAGACTAGTTCCTGCCCGTGTTTTATCATACCCCATGACTTGTCGTTCGAGATGACACACACAATAGGTATACCATGCCGTACAGCCGTATCGAATTCCATTGCATTAAGCCCAAAGGAGCCGTCCCCATTCAAAACAATTACTTTCTTGTCCGGCCTCGCAAGTTTTGCACCTATGCCGAAAGGAACGCCGGTGCCAAGGCATCCGAATAACCCGCTTGCCGAACCAATAACCCCTGACTTCTCCTTTGCAGTCAGGCCCATCAGACCAAAGTAGGATATGTCCCCACCATCGACAATATATATTGAATCTTCGCCTGCTGCCTTCTTTACCTGTTCAACTAGCCTTGCCGGATGTATGGGATCACTGGGCTTCTCTTTCAGTTTAATCTCTTCTTGCGCAAGGGGCATGTACGCATCCTTCAGGGCCTTTACCCATTCACTGTGTTCCTTACTCTCCACCTCGGCATTAAGTCCCCTTAGTGCAAGGCCCACATCACCGGCAAGACCCACGTCCGCTGCCCTGTTTCTGTCGATCTCTGAAGGGTCTATGTCGACACGTATATGCTTTGCCTGTGGGAAACCCTCGCCGTAAAGAAGAAGCCAATTATACCTTATACCAAGGGTTATAACTAGATCCGCTTGGGAAAGTGCTGTCAAGATAGCGGACTGTCCTCCATCCCAGACGGATAATGGATGGTCATCTGGCAGGGCACCTCTACCATTGTCCAGTAGTATGAAGGGAATACCAGTCTTATCTATGAACTCGGCCAGCTCATTGTCGCAATCACTGTAGCCGATTCCACTGCCTCCTATGAGGAATGGCTTCTCGGCACTATTTATAAGCGATGCCGCCTCCTTTATACTGTCAAGGTCGGGCATGCATGTGTGAATGTTTGTTCCTTTCCTAGGGTAAGAAACCTCTGATTCATCCACCTTTATGTTGAGTATGTCGGGTGGTAGCTCCAGGAAAACAGGCCCAGGACGACCGGAGATAGCTATCCTGAAGGCCTTTGCAAGGTATTCTGGTATCCTCTTTATGTCGTGGCACAAGCCTGACCACTTAACATATGACCTAACCATGTCTGACTGGTTCATCTCCTGCAGAGAGCCCTTATCCCAGTCCCTTATAGGTGCTGTTCCGGAAAGCAGTACCAAAGGCACATTGTCAAGCGAGGCATTCACAAGCCCAGTAAGAGAATTAGTGAACCCAGGACCTGCCGTCACCAGGCAGACACCGGGATGTTCTCCAAATATTGACCAGGCATGCGCCATCATTACCCCTGCCTGTTCATGCCGCACATCTATTACCCTAAGGTTGTACTCGTAGAACCCATCAAGTATCCTGTCTATGTGACCGCCTGACAGGGCAAAAACAGTGGATACACCCTCGACCTCTTTAAGATACTTCACCACTAGATGCCCTCCGTAGATCTCTCCCATGGCTCACTCCTTTCACCTTATACTAGATTTATTTTGTTTGTCTTACCTATCAGGACAAAACCCAGTCATTAAAAATCACTACCTATCAAAACAACATTGATAACATCCGTTCCCGGACTATGCAGTCAATAACAAAACCTATATTGCAAAATATTATACTACAATTTCCAGGAAGAAGCGAACATATTTTCCATTAGACCAAGACGATACGTACTACTACTAGCATGCAACTAGTACTCACCTAGCAAACGTTTAGAAGGAAACCGCAAATACAATGTGACATACTCTACATAACAACCAAGAGAAAGGAGGAAAGCGTTATGGCCACGAACACGGTTATCGAGAGCTTGGGTGTGTATTTTCCTGCAGGAAGGCTTACAACAAAGGAACTAGTTGACGGGTGTAGGGTCAAGCCTGCAGTTGATATAGAGGAACTCACGGGAATAAAGGAAAGGGCTTGCGCCGGTGATACAGTTAACGAATACTCAATCGATCTTGCGATAAAGGCCGTTGAGAAATGCCTCGAGATATCCCGTTATTCTGCCGAAGATATTGAAATGGTTATCTGCGCAAACATATGCAGGTTTAATGGCCCGCATTTCAAGGTAAATTATGAACCCTCGAGCGCGGTACAATTGGCAAGACATTTCAATTTCAAGAATGCCATTACTTTTGACGTGTCAAATGCATGTGCGGGAATGTTTACGGCGGTGAACGTGATGGATGCCTTCATCAAGGCAGGGGTTGTAAAGAGGGGCTTGGTGGTAAGTGGCGAATACATAACTCACCTCGCGATCAACGCCCAGAGGGAGATTACCAACAGCGTTGACCCACAGTTTGCAAGCCTTACCGTGGGTGACTCGGGTGCTGCCGTGATCCTTGAAGCCAGCGAGAAGCCAGGCATAGGTTTTCACGAAATGGAGCTGTTCACCGTTGCAGAGCATTGTGACCTGTGCATAGGCAAGCCCAGCGAAAAGGGTAACGAGGGCTATGTCATGAAGACGGATTCTTCAAAGATACATGCCATTGCAATAGGTCTAACCGCTGAGCACATAGGTAGCTCTGTAAAAGGTACCAAGTGGGAGTCATCAACAGATCATTATATCATGCACCAAACCGCTACAAGAGCAATTAGCACGACCATGCAAATCATAAACAGCTGGACAGGATCCGATGTATGTACCATGGAGAACACAGTGTTCAACGTGGCCAGGAGGGGCAATACCGCTTCTACCGCCCATTTCGTGGCACTTTGGGATCATATCAAGAACGGTGCAATAAGATCGGGAGAGAATATTCTGTTTGGCGTACAGGCATCAGGCATCAACCTTGGAGTGGCAAAATACACCCTTGATGACCTGCCGGAAAGGATAATGGCGGTAGAGGGTAAGCAGGAAGAAGAGAGACCAGCCCAGGCAGCGTATGCCTAGAGACTTGCACCACGAAAGGAGGGCCAGACATGGGTATCAGGATTGAGAGTATAGGGATATCGGAAAACAAGGGTAAAAATCCCGGTCTAGGAACCCGAGATATGATAAAGAAAGCAGGCGAAGAATGCCTCTCCAAGTCAAGGTATAGCAGGGAAGACATTGGCGTTGTAATAAACGTCTCTGTGTATAAGGACCATGACTTTGCAGAGCCAGCCTTAGCAACCTTTGTTCAAAACGACCTTGAGATAAACGCTCATAAGGAAAACACCAAGGGTCCAAAGACGCTGTCCTTTGACGTCTTGAACGGGGCCATGGGTTTCCTAAATGCCTGCCAGTTGGTTGGAGCCATGGTCGATTCAGGCAAGGCAAGGGCAGGGCTCGTTGTTAGTGGTGACATGGTTGACTATGCGATCCATGAAAGGGGCTCAAGCCCGGGTTTTTATCTATCCGGTGCTGCCATGTTACTGGATAGTGTACCAGACGGTGTTGGTTTCAAGTCTTTCTATTTCAGGAAATTCGTGGAATTACAGGACAAGTACGAATCCTACATATTCTATGAAAACAAAAAGCTCTCCATGATATTCGAAAAGGATCCAAACCTGGAAAGGATATACCTGAATTCGGTCATAAAAGGTGTCACCGAGTTTCTCGCAACAAATGCTAGCAGCATCGATTCCTTTGATCTTATTATACCGCCCCAGGTATCGCCTGGCTTTGTTTCCTCCTTGACCGAGCTTCTTGGGGTTAATCCCGAAAAGGTGGTTGATGTAACAAAAGAAGAAGGTGATCTCTTTAACGCCTCCCTACCCATAGCAATGGCGCGTGTACTTGATAATGGCATGGCATCACCTGGCCAAAAGGCCCTTGTAATAAATGTAGCTTCAGGCGTCCAGGTAGGGATTGCAACCTATGGTTTTTAATAGGGCTCACAGATAACCGTCCAACATACGGGCAGCAGCACTTTACAAATGCTGCTGCCCTTAATCATAGAAGACCACCCTCATTTAAAGTCTGCATGGTTCAGGCCTAAGATCTCGCCAGCCTTGTACCTATCTACAAGATTCCTGTACATCCTGGTAGCCACAAGATTTGCCTTGGTATCCTCTTCACTCAACCTTCTTACGAGTCTTGCAGGTGATCCCAGAATCATGGATCTAGGTGGAAACTTGCTATTGTACGGAACAAAGGAGTTCGCGCCAACAATGCTGTTTTCGCCTATCTCGGCATGGGTCATTATCGTGGAATTCATGCCAATCATCACATTATCACCTATGATGCATCCCCTTATAATGGCCCCATGACCGATGGTTACGTTCCTGCCTATCCTTACATCAACGCCCATGTCTGTGTGCAACACGCAATTATCCTGCACGTTTGTGCCTGGGCCCACAACAATCTTTCCCTCGTCTCCCCTTAACACTGCATTGAACCAGATGCTACTACCTTCTCCTATTTCAACATCCCCCAGGATTCTAGCACCCTCTGCCACAAAAACACTTTTTGCTATGCTCGGCTTGATGACTTTACGCTTTCTTTTCCCAGTCATTTGAAGACCTCCTTGATCTTGCACTTAATTAGACTCACTAAGGCACTCACATTGACATTACAACCTGAAATTACCTGCCACACATTAATCATAGTATAAACCTAGTTGGCAAGCCTTCTTACATTCAGCATACCATGGAATCTCGCAAGAAAACGCTTTAGTCGTCTGCAAAACATGTTCCTTTCCTGGATAAGCCAGGATGCATGTGCCTCTCTACCCATTGTTCTAAAAAAACATGGTGACATGCAAAAGAAAACCATTGATAATTACCCGGGTTCTAAGTTATTCCCAATGATGATGAATGCTGAATACAGCGCTAAGGGTTTCCTTTACTCTAGATCCTTGATTCCCTTTATTGTACCAAACGGTCTAATCTACCTGACCACGCTTGCTTTCACTCACTCACCTCTAAGCAGTAGATGGCTTTATGCCATACCATGGATAACCCCCTACCTGCTTCTCGTTGCAGGCATGCTGCTAGCCTGGCTTTTTAACAGAAGCAGGGTCATCTACGGTCTAGCAATCCTTGCTATTTTAGATGGTGCAGTAGCATACACAGCTGGCACGAAAACCGCATCAATTCCAGGTGCTCATGAAGCCTACCTGGCGATAACATCATTAATCCCAATCAACCTGATTGTACTCTCTCTGATCAAGGAAAGGGGGTTGTTTACGGCACGAGGCCTGTGGAGAGGCAGCATCATCGCCATGGAGGCCATGGCCGTCTTCATTCTATACATCCACCCGAGTCCAACAATCAGGAAGTATCTGGAATATAATTTTTTGAGATATGATTTTATTAACCATATCCCCATGGCACAACCGGGTATCTTATTGTTCGGTCTTTCCGCATTATTCCTGACACTAGTCTACATCAGGTATCCTGATACGATCACCTCGGGCTTTTTCTGGACACTTGTTACTTGTTTTACGGCATTCTTAGACCCGAGTAACCACAAAATATTCAGCCTATACATGTCATCTGCAATGCTTATACTCGTAATCTCCCTCGTTATATCCTCTTACAGGATGGCATTCCACGACGAGTTAACCGGACTTCCAGCAAGACGTGCCCTCAACGAGGAATTGCTGAAACTAACTGGGCGTTACACAATTGCCATGGCCGACATAGATTTCTTCAAGAAGTTCAACGATCGTTATGGCCACGACGTGGGCGACCAGGTCTTAAGAATGGTGGCATCCAGGATGTCAAGGGTTGCAGGGGTAAGGGCATTCAGGTACGGGGGGGAGGAGTTCGTGTTAGTGCTGAGTGGAAAGGGTAAGAAAGAGACCTTGCCCATACTTGAGTACATAAGGCAAAGCGTAGAAATCACGCCATTTGTACTAAGGGGCCCAAACAGGCCCAGAAAAAAGCCAAAGTCCATCAGAGCAAAGGCTAAACCCAGGGAAAAGGTCTCTGTCACTATAAGCATAGGTGCTGCAGAAAGGGACATGTCAAGGAACAAGAACCCCAGGGATGTTTTAAAAGCAGCTGACAAGGCCCTCTATGCCGCGAAAAAGGCTGGACGAAACAGGGTAAGCCTATGAATGAGCCGTTCTTAAATGTATTATACCGGGATATATCCCCTAGGTATTCTAGGCTTACTCACCTGGGCTCCCTCCACATTAACCATACCATAGGCCCATTGGCCGGCATGGTCAATGTACCCCTTATGTTAAAACCATGACCTTCGTAAAAACGCACGTCTTTTTCAAGTGCAGTTTCCAGGTAAACAGGTATGCTCTTCTCGTCGCACTCGTCAAGCACGTGCCTCAACAGCCTTGACCCAATGCCCCTATTTTGGTAAGGAGGGTCAACGCCCAGGGTGAGAAGGTAATAATGATCCTCCTTAGGATGTTTATCTTCTACCATCAGAAGGCCCCATACCCTTGTGAACAAATGCCTTATGCCGGTTATACTAGGTGTCAGGCGCATTAAGCTTAATTGTCTTAAGATACTCATATTCCACTTGCCTGGAGGTATCCATACAGCAGCACCTTCGAGGTTTCCTGTGGTAAATATATGGTCATGTTCCAGGGCGATTCTACGAATAAGTATGTCAAAAGACTTGATAATACGCTCCTTGCGCTTTCTACCGGGAAGCACGTACCAGTTCAAAAAAGGATCGGTGTCAAATGCCCTTGAGAGCATTTCCTCCAAGGTCGGGATCTCTTTTATTAAAGCCTTTCTTACCTGGATCTCTCCGATATAATCCTCACCCGATAATCCATTTAAACCCATAATATAACCCCCCTTTCTTTAAACATGAGAAACCTTCAGCTACTTCAGGTCTTTCATATGTTACCATTATATCCTTTGCCACGCCAACTATTGAACCTACCTCTACCTCAACATGATTTATCGTTATAACCTTTATGCCCCTCTGCTCAATAAACTTCATGGCACCCTTTGTAGTACTAACACCTAGCATCTATGCCCCTTACCCAAAATTCTACACAAAGACATAGCCGCCCTCAACAGATAAATTCGAGGCTACCGTGTTCCCATCGTGCAAATTCCACTAATCCATGCTATAATCTTATCTATAAATTTTTGTCCAGTCCTTAAGATCTGGATCACTTGTATTCTAGTAGCTAGGGGAGGTAAGGACATGTCTTTCACGAGAAGGGACTCTGATTTTTTCAGTAATGGTACAAGGTGCGCAGGATGGCTGTATATGCCTGAGGGGGTCAAGAGAGCACCCGTAGTGGTAATGGCCCATGGTTTCGGGGCAGAGAGGGGCTTCAGACTACCTGCATATGCAGAGAAATTCGTTGAGAAGGACATGGCTGTCTTTGTTTTTGATTACAGGTGCTTCGGTGATAGTGATGGGAAGCCAAGGAATCTCGTAAATCCCATTATGCACATACATGACTGGGAGGCAGCACTGGCCCACGTACGTATGCTAGAAGGTATAGATAGTAACAGCATTGCTTTGTGGGGTACATCATTCAGTGGTGGCCATGTAATTGTGGTTGCTGCAAGGAATCCATGGGTTTCTGCTATAGTCTCGCAAGTGCCCTTTGTCGATGGAATATCCTCTTTCATGATGATGGACGCAAGATATGTAAAGAAAGCGATTATTGCAGGGTTAATGGACCTGCTCAGAATATTAACGCGTAGATCCCCTTATTACGTGCCAATCGTGGGTAGGCCAGATACATTCGCCATAATGAACAGCCAGGATTCCATGCTTGGCTACATGGCCCTTGTACCAGAGGGATCAACATGGAAAAACGAATGTCCGGCAAGGATACTATTGTACCTATCCCTGTACAGACCAATAACCTTTGCAAAGAAAGTAAGGTGTCCTTCCCTCATGGTTATGGCGGAAAAAGACTTTGGGATATCTCCAAGGTCAGTAAGAAGATGTGCGGAGAAGATGAATGCAAAACTGGTTAGCCTGCCGGTGGGGCATTTTGAACTCTACGTGGGCGACTTATTTGAAGAGGTCTCGGATATAGAGGCAGACTTCCTCTCAGAGCATCTTATAACCGCATAGTGATCAATAGATCAATAGGATATGGCCTAGAAGGCTATGGCAAAAGGTATGCGTTGATTTAAAGACTCCAAGATGGTATGTAGATAATTACTTTATAATGAATTCAGTATGATGTTAGACGCGGAGGTATCTAAATGGGTGAAGGGAAAAAACTTATAGGCAAGGTAACCCACTACTTCGGGAAAATCAGTGTTGCTGGTATAGAGCTGTCTGATACGGTCAAGGTGGGTGAGACCATTTCTATTGAGGGTACAACCACGGGTTTTGAACAGGAAATAGATTCCATGCAGATAGACAACAAGCCAGTGGAAGAGGCTGGTCCTGGTGATCTCATCGGGATAAAGGTAAAGGACAGGGTAAGGGTGGGAGATAACGTTTACCTTGTAAGTTGAGCGTGCAACATATACCAGCTAAATAAACCTGTTATGTTATAAGACCAGTCAGGCCTACTCTTGTTTAACGCACATGCACTCATGTTCCATGCCAGGTTAAGACATCCAAGGAGATAACACGTGGGAGATAAAGCCACTATCTATAAAAGGCCAGTAGAATTACTACAGAGGTTAATACGTTTTAATACCACTAATCCGCCTGGCAATGAAAAAAAGTGTATACTCTACATAAAAGACCTACTGGAAGATTCCGGCCTTAAGACAACAATTGTCTCGCTCGACGAAAAGAGGCCTAATCTGGTGACCCGCCTTACCGGCCGAGGTGACTCGGCACCCATTCTTCTTTACGGCCACGTGGATGTCGTACCCACATCGGGTCAGAAATGGAGCCAGCCTCCGTTCGAGGCAAGGATAGCCGATGGATGCATATGGGGCCGCGGAACTCTAGATATGAAGGGCGGGGTTGCCATGATGGTATCCGCCATACTACGAGCCAAGGTAGAAAAGGCAAGCTTACCAGGAGATGTCATACTGGCCTTGCTGAGCGATGAGGAAGCTGGAGGCAGGTTCGGTGCAAGGTATCTAGTGGAGAACCATGCTGGTTTCTTCAAGGATGTGCGGTATGCACTCGGAGAACTGGGAGGTTTTACACTGCACCTCGCTGGCAAGAAGTTCTACCCCATAATGGTCTCAGAGAAGCAGGTGTGCTGGATGAAGCTAACTTTAAGAGGCCAGGGAGGACATGGTTCCATACCAGTAAGGGGAGCTGCGATGGCAAGGCTTGCCAGCGTTTTAGCTAGGATCGACAAGAAGCGGCTTCCAGTTCACGTAACCCCTGTTACACGCATGATGATAGAAGGCATGGCTGGCAACCTTCCCTTCCCGATTTCTATCCTGCTCAGGGCACTACTCAGACCACCCCTTACGGACATTGTGCTAGACGTTCTAGGTACCAGGGCACGGGCGTTTGATCCCCTGCTACATAATACCGTGAGCCCAACCGTGGTAAGGGGTGGAGAAAAGATAAACGTTATACCCTCAGAGATAGAGTTAGAAATCGATGGTCGATTGCTCCCGGGTTTTGGCCCAAATGACCTCATCGATGAACTTAAGAATATCATAGGTAGTGAGGTGGACATAGAGCTCATACTCCACGAGCCAGGGCCGCAAAGAGTGGACATGGGCATCTTTGATACACTGGCAGGCATACTACAAGAGGCCGATCCCGGTGGAATACCGGTGCCATTACTACTATCGGGCATATCGGATGCACGTTTCTTTTCAAGACTCGGTATACAGACATACGGGTTTACCCCCATGAAATTACCTAGGGGTTTCAACCTTGTAGACTTAATCCACGCTGCAGACGAGCGCATCCCAACAGACGCTCTGGACTTCGGAGTTCAGACCATGTACGCTGCATTGAGCAGGCCCAGGGATTAATCATGCATTCAAACAAGAAGCCTACCTTAAAACAACAGGTACACTGCACCTGCTAGGGCGCGTGTCTTAGGGGGCCATGCTCAAGCATTGAAAATCTTACTCGTTCCCTTCCCTCTTCTTCCTATCTATTTCCTTTAGCTCACGCCTCAGTATCTTTCCAACAGCACTCTTTGGGAGTTCATCTATAAACTCTATTATCTTTGGCACCTTGTATGCCGCAAGCTTTTCCTTGCAGTAACTGATCACCTCTTCCTTATCAAGGCTTTCACCAGGTTTCAAAACTATGTAAGATTTCACAGTCTCTCCCCTGTACTCATCAGGTACACCAATGGTGCATGCCTCTAATACCTTGGGATGTTGGAAGAGTACCTCGTCCACCTCTTGAGGAAATATATTGTATCCTGCAGCCACTATCATGTCCTTTTTCCTATCCACAATGGTTATGTACCCGTCCTCGTCCATGAAGCCTATGTCACCTGTGTATACCCATCCATCCCTTACTGCCTTTGCCGTCTCCTCTGGCTTCTTGTAATAGCCCTTCATGACCTGGGGTCCCTTGAAAAGTATCTCTCCTGGCTCTCCCAGGGGCATATCTTTTGTACCTGTTTCCACGTCCACTATTCTCAGGTCCGTACTGGGCAAGGGTACGCCAACAGTACCAGGTTTCTCCTTACCCCCAACAGGGGTTGCAGTGCCCATGGGAGTTATCTCGGTAAGGCCGTAGACGTTCACTATCCCACTCCCGCCAGTCAGTTCCTTCAATTGGTTTATTGTATCGAGGGAAAGCGGTGCTGCACCTGCAATGAACATCTTTATAAACGAAAGGTCCATGTTCCTGAATTTCTCGTTGTTTAACAGGCCCACGTATATAGTAGGTACTCCGGGGACTATGCTTGGCCTGTATTTTCTAAGCATGTCAACTATAATATCAGGCTCGGGCCTTGGTACAAGAATGTCTGCTCCTGCCATGAGAAGTGTTGTGTTCTGAGGACCCGTGTAGCCTGCAGCATGGAAAAACGGGAATACTGCAAGCATGCTTTCCTCGCCGTCCTTGAAGGTATAGAACCATGTACGCAACTGCTGTGTATTGCAGGACAGATTTGCATGGGTGAGCATTGCCCCCTTGCTAACACCAGTTGTACCACCCGTGTAAAGGAGTGCACCCACATCGTCCCACTCAGCCTCGTTTTCTACCGGCGTATTAGGATATCTCCTCACGAGGTCCATAAACTCAAACACACCTGGGCCTACTTCCACCTTACGGTACATGTCCTTCTTTACAAAGGGAAACAGCTGTTTTACAGGGAATGGCAGGTAATCGTTTATATGGCAGGTGATAATGCTCTCTATCTTTGTCTGGTCCTTTATTGCGAGTGCCCTTGGAAGAAGAAGGTCAAGGGTTACTAGGACCTTTGCATCAGAGTCATCCAGCTGGTACGACAATTCCCTCTCCGTATACAGTGGATTATTCATGGCAGTCACAGCACCTATCCTGTATGTTGCATAATTGGATATAACGATCTGCGGTATGTTAGGCAACAACATGGCCACCTTGTCACCTTTTCCCACGCCAAGGTCCTTTAATGCACGGGCAAACCTGTTCACCAGGGAATCAAGTTCCTTGTAACTAATCCTTTTGCCCATGTATACAAGCGCTACATTATCAGGAAACCTCTTTGCGTTCCTTGCAAGGACCTCAGGCATGGTGATTTTCTCGAAATCTATCTCACGGGGTACCTCGGTTGGATAACTCTTGTGCCATATCCTCTCAAAAGACATACAAAAACCTCCTTACAAACCTAGTTCTGGGATTTATGATCACCTGTAATAACACCAAAGACTTACACCAAATACATCAAGCCTGATCACACAGATTAAAATAGACAAAAATTACAACTAGTCAATATGTTAAAATTATAACAATATACAGGCTGACATAACAAAAACATTCACTTAGGATTTTCTTGTTGACCAGACGTCTTGTCTGTGTTACCTTTTGTTATAAGGTGATACTATGGTTAGCAGATTCGGTGTTTCCCTGGACAAAGACATCCTGGATGATCTGGATAGTTTTGTCAAGACGCACCAGTTTCCCAACAGGAGCCAAGCCATAAGATACCTCATTCAGAACGCCATAGTCGAGGAAAAATGGATAGAGGACAAGGAGGTTGTGGGCGCCATCATACTGGTCTATGATCATCACAAGAAAAATGTCGTCAATAACCTACTCGAGATCCAGCATGATTTCTTAGGCTCCATACTATCCAGCCAGCATGCGCACCTCGACCACAACAACTGCATGGAGACAATCATCTTAAAGGGAAAGGCCTCCCAGCTTAAGGTGTTGGGCAACAGGCTTATATCCCTAAAGGGTATAAAGCACGGCAAACTAGTTATGACAGCGGTGTAGAAGGTTTATTGAAGTAACACATAAAATATAATAGTAACACTCAGAGGACTTTTAATGTATACTTTTCTTGAAAGATGTATAAGAATATCTGCATTAAGTTGTGTGGTTAGTGTTTTTTTATTAACAACAAGTTTGCTTGCAAGCGAGCCGGCTGACAAGCCCAGCATCGGCCAACAGGTACAGGAGGTCAAGGAGCAGGACAAGGAGCTTATGAAGAGAGTTGAGGTTTTAGAGAAGAAGCTAGAGAAGTATGAGAGAAGGCAAGAGCAGGGGGCTAACGCCTCCAAGAAGTTAGAGCAAGCCCTTGGTCACATTAATATATCTGCTGACCTTAC
>WFSG01000041.1 GCA_015486075.1 Deltaproteobacteria bacterium
AAGTCTAGAACAAAGTGGTTGTTGGCTAACATAACAGTCATATTAACTGGGAATCCGTAGAGAGACTGCTAGCAGAGATGTCTACGTCTGAGTGAGAAAATCCTGGTGCCGAGAGACGGAATCGAACCGCCGACACGAGGATTTTCAGTCCTCTGCTCTACCTACTGAGCTATCTCGGCAACCATGAGGTTATCTAAATAAATGCCTGGTAGTTGTCAAGGAGTTTTGTGATCCTCGAAGTTGAAGTCGACAAGGTCCTGGGTCTCCTGGGTGAGGAGCTCCTCTACGGAGAGGTTTCCTTTCCTGTTATCCTGTATCGTATCGTTTGAATCAGAGCCTATCTTGGAGAGGTTAAAACCCTCCTCTCCCATCTCCATCTCTGGTGGCCTGGTATATATGTTTAATTTTATCTTGGTAGGTACCAGGTCCTCACCGCAAACCTTGCATTTGTCAAGGTAATCAAAGCTCGTATATCCACAGTTAGGACACTTCATACTAACCTCCTTGATATGCTATATCTTCTGTATCGGAAGGCTAAAGGCATGTCATTAATGCAAGGTATGGGTTCATCAAGACATCACATCTAAATAAAACCCATGGGTTGCCCAATATCCCCTCTAAGGCTGTTGAGACTATTTTGTAACGCGGCATTGTATGCATATACCCAATTGTACTATAGGCTTGTCTCTCGCTAGTCCTTAAACATGTTGAGGAACCTTACCAGTTTCAGGAGTCCGCCCTTTACCTTGATGTCCCCTCTCGCAAAGGCCAGTGCAGGGTTTCTTACCTTGGCTACCAGCTCCTTCCATACGTTAGAATTTACTGTTACCACTATATCGGGATTCTTAGGGAAATGTGGCTGTATCTCGGCAACCCCGTACCTCACGTGCACGGTGTATGCCGAGTTGATGTCAGGGAACCTGAAGCCAACACAAGTGTTAGAGTCCTGGCTTTTCTTTGGATTGAGCTCCACTGCCATGGCGTTGAAGATGGCTTCAAGGGGTATGCTATCTATAAGACGCCTGTTTTTGTTCATAGGCACCCGGCCTATGCTTAGTTCTCCTGTGACTTCGAGGGCAGATGTTAGATAATAATTCCTTGCAGGCGCATTTATCTCCCCGCCAGCAAGACCCCTAAGTGCAATTGCCCTCAGCTTGTTTACATCCTTAGTTCCTGGATTTAACGTGGTCAGCTGCTCGGTGAGGAATAGTGCCCACTGGTAGTCACGGTGGCTTATGGCTTTTCTTGCGACTTCCATCAGCCTATCTGGGCCTCCGGCTAGTGAAGCAATGTGAAGTGCCTTCTGATATTGATCAAGTGGCCTCAGGTCCGTGGGATTCCCAGAGAACCAGCCAAGATAGTTATCAAATATAGCCCTTACAGAGAACTCGACGCTGCCGTAGTATTCCTTAAGATATGGCTTTTTGGCGAGGCGCCTTGGGAGTTTTACAGTCTCTACGAGTTCGTCTGGGGTAAGACCCCTGTTCATGCCCCTTATGGTCTGGTCATGCACGAACTGGATGGCATCCCTGTAATCCGTAAGCGTCCTGTAGATCCTTTTGCGACCTGTGATTGGTCTCGTGTGCGATGGGATCAGGTACTTAGCTTTTAAAGAACGCATTTTGTCCAGGCTATGAACCCAGTCCATTACACCCCTTGGTGAAGTGCCTCGTATGGTATAGAGGTTAGGAAAGGAATTGTAGAAGTTATCTGCACACAGTAGGGTCTTTTTGTCTGGGAGCCATATAAAGATCTGGTCAGGGGTTTCTCCAGGAGCATGAACTAGCTTTAGCTTTACACCTACTATAACCAGGTCTGTTTCATCTGTGCTGAATGTCTTGTTGGGAAGTAGAAGCCCTATTGTCTTGTTCATGTCATAGTTGAGAAAAGGTCCCACTCCGTCATTTATCAGTTCTCCGGGTGGCAAGAAGTTACCAAACATCCTCATTGCTCTTTTGTAGGTAATATCCCTAGTTATTGTGACAATGCGTTCAAGATACTTTTTCGTGGTCACGTAGGAGTATATATCCGGGTTGTCGCTGGCTGCCATAGCTGTTGCACCAAAGGTGTGGTCAGGATGATAATGTGTATATATTATGGCCTTTACCGGTTTAGAGCTTATACGCATAAAAGCCTTTTTAACAGGTATGGCAGCTTCCACTGATTCCATAGTGTCGACTATTATGACGCCTGTATCACCCACAATAAGTTCCGAGTTGGCTAGGCCGTAACCTATAGCCACGTATACCCCCTCGGTTACCTTAACCACACCCTTTTCAAACTGGCTGGAATGCCTGAGAAGATCGGGCTGCATTCCGACTTGGATTTTCTCGGGCCCCTTTATGGGTGCACAGGATATAAGAACTAGTAAAGTGAAACACATGGCCACAAAGCGGGTTATCCTATTCATGCCAAAAGGCCTCCTTATCATGTCTTGGAAATCATTATTATGTTGAGCTAAATACCTGGTGGGCTCTTTACTCTATATCTCTATAACAGCAGGGGATCAAGGATATTGCTGAAAAATTTTACACATCCTGGGCATAAAGCATGTCTTTACCTAGCTTTATTGTTAAAGACCCTGCTTGACAAGTAGACCGTCATTATTTTAGTAGTTTAACGTTAGGCTTAAACCGATATCGCTTTATTGATTATATATGGGGGTTAGTTCAGGATACAGGTGCGAAGTTTTCTCTCTTTTATAGAAAGCAGGCCTTGGGCCTGTGAGGTAATACAGGAATGAATAGAAAAACAATCGGTCTTTTTGTGATCATTGGTTTCGTGGCCGGAATGATCGTCTTTGGGTTCTTCTATTGGAGACACTCGCAGTTGTATCCGAGCACTGAAGATGCATACGTCAATGGAGATATATTTGCCGTGTCCTCAAGGGTACCTGGTACTATACTAACCATCCCTGTCGTGGAAAACCAGCTTGTAAAGAAAAACCAGCTTATAGCTACGCTGGATCCACGCGACTATGACAAGGAGGTTGAAAAGGCGGAGGCAGGTCTTGCGGAGGCAGACTCCGTGCTTGCACTTGACAATGTCCGTATAACACAGGCCCAGGCCCAGGTGGATGCTGCGAAAAGCCAACTTGATCTTGCCAAGATAGAGATGAAGCGTGCTACAAGGCTATACAAAACCGGATCCATGCCCAAACAGAAATACGACAAGGCCATGACAGCCTATAGAGTGGCATCGGCCCAATATGAGGTTGCACTAAAGGCACTTGACATGGCCAGGGCAGAACTAAGGGTAAGCCAGGAAAGGGCCAAATTGGCCAGGGCAAAGCTCGACAAGGCCAAGTTGAAACGTTCATATTGTACCATTGTGTCGCCGGTTGAAGGTATTGTGAGCAAGAAGACGGCTGAAGTCGGCCAGGTTGTTGCCCCGGGCCAGCCCCTTTGCTCGGTGGTGCCACTGAGGGGTAAACATATATGGATAGAGGCCAATTTCAAAGAGACGCAGCTAGCAAGGATAAGGCCGGGCCAGAGCGCAACCTTTTATACCGACGTTAATCCGGGGCGCAAGTACAGGGGACATGTGGAGAGCCTGAGTGCTGGGACTGGTGCTGCTTTTTCTCTGCTCCCACCCGAGAATGCCACTGGTAACTGGGTGAAGATAGTACAGAGGTTACCCGTACGTATTGCCCTTGATCCTGGTACAAACAAGGACTATAGCCTGAGACTTGGGCTCTCAGTACATGTGAAGATAGATACAACAACAGGTAATCTGCAGTAAGACCGTTGAATATAGCGGTCTGGACACGGCTAGTTATCAACATTTCCAGCGTTATGCATTGAGAGGTGGTGTGTAGGCTGACATGTCCATGAGAGACAACAAGTACGTAATCGCCCTCACCGTGATGCTAGGAACCCTCGTAGAGGTTATTGATACGTCAGTAGCAAACGTATCCTTGCCTCACATGCAGGGTACATTCTCTGCCGGCGTGGATGAGATTACCTGGGTTGTGACTTCATACCTTGTGGCAAATGCCGTTATACTACCCATAACCGGATGGCTGGGCAATTACTTTGGAAGGAAACGTTTTTACCTCCTGTGCATAGTTGTGTTTACTATTGCATCATTTGGCTCGGGAGCAGCACCTTCCCTCATGTTTCTCATATTGATGCGGGTAATACAGGGTGCAGCAGGTGGGGCCATGGTGCCCATGTCCCAGGCTATCTTGCTTGAATCGTTTCCAAAGGAAGAGCATGGCAAGGCAATGGCCCTGTTTGGCGTAGGGGTGGTGTTTGGTCCTATAATAGGTCCAACACTAGGAGGCTGGATTACGGACAACTGGGGATGGCGCTGGGTGTTTTACATAAACATACCAGTTGGCATGCTTGCATTTCTTCTGGGATACCTTTTTATAACCGATCCGCCTTATCTAAAGAGACCAGAAGGTAGGGTTGACTACTGGAGCTTTATCTTTATTTGCCTAGGCCTTGGTAGTCTTGAGATAATGCTTAATAGGGGTGAACGCTATGACTGGTTTAACAGCAACTTCATAAATATCCTTGCATGTCTTTCATTCACGGGTATTGCATTATTTATCTGGCGATCCCTTACTGCAAGGCACCCACTGGTAGACCTGTCCCTTTTTAGGTACAAGGAGTTTGCCTCGGGCAACTTCCTCATGTTCCTTACCGGTTTTGGCCTTTACGGCGCATTTACCATGCTGCCACTTTTCCTCCAGCATCTAATGGGTTACACGGCAACATGGTCAGGCCTTGTACTATCGCCTGGTGGGCTTGCTGCTCTTATTGCCATGATACTGGTGGGAAATCTCATAGGAAAGATAGATACTCGTATACTCGTTTTTCTGGGTGCAATATTCAACATACTATCCCTATGGATGCTTAAGTACCTTAACATGGATATAGATTTTTTCTATGTTACTGTAACAAGAATTTTGCAGGGCTTTGGCATCGGTTTCCTGTTCGTACCGATAACTACTGCAGCCTTTGTACGTTTGAAGCCCAGGGACATGGGACAAGGCACTGGCCTGTTCAATCTGTTCAGGAACGAAGGTGGCTCTGTTGGTATAGCAATTGCGGCAACGATACTGAGCAGACGCGCCCAGTTTCACCAGGCAAGGCTAGTTGATCACTTAACACCGTATAATCCCATATACAACGAACGCTTGGCCGGGGCGGCAAAGGCTCTCTTCACCCTCTCTGGTAAAGATCCAGTGACAAATAAGGCTTTGACCCTCAAGTTCATGTATGAACTGTTACGTCAGCAGACAGGCGTTCTTGCCTATATAGACGTATTTTGGACACTCATGCTTGCCTTTATCATATTTATTCCCTTTATCCTTTTGCTCTCAGGCAGGAAGACCAAGGTTATCATTCCCGAGATATAGACAAAAATATTGTGATTGTGGTTTTTCGTAGCATAGGCACTAGGTTGGACAGATATGATACGAGCCTGTGGTACATACCCCCCTGTGCAAGGTGTTTCTATACATAGAAAACACTTGACAGCAATGCCCAATATATTAATAAATACCTCTGTTATGGTATTTGGGAGTTTCTTTTTTACTTACTTTAGCTATGTTTATTGGAGACTGAAGACATGCCCATAGGCTTATCCTTGGGTAAGAAAAAGGAGGCCATGGGCGCCATGGCCTCCTTTTTTATTGCAGGTATACTATTTCTCTCAAGGGGTTTGTCATGAAGAAGATATTAAGTGGGAACGAGGCAATAGCAAGGGGAGCCATGGAGTCTGGGGTCAGGTTTGCCTCTGCTTACCCTGGTACACCTAGCACAGAGATTCTTGAGACCATAGCAAGAGAATTCCCCGAGATCCATGCAGAGTGGACGCCCAATGAAAAGGTTGCCCTAGAGGTCGCAGCAGGTGCATCATATGCAGGTGCAAGGGCATTGGCGGCCATGAAGCACGTGGGCGTGAACGTGGCCGCAGACCCCCTCATGACACTGCCGTACACCTTGATAAGGGGCGGGCTAGTACTAGTGAGCGCAGATGATCCTGAGCTGTTCTCGTCGCAGAACGAGCAGGATAACCGCAATTATGCAAGATTTGCGAAGATACCTATGCTGGAGCCCTCATCATCGGAGGAGGCAAAGGACTTTGTTAAGACGGCCTATAGGCTAAGCGAGGAATTCTCGACCCCTGTGATGCTCCGTACCACGACACGCATATCACATTCAAAAGGCATTGTGGAACTGGAAGAACCAGAAGATCCACCTAGAGCATCCCTTGAGAGGCATCCCGTGGAATGGGTGATGCTGCCTGCAAATGCCAGGATAAGGCACCCAGTCGTTGAGGAGAGGCTCAATAGGCTTAAAGATTATTCCAATAGCTCAGAGTACAATGTCATGGAGATAAACGATGCATCTTTGGGTATTATAGCTTCGGGGGCTGCTTACCAATATGCAAAGGAGGCCTTTCCAGACGCGTCATTTTTGAAACTAGGACTCTCCTATCCTCTGCCAGATGTGCTTGTGCGTGAATTTGCTGCAAAGGTAAAGGAGCTCTGGGTGGTGGAAGAGCTAGATCCCTTTATAGAAAGACAGGTAAAGGAACTTGGTATAGATTGCCACGGAAAGGATCGCATACCCATGTGCGGTGAACTAAATCCAGACATTGTAAAGAAGGCTATCTCGGGTAGTGTGAACACTGGATCAAGCTCTCTAAAGCTTCCTGCTCGGCCGCCGAACATGTGCCCTGGGTGTCCTCATAGGGGCATGCTGTGGGCATTAAAGAAAAACAAGTGCTTTATTGCAGGTGATATCGGGTGCTACACCCTGGGTTTTCTGCCACCGCTTGATGCGATAGATACCTGCCTTTGCATGGGAGCAGGGATAAACCATGCCCATGGCATGTCAAAGGTTCTAGATGGTGGCAAGAAGAAAATAGCAGCCGTCATAGGCGACTCCACGTTTTTCCATTCAGGTATGACCGGCCTATTGAACTTGGCCTACAACAAGGGTATTGCCCTCGTGGTTATACTGGACAACAGGACCACGGCAATGACAGGCGCTCAAGATCACCCTGGTACCGGCATTGCCCTTGATGGATCTAAAAACATAGAGATAGACTTGGAGGCCTTGGTTAAAGCCCTTGGCATAGATTGGGTTAAGAGGGTTGATCCATACGACGTGGACACGACTAGGCAAAAGGTCAAGGAGGCCTTGGAACAGGAAGGCCCCGCTGTAATCATATCCTCTGCACCGTGTGTGCTTTTGCCTTCCAGAAGGGTGTCAGGGGTGCCACTTAAGGTAGATTCCGATAAATGTACGGGTTGCAAGGTTTGCTTGGGCATTGGTTGTCCTTCCATAGAGTTTAAGGATAAAAAGGCTATTATACTGGATACCTGTACTGGTTGCGGAATATGCAAGGCAATATGCCCATTCGATGCTATTGGGGGTGATGTATGAACGTTGTAATGGCAGGTGTGGGAGGTCAGGGGATAATACTGGCCTCTGATATTTTGGCTGAAGTAGCCATGCGCCATGGATACGATGTAAAAAAGTCCGAGATACACGGTATGGCCCAGAGGGGTGGTAGTGTAATGTCCCATATCCGTTTTTCAGAGAAGGTGTTCTCGCCTGTTATACCGGAGGGAGAATGCGATATACTTCTGTCTTTTGAAGAGTTGGAGACAGCGAGGTACCTTGATTTCTTAAGACCTGATGCATGGGTCTTAATAAACAGATACAGGTTGCCGCCGCCTACCGTAAGCATTGGTAAAGAAATGTATCCTGAAGTGGAAGGCATTGTAAGGGAAAAGACGCGAAGGATAGTGTTCGTGGATGCCGGTGATATTGCCCTTTCCCTTGGCAACAAGAGGGTTCTGAACTCAGTTTTGCTGGGTGTTCTGTCCACGCTGCTTGAACCGGATACGGACACGTGGGAACAATGCATAGCAGAGAGACTCCCTGAGAAGGTAAGGGATGTGAATATAATGGCCTTCAGGATGGGAAGAGATATAAGGCAAGAAAATAAAGTGAGAGGAGGTTAGCGTATGATATTCAATGAGGAGTTTGAAACTCTACCAAGAGAGGCCCTGGAAGCCCTTCAACTCAAGAGACTGAAACAGGTGGTGCAGAGGGTTTATCACACCGTTGGCTTCTACAGGAAGGCCTTTGATGATGCAGGCGTCAGGCCTGAGGACATAAAGACGTTGGACGACCTGAAGAGACTACCGTTTACCACGAAGCAAGACCTGAGAGATAACTACCCTTTCGGCATGTTCTCCGTACCCATGAGCAACGTGGTGAGGATACATGCATCATCAGGTACTACAGGAAGACCAACGGTAGTGGGTTACACCAAGAGGGACATAGATATGTGGGCAGGGCTTATGGCAAGGTGCTTTGCCGCTGCAGGGCTTACAAAAAATGACGTAGTACACAATGCCTATGGATACGGGCTCTTTACAGGTGGTCTCGGTGCCCATTACGGTGCTGAGAAGCTAGGTGCAAGCGTTATTCCCATGTCAGGAGGCAACACTAAAAAACAGATAATGATACTCCAGGATTTTGGACCTACTGCCATCTGCTGTACTCCCTCTTATGCCCTGTACCTGGCAGAGATGGGTGAAGAGATGGGTGTGGACATGCGTTCTTTAAGGCTTAAGGTCGGTATACTCGGTGCAGAGCCATGGAGCGAAAAGATGAGGATAGAGATAGAAAATAAGCTGGACATAATGGCCCTCAATATCTATGGGCTTTCCGAGGTCCTGGGCCCAGGGGTGTCTATGGAGTGTGCAGAGGGCAGAAACGGGCTTCACGTTTTCGAGGATCATTTCATAGTGGAGGTCATAAACCCTGAGTCCGGCGAGGTATTACCCTATGGGGAGACCGGTGAGCTCGTGTTCACCACACTGACAAAGGAGGCATTCCCCTTGATCAGGTACAGGACAAGGGACATATCCAGGCTTATGCCAGAGACATGCAAGTGTGGGAGGACGTTTGTAAGGATGGACAGGGTCTCAGGACGCAGCGACGACATGCTTATCATAAGGGGCGTGAACGTATTCCCATCGCAGATAGAAAGCGTTCTTATGGATGTAGAGGGGCTTGAGCCTCACTATCAGCTTATAGTGGACAGGGAAGGGGCGCTTGATACTCTCGAGGTTCAGGTAGAGGTAAGCGAGAAGATATTTTCTGACGAGGTGAGAAAACTCCAGGAAATGGAGAAGAGGATAGCAAAGGACATAAAGGATTACCTAGGTGTAACAGCAAAGGTAAAGCTCGTTGAGCCCAAAACGCTAAAAAGATTCGAGGGAAAGGCACAGCGAGTTATTGATAAGAGGAATATTTAAAAAGGAGGTTAAGCCAATGAAGGTTGAACAGATATCCGTATTTTTGGAAAACAAACCAGGTGGGCTGGCCCAGGTTACTAGGGTATTAAAGGAAAGGAATATAAACATCAGGGCATTATCCCTGGCAGATACTACGGACTTCGGCATACTCAGACTTATAGTGGACAAGGTCCAGGAGGCAAGGGATATATTGAAGACCGAGGGATTCACCGTGGGCCGCACCGAGGTGGTTGCAGTAGAGGTTGCTGATAGGCCAGGCGGGCTTCATGCCATAGTGGATGCACTATCTAGTGAGGGCATTAACGTGGAATACATGTATGCCTTTGTGGAGAGAAGCGGTGAGAATGCCGTGATAATATTCAGGCTCGACGATACTGACAGGGCAATAGAGGTACTCCAAGAAAAAGGGTTGAAGGTGTTACCAGGGGAAAAGGTTTATAGGCTTTGATATTGCGGGCATTGGATAAGTTCATGGAAGTAAGAGCATGAGGAACTATGTTTTGTTCCTTGTTAAATTTAACTTGGATAAAACGATAAAAGGAGGTTAGAGGTGAAAAGGTTTATTCTGGGAGTTTTGTTAGGAGTGTTAGTTTTTGCAGTCATAGGGTTTACAGGCTGCACAAAGGAAAAGGTGGTAAAGGTAGGCGCTATTCTTAGGCTCTCGACAGGGGCTTCCGATGGTCTTCCTGCCAAGAGGGGCATAGAGATTGCCGTGGAGGAGATAAATGCTGCAGGTGGTATAAACGGTAAACCTTTGAAAGTTATATACGAGGACAGCAAGGATTCACCTCAGGCATCTGTCACTGCATTCGAAAAACTCATCTCCATGGACAAGGTAAAGGTTGTGATAGGCCCCATGATGAGCGGTAATACACTTGCCGTGGCACCCATAGCTGAGAGGGACCACGTGGTTGTCATCACGCCCAATGGCACGTCTCCCAAAATATCGGATGCAGGTAAGTACATATACAGGGGATGCACCAGGATAGACAGACAGGCCGAGGCACTTACCAAGTATGCCAAGGAGAGGATGGGAGTGAAAAGCGTTGCCATACTGTACAGTAACGAACCGTACGGTAAGGGATGCAACAAGCTGTTCTCCAAGTATTTTAATGATCTTGGCATAGATGTTGTGGCAGACGAGAGCTTCATGAGAGGGGACAGGGATTTCTCAGCACAGCTCACGAAGATAAAACAGAAAAAATTCGACCTTCTTTTCATACCGGGTTACCTGCAGGAGACAGCCCCTGCCATTGTACAGGCAAGAAAGATGGGTATAAATGCCCCTTCTATGGGTGTATTCGGTGACATGGCGCCTAAATACATTGAGCTTGCGGGCAAAGCGGCCGAGGGACACGTGATTGCTGGCGAATACGATCCTGATTACAATACACCTACAAACAAACGGTTCAAAGAAAAGTACATGGACATTGTAAAATCCCATAAAAACGAGCCTAACAATATAATGTTTGCCGCGATAACCTATGACATGACGAGAATAGTGGCCGATGCGATAAAGAATAGGGGTTACAATGCTGATGCAATAAGGGATTACCTGGACGGTCTCAAGGATTTTGACGGTGTAACTGGAAGGCTTAGCTTTGACAAAAACGGTGACGTGGTAAAACAGGGCGTCTACATATTCAAGGTAGAGGGTGGCAAGTACGTAAAGGTAGAATAGGTGTTCTGGCAGCAGGCCTTAAATGGTGTAGTAATAGGATGCGTGTACACACTCGTCGCACTGGGCTATACAATGGTCTATGGCATCCTAGGAATCATAAACTTTGCCCAGGGCGAAATTTATATGTACGGTGCCTATGGTGCAGTCATAACGCTAGGCCTGACAGGAAACCTGACTTTATCTGTACTGGTGGGCATAAGCCTAAGCTGCGTGGTGGGTGTACTGCTTGAACGCGTGGCATTTAAACCGCTTAGGGGCTTGAACCCCTTGATCTCCCTTATAAGTGCCATCGGTGCATCTATTTTTCTGAGCTCGTCGGCGCGTTTTATCTTTGGACCTGACGAGAGGCCATTTCCCATACATTTTGCATCCCACATGTACAATTTCCTAGGGGTTGATATATCTGATATGCAGTTGATAATAATAGGAGCTTCTTTACTTCTCATAACCCTCCTCTATGTCATAGTAAACCACACCAAGAACGGAAGGGCCATGAAGGCAGTTGCCATGGATGCTGAGGCAGCGATGCTTATGGGTATAGACGTGGATAAGACCTACATGTTTACCTTTTTAATTGGTTCTGCGCTAAGCGGAGTGGCTGGTATACTCATGGCGATATATTATAACACTACATATCCAACCATGGGTACTTTGCCAGGGCTCAAGGCATTCTCTGCCGCTGTACTGGGTGGGGTAGGCAGCATACCAGGTGCGGTAGTGGGAGGGCTTACCCTCGGAGTTGCGGAAAACCTCGGGGCTGCATACATATCTTCGGGGTTCAAGGATGCATTTGCATTCCTCGCCCTGGTGCTCGTACTTGTTATAAGGCCGAGTGGAATCATGGGTTCAAAGAGATGACACCGTACATACTTCACGTGGGCATCATTATAATCCTGTTCTCCATCTTGAGCCTTAGCCTGAACATGGCAGTTGGCATGGCTGGCCTTGTCTCCTTGGGACACGCTGCATTTTTCGGTATAGGTGCTTATGCCAGCGGCTTGATGATGCTTGAAGGCCTACCGTTTATTGTATGCCTATTGCTATCGGGTATTATAACCTCTTTATTTGGTTTACTCCTAGCTATACCCTCCTTGAGGGTAAAGGACGACTACCTAGCCATTGTGACCTTGGGCTTTGGCATTATAACCGTGATCGTGCTCATGAATATGGGTATAACAGGTGGGCCGGATGGTCTCACAGGCATACCACAGGCCAGTGTGTTTGGCTTTGATATTACATCCAAGCCAGTTTACCTTGTATTCTGCGTTTCCATCCTTGCCGTAATGGTGCTCACCACGTCGAGGCTCAAGGCATCTAAGGTTGGTAGGGCATGGGCTGCAATAAGGGATAATGACACGGTTGCCATGTTCATGGGTATAAATATATACTATTACAAAATTTTGTGCATGGTAATAAGTTCATTCTGGGCAGGTATAGCAGGTAGCCTGTATGCCCATTACACAGGTTACATAAATCCCATGACCTTTGGGATGCAGACATCCATAATGATACTCGCCATGGTGGTTCTCGGCGGTATAGGTAGTATCCCGGGTTCCATAATAGGTGCTGCAGCACTTGTGATACTCCCCGAGTTGCTGAGAGGGCTAGAGGCGAATCAGGGTATTTTCTACGGTGCATTGCTTGTTGCAATGATGGTATTGAGGCCCCAGGGTATTATGGGCAGGATGAAGGTTACAGATATCTTTGCAAGGGGGGGATCCTAGATGCTAGTTGTGTCCAATCTACATACTTACTATGGCCGTATACACGCATTGAAAGGGATCTCTCTCCATATGAAACCTATGGAGGTGGTAGCACTTATCGGTGGCAACGGCGCTGGCAAGAGCACGGTACTGAAATCAATCTCGGGAATAGTACGATCTGCCTCGGGGAGCATAACATTAAACGGTGATGATATTACCCACGTCTCACCCGAGAAGATAGTGATGTCTGGTGTAAGCCATGTACCGGAGGGAAGAAGGATATTCCCAAGGCTGACCGTCGAGGATAACCTGCTCCTTGGTGCGTTCACGAGAAAAGATTACTCAGAGATAAAGAAAGATATGGCAAGAATGCAAGAGCTTTTCCCGGTTCTTGCAAAAAGGAGAAAACAATATGCAGGGAACCTCTCTGGTGGTGAACAGCAGATGCTCGCCATAGCAAGGGGGCTCATGTCAAGGCCTATGCTCCTCTTGCTGGATGAGCCCACAATGGGCCTGGCCCCTGTTGTTGCCAAGGATATATACAGGCAGATAAGGTATCTCAACAAGGAACGGGGTCTTGGCATACTTATAGTGGAACAGAATGCCAGGGTTGCTCTTGGACTTGCTGACAGGGGCTATATCATTGAGACCGGCCGTATTGTGTTGGAGGGTAATGCAAGCGAGCTAAGGCAGAGTAACGAGATAAAAAGGGCATACCTAGGGAAAGATTACAGGGAAGTATGGGAGTAATACTTAAGGTAGAATCTGTACACAAGAGCTTCATGGGCGTAAGCGCATTAAAGGGCGTGGATCTTGAGGTGGAAGAAGGCCAGATACTTGGCATAATAGGACCCAACGGTGCTGGTAAGACCACGCTTTTCAATGTAATAACAGGGCTCATAAGACAGGACTCGGGAAGGATTTACCTTAACGGAGAAGACATAAGTGGAACACCTATTTACTCAAGGGCAAGACTCGGAATGGCAAGGACATTCCAGAACCTTGAGATATTCAAGGACATGAGCGTGCTGGAGAATGTCATGTCTGGTGGGCACCTACACTTGGACTCGGGGCTTCTCGAGTGCATATTAGATTCGAAGAGAAAAAGACAGGAGGAGGAGGATCTTATATCGCGTGCGATGGCTCTGTTAAGACTCTTTGGTATTGAAGACAAGGCCGATCAGGATGCGTTCACATTGTCCTACGGTGAGCAAAGAAAGGTCGAGATTGCAAGGGCAATTGCCACTAGACCAAGGGTACTCTTCCTTGACGAGCCTGCTTCTGGCATGAACCCGAGAGAGACAGAAGAACTGGATTCTTTGATCAAGAGGATAAAAGAGGATATGCAGCTCACGATAGTACTCATAGAGCATGACATGAACCTTGTGATGGACATGTGCGAGGAAGTCGTCGTTATGTTTGAGGGTTCAGTACTTACCTCTGGTTCGCCCAGAGAGGTGCATAGAGACCAAAGGGTTATAGATGCTTACCTGGGGAGGGACGTTGTATGACCTATTTTGAACCTATTCTGGAGACAATGCCAAGGAAAGAACTGGATGTGCTCAGGCTGGAAAGATTACAATCAACACTTAACAGGGCATATCTAAATGTAGCCCATTACAGAAGAGCCTTTGATAGTGTTAATATCTTACCAGAAGATATAAGGTCCATCGACGACCTTGAGAGTCTCCCTTTTACAACCAGGGATGATGTAGAGGCCAATTATCCCTATGACATGTTTGCAGTCCCATTAAGGGAAGTTGTAAGGATGCATAGTCCGTCTGCCAAGTCTAGTAAGCCTGTGGTTACCGGTTATACCAAAAATGACCTTGTGCACTGGGCAAAGCTGGTGGCTAGGTACATGGTAGCTGCAGGGGTAACAAAGGATGACGTGGTGCAAGTTGCCTTCCGTTACGGTTTGTTGTCTGGGGGATTTGGCATGCATGCAGCAGCAGAGCTCGTAGGAGCATCGGTTATACCGACAGGCGTTGGTAATACCGCAGAACAGATAATGATAATGCAAGATTACCTTACGACAGTGCTGGTATGCACGCCTAGGTATGCCCTTGTTATCATGGATGGTATGAAGCAAAAACAAGTAAACCCGAAGGCATTGCGCCTGAGGATAGGTGTCATGGGAGGTGAACCACTATCTCATGAGCTAAGGCAGGAGATAGAGTCTGGTCTTGGCATAGAGGTATTCGACAACTACGGTTCCAGCGTGGTAATAGGCCCGGGCATAGCGGGTGAATGCCAGGCACACCAAGGGCTCCACGTATATGAAGATTATTTCATAGCCGAGGTTATAGACCCATATAGTCTCAAGAGACTTGAACCAGGCGAGAGAGGAGAGCTCGTTATTACAACCCTGGCAAGGGAGGCCTATCCTCTTATACGGTATCGCACTGGAGATATTACGTCCGTAATGAAAGATAAATGTCCCTGCGGCAGGACCCATATGAGGTTGAGTGGTTTCTATGGTCGGGTCGATAATAGCTTCAAGGTAAAGGGAGTCATGGTTAGTCCAAACAGGATTGAAGAGATACTCGCTGAGCAGGGTATTGATACGAAGTTTCAGGCTAGGGTTTACACGAGTGGTGCAAGGGAGATCATCGAGGTGCTCCTAGAGGTTAAGGAAGGGCTGTTCTTCGATGAAATGAGGGCACAGGAGACCTTTATTGAGAGGATAGAGAGGGCAATGCATGCAGGCCTTGGTGTAAGGGTGAAAGTAAGGATAGTACCTGCCAAGGCATTTGTGGGCAAGGGTGTAGTTGTAGATGAAAGGCTGTAGGGAAGGTATGGGGTTGAAGTCTCAAGGTATAAAGGATAAGGTTCTTGGGGGCTGAGATGATAAAGACTAGGGTTAGCGATTTACTTGGCATAGAGTATCCCATACTCAAGGGTGGTATGGTCTGGGTATCCAATTCCAGGCTCACGGCAGCAGTTTCCAATGCAGGCGGGCTTGGTGTGATGGGCATAGGTGCCATGGACATGGATACTTTTGCCAAGGAATTAGAGGCATTGAAAGGGATGACGGATAAGCCCTTTGGCGTGAGCTGTCCGCTTATAAGGCCGGATTACGAGACCATGCTGGGTGCAGCCATTGAAAGTGGCGTGAATGTAATCGTGACATCTGCAGGCAATCCAGCCAAGGTAAACAGAATGCTACTCGATGCCGGGGTAACAGCCATACACGTGGTAGCCAATGTAAGAATGGCTAAAAAGGTAGAAGACCTTGGTTACCACATGGTTGTTGCCGAGGGTTTTGAGGCAGGGGGTCACAACGGGAGGGATGAACTGACCACGTTTACGCTGGTTCCCCAGGTTGTGGATGCCGTGAGCATACCTGTTATTGCAGCAGGTGGCATTGCGGATGCGAGAGGCATGGTAGCAGCCTTTGCCCTGGGTGCAGAAGGTATACAGATGGGTACAAGGTTTGTTGCAACAAGGGAGTCACCGGTACATGATAACTTCAAAATGGCAATAGTAAATGCTAGGGATACAGATACCACGATAACCGGAAGGGCATTCAGTGACCCCACTAGGGTTATCAAGAATGCCTTTACCGAGAAGATTATCGATGCCGAGAGAAAGGGTGTTGATCCCGCCAAGATACTCGAGATGATAGGTTCTGACAGGACTTACATTGGTTCAGTGAAAGGTGACCTGCAGAACGGGTCCTTGATGAGTGGACAGGTTGCAGGTATGATAAAGGAACTGAAGAGCGTGCAAGAGGTAATGGAGGATATCATCTTAGGCCTTGGTCCTGTAATAGGTAGGCTCTCTGATACGTTCAAGACCCTGCCTGGCTAGGGATCTAGTACCAGGTATAAAGTACTTGCAGAAGCTAGTACTATTGTCGCCAGTTTTAAAAGATGTACCTTCGCAGTCATTGACAATCCCTGTCTTATTGGGTTAGATTGCCAGTTTCATACAGCCTAGGAGGAATATGATGGGTTACAAGGATACACTTTGCTTGCCGAGGACCGGCTTTCCCATGAAGGCCAAGCTGGCCGAGAAAGAACTGGATTTCATCAAGAAGTGGGATGAAATGGGTTTATACAAAATGATTATGGATGCGTCCCAGGGTAGGGACAAGTTCATACTCCATG
The DNA here is from genome assembly GCA_015486075.1 of Deltaproteobacteria bacterium. GTDB lineage: Bacteria > Desulfobacterota > Desulfomonilia > UBA1062 > UBA1062 > B14-G9. The sequence continues at coordinate 16,792 of WFSG01000041.1, forward strand.
ATGGCCCGCCCTATGCCAACGGGCACATTCATCTGGGCACTGCTCTTAACAAGATACTGAAAGACATCATTATAAAATCAAGGTTCATGATGGGATATAATAGTTTTTACAGGCCCGGGTGGGATTGCCACGGATTACCCATAGAGCACCAAGTGGAGAAGGATATAGGGGGCAAGGAAAACATACGCTCCAAGTCAGAATTACGCAAGGCCTGCCGTGAATATGCTGGCAAGTATCTCGACATACAAAGGAATGAATTCAAAAGACTTGGCGTGCTCGGCTTGTGGGAAGACCCGTATCGTACTATGACCTATGATTACGAGGCCACAATAGTAAGGGAACTTGGGAGGTTCATAGAACAGGGTTCAATGTACAAAGCAAGGAAACCTGTTTACTGGTGTGCCAGTTGCAAGACCGCCCTTGCCGAGGCAGAGGTGGAATACCATGACCAGGTGGCGCCCTCCATATTTGTAAAATTCAAGATAATCTCAGGTATGAAGGATAAGATACAAGGACTTTCCACCGATGGCGACGTCTACATAGTGATATGGACAACCACACCATGGACCATCCCTGCCAATCTTGCCATTGCAGTTCATCCAGACGTGGAGTACTCGGTAGTGAAGACGGATAAGTTTGGTATTCTCATCGTTGCAAGTGATCTTGTAACTTCTGTCATGGAGAAGATCGGCTCAGCAGATTACACAACGCTTGCGGCTGTAAGCGGGCGTTCGTTGGAAGGACTAAAGACCATGCATCCTCTCTACGAGAGAGAGTCCGTGGTTATACTTGCACCTTTCGTAACCCTGGATGCTGGTACAGGTTGTGTACACATTGCACCTGGCCACGGTGAAGAGGACTATGACATAGGGAGGCAATATGGCCTTGAGGTATATTCGCCCGTTGATGACGATGGAAGATTTACGGACGATGTGGAGGGCTTTGCCGGAAAGTTCGTCTTTGATGCAAACGAGGCTGTAATTGATGCACTGAGCGAAAAAGGTGCTTTACTAAAGTCCGAGGATTATGAACACTCATACCCATACTGCTGGAGGTGCAAGAACCCCATTATATTTAGGTCCACTAACCAGTGGTTTATCTCCATGGAGCAAAACAACCTGAGGCAGAGAGCTCTTGAGGCAATAGACAGGGTAAACTGGATACCTTCCTGGGGTAGGGATAGAATATATTCCATGGTGGAGAACAGGCCTGACTGGTGCATATCAAGACAGAGGGCATGGGGTGTGCCCATTCCTGTGTTTTACTGCAAGACCTGTGGAGAGCAGATAGCATCCAGGGAGATTGCAGAGCATGTGGCCGCTATATTTGAGACAGAAGGAGCAGATGCATGGTTTAACAGGAGTGAGAAGGAACTCCTGCCCGAGGGTACCAGGTGTCCCAAGTGTTCAAGCGAAGAGTTCATAAAAGAAGAGGATATAGTTGATGTCTGGTTTGATTCGGGCGTGAGTTATGCGGCTGTGTGCGAAAAGGATCCCAGGCTGGGTGTGCCCGTGGATATGTACCTAGAAGGTTCTGACCAGCACAGAGGATGGTTCCAGAGTACATTGCTCGCTTCGGTAGGTACAAGGGGTAACGCGCCGTATCTCTCCGTACTTACCCATGGCTTTGTGGTCGATGGAGAGGGGAAGAAAATGTCCAAGTCAGTAGGTAATGTCATATTTCCCCAGGATATAATAAACAAGTACGGGGCAGAGATACTGAGGCTATGGGTAAGTGCACAGGATTATACTACAGATATCAGGATATCTAAGGAGATCATAGATAGGCTGGTAGAGACCTACAGAAGGATAAGGAATACATCAAGGTTCATGCTAGGTAATCTCTATGACTTTGATCCTGACAATAACATGGTTGAATACAAGGATATGCTCGAGATGGACAGGTTTGCACTTCACCGGTCTCAGGAACTACTTGGAAGGGTAAGGAAGGCATACGAGGATTACGAACCGCATACCATTTATCAACTTATACATAATTTCTGCGTGGTAGATATGAGTTCCTTCTACCTGGATGTGCTGAAGGACAGGCTGTATATCTACAGGCCAGATTCTCTTCCCAGGAGATCAGCACAGAGTGCTATCTTCAGGATACTAATGGATCTTACCAGAATGATAGCACCGATACTATCCTTCACCTCCGAGGAGATATGGTCCCATATGCCTAGTTTTGAAGGAAAGGAGCGAAGTGTTCACCTAACTCGACTACCAGAGATTGACCTAGGGCTTATGGATGATGCCCTCAAGGCGAAGTGGGAGAGGATTCTTTCCCTAAGGAGAGAGGTGGCAAGATCAATGGAAGCGGCAAGAAGAGATGGCATAATAGGCCATTCACTGGATGCAAGAGTCAGACTGTTTGCAGATGGCAAGACCTTTGATTTCATAAAACAGGTTAAAGAATTCCTCCAGGAGGTATTTATTGTATCCTCGGTGGAGGTTGCAAGGGATTCCTTCCCTGGTGAACAGGAAGGTGATTTTTCTGGACTTAGGATAGAGATAGATAGGGCAAAGGGAAAGAAGTGCAGCAGGTGCTGGCATTACAGCGAGGAGATTGGCCGCAGCGAGAGGTACCCGGACATATGTCCAAGGTGCGAAGAACAGCTTTTATGAATAACTGGTCTGCATGGCTGATCCTTTTTGTTGTTCCTCTATATGTGCTTGACCAGCTGACAAAGTGGCTCGTGTACACGAGCCTACCAGTGGGGCGTGGGGTAGTGATAGTGCCTGGCTTTTTTGAGATTATACACGTGAGAAACACGGGTGCTGCTTTTGGTATTCTGCAGGGGCTTCCTCCCTCGTGGAGGACCATATTCTTCCTTATGGTCACAATAGGTGCATGCTATGTGATAGGCCTTGTGTTGATAAGGCAGGGTACCGGGGATGCTTTTCTAAAGGCGATGTTCTATCTCGTCATTGCAGGTGCTTTGGGCAATCTAACGGACAGGCTCAGGTTCAAAGAGGTGATTGACTTTTTAAATTTCCATGTGGGCACCTTGTCGTGGCCCACGTTCAACATGGCAGACACGTACATATCGATTGCCATTGTGGGGATATTCATCAAAACCTTTGTGAAGGGCGAAAAGGGCCAGTCTCAGTAACAGCTGACGTATCTTTAACTATCCATTCTTCTGGCTGTATGAGGGATTCAGCGTCCAGCAGTATAACCATCTGGTCCTGCTCGTCTCTGTAAACGCCTTCGATGAATTCAGTTGGTATGCTGTTTGGGAACGCGGGTGTCTGCTGTACATTGGCTCGGTTTATAACAAGAATGTCTAGGACCTTGTCTACAACCATACCTATGGTACGCCCCTGGGTCCTTGTTATAAGAAATACCGTAAACTGGTTATAGGGTTTTTGTTCAAGTCCGAACTTAAGCCTCATGTCTATAACAGGTATAATATCGCCCCTAAGGTTGATAACTCCTTTAACGAAATCAGGTACATTGGGTAAAAGGCTTATATCCTGAGGACCGATTATCTCCTCTATCATGTATATAGGTATTGCGTATACCTCTTCACCTAGTAGGAATGTAATAAACTCCATGTAGCCTTCGTGGCTTCTCTCCTCCTCCTTGCGGGGGGAATCTCCAGTGTTGCCCTCGACCTCGTGATGGTGTTCCAGGTTATGGGCTGCATCTCGTTCGTCTCTGGATACAGCTGGATTGGAGTCTTCTTGGCCATGGTATTCTACATCCGTAGAGGCCTTATCCAAATGGTAATCCATATCTTCCCGGGTTATTTCAGCTACTAAGCCCTGGTCCATACCAAGGGCATTGGGTAGGAGATCCTTTTCTATTATGGATGAAAAGAGCATGTGAACAACCAGAGATTCATCTGTCACCTCATCCAGATCAACGAAGCAATCCATAATATCTCCAAGTTTTTCCATCTCATCTATTAGTTCCAGTGGAGATCTTCCTTTGTTCTCACATGCATTCTTCATGTCCAATGTGATGTGGTAAAGATTGCCCCTATCAAGTGCAGCTTCTATTGTCTTTCTATCGAGGTCAAAGACGGATATATCATTGCTGCTAAGCCTGTCCATGGTCTTGTGCTGAGGTTTCTTTTCAGGGGAATGTGTGCTGTCTAGTATTGCCTGTAGTTTCTCTAGATGAGGTCTTATATCCAGATTGTTACTTGACATAATATCATCGAACATGGTCTTTAACATGTCTGAAGCGTCTAGCAGGGCTGACATCACCTCATTATCGGGAATTATTTCTCCATTCCTGATCAGGTTTAGGACATCTTCCATCCTGTGCGCTAGATTGCCTATGTTGTGGAAATCCAGAAACTTGGCACTTCCTTTTATGGAATGGGCCGCACGGAAGACCCGGTTAACAACCTCCTGTTCTATGTTTTCCCTGTCAGCCTCTATCTTGATCAGGTCTTCTTCTATATCGGCCAGGTGTTCGCTGGCCTCGGTGACAAATTCCTGTATGAGATCGTTGAATTCACCCAAGGTCTTAGTCTCCGTATGTTGTAAAGGGTATTACACTTAGATTGTATCGGCACGAAGATGTAATAAACTTTAAAGTATATTGACAAATTGTATCCTAGGCAGGTATATGCGTTGTACTTACTATTAAGGAGGCGCATGCCAGTGCGTTATTTCAGGTCTTTTCTGGTAATCGGGGTGTTTACTGTATTTCTAGGATTATTCGGGTGCAGCTCTGGTATAAACAAGGCAGAGGGCGTAACCATTGGTACACCCATTGAGGTGAGCCAGGTACACGAGGGTCTCCAAGAGAACATAGGCCTCTCGGGCTTTATCTTCGGCACGTTTCTACTCTTGAATGCCTATGTGGTTATAATAGCAAGCTGTATTCTACTCATAATAAAGGACAGCACGGCAAAAAAGGTCTTGGACGGGTTAAACATGGTCTTACAATTAACTGGATCTTCAGGTGACAAAGGCCTCCCTTCTTTTGTAGTTGTCTTGGCAGAACATGATACCAGGCAACTCTACGGCACTATCGGCCTAACCGCTGGCCTATTGCTTGCTTATCTAGGTGCATGGATTGCACTTTAGCCCCTGGTGCGCTGTTAATTAAGCAATTGATTATAAGGATATTCAGTCAATACTTTTGACTATGGTAGAGTAGATCTTATTGTTCAGAGTATTATTAAACTCAGCACCTAGTTCTGTATCCTTTTGCCAGCGCACCTTTATACCTTTATCAGAAGGAATCTTTCCAATTCGGATGGTCATGTTTCTAGAGATGAACTTGGCGTCCCTTAGGTTATTAAACCTTATCCTTATTCCATCCTTTGAGATGTTAAGGGCAGTTGCATTTGCCCAGGTACCTTTACCCTTTGATATCTTAACGGGAACAGGCATATGAACCCTGACGAACCTGCGTTTCTCATCTTTCATAAGCCCCCCTCCTGTCTAAAATATATTCCATTTAAGGTATATGTCAAGTCGGGTAGGACTTTGCCCTAGATACGGGGTTTTGGGGCCACGGGTTACAGTTGCTCCACCGTCTTTTTCTTCCTTCAGATGGTTGATATTATAGATATATAATTGTATAGATACGAAGATGATGTTTATTTGTAATGTTATGGGGTTTGATGTATTACATGAAAATCCTTGAAAAATCCAGCCATGAGAGTAAGGGGGCTTTACACTAGGTATGGATCCGTACATTGCAAGAAAGGCCATGATTGATGAACAAATAATTGCACGCGGCATAATGGATCAGAGGATCATAAACGCATTCCTCGAGGTCCCTAGGCATAAGTTTGTTGATGAGCACCTCAAGTACAAGGCATACGAAGATTATCCCCTACCCATAGGGTATGGCCAGACCATATCCCAACCATACATAGTGGCGCTTATGACACAGGCCCTTAATCCTGGTCCCAAGGACAAGGTCCTGGAAATAGGCACGGGTTCAGGTTATCAGGCAGCCATACTTTCCAGGCTGTGCTCTGACGTGTATACCGTGGAACGGTTGGCACCACTTGCATCAAGGGCAAGAAAGATCCTGGATGAAATCGGTTATTTTAACGTCCATATAACCATTGGTGATGGCACAGAGGGGCTTGAGGAATATGGACCGTACGATGGTATCATAGTTACGGCCGGGGCACCCAGCGTTCCCAAGACACTGGTGGAACAACTCAAGCCCGGGGCAAGGCTTATCATACCTATTGGGGGAGAGAACTCTCAGGATCTTAAGCGCATAGTAAAAACAGATAAGGGTTTTGAGGAAGAGTCCCTAGGTGGTTGTAGATTCGTAAAGCTTGTTGGTAAACGTGGATGGAGCGTGTGAAATAGGTGCACCATCCACGTTATTCCATGCCGTCCCATTTGCTGAAGTTATAAAGGATCTTCAGGCCTTCTTTCCCGCTCTTTTCAGGGTGAAACTGTGTTGCCACGATATTGCCGTTTGCAATTACAGAGGCAAACGTTATTCCATAATCTGTTCTTGCCACCACTGATTTATTATCTTGGGTTTCAGGGTAGAAGGAATGGACAAAGTAAAACTGTGCCCTTCCATCTATGCCTTTGAATACAGGGTGCATTCTGAGTAGTTCTATGTTATTCCATCCCATATGTGGAATCTTGAGACCTAGGTTAGGGAACCTTCTTGCCTTACCCTTTATAAGACCGAGGCACTCTGTGTTTCCTTCTTCACTTTCATCCAGTATTATTTGTGTACCAAGACAGATACCGAGGAAAGGCGTTCCCCTTTTCACCACTTCTAGGAGTATATTATCAAGGCCCTTTTCTTTTATTATCTGCATGGCCTTCCCTGCAGCACCCACGCCCGGGAATATAACCCTATCTGCCCCAAGTATCTCATCGTGCTTGTCTGTGATCTTTGACACCAAGCCCAGGTGGCTAAGTGCCCTTGATACTGAAGTGAGGTTCCCTGCCTCGTAATTAACAATGGCTATCATTCAACGCTATTCCTTTCTATTTTCTTGTGAAATGAATCAAGAAACTTATATTGCAAGGATCTCTTCAATAGTAAGGTCTTCCACCTTGGACGGGTCTATTCCCTTTATCCTTGCTGCGAGCTCCTTTGTAGACATCTCGGGTGCAAACTTTACTATCTTCCAGCCGTTATCTTTGAGCCAGTTGTAAAATCTCCATGCATAGCAGTCTTTGCAGTACTCTGCCTTTTTACTCATGTATTCCTCGCCCTGTAGTCCTTCGAGTGCCTTGTGATGGGCACAGTTGATTGCCATGCAAAAGGTCCCTGATTCATAGGTCTTTTCTTTCATGTAACACCTCCATGATCTATTATTAATATTACCAAATCTGATGTCTCTAGCCTTATCTCCTGGAAGTGGTTACGGTCTTATATATCCTACCATATTCTAGCTCAAGTTTGGCCTGTCAAGCCCGAGGATAGTAGTACCTTAGCCCAGTTCCCACCTAGGTTCTCTCTTTTCCAGGAATGCCATGGCACCTTCAAATGCGTCCTTAGAGTTTATTATCTCCTCGAATTTCTTTGCACTGTACTCGTAGCCACCTAGGCCCCTGTTTATTGCCTCCTTCGTCATCCTTACAGCTATTGGCCCGGCCTTTCTTATCTTATGGGCCATCTCTAAGCATGCTTCCATGAGCCTCTCGTGCTCTACCACGTGATTAACCAGGCCGATCCTGAGTGCCTCATGTGCCGATATCCTATCGCATGTCATGATTAGCTCCTTGGCCTTTGCCCTTCCTATCTCCTCTGCGAGCCTTATTATGGCGTAGGGACAGGTTACTCCCCTTATTGGGCCTATGAAACCGAATTCAGCCCTGTTAGATGCAATTATAATATCGCACATGAGTGCGAGTTCAGCACCATGGCCCAGTGCATAGCCATCTACTGCAGCAATGGTAGGCTTGGGACAATCGATCAATTTTATCATGGGTGATTTGCCTGAGTCCGGATTGAATTCCTCTCTTATCATGGTAATTGCCTTCATGGGATCGCTGAAATCTGCGCCTGAAGAGAATATTCCGCCAGTACCAGTTATTATTATAAATCTTATTGCCCTGTCCTTTTCTGCATTGTCTATGGCTTTACCCAGCTCCTGGGTGAGTTCTAGAGATATTGCATTTTTCTTGTTCGGACGGTTCAACCTTATAATCGCCACATCTCCGTCTTTCTCAAAGAGGATGTTCTCAAATGACATTGACTTAGACCTCCTTTATATCTTTATCCATGGTTGTCTCTGGATAAATAATGGGTTATGACGAAAATATAACATATGAATTGGTTTTAGCCTAGACTCTGTTACCAGTCAAATGGAAAGGAAAACATAATAAATAGATGTGTTGACATGGGCCAGGCCTGTCACTACATGAAACCTGCCACAAGATAGATAATAAAAAAGATGTATCTTTGGGGAACATGCCCATATACGAGTACAGGTGTGATGAATGCAAAGAGGATTTTGAGGCCCTTGTGTCGTTCAGTTCTGGCGAGGAAGTGACCTGCCCATTCTGCGGGAGTAATAATACAGAGAAGAAAATGCCTGTTTTCACCTCTGATACATGTAGTGGATAGCGCACGAGCTCAGGTTGATTTACCTGAGCAGCATGATCTTGTGCTTGGTCGGGGTATTCATTAGAAGAGTTTTTTCATGACTATTGTCTGGCTTCTCTTCGGGCCTAGTGAGATGAGGGATGCCTTTATGTTAAGGCTGTTTTCAATGTATTCTATGTAACCCCTGCAGTTCTTGGGGAGCTTATCAAAGCTTGTAATGTCTGATATGTTTTCCTGCCAGCCAGGTAGCTCTTCGTACACAGGTTCTATGTCGGGGTAAAGCTCTAGGTCGGCGGGCATGTCTTCCATTACACCATTACTTGTCTTATAGGCCACTGCCACTTTTATGGTATCAAGACCCGATAGAACGTCCAGCTTTGTTATTGCCAGATAAGATGCCGAGTTTAGCCTTGTTGAATGTCTTAATGCCACAAGGTCCAGCCAGCCGCACCGTCTTGGCCTGCCCGTAGTGGCACCGTATTCACCTCCGAATGCTCTCAACCTTTCTCCTATATCGTCGTTTAGCTCGGTTGGAAATGGTCCTTCGCCGACCCTTGTGGTGTATGCCTTGCAAATACCTACCACTGTGTCTATCTGCGTGGGTCCTATCCCTGTCCCAGCACATGCAAAACCAGCGGTTGTGTTTGATGATGTTACATAAGGGTAGGTACCATGGTCAATATCTAGCAATGCCCCCTGCGCCCCCTCGAACAGAAGATTCTTGCCCTGGTCCAGTGCCTTGTTTAAAAATATGGAAGTATTAGTGATAAAGGGTTCCAACTGGGTACCATAAGAGATGTACTGGTCGAAGATGGCATCCTTATCTAGACCTTTGGATTCAAGTATCTTGACAATGTATCCCTGCTTTTCCTCGAATATAGTATCAAGTTTTTTCCTGAACAGTTCTTCATTTATTATGTCTATCATCCTTATACCACTGCGTTTTACCTTGTCTTCGTACGCTGGCCCAATACCGCGACCAGTTGTGCCGAGCCTCTGGGTATCTCTTAGATGGTCTATTGTCTTGTGATATGGCATGATCACATGTGCGCGTTCACTTATAAGCACTGTCTCTGGAGATACATTATGTCCTGCTTCTCTTAGTTCCTTCATTTCTCCAAGTAGTACCTCGGGATCGACCACTACGCCGGGGCCAATGACACATGCCTTGCCCCTGTGTAGTATACCGGATGGTATAAGATGGAGTATTACCTTGTTGTCGCCAATGACCAAGGTATGACCAGCGTTGTTGCCACCCTGGAACCTTATTACTACGTCGGCGCGCTCGGTCATGAGGTCAACAACCTTGCCCTTTCCCTCGTCACCCCACTGGGTGCCCACTACTACTATACATGCCATCTCACACCTCTATGTCTTGGTAATGCCACATTGAAATCAGGACCTCTAGCCTTGCTTGTGTTAGCATCTGTTACCCGTGCACCTGTCCTTTGCTTGTTTTTATATAACCTACATCCTCTGTATCTGTACCGATCCTTATCACGTCCTGGGTTTACAGGATTACCTGCTGTACCGAGATTATGTTGGGTATATCTTCCAGCTTTTGAATTACCTTGTCCGGCACCTCTGAATCCAGGTTTATAATTATAATGGCAGTACCCTGCTCCCTATCTCGGCCCAAGAAGAGGCGGGCTATGTTTATATCTGCATCACCGAGCACTATGCCTATGTTACCCACCGTGCCGGGGAGATCCCTGTTATATATGACCAACATGTTCCTTTCAGGGATTACTTCTATTGGGTAGTTGTCTATCTTTACTATCCTTAGGTCGTGGGGTTTAAAAAGGGAGCCGGCCATGGTTCTTGTGCCGGAATCCAGGTCGACCTGGACTTCTATCATGTTAGAATAGGTCTCTGTCTTTGAAGACTTGGACTCAACCACGTCTATACCCCTTTCTTTTGCTATGAATGGGGCATTTACGTTGTTTACATCACTTACCATGGCAGAGAATATGCCCTTTAGTAAGGAGACCGTAACTGGAGATGCCTCGAGTTCTGCAATGTCTCCGCTATAACTGACGTTTATTCTCTTGATCCTGCCTGTGAATACCTGACCTGCAAACACTCCCATCTTCTCTGCCAACTCTGCATAGGGCATTACCCTAGGTAGTACCTCTGGTGCTACAGATGGGGCGTTTAGCGCGTTTGCTATTACACCTTTCTTGAGATAATCTATGATCTGATGTGCCACTGCAACAGCCACGTTTTCCTGTGCCTCTTCAGTGGATGCACCGAGATGGGGTGTGCATATAACCTTTGGATGCTTTACAAGTGTCCAGTCATCGGGTGGTTCCTTCTCATACACGTCTATGGCAGCCCCTGCCACCTTTCCAGAGTCAATAGCCTCAATAAGGGCGTCATTGTCTATGAGTGGGCCTCTTGCACAGTTTATAATCATGACTCCGTCCTTCATCTTCTCGAAGGCTTCCTTGTTTATTATGCCCCTTGTCTCCTTCGTGAGCGGTGTATGTATGGTTATGTAATCAGATCTGGTATAGATCTCGTCTAGCTCAACTATCTCTACACCCATTTTCTCGGCAACTTCTTTTGATATAAAGGGGTCATATGCTATCACGTTCATCTTAAAACCCTGGGCCCTGGATGCAACAATAGATCCTACTCTGCCCATACCTATAATACCAAGTGTCTTGTTGAAGACTTCCCTACCCGAGAACTTTTTCTTTTCCCACTTTTCTGCCTTCATGGATGCAACTGCCTGGGGTATGTTTCTGGTCAGGGCCATCATCATGGCTATAGTATGCTCACCCGTTGTTATGGAATTACCGCCGGGCGTGTTCATGACAAGTATTCCGCGTTTACTAGCGGCTGGTATGTCTATGTTATCTACGCCTATGCCTGCCCTGCCTATTGCTTTTAGCTTGGTGGCCTTCTCTATTACATCTGGAGTGACCTTTGTTGCAGATCTCACTACAAGTGCATCATAATCACCGATTATCTTTTTCAGCTCTTCCTTGTCTAGACCTGTCTTTACGTCAACATCCAGACCACCTTGCCTTAAGATTTCAACCCCTTTCTCCGAGAGCTTGTCGCTAACTAGTACTTTCAAACCCGCCTCCTTGGCTTACTTTTTTAGGCACCGTCTCTACTAACAGAAGGTCATACTCATGTCAATAAAAAGCAAGGTTGTGGTCCATAATATAGATGCGTTCTAGCTCTGGGAGCTCTTATACCATGGGTTAGGTGATGGGCTGGGTCATCAGCATCCATCTCTTATTAGCCTTTAGAGTAAAGACATACATTATAGGTTCCGGGCCTAGGTATTGACTTTGGTCAATGGATATATATTATTAAAATGGTTATTTCTTGTTGATTAACTATGTTATGGCGTCTCTTTTCCACATTGAAGGAGGACAATCGTGATCTATGTGTTGTCTACATACAAAGTAGGCTAGTTCTGCCCCTGGTGGATCTTTGAGAGTGATACCAGGGGCAGAACTAGCCTAGCCTTTTGTAACAAAACAAGGAGGTAAAGATGAAGCGTTCAACGTATATAAAAATGGCGACCATTTTTCTTGCAACAATCTTAGCTGCTTCGATTTCTTTTGCCAATGATAACTGTTCTGGCTTCTTGGTTCCGGACATACCAGGTGTATGGACGAAGATAATACCCTCAGAGGTTTATCCGGACTTCGAGTACAATGGTCTGAAACCGGGATGTGCTGCATGTCCTGGTTGCAACCCGGAGTACTCCTTCTTCGTGAAGGGTGGAGTCAAGGATAATCTGGTTATCTATTTTGAGGGTGGTGGAGCTTGCTGGGATTCCATGAACTGTCTTTACGTGCCCACGTACACCCAGGAAGTGAATGTAGACGAGGATGCCCTGAACAATTACAAGAGTGGAATCTTTGATACAGATAACCCAGGTAATCCATTCAAGGGATGGTATTTTGTGTTCATACCGTACTGCACTGGTGACATCCACTGGGGTGCTACGGATACGGTCTACCAGGACTATCTTGATCAGATTCCAGGCGTAGATAGCTGGACCATTCATCACAGAGGCTTTGTGAATTTCCAGGTGGTTCTAAAGTGGGTAACTGACAATTTCCTGTGGCCAAGAAAAATATTCGTAACAGGGAGCAGTGCCGGTGGTTACGGTGCGATCATGGCCTTTCCTTACATCAAGCAGGCATTCCCATTTTCCATGGTATATGTGCTTGGTGACGCAGCAAACGGTGTTATAGGCCAGGATTTCCAGAACAGCTCCATATACAACTGGAATATCCAGATCCCCACATGGATACCTGGTTTCGAAAATGGCTATACACCTGACATAACCATGGAAGATGTGTACGTGGATATTGCACGCTATTATCCCTTTAGCAAGCTTTCTCAGTTTTCAACTGCATGGGACTGGAACCAAACATTTTTCTACTATGTGATGCTGGATCTATATAACCCCGGCGACTGGCAGACAGGTTGGACAAGCGTATGGTGTGACTGGCATAACCAGATGTATACCTACGTACACGAGACCGCTGACAAGGCTCCCAACTACAGGTATTACATAGGTGCAGGCCAGTACCACACAATAATGGGCTCTCCACAGTTTTATACCGAGAAGTCGGCAGGAGAACTTTACTCTGAGTGGGTAAGGGCCATGGTAAGGAACCCGTTTGGCGTGTTTGGTGGTCCCCTGCAAGGGAAGTGGAAGAACCTGGAATGCAAGGACTGTCAGGATCCTGTCCCTTGCCAGTAGATAAGCTCAAGTTGTATTTTAGAAAAACTTGTATAAAACCTGAGGTTCGAGAGGTTAAAGGGTGCCTGCCACTGAAATGAAAGCGTACCAGGCACCCTTTGCCATTTCACTGTGCAGAACACCATAATATAATGCCTGTGACTAAATGATAAGCCTAGTTCTCATCATCCACGTGGTGCTTAATGACTCTTCCCTCGACCATGTATATCACGTCCTCTGAGATATTTGTACTCAGGTCTGCCACCCTCTCCATGTTGTTGGCTATCCTTATAAGGTGTAGAGATCTCTCTATGGTGGTGGGGTCTGATGTCATGAACGTGATTAGTTCCCTTATAATCTGGTCCCTAAGGCCATCAACAATGCTGTCCCTCTCACACACGTCCTTTGCTAGCACTGCATCCTCTTCCACGAAAGAGTGTATGCTATCGTCTAGCATACCCATTACGGTCTCTGCCATCCTGGGTATATCTATTAGTGGTTTTACCTGAGGTTTCTCTATAAGGTAAAGGGCATGGCCACATATGTTTACTGCATGGTCACCCATTCTTTCAAGGGTAGACGTTATCTTTGATATCATGAGTATGGTTCTCAGTGTCTTTCCTGCTGGCTGGTGCTGGGCTATGAGTGCCACGCACTGTTCATCTAGCTCTATCTCAAACTCGTTTGCCCTTGGTTCATCATTCTCCATGACACCTAAAAGAAGGTCTTTATCCTTCTCCTTCAGACCCTTGATGCTCCTCTCAAGCATGGATTCTACAAGGGACGCAAACCGAACCAGGCTCTCCTTTATGTTGACCAGCTTCTTCTCTACTATCATTTATCTCCTCCTTCCATGGCGTGAATGATTCTGCTTTTTCATCCAGCGTCCAAACGTGTATGTCTCGGGTACTAAACCGAGCGAATCGTTTTCATTAGCCAAACCTACCGGCCAAGTATTGTTCTGTCATCTTCTTCTCTGGTACAGTGAATATCTTGGATGTAGGCCCAAACTCTATGAGCTCGCCAAGGTATAGAAAAGCAGTAAAATCAGATACCCTTGCTGCTTGCTGCATGTTGTGTGTCACTATCACTATTGTGTAATCGTTTTTCAATTCCAGGATGAGTTCCTCTATCTTCTTTGTTGATATGGGATCAAGGCTTGCGCAGGGCTCGTCAAAGAGTATGACCTCTGGCTCCACTGCAATGCACCTTGCTATGCATATCCTCTGCTGCTGACCCCCAGAGAGCATAAGGGCGTTTTCATTAAGTCTGTTCTGGACCTCTTCGTAAATGGCTGCCTTCTTAAGGGATTGCTTTACACGTTCCCTTATGAATGACCTGTCTTTGAGACCGTTTATGGTAAGCCCGTAGGCGATATTCTCAAAGACCGTCTTTGGGAAAGGGTTTGGTTTCTGGAATACCATGCCCACGCGTCTTCTTAGCTCAACCACATCGGTCCTAGGGGAGTATATGTCCTTGCCATCCAGTAGGATCTGCCCTTTCATGCGTGCCCCTGGTATTAGGTCATTCATGCGGTTTAGAAGCCTGATGAAGGTCGATTTCCCACACCCTGAAGGACCTATTATGGCCGTTACCTGATTTGAATATATATCGAGGGAGATATTTTTTAGTACATGGGTCTTTGAGTAAAAGAAGTTGAGGTTTTCTACCTTTATTTTTACCTCATTTTCCATACATCCTCCTCTGTCTCTGTCTCAGTACTATTGCAACGGCTGATACGCTAAGTACAAGGCATAAAAGTATAAGTGCACATCCATAGGCAATCTGTGTCTGGATATCAGGGTGTGTACCCTCAGTCATAAGTGCATAGATGTGGTAGGGTAGTGCCATTACCTCCGAGAATATTGAGTGCGGGAATCCCCTTGTGTAGAACGTGGCAGCAGTGAAAAGGATGGGGGCAGTCTCTCCTGCAACCCTTCCCACGTTAAGTATGACACCCGTAAGTATGCCAGGGAGTGCAGTGGGTAGTACAACCCTTTTTATGGTGTCCCAATGGGTTGCCCCGAGTGCCAAGGATGCCTCCCTGTATGACTGTGGTACTGCAAGTATTGCATCCTGCGATGTCGCGATTATGCCGGGTAGTGCCATTATACCCAGTGTGAGGCCACCGGAAAGGATTGATACTCCAAAGCCAAATGCGTTTACAAACACTGCAAAGCCGAACAGGCCGAATACAACGGATGGTACACCTGCAAGATTGTTTATGCTTAGGCGTATGATGTTTATGGCCGTGCTTTTTGGGCTGTACTCTGTGAGATAGATAGCACATGCTAGACCTAGCGGGAATGCAAAGGATATTGATACAAGGGTAAGGTAGATGGTGCCAACGATTGCAGGGGCAATACCGCCTTTTGTCATGGCCATTCTGGGAACATCAGTAATAAATTCCCAAGATATCACCCTAATGCCTCTTATGCTTATGAAGTAGATAATAGAACCCAGAAACAGTAGAGTAATGCCTATACACAAAACCAGTAACAGAAAGCCAAGGCCCTGGGATATATCCTTTGCTTTAATGCCGTGGGTTTCAGCACCCTGCATACTTCTGCCTAGTAGTGGTGATTTGTCATGTACCTTCTTCATCGTCCGAGTCCTAGCCTTTCTCTAAACCTCCTACTCACCATCTCTGCAATGATATTGAATATGAATGTGATCACGAATAGGACTAGACCTATTGCAAATAGCGCGTGAAAGTGGAGGCTACCCACCACGGCCTCCCCCATCTCGGCAGCAATGGTTGCGGTCATGGGCCTCACAGGATCGAATATGGAACTTGGTATAACAGCAGCCCCCCCAGCCACCATAAGTACAGTCATGGTCTCTCCAACCGCCCTACTCAAACCGAGTATTATTGCCGTGGATATACCTGAGCCGGCTGCCGGTATTGTTACCTTTACAAGTGTTTGCCACCTGTTTGCACCAAGCGCGAGCGATGCTTCTTTAAAGCTTCCAGGTACTACGTTTAAGGCATCTTCTGAAATGCTACACACAGTTGGCGTTGCCATCACACCTAGTATAAGACTTGCAGTAAATGCATTGAAACCCGTTGGTATACCGAAAAAACGCTGTACCATGGGGGCCATTATAACCATGCCAAAAAAGCCATAAACTATGGACGGTATGCCTGCGAGTATCTCTATGGCAGGCTTCATTATTGCCCTTTGTACAGGACCTGCAAGCTCGTGTAGATATAAGGCACTACCAACACCTAAAGGTATGCACACAAATGCCGCACCTGTTGTTACCATGGCTGATCCAAGTATGAGGGGAAGTATACCGAAACTTGCCGGGTCGTAAGTAGGATACCAATACTTACCACCTATGAACTCCAGGATGCCTACCTTCTTAAACATTGGTAATGCCTGGACCAGTAAGGTTATCATTATACCCAACAGGAAGAACAAGGATGAGAAGGCCAGGATGGAGAATATCCACCTGTAAATCCGTTCCTTTGTCATCTACACCTCACCACTAAAGAAGCAGATTATGGAACCTAGTGACCATTGTGGCCCGATATACCCACGTAGCCCTGTTCCCTTACAAGTTTCTGGCCCTCTTCGCTTAGAACGAATTCAATGTAGTTATTTATAATTCCCCTTGGGTTACCGTTCGTGTACATGAAGAGTGGCCTTGAGAGAGGGTACTGGCCTGATATTACCGTTTTCACGGTGCATGGTATGCCGTCTACCTTCACTGCCTTTACCCTGCTCGAAAGGTAGCCTAAACCTATGTAGCCGATTGCGCCAGGCGTATTGGCAACTGTTATGGCTACCTGCTTGTTGGATGCTGTTGTGAGTGCATCTGGTCTGACTCGTTCTCCCTTAAGTGCGAGCTTTTCAAAGGCCTCGTACGTTCCGCTCGAGGTATCTCTAGATACTACCACTATCTTCGTGTTCGTTCCACCCAGGCTAGACCAGCTTGAGACCTTGCCCGTGTATATGTCCAGTATCTGGTTTGTGCTAAGATGGTCTACGGGGTTTGAGGGGTGCACGATAACAGCGATTCCGTCCTTTGCAACTATAATTTCGTGTGGATATACACCCTTTGACTTGGCCTTTATTACCTCGTTTTTCTCCATGGGTCTTGAGGTATCTGCAATGTCCGTGGAGCCATCTATCAGGGATGCGATCCCGAACCCTGAGCCCCCTCCTTGGACGGATATGTTCACGCCGGGGTGCCTATCCATGAATACCTCTGCAGTTGCCTGTGCTATGGGTAGGACCGTAGTGGAGCCCTTTATTGTAATGGTCAGCTGTCCTGCTTTAAGCGTTGTAGTAAAGATGCTTGAAGCTAACGCGATGAAGAGAAACATGATGCCAGTATGTCCGCACATGATTATGATTTTCTTCATGGCTTTCCTCCTTTTTTTTTACATTTATCTTGTGAAATGCACTATCAGCTAGTTATTAAGCTATTATAAAACTATTGTTAATTTTCTGTTAACATGGCAGTACTATCGTGAAGGTAGTGCCTCTGTAAGGTGCACTTTCTACCTCTATCGATCCCATGTGGAGTCCTGCTATGTGTTTTGCAATGGCAAGGCCAAGACCAGTACCTCCAACCTTTCTTGATCTTGACTTGTCTACCACGTAGAAACGGTCGAATATCCTATCCAGATGTTCTCTTGGTATGCCTATGCCGGTGTCCTTTACTTCCACCCTTGCTTGCTGTGCATCGCTTTTAATGGATATGGTTACAGAACCTTTATCCGTGTACTTTATGGCGTTATCTATAATATTCATAAAAAGCTGCTCCAATCTGAATGCATCACCTTGCACCACCACGGGTGTCCCAGGTATGACCAGGTTTATGCTAAGGCCTTTTGCGTTTGCCTGCTTGCTCAATGCTTTTAATACGCCCTGGACCACGCCTTTGAGGTCCACGTCCTCAATGTTCAACCTGATCTCTTTGTTCTCGAGACTGGATAACTCAAGCAGGTCTTTTACTATGTTTATAAGCCTGTCCGTGTGATGTTTTATTATACCTAGATATCTAATAGCTTCTACCTCGCACTTGTTTTCCTCTAATAGAGTGTCCGTAAAACCCTTTATGGCTGTAAGGGGGGTTCTAAGTTCGTGCGAAACACTCGTCACGAGGTCTCTCTTCATCCCATCCATCTCCCTAAGTTCTGTTACGTCGTGCATTACAACAACACTCAAGTCCAGGGTGGAGACAGGTGTAACACTTACAAGGAAGGTCCTGTTCTTTAAGTTGATCTCTTTTCTCACTGGTATCTCCATGCCTTTTGAGACAAGCTCGTGGAAGTCCCTTGATATAAAGGCCTCCCAGTAATATTTCCCGCGCATGTTTCCTATGTCTGATTTGTTCTTGGCAGCCTCGTTGTACTTTATGATCTTGCCTTCTTGGTCGAGCACAAGCAATCCCTCTGAGATTGAAGATATAATGCTTTCCAGCTCATCTTTCTGGTGGGATATCTCTTCGAACGACTTCTCCAGGCGTCCCACCATTTCGTTGAAACGCTTTGCAAGCTCGCCTATCTCGTCCTCGCTATCCACGTTGATATTTGGCTCAAGTGTCCCCTTCTCGTGGTTTCTTAATGCGTTAGTAAGTTTCCTTACGGGCTCAGATATCATACGTGATAGTATGAGCCCAACTAGGATAGATATTAGGAGCACTACAAAGGCCACCTCTAGTATCCTTGCCTTGAGGGAATAAAGAAGCGCATCTACGCTGTCCAAAGGTAGACTAAGCCTTATTACCTTAGGTGTCTGTTCTTCTCCCCTGTAAGGTATGGCATAGTAGAGCATATATTTTCTAAGGGTTGTACTATAACGCGTGGTGCTCTTAGACGAACCCCTAAGCGCGGATGCCACCTCTGGCCTGTTTCTATGGTTTTCCATGAGAAGCGGGTTTTTCTCCGAGTCTGCAAGGACTCTGCCCTTTTCATCTATCACAGTGATCCTTATGCCAGTGCGTCTTCCTAAGTCACGCACGTATGCATTCAACTTTCCTAGGTCTTTGTTCTCCAGCATGGGTTGTATTAAATCCCTTGCCGCGATTCCCGTGCGTTCGAGGAAGTCTTTTGTTGTATCAATGTAGTTGGATCTTATTATTCTAAAGGACGAGATTACTGTGACTGAAAAAACCAAGGTGAGCACGGCAAGGTAACCCAAAAAGATCTTGAGAAATATGTTTCTCCTCATTATTCCAGCTTGTAACCCACCCCCCTTACACTTTTTATGAGGCTCCCTGAACTTCCAAGTTTGTGCCTCAGGTGCAGTATGTGCACGTCAACTGTCCTGTCAACCACAGCCTTTTCGTCACCCCACAGGTGATCCAGTATTTCCTCGCGGGTGAAAACCCTCCCTCTCCTTGAGGCAAGAAGGTAGAGTATCCTGAACTCTACCGTAGTGAGGTCTACTGCGTTGCCATTCACCTGTACGTTGAAACTCTCGGGGTCTATGTGTATCTTATCCTCTATACTTATGGGAGACTGTGTTGCTGCTCTAGTAATCCTTCTTAAGACAGCCTTTACCCTGGCGACGAGTTCCTTGGGAGAAAATGGTTTGACCACATAGTCATCTGCACCAAGCTCAAGGCCTAAGACCCTATCTGATTCGTGATCCCTTGCAGTAAGCATTATTACAGGTATACCGGAATACCTGTTATCTGATCTGAGACCTTTCAATATCTCTATGCCATCTATGTCCGGGAGCATCAGGTCAAGGATTACAAGGCCCGGTATTTCCCTTGCAAGGGATGCCAGGAATGATGATCCATCGGCAAAACCCTTTACATCGAAGTGAGCCCTTTTAAGGTGCAGGATTACGAGTTCCAATATGTCAGGCTCATCGTCTATCACTGCAATATAAGTAGCCACATTTCCTTCCCTTGGACAGGCTTTATCCTACCATTGGGCACGCTTAGTCCACAAGTATTTTCCGTGACATGACTCCAGAAGGATGCATAAAGCATAGGTTCAGGTCGTACTGCTCTTAAATTCTTTTTAATCTGTGTGGAGTAATACTCTACAGTATTAAATTTAACCAAGAATTTATCAGGTCTTAATCCGCTGTTAATACTAGTCTGGTAGATACTGCAAGCAAAATAAGTAACGTAGGAGGTTAGTAGATGATTTCCAGTAAGGACCATGTGGCAAATTCAGAATGGATATGTAGGTTGGGTAAACATAGGGGATGCAAGTGGCTGTTTCCATTGATTGTTTCAATCGCCGTCATCCTACTATCTTTGAGCACAGCCTTTGCAAGTGACATAGACACATTGGTAGACAAACTTGTTAAGAAAGGCATACTTACAAAAGAAGAAGCAAAAAAGGTAGAAAAACAGGCTAAAGATGAAAATGTACCTTCGTGGATGAAGGGTATAAAGTTTAAAGGGGATTTCAGGCTTATGTATCAGTGGCAAAACGAGACTGATAAGCCGGAAAGAACTAGGGGTAGGATAAGGCTAAGGCTAGGCGTTCTTAAAGAGATAAATAAACAACTAAAGGTTGGCTTTGGCTTGGCAACGGGTGGAAAGGATCCCCGTTCAACAAACGTGGATCTATCCGATACCTTCTCGAGCCCTGATACAAGGGTTGACTATGCCTATGCTGAGTACACACCAAACACATGTTTAAGCATATGGGGTGGTAAATACAAAGGGATTAAAAAAGCAGTGTGGATGGCCTCTGATTTGTTATGGGATTCAGACATCCGGCCTGAAGGCCTGGGCCTCAGATTGAATTGCACTGCAGGTTCAGGTATGCATCTTTTTGCCAATACAGGCGTATGGATTCTGGATGAGCAGAAAGAGAACTCTGATCCTATTATGTATGTTATTCAACCGGGCCTAACATGGACCAACTCGAAGAAGGGTATACAGGTAAAGGCAGCCATTGCCTATTATGGGTTCAATGCCGTCCAAGGCCATTCATTGAACCATTCATCAGGTTCAAATACTCTCTATGGGGATGCCCTGGGTAATAATGTCCTTAGGTATGATTACGACTCATATGCCCCTAGTTGTGAGATAGGCATAATGAACATCTCCAATCATATTTCATACCTTGCTTTCTTTGGTGATTACGTCCATAACACGGATCCTAATACTAAAAATAATGGATACCTTGTAGGTCTGAAGGTCGGACATAAAAGGGTCAAGAAGTCCAGGCAATGGCAGTTGAATTACATGTTCAGGCGGCTGGAGAAGGATGCATGGTTGGATGTCTTTCCTGATTCGGATGCATTTGGAGGAAAGACAGATGTAAAGGGCCATGAGGTGATCTTTAAATACGGTCTTGGCAGGCATACCAGCCTTGGATTTGACTATTATCATATGAGAGATATAAGCGGTAACGCAAGGAAACAAAACCTTTCACAGGTATACATAGTGCTTGCGTTCTAGTTATGATACCTAGTTATCGATGCTATCTAGTAGTTGGCATTTGCAAAAGGTATCCTTGGAAGTTTTTGTTTGCCGGGCATTTTTTCATCTCGTGCTTGGGGCATATTGGCACTACAGTGAAAGGCCAATGTATTAGCATGCGGCCTTCAAGATAAGGGCCCCTATTCCAGGACATAATACTTATCCCAGCGCTGTTTTTCGCATATTTCCTAAATGCTATTGACAAACTCTCGCTCTTAAAGCAGTTTATAGACTGTAATGTCGGTTCCAGTAAACAGGAAGAAAGAAAGGTTTTATCCTGATCCTAAGAGAGTCATCGCAAGGTTTTTTATGCCTGGAGGTCATGAGAGGGCAAAAATTACCATAGAGAGGATACTGAGCCTTTCCGACGAGGAAACTTATTCCAACCTACACAGGGTACTTGCAAGTTTTTCACTTAGGCACAGGAACGTCACAAAGATCTTCGAGGACCATTTTGACAGGATTGTAGATATAATGAAGGAAGAGGTGGATATTGGACCTGACACCATCAGCCTCGAGAGGAAGCTACTCATGGGTGCATACTTTACCATGGAATATGCTATAAGTTCTGCTGCATTTTTTAACCCATCCATAGTTGAAGATCCTGACCAGTACAACCTTGAGGACGGCCAGAAGAGGGTAATACTTAGTTTCAGGGCAACAGGCGAGGGGCATATATCCTCAATAGAGTTCAGAGGAGGTGTGCTAGATAAGGATAACAACCTTAGGCTTGAACCTGCAGGCGAATTGGTAGACGTACCAGAGACGGTCAAGAGGCATGTCTATGACAAGAAGCATTTTCTGAAAAAACTTCATGAGATGAAGTTACCCAGGGACGTGATAGGCATGGTCGTGGATAATCTGCCTGACAAGTTTATATACGGTGAACTTCAGGCAAGCATTGCACACTGTTTCAAGGAACAGGACGTGGGCTTCCATACAAGAAAGATACTACGTTCCATAAACTGGGTCGCCAAGTCTCACTACGAGGTAAGTTTTTCCCTTGACACGGCCATCTCGGAGCGTGTCATATTTCCCGTGTCATACACTGAGAGCAAGGGCATAGAAGATGCCAGGTTCGTCAGGTTCGTGGACGATGACGGAAGCGTAACATACTATGCTACCTATGTTGCGTATAACGGGCTGGCCATACTACCCAAGCTGTTGGAGACAAAGGATTTTTACCATTTCAAGGTATCGCCTCTTTACGGTGAGTGTGTTCAGAACAAGGATCTGGCACTGTTCCCGAGGAAGATAAACGGTAAGTATGCAATGGTCTCACGCTTTGACAATGTAAACAACTACATAATATACTCTGAGGACATCCACATATGGCAGAATGCGCATAAAATACAGGAACCCAGGTATGCATGGGAACTGATGCAGGTTGGCAACTGTGGATCACCCGTTGAGACCGAAGAAGGCTGGCTCCTGATCACTCATGGCGTGGGACCAATGAGGACATATAGTCTGGGTGCAGTACTCCTTGATCGCAAGGATCCAAGCAGGATAATAGGCCGCTTAGAGGAACCACTTATAAGCCCTAACGAGGAGGAAAGGGTGGGTTACGTGCCCAATGTGGTCTATTCCTGCGGTTCCATAATACATAACAATGAACTGGTCATACCGTACGCAATGTCTGACTATGCATCAACCATTGCAACCGTGCCCCTGGATGCACTGCTTGGTGCCATGGCTAAAGGTGGTTGAATAGGCCAGGTCTATTGGGAGGTTATCATGCGTATAACATTATTGTACGATAATACGACGTCAAGACAGGATCTTGAGGCTGATTGGGGTTTTTCATGCTTGGTGGAGGTAGAAGGTAGTTCCCCCATGCTGTTCGATACAGGAGCCAAGGGGGACATATTGTTGCGCAACATGGGGAGGCTTTCAGTGGATCCGCGTTCGATCTCAGATGTATTTATTTCCCATGATCACTGGGACCACACAGGTGGTCTCAATGCGTTCCTGGATGTCAAGGGAAGCGGAATAAGGCTTTTTGTACCCCGGAGCTTCACTGGCAGACCCGATGTGGATGGCCTCAAGATAATTGATGGTCCAGAGGAGATTATGGAAGGTGTTTTCTCAACCGGTGAGCTCGCTGGTATAGAGCAATCCTTGGTGGTAAATACAGAGAAAGGGCTTGTTGTAGTAGTTGGATGTTCCCATCCGGGTGTTGAGTCCATCCTGAAGGCTGCTTCAGAATTTGGTACGCCCTATGCACTTATTGGTGGACTACACGGCTTTAATAGATTCGAGGTCCTCAAGGGGCTTTCTCTCATATGCCCATGTCACTGTACCCAGTATCAGAAGGAGATATTCTCGCTTTATCCAGACGTAAGTATCCAAGGCGGTGCAGGTAGGGTGATATCTTTATAGGGAATGATGATTGGGAGTTGTGACAAGGTATCTAAAAGGCCTGATATTTAAGTTGCGGTTAATCTTTGGCTATTCTCGGTGTAGACACGCTGTACCCTCCTGGACATGTTACAGGTGATCTCGTAGGGTATGGTGTCAGCCCACAAGGCAACTTCCTCTGCTGTTATACGGTCTCTACCGAAAAGTATAACCTCTTCACCTGGGGCATACCTAGTATCCCCGAGCTCTACAAGGCTCTGATCCATACATACCCTTCCCACTATCGGGTATTCCTTTCCTCGTATAATAACCCTTGCCCTGTTGGACAGTGACCTTGGGTAACCATCAGCATATCCGACAGGAACAGTGGCTATGAATGTGTCCTTTTTCGTCCTGTATGTATGACCATAGGAAAGACCTGTACCCGTGGTTACTCTCTTTACGAACATTATGGCGCTCTTAAAGGTCATGGCAGGTACCACGTCGAGTTTCTTAGGAAGATCAGGTGAGGGATAGAGCCCATAGCATAGTATGCCTGGCCTTACCATGTCCATGTAGGAATCGGGCGTTGTGAGTATGGCACCCGAATTTGCCAGATGTCTCAGGCCGGGGTTTATATTGAGCTTTGCGAGTTTATTTACCATGGAATTGAACCTATCCACCTGCATGAGGGTAAAGGACGTGTCCGTAGTATCAGAGAGTGGAAAGTGAGTGTACGTACCCTCTATGTGCAATTCCTTCATTGTAGATATGCGGTTTATAATCTCTACGGTCTCTTCTGGTGAGAGACCTAGCCTACCCATACCTGTGTCCACCTTGACATGTATACCCAGTGATCTCTGCCACCTGTGGGATCCTGATACAAGGAGGTCAACTATGGACATGTCCACCACGGTAGGGATAAGGTTATAGTTGAATATTGCATCTATGTCGCCCACTGATGGTTCTATGAGGGCAAAGATGACTATGGGAAGCCTTACTCCTGCTTCTCTCAGGCTTATTCCCTCTTCGATACTGGCCACGCCGAACATGTCGGCCAAAGAATGTTTCTCAATGAACCTGCCCACCACTTGTGCACCATGGCCATAGGCATCGGCCTTTATGGCCATCATTATCCTTGTCTTGGTAAGGTCCCTTATGGTCTTCAGGTTGTGGTGTATCGCAGAGAGGTCAATTTCGACACGGGTTGGTCTCATGCGCGTGCAAGCTAATCTGCTTTCTTCCTGAGAAACGTAGGAATCTCGAATTCCTCCTCGTCAAGGACGCTTTCATCCACCACCATTCCCATCTTTATGACCTCCTTTTTCTCCTTGTTCTCGTTTTTTCTCATGAAAGCAGGCCTGTCATAGTTAGCTACCTTCGCATCTTGAAGGGCGCTATCGAGTCTGTACGAGTCGTCCTTCCTGGAAAGTACCACAGGCTTGGAGGAAAACCCTGTTGCTACCACTGTTACGTTCATCTGGTCGTTCATGCTCTCGTCTATAACAACACCCCATATTATGTTTGCGTTTTCGTCCGCAGCACTCTGGATTATTGAGGATGCTTCCTGAATTTCGTCCATGCTTATGCTCGGGTCACAAGTAATGTTTATTAACAAGCCCTTTGCCCCAGTGATGTCCATGTCTTCCAGTAGTGGGCTAGATATGGCAGAATGTGCTGCATCCTTAGCCTTATTATCCCCTGTGCCAGTACCTATACCCATGAGAGCTTTTCCTCTCTCGCACATTACCGATCTCACGTCGTTGAAATCAACATTCACAAGGCCAGTGTTATTTACAAGGTCTGATATGCCTTTTACTGCATTGAGCAGGATATCATCTGCCTTTTTAAATGCCTCCAGCATGGGCAAACTCTTTCCGCCTATGCTGAGTAGCCTGTTGTTAGGTATTATGATAAGTGCATCAACATTTTCGCTGAGTATCTGTTCTCCCTCCTCTGCCTGCTTCATCTTACGTTTACCTTCGAACGGGAAGGGCTTTGTCACCACGGCAACGGTAAGAGCCCCGAGCTCACGGGATATGCGTGCTATTACAGGTGATGCCCCTGTACCGGTTCCACCACCGAGGCCGGCCGTGACAAACACCATGTCAGCGCCTTCTAGTGCTGCCCTTATGTCCTTCTCACTTTCTTCGGCTGCATTGAGCCCGATCTCGGGGTTGCCCCCTGCACCCAGACCCTTGGTCAACTCAGCCCCGAGCTGTACCCGGTTAGATGCAAGTGATACCTTAAGCGTCTGTATGTCCGTGTTAGCGGCAAGAAATTCAACACCCTTGAGGTTGGAATTTATCATGTTGTTTACGGCATTACAGCCGCAACCCCCAACACCCATTACCTTGATCCTTGCACCTACCTGTTCCATGTCTTCTAGTTCAAACATCCCTTCACCTCCATGGCTTGCGTTTTTAAAAGACCTCCTTGAACCAATGTTTCATTATCTCGAGGATCCTCTCAAGGATAGAAGATCCCTTGCTTCCGTAGTTGTAGTTGTTCCTCGAACTCTCATACAGACAGAGCCCTACGGCCGTTGAAAAAGCAGGGCTACTGACCAGCTCAACTAGACCGTTTACACCCCTAGGTATTCCCACCCTAACTGGCATGTGCAATATACTTTCAGCCAGTTCGGCAACCCCTTCCAGGGAACTTGTACCACCGGTGAGGACTAGACCCGCGGAGAGCTGGTCTGATATGCCCGTGTTTCTTATCTCCAGGTAAGCTAGCTTGAATAGCTCCTCCATCCTTGATTCAATGATCTCGGATAATACCCTTCGTGGTATCGTCCTGACCGTGTCACCGCCTATGGAAGGTACCTCGATTTGCTCTTCCCTAGAGACATTCGAGGAGATTGCCTGCCCGTACTTTATCTTAAGCCTCTCTGCCTCGGCAATTGGTGTCCTGAGCCCCACTGCAATGTCGTTTGTTACATGGTCACCGCCGAGGCCAAGAACAGCTGTGTGCCTTATGGATCCACCGTTGAATACGGCGATATCCGTTGTTCCACCGCCTATGTCCAGTAATGCCACGCCAAGCTGCCTTTCATCCTGTGTGAGGACGGCTGCTGCAGATGCAATTTGCTGTAGAACTATATCCTGCAGGCCAAGCCCGGCTTTTTGTGCACACTTTGTTATATTGCTTACCGCTGAAACTGATCCAGTGACTATGTGGACTCTGGCTTCAAGCCTTGAGCCTGCCATGCCAACAGGGTTTGCAATACCTGATATGTCGTCCACAGCGAATTCCTGAGGTAAAACGTGGATTATCTCCACACCAACGGGTTTTGCAAAGTCCTTTGCCTGTTCAACTACCCTTTTTTTGTCAGCCTGTGTTATCTCGTCACCCTTGATCGCTATTACACCACTGGTGCTTATGCCCTGGATATGACCACCAGCAATACCGGTGTAGACCTCGTCAACCCTGATTCCTGCCATTTTCTCTGCGTCTTCTACAGCATGTCTTATGGCATTTACCGTTTGCTCCATGTTCACTACAAGGCCCCGTCTCAGGCCCTTGGACTCAGAAAGGCCAAAACCTATTACTTCCAGTTTATCATCCTCTCCAAGTTCGGTGATAAGGCAACATATCTTTGTAGTGCCAATATCAAGCCCAACTATAATTCTGTCTCTTGAAGTCATGAGAACTATGCCCCCTTGCCAGAGAAGCTCAATACTACCTTATTGTCGAAGCCTAGATCCATACACATCCCCTCCCTTGGTCCCAACCTCTTCATGACAATAAAAGCCCGCTTTATCCTGAACATATCTATTCCGTCCCATAACACTAGGCTAATCCTACCCCCAAGGTTTATAGTCGTCCTCATACCTGGCCCCAAGTCCACGCTACATACCTTGTAGCCCTGCTTTTCTATGGCCTGCACAGCCCCCGTCAGGGTCTTGAGAAATGATGCCCTGGTCTTAGCGGGTAGGTAATTTATGCCCTTAATGACAAGGCCCGTGAAGGATTTGGGTGCCAAGGCAAATACCTTACCTCCCGTTGACACTAGGTATTTTCTTCCGCCTATTATTGCACAGGCCTCGGGCTTGTATTCCTGTATTCTTACAGTAACAGATGCAGGTATAAAACTCCTTGAGATACTGACGGACTTAATCCATGGGTATCTTTCAAGTCTTTCCTTTGCGAGTTCCATGTCCCATGAAAATATATTATCTCCCTTATCAAGATCGAGAATGGACATCACACGATCCTTCTTCACATGGGAAATTCCATTAATTCTGATGGATCTTACCAGGAATACCTTTGACGTCGAGATGTATGCAAGTGCACATATACCTATTAGTACAATGGATATCGTTATGGAGACCCATATGGACAGCTTCAGCAGGTCGTTTACATAGCCAAGTTTCTTTTTCTTTGACTTTGTTTTCTTTCTTTGTTTGAAGTCCTCAACCAATGAGCCTGACCTCCTCATCCAGGTCTACATGGAACTTGGATTTCACCCTTTGCTTTATTATGCCAATAAGTGTCCTTACATCGTTGGCGCTGGCGTCATTGTCGTTTACTATAAAATTTGCATGTATGGGGGATACCACTGCACCGCCTATCCTGTAACCCTTTAGCCCAGCCTGCTCGATAAGATAACCGGCAGATGTGCCCTCAGGGTTTTTAAATACAGAACCACTAGTAAAACCCTTGGGCTGGTTTTTCCTTTTCTCAAGATAATCCCTTGCACGCCTCCACACATGTTCTAGGTCGGTGCGTTCAACCGCTAGTAAAGCACCTGTGATCACAGCATCATCGGGTAGATTCCCAGATCTGTAAGTTGGTAGGATGTCCTTTCTCTCCAGGCTGAAATTCCCTTTTTTGTCCGAGAGTTCGATGGATATAACGCTATCCATTATCCATTCGTCACGCGTACCTGCATTCATAGTGAGGGCTCCGCCGAGGCTGCCAGGTATACCTGAAAGAAATTCTATGCCAGTCAATCCCTTTTCCAAGCAGAATTTTAAGATCTCTGTGATTGGAGTCTTGGCCCCTGCATGTATGGCCTTGCCTTCAAGTTTTATAAAGGAGAAAGCCTCCCCTAGTTTGAGAATGGGTATGTCTATGGGCTTGTCTGCGAATATGGTATTGGTCCCTTCACCGAGTATGAAAAACCTGCGGTTAGTCGCAAGAAAACGTACAATATCACTCGCATCCTCTGCTATGAATACATCTGTTATATGCCCGCCACAATGTATTGATGTAATTTCCTTTGCGCTTACATTATACAAATGCTTCACCCCAGTAGCTCCAGTAACCTTATGCCTTGTCTCCATATATCCCCAGCCCCAAGGAACACCACTATGTCGCCTGGCTTTAGTTCCTTGATTACGGTCTTGGGGATGTTGTCTTTTTCTTCTACGTAGTAGGCCGATCTATGTCCGTGTTCCTTTATGCTGTCCAAGAGTTTCATGGCTGATACACCGTCTATGGGTTTCTCAGATGCAGGGAATATATCCGTTAGGTAAAGTAGGGCAGCATCGTAGAACGCGGTAACAAAGTCGTCGAACAGGGCCTTTGTCCTCGAATAGCGATGTGGCTGGAACACGGCTACTATTCTCCTTCCCGGAAATCCAAGCCTTATAGCGTTCAGGGTATTCCTTATCTCTGTTGGGTGATGACCGTAATCATCCATTACCATTATGCCTTTCTTTTCTCCCCTTACGTGGAATCTTCTTTGTACCCCCTTGAATTGCGAAAGGGCATCCTTGATGGTTCCAAAGGGGATCTCGAGTTGCATAGATACGGCAAGTGCTGCCATGGCATTCAGGCAGTTATGCATACCTGGGACTCCCATTTTGATCTCGCCCAGCATTTCACTACCTTTGAAGGCATTGAACATTGATGTGGATTCCTTAAAACTTGCTGCCGTACACCTGTAGTCTGCCTGTGCACTCGTGCCGTATGTGATTACCTTTCTCTCTAGTTCTGGAAGTATTGACTGTATGTTCTCATCGTCCAGGCACACAACATCGAAACCATAGAAAGGCACCTTGTTGAGGAATGTCAAGTACGTAGACTTGATATCGTCAAGGTCCGTGTAGCAGTCCATGTGTTCTTTCTCAATGTTTGTAACAACAGCCACTATTGGTGCCAGCTTGAGAAATGACCTGTCACTCTCGTCTGCCTCTGCCACGAGGATCTCGCTTTCTCCAAGTCTTGCGTTGGAATCGAAAAAGTCCAGTTTTCCACCTATCACGGCGGTTGGATCGAGTCCTGCCTTTGCCAGGATAGTCGCCAGCATGGATGTGGTGGTTGTCTTTCCGTGCGTACCTGCTACGGCAATGGAGTACTTCATGCGCATAAGCTCGGCAAGCATCTCTGCCCTTGGTATAACAGGTACACCCCTGTTTATTGCCTCTCTGCACTCGGGGTTATCCAGGCCTATAGCAGATGAATATACAACCACCTGTGAAGAGTGTATATTCTCAGGCCTATGGCCTATGCTTACCTTTGCCCCAAGGTGCCTGAGCCTTGCTATTATTTCTGAGTCCCTTATGTCAGAGCCGGAGACCTCGAATCCCAGGTTCAGGAGTAACTCGGCTATGCCACTCATACCTATGCCACCTATACCCACGAAGTGTATTCTCCTGATACCGTCAAACACGAACAATCTCCTCCACGATCCTTGTTGATCCGTTAGCCGTAAATAGCATACCCATTGCCCTTGATGCCATCTTCAATCCCCTGGTGTCCTTTATTCTATGCTCGATCTCGTTTGCCAGCCTCTCTGGCGAGAGTTCAGGCTCTGGTATGACCCACCCACCTCCACAGGATGCAACGTATCTGGCATTTACCATCTGGTGATTATCCGCTGCAAAGGGGTAGGGTATCATTATGGCAGGGATTGAACAGGCCATGAGTTCAGTTAGCGTGATAGCCCCTGCCCTGCATACAGCCAGCCTAGAGTCCCTGTACACCTGTGCAATGTCATCAATGAAATCAAAGATCCGTGCATCTATGGACATTTCTTTGTAACCCTGTATAACCCATTCATAATCACGTGGCCCTGTCTGGTGTATTACGGGCAGACTAATGCCGTTGTCTCTGCATATTCTCAGTGCATCGAGGACTACACGGTTGATCCTGGTTGCACCGAGGCTTCCACCCATAACGAGTAGAGAAGTAGCATTCGGCCTGTCCTTAATATGGTTTAGTGCTTCTATGTTTTTTCTTATGGGATTTCCTGTGACCACCGATTTACCTCTGGGGAAGAAACCATTGGCACCTTCCATGCCTAGGAATACCTTATGCACCATTTTCCCAAGTATCCTGTTTGCCAGGCCGGGTATGGCATTTTGTTCCTGTATGGCACACTTTGCTCCAGAGACAAGGCCTGCCAAAACGACAATGCCGGTTATGTAACCACCTGTACCTATAACCCAATCAGGCTTGAAGCGCCTGATTGTACTAAGCACATTTAGGAATGCCTTGATATCCAGGTAAAGTGCCCTCGCGATTTCTTTTTTAGTCTTCTTGCCCCTGATCCCTTCTGTTTTCAATGTCATGAATTCGATTGAGTATTTTCTTGCAACAGTTTCTTCCAGGCCCCTGTCAGTACCCACAAAGAGTATTTGAGAACTAGGTAACCTCTCACGCAAGGCCTCTACAATGGATACGGCTGGCATTACGTGACCGCCTGTACCACCTGCTGTGATAAGGATTTTCAAATCCTTGACCTCCTGGACACGGATAGTATAATACCCGATGCAACCGATACCATTAGCATAGCAGACCCACCGTAGCTGAAGAATGGTAATGCCATTCCAGTAGTGGGTAGTATCGACATGGTTACTCCCATGTTTATTATGGCCTGTAACCCTATGAATGTACACGATGCAATCACTAAGTAGAATCCAAAGGAGTCTTTGGTTGCAAGTGCAATGAAAAATGCCCTCCATATCCATATGCAGAAGAGTGCTATTACAACTAATACCCCAAGCAGGCCGAGCTCTTCACCTATAACAGAAAATATGAAGTCAGTATGTGGTGCAGGTAGATAGAACAGCTTCTGCGTGCCTTCACCAAGCCCTACACCCAGTAGGCCGCCCTTTGCAAAGGCCAGCATGGAATGGACTATCTGGTAACCAGTGTTTTGAATATGGGACCAAGGGTCGAGGAAGGCAGTAAGCCTATTCCTCCTATACGGGGCGCTCAAAAGCATCAACACGACGATGGGAAGGCTACCCGATCCAATGAGGAATAGGTGTTTCCATCTCATGCCTGCTATGAAGAGCATTGTCATTGCCCAGATCAGGAGTAATGCTGCCGTGCCGAAGTCAGGCTCCAGAAATATGAAAATCGCCGCTGTACCGGTTATAATCAATATGGGTAAAACCCCCACGGAGAATTTCCCAATAGATTTAGATTTCCTGGCAAGGAAGTGACTGATGAAAAGTATCAATACTATCTTCATCAACTCGGATGACTGGAACGTAAATCCCATGATACTTATCCATCTCCTGGCATTTCCTCCTCTCACGCCTATGCCTGGTATGAAGCACAAAAACAGAGAAGTGAAGCCTGCTAGAACTGCAAGGTAGGCAAGGGTTTTCGAATTCAACTTACGGTAGTCCAGTTGCATTAGCGAGAACATGATACCTATGCCTATGCTCAGGTGTATCAGGTGTCTTACCATGTAGTACGCGCCTGAGTTCGATATCTCCCTGGACACGCAGAAACTGGCCGAGTAGACCATGATTGCACCCAGTGAAAGCAGTGAAAGTGTTACCACCAAGAATATAAGATCGCAGTCTAATTCTTTTTCGTCAACCTGTCTCTTACGCATTTTGCAAATATATCCCCCCTGTGTTCATAATTTCTGAACATATCAAAACTAGAGCAGCCTGGGCTTAGAAGCACCGTATCACCAGTGGACGCTGTCTCAATTGCTTGCACGACCGCGTCCTCCATGCCTTCTGCCATGTATGTGTCAACAAAGCGTGATACCTCCTTTGCTATTCTTGGCCTTGCTTCCCCCATGACGATTGCTTTCTTTATCAGGGGTGCAAACCTTTGAGCAATACTGGAGAAATCACCACCCTTGTCCTTTCCACCAAGAATCAAAACCACTCTTGATCCAATATCTTCCAGGGCCTTCTCAACAGCTCCTACGTTGGTTGCCTTTGAATCATCTATGAAGCGTATACCTCCCATTTCTGCTATTAACTCGAACCTGTGTCTAATCCCTCTGAATCTCCTGAAGACTTCTTCCATAACCTCAGTGGATGCTCCTAGGAAACGGGTTACAAGGGCAGAGGCCATCATATCCTCGACTAGGCCTTTACTTCTGATCCTCGCGTGCTTTAATGATGGGCCTTTTCCCTCTATCTCCCCGTAGAAATAGATATCTCCATCCTTCAAGTATGCGCCTGAGGTCCTTGTACCTTTGAAGGGGGCAAACCCGGCCGTAACATTGGCAAGCTTGATCTCTTTTAGGTATGGATCATCATCGTTTATCACAGCAATATCATCTGTACACTGGTTCTGGAATATCTTCATCTTTTGCGATGTGTATTCCTCCATGTCTTTGTAGCGGTCCAGGTGGTCAGGGCTAAGGTTAAGACATACCGCAATAAAGGGTCTGAACTCTTCTATCCACTCGAGTTGGAATGAGCTTACCTCTGCTACAACGATCTCTGGATCAGCCCCAACAAGGCTGATAAGTGGGGGTGATATGTTACCCCCTAGACCTACGTCGAGTCC
Organism: Deltaproteobacteria bacterium; assembly: GCA_015486075.1. GTDB lineage: Bacteria > Desulfobacterota > Desulfomonilia > UBA1062 > UBA1062 > B14-G9. The sequence goes on from WFSG01000041.1 coordinate 50,486, forward strand.
GGATGCGTTGAGTATCGAGTGAATAAGGGTTACTGTCGTTGTCTTGCCGTTTGTGCCGGTTACACCTATAATTTTCCCATGCAACAGCCTGGATGCAATCTCTATTTCAGAGGCGATTTTCTTTGCCCTCAAGAGAAGGGGATGATGCCTTGGTATACCTGGGCTAGGGATAACGAGTTCTGCCCAGTCGATATCACTGGGTTCGATCGGCTTTACAGGTATATCCATGTCTTTAAAGGGCATGATCTCATCCACTAGTCTTACTTCATGGCCTTGTCTTTTCATCTCCCTTGCGGTTGATATACCTGTGCTCCCTGTACCCCAGACAAGTATTCGCACTTATTTCATCCTCTCAAGCCCTTGGTATATCTTTAGCAGAAAACTTAACATGCCCTGATCCCCGTTCATCATATAGAAGATGAGTACCTTTTGAAGCCTCTCTATTGCCTCTTTGATTTCCTCCATTTTTACTTACCTCAGTTTTAAAGTGCTTATTGCGACCATTGCAAGGAATATGGATATTATCCAGAACCTTACAATGATCTTTGGTTCAGCCCAGCCCTTTAGCTCGAAGTGGTGATGTATGGGTGCCATCTTGAATATTCTTTTGCCGTTGGTTACCTTGAAGAAGGATACCTGGAGTATCACGGAGATAACTTCAAGCACGAATATACCACCTACCACTACGAGCAGTATTTCCTGCTTGGTTATGACCGCTATGGCACCAATAACGCCTCCCAAGGCCAGGGATCCAACATCACCCATGAATATCTGGGCAGGATATGTGTTATACCAGAGAAAGCCCAACCCTGCCCCAACTATGGAGCCTAGGAAGATGCACAGTTCGCCCACACCTGGTATGAAAGGAAACTGCAGGTAGCTGGCCGCTTTGAAGTTGCCTGCCACATAGGCAAAGACTAGGTATGTGGCGGCTGCTATTGTACACGGGCCTATGGCAAGGCCGTCCAACCCATCAGTCAGGTTTACGGCATTTGCACTGCCTACTATAACCAGGGTTACGAATAGGATATAGAATGAACCTAGGTTAGGGTGTAGGTGCTTCAGGAACGGTATGACAATAGATGTGTCGAAGCCAGGTATGGTGACAAGAGTGTACCCAACTATTCCTGCGATGATGAACTCAAGGGTCAGCCTTACAAGACCCGGTATGCCAGACATATTACCTTTTACCGTTTTCATGTAGTCATCAGTGAGCCCGATTAGGCCGTAACTTACCAGTACGAGAATACCGAGCCAGGTATAGATGTCAGCTAGATCAACCCATAATAAGGTTGCAATGAGTATTGCAGATATAATGAGTATACCACCCATTGTAGGCGTGCCTGATTTTCCCCTATGTGTAGTGGGAGTGTAGCCGTTTATTCTCTCTCCCAGGTGATATTTCTTAAGCTTTCTTATTGTCCACGGTCCTAGCAACAAGCATATGCTAAGGGACGTGATCGTGGCGTATATGCTTCTGAAGGTTATATACTTGAATACGTTGAATATGCTTGAGTGTGTATGAAGTGGGTACAGGAGATGATACAGCATGCTCAGGCCACCGCCTTGAGATAGCCTACTATTCTATCAAGTTGCACTGCCCTAGATGCCTTGACCAGGACAACTGCATCCTTGTCCAGGGTATTGGACATGAGCTCTTTTACATCTTCAATACCATCCGCCTTGAATACAGAGGATGCATCCATGCCTTCTGAGATTGCAGATTCTGTAACAAGGTCGGCAAACTTTCCTGTTACTATAAGTCTGTCAACACCACTGAATGCAACCCACCTGCCGAGCTGTTCATGCCAGTAGTATGAATCGTTCCCGAGCTCTAGCATGTCGCCAAGCACGGCTACCTTGAAGGTATGTGGGAAGTCTTTGAGTATATCTAGAGCAGCCTTCATTGATGCAGGGTTTGCATTGTAACTGTCATCTATGATGGTAAGTGCATCTGATACGATTACCTCCATGCGGCTCCCTGGGAAACCAGCATTCTCGATGCCGTAGGCAATTGCCTCCGTATCTATTCCCAGTGCAATGGCTGAAGCAGACGCGGCGAGTGCATTCATAATGTTATGCATACCTGGAATGCCGACCTTTATTCTTACATCCTTTCCAGCTATGTCTGCTATGAACGTGCTACCTTGAATGTTGTTAGAGATGATATTTCTTACCCTGACATCTGTGTTCTCAGACAGAGAAAAGGTGATGCTGTCGAGGGATTTAGGTACTTCCATCCTGTCCATGTAATCCAGGTAAGGGTTGAAAACAGCCACACCATCAGGGAGTGTGTTTCTGAAGATAGCCTGTTTTTCATTTATAATCCCATCAATGGTTTTAAGACCGTTTAGATGGGCAGGGGATATGTTGGTTATAATGGATATGCTTGGGCGTGCAATGGAGGAGAGCCTTTCTATTTCTCCGGGCCTGTTTGTTCCCATCTCAACGACAGCAAAATCGTGGTTTCTTGTAAGCTTGAGTAGCGTTAGTGGAACTCCTACGAGATTGTTAAAATTCTTTTCTGTCTTAAGGCATTCTCCTTCGGTAGATAATATGGACGCTACAAATTCCTTGACCGTTGTCTTTCCTGTGGAACCTGTTATCCCAACGACAGGTAGGTTGAATCTTGCCCTCAGGTAATGGGCCAAATCTCCCAGGGCAATTAAAGTGTCTTTTACAGATATCACGGTACCGGGGTAGTCCATGGATGCATCCATTACAAGGGCCCCCCTTGCTCCCCTTAAGAATGCATCTCTGATGAATGCATGGGCGTCGTGATGTTCTCCTTTTAGTGCTATGAATAACTCACCCTGGGCAATGCTGCGCGTATCCGTTGATATTCCGGTGAATTCAATATCCTGCTGACCAGAGATAAGGATGCCGCCCGTTGCAGCAATTATATCATCTAGGGTCCACATCAGTTCTAAAAGACCTCCTCTAGGCATTTAAGCACATGTGCCCTGTCATCGAAGGGGATTCTTTCTTTACCCACTATCTGGTATTTCTCGTGGCCCTTTCCAGCGACCAGAAGGCAATCACCTTTATCCGCGGCCTTTATTGCTTTTTTTATTGCCTCGTGACGGTCCTGCTCCACCATCACATGGTTATGGTTTTCTATCCCTGACAAGATATCCTTTATAATTGCCTTTGGGTCCTCTGTCCTCGGGTTGTCCGATGTTATGATTACTAGGTCTGAGAGCGTAGAGGCAATTTTCCCCATTACAGGCCTCTTGCCCCGGTCACGATCGCCACCACAACCAAAGACTGTTATTACTTTACCCTTGGTAAGGTTCCTTGATGTCCTTATGGCGTTCTCGAGGGCATTGGGTGTATGTGCAAAGTCTACAATGATGTTGAAACCATACGGGTTTGATATTCTCTCCATACGTCCGGGTATGCGGGAGAGCGAAGCCACGCCGGTCTTTATTTGATCTTTTGCTATGCCTGCATCGAGCGCAACACCAACTGCTGCCATTATGTTGTATGCCTGTATGTTGCCAAGAAGACTGCTCTTTATAGTTATGTCTCCCTTGGGCGTTGATATGGTGGCCTGTATGCCATGTTCGTCCGCGTTGATCTTCAAAGGTCTTATGTGCGCTTGGCTGCTAAACCCAAAGCCTAGGCAAGAAGGGATCTGTTTCGCAAGTCGCGTTCCATAGGGATCGTCTATGTTGATCAGGGCTGTCCCGTCTAGATGGTCGATGAACAATTTCTTCTTTGCCTTGAAATAATCTTCCATGTCCTTATGGTAGTCGAGGTGATCCTGGGAAAGATTCATGAATACGGCCTTTGTGAACACCAGATTATCAACTCTGTCTTGGTCCAGTGCATGAGACGTCACCTCCATCACGCATGAATCCACTCCAGATAACTTCATCTCAGTGAGTATCTTGAAGAGCTCAACAGGCCCTGGTGTTGTTATAGAGGAAGGAACCACCTTATCCTTGAAGCGTGTTTCTATGGTACCGATTAGCCCCGGTGTCTTTCCGGATGCCTTTAGTATGGATTCTATGAGATATGTGGTGGTTGTTTTCCCATTTGTACCGGTTATACCTATGAGATCCAGATCATCAGCATCAGGGTAAAACTGACGGAGTATCCTTGGCAGGCTTTCCTTTGTGTCATTAACCTCAAGTATACATACCCCTTCTATGTCAATGAACCTGCCGGCATTGCAGATAATACAACTCGCTCCCCCTGAGAGTGCATCCTTTATGAAATCATGGCCGTCAGACGTTGTACCTTTGAGGGCAACGAACGCCATTCCGGAGCTTGCCCTGCGTGAGTCTAGGGTCAGTCCAGTCAATTCTGCATCAGGTCCCTTCATGGTAGCCCCAGGTATGCGATCCCTTAAGTGAGATGCCCTCACCTCGTATCTCCTTTTCTGGCCACTTTTAACACAGGGTAGAGCCCCAGTGTATTGATACACCCGTGACCGATCTTTCTGAATACAGGACATGCCACCTCGCTTGCATAGTGATATGGATGAGGTTCGTTGATCGAGACGATCATGGTAAGGGCAGGCCTGCCAAACGTATCCATGATACCCCCTACAAAGGTGGCAACATAGGCATTCTTGGAATAGGTGCCTGTTATCGGGTCGACCTTCTGTGCAGTGCCTGTTTTACCGAAAACCTGGTAGTTTTTTATTTGTGCTTTCTCTCCCGTACCACCGTCGGACGCAACCTGCCTCATGATTTCAAGTGCTTTCTCGGACGTGGAGGAAGAGATCACCCTTCTTTCAATGGTGGAGATGGATGTGTGTATTATGTTACCGTGTGCGTCTCCTATGTATTTAAGCAGGTGAGGGCGAACAATAAAACCACCGTTAACAAGTGCATTGAATGCAGTTATTAGCTGTATGCCTGACACGCTGAGGCCTTGGCCAAATGCCAGTTCAGCCCTGTCAACCGAGGTCCACCTTGTGTATGGCCGTACCAGGCCATTTGTCTCTCCAGGGAAATCCAGGCCTGTCTGTGTACCGAATCCAAAACTCTTTAGACATTTATACATAGAGCGTGGTTCTATATAGCTTACTAGTTTTACCATGCCTATATTGCTGCTGTGCTTTACCACATCACTCACAGTGAGCCAACCAAACTTTTCGTGGTCGTGGATGGTGGTCCTGTGCACCTTGAACTCGCCGTTTTCGCAGAATACCTTTTCATTCGGGTTGAACAGATTATTATCCAACCCCCATGCCACCCAGATCGGCTTCAACGTGGATCCTGGTTCAAAGGTGTCCACTACAGCCCTGTTCTTGTGCGACAGGAGATCGGTATAAGACAAGTTGTTAGGATTAAAACTGGGGAATGATGCCATTGCATATATCTCACCCGTCATAGGATTTGTTATGATAACAAATCCGGAACGTGCATTGTTTTTCATGACGGCTTCCCGTAAGGCTTGGAATGCGATGTACTGCAAATGCCTATCAATGGTGAGACATACTGTTTCACCCTCACGGGCCGAGGTTTTGGGCAAGCCCCTTGCATATATGATTCTCCCAAGGCCATCTTGCTCTACCACTACGTACCTAGGGGTACCCTTGAGCACCTTGTCATAGTATAATTCCAGCCCTTCCAGTCCGTCGCCGTCTATACCCACTATTCCAAGTACGTTAGCAAGAGAGATACCCTCGGGATAGAATCTCCTCGTCTCGGTAAAATAGCTTATTCCCTTGATGTTTAGTCTGTCTATCCTGGCTACTTCATCCGGTGTGGCATACCTCTTTATCCATACAAAGTATTTGCGGCTACTTAGCCTTTTCTTGAGACGAGATGCGTTCAGAGATAGTATCTTTGCGAGCCTTCTTGATAATAGGCCTGGGTTTCTTATCATTCGTGGATTGGCCGCAATCGACTTAACACTGACACTTATGGCTAAAGGCTGGCCACGTCGGTCAAGGATAAAACCCCTACGTGCACTCAACTTTACAGTGTGGTCTATTCTATTATACACACGAGAGACTAGGTCTGTGTTTGTGACTACTTGAAGGTCAAATGCCCTTATCCCTAGCAGGGCCAGCATCGACATAAGCATGTATAATATGAGTTTTACTCGTCCAGCCATACGTACATCACCTGATCTGATCTTGGTACATGTAGCCCAAGGGTATTCTTTGCTATGTCCTCAAGGCGGCCAGAATTCTTGAGGGTCGATATCTCCAACCTTAGTGCCTTGTTCTCGCTTGAAAGTCTCTCGTTTAGTGCCTGCTGTGCCGAGAGCTTGTAGCCAAGATCAATGGCCAAGTTTCTGGTCCAAACATGAAAGATACCCCATGCCCCGAAAAAGACAAAGAGTGTTATAATGGCAAGAAAAGTACCCAGTGATACCCTTGTCTTTCTCAATCGATCCTCCTTGCTGCCCTAAGTCTTGCGCTCCTGGCCCTAGGATTCTGTGCCAATTCTCTATCGTTTGGCCGTATAGGCTTTTTGTAGATGGTCCTCAGTGTGACACCTGCTTCGCTATAACCTTCTCTAAAGAAGCGTTTCACTATCCTGTCTTCCATGGAGTGGAAAGAGATGATAGCAATAACCCCGCCAGGCCTGAGAAGCCCAGAGGCCGCATTAAGGAACTCTTTAAGCCTATCGAGCTCCTTGTTTACCTCTATCCTTATTGCCTGGAATGTTCGGGTGGCGGGATGGATTTTTCTAGGCCAGTGATGTCTGGGTATAGCCATACTCACTATGTCTGCAAGTTGAGTCGTGGTATTTAGCGGGCGTTTCTTTACTATTGCAGTTGCGATACGATTTGCAAACCTCTCCTCTCCATAGTTTCTTATTATAGTTGTTAACCTTTCTCTTGGGTATTTGTTGACCACATCGTATGCTGTAATCTCACCCTTGGAAGAATATCTCATGTCAAGGGGTCCTTCGCTTTTGAAAGAAAAACCCCTAGGGCTATCATCAAGGAGCATAGAGGATAGCCCCAGGTCAACAAGGATTCCGTCCAACTCTTTCCAACCGAGTGACTGGCATATCCTGCCTATCTCGGTGTAACATGAATTGAACAGATAGAATCTGCCCTTATACCTAGAGAGGGTTTGATTTGCCTTCTTTATTGCATTTTCATCCAGGTCAGTGCCTGCAAGCAGGCCTCTAGGCGTACTCTTTTCAAGAATGGCCTCGGCATGACCACCTGCGCCCACGGTTCCATCAAAGTATTTACCTCTGTCATTAGGTGCTATCACTTCAAGAACCTCCTTGAGCAGAACCGGTACATGCTTCATGGCCTACAGACCAAGATCAGCAAGTCCCTCTCTTAATTTGTCTTCATCTTCTAGGGCTGCCTCCATAAATTTGTCATATGTTTCTTGATCCCATATCTCGAACCTATCTATTATACCAACGAACAGGCATTTCCGCTTAAGACCTGCGTATTCTCTGAGACATGAGGGTATTAGTACTCTCCCCTGGGCGTCGACGTGACATTCCTCTGCAGAACCTATAACGTGCCTTCTGAAAACGATCTCTGCCTTGCGCACCATGGAAAGCTGCCTGGCCTTGTCTTCTATCTTCTCCCACTCAGAGGGTATAAATGCCATAAGGCATTTTTCGGGTAATCCTTTTGTTATCACAAGGTAATCCGCCTCCCATCTATCAATAACTTCGCGGAACTTGGATGGTATGCTTAACCGACCCTTCTCATTGATAGAGTTTACAAAATGTCCTTTGAACACCTATGCCTTCCTTCTAGCCAAGGGCAACCTGTGGGCAAACCATTACAGATGTAAACACCATTCCCTGATTCCAGATGGCCGTATCAAGATTAACTCTGTACGCCCTTTTCACTGACCGATAACTCCTTATTACCTACCGTAACTATATCAATGTATTGCTACCTAAATAAATCAAACTTACACATTAATGACACAAAATGACACTTTATGACATATATAGCAGCAAATATCCGGATGTCAATACAAAATTATTGTTAGTAACAAAATTTTCTTATTAAAAATAAAGCTATTATATGCGAAACCAAAGGTTGGCAAAAAGTGTCATGTTTCTTCTGTATTTTTATTTCATAATTGTTTAGTATATGTACAATGGATGAGTCTCGGTTCCTGGAGATATTGGAAGCAATACCTGACGGTGTTATATTAGCGGATAGGAATGGGAAAATAGTATATGCAAACACCAGTGCGCTGGGCTGTCTTGATATCGGTCTTGATGCCATTGTTGGGAGGGATCTTAAAAGGTTTCTTTCTCCTCTACCCCTGGTAGAAGGAAAAAGGGAGGCCATGCTCAGGCTAAAGGAAGGCAGAAGACCTGTAAGGATTATACTATCCAGACTTTCCAACATGGATTGGATGGTTTTCATAGATGATATAACCGAGATACATAGATTGCAGAATGAAATATTAAAAATAGACAAGCTTGCCTCCCTTGGCGGTCTAACAGCTGGTATTGCCCACGAGATAAGAAATCCCCTTGCAGGCATAAAGACAACGGTCCAGGCACTGGAGGGAGAACTGGGCAGGCATGATACAAGGAGAGTTTATCTGGAAAGGATTGTGCACGAGATCAACAGGTTGAACAAACTCTTGCAGAGTTTCTTTGATTTTGCCAAGCCTAGGAATCCTGAGATGCGCGTGTGCGATGTAAGGGATATAGTAGAGAATGCACTTGTCTCTGTAAGGAGTATAGCGAAACAGAACCATATAGACTTGATGCAATCCTACCTTGCTTCCAATAGTATGGTATATACAGACCCTGACATGGTATCCCAAGTATTGGTAAACATATTTATCAATGCCATACAGGCTGTGGGACATAACGGAAGGGTAGATGTGCGCATAGAGGATGAAGGCAAATCGATTATAATATCTGTAATTGACACAGGACATGGAATACCCGAGAATATAAGGTCCAAGATATTTGATCCCTTCTTTACGACTAGGCCCGATGGCATGGGTCTTGGGCTGTCAATCTCCTACAGGCTAATGAGGATGTTAAGGGGAGATATAGGTCTTGAGACATCTGATGCAGGTACCACCTTTAGGGTATTCGTTCCAAAATATACTGTGTCGATCTGATTCTCGCATGGACATTAGGAGATACTGTATAATATAAAAAAATATAGGGTAAACACATGAGCTTCAAACTAAAGACCCTTTTACAGGAGGTATTTAATGCATTTAATAGAGTCCACTGCTTGGGCATCTCCATCTCAGTTTAGGGGTGACATAGGGGCCATGATAATTGATGCTGACCCTGTTGTAAAACTGGTACTATTGGTTCTAATCATCTTTTCGGTCATTTCGTGGGGTATAGTTGTTTACAAGTGGGTATTATTCCGCAGGTCAATAAGGGGAGATGATGCCATACTCGATAGTTTTTCAAGTCATAGCCTAACGGAGATAGCCAAGGCTACAGCAAGGTTTAAGAATGCCCCTTTGTCTAAGTTATTCGATGAGGCATATGCTGAATTGAGCCAGATTACCGATAAAACAACCACTATACCACTCGCAGTATTGAACAACGTGGAGAACAAGATAACGGATACAAAACTTAGGCATGGCATGGAACTCTTTAGCGGCCTAGGTTTCCTTGCTTCCATAAGTAATGCAAGCCCTTTTATAGGTCTTTTTGGCACTGTATGGGGTATAATGGACGCATTCAGAAAGATAGGGCTAATGGGCTCTGCAAACCTTGCAACTGTGGCCCCCGGCATATCAGAAGCCCTCATAGCAACGGCAACTGGTCTTTTTGTGGCCATACCTGCAGTGCTCTTTTACAATTACTTTGTTGGGTTTCACGATAGGATCAACTCCCAGATGGAAACATTCCAGACTGATTTTATGAACCTTGTCAGGAGAGGTATGGTACATGCAGGCAAATAAGAGATCCACCCTTGTATCAGGTATAAACGTAACACCCCTAGTGGATGTTATGCTGGTGCTCCTGATAATCTTCATGGTATCTGCACCCCTTATGAAGGAAGGTATGAAGGTAGACCTTCCAGAGGTCCAATCAAAGGCCCTGCCAACGCAGGCAGAGAACCTGGTTGTTACCATAAAAAAAGATGGATCGGTAGACATAAACGGGGCACAGGTAGAAAATTCCAGGCTTAGCTTAATATTGGGGCAGATCAGACAACAGAGAAGAATTGATAGTGTCTATATCCAGGCGGATAGGGCCGTGTCTTACGGATATGCCGTTAGCATTATAGGGGCAATTAAAAAGGCAGGCTTTACAAAGGTTGGTCTTGTAACCAAACCTCCAGAATACAGAAAAACAAGGCACAGGAAATAAGAGATGGCTGGTCTGGGTAAATTCATCGCTATTTCCTTGGTCATCCACATTCTGTTTTTGTCCGTCTTGCTAGGAATAAAGACCCAGGCCGAACCGGTTGGTTCCAGTGTGTACGAGGTATCCATAATATCTTTGCCACGCTTGGGTAATAATAATGTGAAAAGAGCGAAGATGGTTTATTCTAAAGGAGTGAGTATAAATAGGCTGCATGTACACAAGGAGATCCTACGTGGGCCTGGTAAAGAGATGACGATCAACAAGGGTACTATTAATATCAAATCCCCGGAAATAAAGCTCCCTAAATACATGACTGCTATGGCAGGGACAACTGGTCCTGGGCATACGTTACACATTCCCTCCGAGAAGACCGGCCTTTCCAATGGTACGATGGGTGGTAATGACATTGCTATGTACAAGTTGCTTATACGGGATGTAATAAGGAAAAGATGGAAGGTACCACCAGAGATAGCCGTCTCTCGAAATCCCCTTAAGGCTTCCTATATGATAAAGATTTCCAGGGATGGGCACGTGCTGGATAAAAAGCTTATTATGACATCGGGTAATCAGCCTTACGATTTATCCATACTCATGGCACTGAATAGTATAACCAGCTTACCGGTTCCACCCCTGAGGCTTATAGCTGGCTCGGATACCCTGGAGATTATAATGACATTTACCTCTGAGGAGATGAAGAATTGAAGCAGAAGTTTTACATGTTAACCATAGTTGTAATTATAGCTATCATAGTTGGTGGGGCTAAGATCCACGTTAACATTACCTCCCCTGGCTTCTCAAAGCTAAAGGTGGCTATGCCCATGTTTTCAGGGCCTTCAGACGTTTCATTACGTCTCTGGAAACTTGCCAAAAAGGATATCGAGATATCTGGTGTCTTTGAGCTGATAGATCCTGGTACTTACCTTCACCAGGGGCCAGTCTCAGACATACCCACAGGCACGCTCAAAGACTGGGATTTGATAGGAGCTGATTTTGTAATGGTGGGTAAGGCAGATAAAAAGGGTAATGGGTTAACGTTAAAGGTTACCGTGGTGGAGACATCAACGGCGGATAAGGTGCTAGATAAGACATATATATGCGAAAGTGATAACCAGCCCAAGATGGTGCACAGTCTCATGGATGATTTTCTAGAGGGATCTATTGGGCTAAAGGGAATATTTTCTACGAAGCTAGCATGTATTGCGGACAATGGTAGCTCAAAGCAATTATACACTTGTTTCCCAGATGGGAGCGGCGGATGCCTCTTTAATGGCCTGGGCAAGCTCGTACTTGATCCAGCTTGGTCACCTGATGCCAGCAAGATAGCCTTTGTGTCATACAAGAGGGGTAATCCTGACATCTACGTTGTTGACATCAAGACCAAGTCAACCAGGCTAGTGTCATCCTTTCCAGGGCTCAATACAACACCTTGCTTCTCACCCGATGGAAGACACATTGCCTTTACCCTATCAAAGGATGGCACCCCTGATATTTACATAAAGTCCCTGGACACAAATAAGATATCACGGCTTACTAACAACTGGGCAACTGATACTTCTCCATGCTTTTCCCCTGACGGTAGGGAGATGGTTTTCTGCTCTAACAGGGGGGGTAGTCCCCAGATATACCTTAAGGAGATGTCAACAGCTAATGTAACCAGGCTTACATTTAAAGGTTCTTATAATACAGAGCCTGTGTTCTCTCCGAGGGGTGACTGGATTGCCTTTTCACACCTCGCGGCAGATGGGCATTTTCACATAGCCATGATAAGGCCAGATGGAACAGATATGGTGGTTCTGAAAGGCACCGCAAAGGGTGACGAATCACCGTCTTTCTCACCTGATGGCAGGCTTTTAGTTTTTGCATCATCGGATGGCAACTTGTATATTACTGATATCACGGGAAACACGCTGGTAAGGATAACGGATGGAAAATATATATATAGTGAACCATCATGGCAAGATTGAACATATGGATGTCTATTACATTCATATATACTTTCAGCTTGATTTGTGTTAGCAAAAATTTATTACTAGTATTAAGCATCACGTAAAGGAATCCAGTATGTTCGAGGAGGTATTTATGAAGAGTTATGTGAGGCGTATAGGTACATTAGTATCGATAGTTGGGATATTATTTTTTGTAGGTTGTGCGAAGAAACCTGTTGAACAGGTAAAGGAAGTGAGTCCTCCAAAGCAGGAGGTAGCTCCGGTACAGGAGGTCAAGCCGGTACAGCCCGTGGAAGTGCCCAAGGTTGAAAAGAAGCCTGAGGTCAAGGTGCCTAGCCTTGCTGATCAGATAAAGGAGTTTGAGTCAGTGGACATACATTTTGATTTTGACAGGTTCAATTTAAAGCCTGAAGCCAGGAAGATACTTGCGGAGAAGGCAAGTTTTCTAAAGGCTCATCCAGGTCTCAAGGTAAGGATTGAGGGTAATTGTGATGAGAGGGGGACAAGGGAATACAATCTGGCGCTGGGTGAGCGCAGGGCAAAGGCCGCGATGGACTATCTTGTTTTTCTGGGCATAAATCCTGAAAGGATCTCCACCATAAGCTATGGGGAGGAGAGGCCACTGGATCCACGTCACTGTGAAGAGGCATGGAGTAAGAACAGACGAGATCACTTTGTTATAATAGGAGAATAATATACGTATGTACAGGCATGTACTGAGCCTTTCGATGCTACTGTTGCTTGTACTTGGTGGATGTGCCTCCCAGCAAGATCTTGATGCCCTGAGGTGGGAAGTAAACGACTTGCAAACCAAGGTTGTCAGGATGGACAGGAAGCAGATGTCGGATTATGCATCCCTTAAAAAGCAGTCAGAGCAGCTTTTTAAAGATCAGGCTGAGCTGGAGTCTCATTACACAGACATTATGACCCAGATAACGGATATACAGGGTAGAATAGATGAACTTTCCTCCAGTTCCAGTAAGGTCCAGGCAGACAAGGAAGAGATTAAGAAACTTGAGTCTGATATTGCATCCATAAAGGAATACCTTGGTATGACATCTGGGGGTAAACCATCGCTATACGAGCTAGGCCTGAAAGAATACAGGGAAAAGAAGTACGACAGGGCAATAAGATTTCTTAATCAGTATGTAAAGACGAATCCAGGCCAGCCCATGTCAGGCGATGCATATTTTCTGATAGCAGAGTCGCTCTATGCTAAGGGTAAATATGAAGATGCCATACTGGCCTACGATACTGTGCTAAAGAGATATAGGAAAAGCAAGAGAATACCCCAATGTCTCCTTAGGGAGGCCATGGCCTTTATGAACCTAAAGGATAAAGAGACGGCTAATCTTATTCTGAAACGTCTTACAAGGCAATACCCAGGGTCAGACCAGGCCAGAGCAGCTAAAAAGTTACTAGTGAGAGGTAAGTAGTATATATTATGGGGAAGGCTATTACTATATCAAAGGATTATGGCTGTGGGGCAATTGAACTTGCAAAGGAACTGTCAGATGATCTCGGTTATGAGTACCTTGACAAGAGACTGGTGATAGAGCTTGCCAAACAGATGGAGTCATCGGAAGGGGAGATAAAGTCCTACGAGGTGGGTAAGTCAATATCCTTGTTCAGGTTTATATCAAGGTACATGACAGAGGAAATCGTCAAGAATATCCTCATGAGTAGAAAAGGCTATGTAGATGACAGCAGTTATCTAGAAGCCCTTGTTAGCCTATTGAATGACCTTGCTGACAGGGGCAATATAGTTATCGTGGGAAGGGGAGGGCAGTGTGTACTCAGGTATAGGCCTGATATCGTGCATGTACGCCTCATAGCACCATTGGAATACAAGAAAGAATACCTGATGAAGAGATTTAGCTATGGAGATGAAGAGGCAGAGTACCTTATAAAGATGAGGGAAGAGAACTCTGCGCAATTTGTCAAGAAGATGTTCTGCGAGTACTGGAATGATCCCACCCTTTATCATGTAACCATAAACCTAGGTGTTGTACCAAAGGATAGGGCAAAGGATATAATCAAGGGCTTGTTGTAAAAACAAGTTCCTTGGATATAAATAATTACCGGGATAGTTATTCCAATAGAATAAAAGGAGGTGTGAGATGACACAATTGAACAGTAAGAAAGCTGTTGTAACAGGCGGTGCTATGGGGATAGGATTTGCTACTTCGAAGCGTCTGGTCAGGGAAGGGTGTGATGTCACTATATGGGACATGAACGAAGAGGCCATGGCAGACGCGAAGAAGGACCTAGAGGCGATAGGTATAGCAAAGGTGTACGCTTACAAGTGTGACGTAACGGACAAGAAAAGGGTGTTCGAGCTGGCTGAGCAGGCGAAGAAAGACATGGGCCAGGTCGATATACTTATAAACAATGCGGGCTATGTAAGGAGTGGAAGGTTCTGTGATTACCCTGTTGAAGCCTGGGAGAGGGAGACAGCGGTTAACCTTACGTCCATGTATTATACCATACATGCCTTCTTGCCTGGCATGTACGAAAGAAATCTGGGCCATATAGTCAATATATCGTCTGCTGCGGGACTTGTTGGGGTTCCTGACTTGGCTGTTTATTGTGCGACCAAATGGGCTGTCTATGGGCTTACTGAGTCATTGAGGATGGAAGCCATTGCAGATAAGAAGACAGGCGTGAAATTTTCGTCTATACATCCCCATTTTCTAAAGCACGGCATGTTTGAAGGAGGGAAGCTCAATTTTATTGGTAATCTCCTGATTCCAAGGGTAGAGAGCCACGATGACATAGCCAGGGATATCGTGGAAAAGGCATTAAAGAAGAATCGCCATGTAGTGAAGCACCCTAAGACACTACATCTTGCTGTTATAAACAGGGCGCTTCTGCCGGCTTCATTCCTGCCTCCATTGATGACCATGCTTGGCATTGGAAATAGCATGAAGGGCTGGGTTGGCAGGCCTGGTAGTGAACATGCATCCAAGTAACTGTGTTTTAGAAAGGCTTGCGTCTAAAGGTAGTGGCCCGCAAAGAAGACTGTTTATTAGCATATAAACAGATAGAGTATGCACATGGCCCCTTTGCACAAGGGACCATGTGCACTAGCAAGGTGTTAGCTCCAACAGATTTATTGTAGTGCTATCATAGATCATATTAGGAACCGTTCAGGTAAGTCTTGGATTAAGATCTACTTTACTCCAAAAGTTTATTCTTGACAATTGAGCCATGTGTACTGATAGATTAGAAAGGAGGATGCGAGAGTGGCGGAATTGGCAGACGCGCTGGACTTAGGATCCAGTGGGGTTTCCCGTAGGGGTTCGACTCCCCTCTCTCGCACCATTTGGTTTCCTTACCTCTTTATACCGAGGGAGAGGAAGTAAATACATCTCTTGGATCAACATCATTGCGCAGGATCTGTAGCACCTCATCAGGAGTCATTGTGATTGTGGGTATGTTATCCTAGGGTAAGAGCATCTCAAAACCAGTGGATGCCTGTACCATGTCTACAGTTTGCCCGTGTTCAAGGATTTTATACGCATTTCTTTCGTGCTAGGCTGACGACGATAAATATATGGGTGTACCTATACAGCAAGATGTATCAATGGCAATATCCATAAGCCTAAGTTTGCAAGGCAGTGTATAATGTAACCTGGCCAAATATTGCGTCTCCATTCGTATACAAGCGCGAAGATAATACCTCCTGTAAGCTGTACCAACGATTGTATGGATATGTTCCCGTGCATGGATGCAAAGATAGCAGCAGATAGCAGGACAGATACCAGTATGGAGAGTCTTTGCCTCATCCACGCGTACAAAAGACCCCTGAAAAAGAGCTCTTCAACCAATGGCCCTATGCAGCATGCGGCAATAAAAAACAAGATAGGATTGACAACGTACTGGCTTCCCAGTACGTGGCAGAGCAAGCCAAAACCTAGGAAATGCCTGGACAGGAAATCCAGTGCAAAGACTGACAGGCCAAATATCACAGATAAATATATGCCAAGGTATATCTCTTGTCTAATGTTTTTAACAGCGATCCCGCACTTGTTAGACGCTATACCTAGGATTATAGAAAGCTCTGTTATCCTAGCAATTAGCGTGTATGCAGTTGCATTCAAATGTGCGTATGGATAAACAGCTCTAAATATGACTTCTACCATGAAAGCCACGATAATGGCCGTTAGTCTTCTGTCCATTCTATTGTAACTCCGCAGATACTGGTTAGCTAGATTTGTAGCATCATTTCGTATTTAAAGTCATTATTGTATTGAATGTATAACAAAATTTTGGGACTATCCAATGTCAATTTAAGGCGTCCCAAGTACGATCAGTAAATATGACAATGAATGATTTTAAGCATCTTGGGTGAACAGTTAAAACGTGCAATAGCTTCCCTGTTATCTTCCATGGTTGCAATATATAATGGAATCTACATGCAAGAGATTGACTATGGTGTATTGTATGTTTTAAACTCAATACCAAATGAAAAGGGTAATCATAGGTACAGCAGGACACGTTGATCATGGAAAGACGTCCCTAATAAAGGCCTTGACAGGGGTCGACTGCGATCGCCTGAAGGAAGAAAAGGATAGGGGCCTTACCATAGAGTTGGGATTTACCCATCTTACCCTACCTTCAGGGTCAAATGTAGGTATCATAGACGTACCAGGTCATGTGAAATTCATAAGGCATATGCTGTCTGGTGCATCAGGTATTGACCTGGTTCTTATCGTTGTGGCGGCTGACGAGGGTGTTATGCCCCAGACCGTAGAACACGTGCGTATATGCGAGCTACTGGGTACAAAAAGGGCAGTAGTCGCTTTAACCAAGCTAGACCTAGTTGACCAGGATTTACTAGCCTTGGCAGAAAGCGATGTAAAGAGTTTCCTTAAGACAACCATCTATGACGGATCACGGATAGTTCCTGTAAGCTCGACAACGGGTGAAGGTATTGACATACTTGTAAAGACCATTGACGAAGAGGTGGAAACCGTTGAAGAAAAGAAGGCAGGCGGCATGCCTATCCTACCCATAGACAGAGTTTTTACCATGAAAGGATTTGGTACGGTTGTAACAGGTACCTTGCTAAGTGGCAGTCTAGGGGTCTCCCAGGAAGTAGAGGTCATCCCAAGCGGCAGGAGGGCAAAGGTGAGGGGGATCCAGGTACATGCCAGTCCAGTTGATGTGTCGCTTGCTGGGACCAGAACAGCCGTAAATCTGCAGGGAGTCAGCTCAACGGATATCACTAGAGGACAGTGGCTTGTTCAACCTGGAATCTTCAGGACAACCAGGATAATAGATGCTGTTGTAAGGTTGCTGGAAAAGCCAGGAAAAAGAGGGATACGCCTGTATATTGGTACTGCAGAGGTGCTAGGGGATATAAATCTATATAAGGTTGGTGAGAAAGATGTTGCCAGGATACGTTTAAAGAGCAATATACTGGCCACCTATGGGGATCGTTTCATATTAAGGACCATATCACCAGTGGACACCATTGGTGGAGGTGTTGTGCTCAACCCTTATCCCATGAGAAGGTTTTCGGATGATATCATCCGTGATCTTATGGATGATAGATGGCACATAAGGGTGAGGGGTATCATAAAGGATGCTGGAATAAAGGGTATAACAACTAACGATATATTCTCGAGGTTTTCTGATCAGGGTACCTACTTGAGAGATGCAATAGATAGATTGATACTTAGTGGCGATGCCTACCTTATAGACCAGAGGAATGAACTTCTTGTTAGCGCACCATTGGTGGAAAGGCTGAAGCAAAGGGTTATGGAAGAAGTGGCTAACTTTCATTTCACCCATCCTGTTGCCCCTGGCATTGCAAAGGAGCATCTTAGGTCAGCTGTGGTTTTCGACTTGGATACAAAGCTTTTTCAACATGTTCTGGAGCAGCTTTTAGATTCCGGCTACATCGAGGAAGATGGGCCCCACATAAGGTTAAGTGACTTTAGGCCAAGGCTAGCGCAGGAACAGAAGGATCTTGAAGACAGGATATTCAAGATCCTGGATAGCTCTGGATTTGAACCTCCCAATATTGTCAGCCTCAAAGATGGGTTCGATATTAAGATAGATGATATAAACGAAGTTTTGGGCTTCATGGTGAGGTCTGGGAAGGTGGTAAAGATAAAGGACGATATTTACCTGAGCAGCAGGTATGCAACTGAACTGGCACACAAGGTCAAGCAGTACATTAAGGCTAATGCCAAGATGACTCCATCTGACATGAAGAAAATAATAGGTGTAAGCAGAAAATACGCCATACCTTATCTTGAATACCTAGACAGGATAAGGGTAACAGTGAGGGTAGGTAACGAAAGAAGGCTTGCCACTTGACAATGCCACTTTGTGCTTACTGTCTGCATGCCTTTGACATAAGCCTGGAGAGCTCCTTGTCCAGACCTAGTCCGGAAAAGTTTTTCTTTACAGACCTGAAACGCCTACATGCAGCCTCGTATTTTTTATCTTTAAGGTAGAATTTCCCAATGTAGATATAATGCCTCGCCAGCCTTTTTCTCGCCTGCGTGAGTCTAAGACCCACCTCTGCTGCATAGGGTGAATTGGGATACCTTTCGAGGAAATCCCTGAAGACCTGTATTGCCTTCTCTGTCTCACTCTGGTCTCTGTCATACGTGTACATCTGCTTGAAATGGCACATGCCCATTCTGTATAGGCAATAAGGGGCCTTTGGATCGACTGGGTAAAGCATTATGTACTCCTTGTAACTATCCAAGGCGCTAGGGTAATCTTCATGATCAAAGTATAGGTCAGCAATACTTATAAGAGATTCCCTTGCAAGCTCATTGGCCGGGTAGAATGTCCTTATCTTCATGAAGGTATCCACGGCCTCTTCTATTTTGTTATTGCGTGCAAGCTTCTGTGCCTTTAAGAATAAATCCTCGGGTGACTCCTTTCTCTGTGGGGCATGTGCGCAGGCATACATGAGTAACAGCAGTAATAGGAGGATTGTACATAAGTAGCTTTTATGTGCAGGTGGTAATATGCTCTGACTTGGTATCATGGCGATATCTCCATGATATGAGATCCCCTTACCGTGAGCACAAATATAACCTTGTCCACATGGCCGTCAGAATCAAAACTTGTAGCGCCAGTGACTCCTGGATAATCCTTTAATGCGAGGATCCTTTGTTCAAGCATATCTCGAGTGGGTATGTTATCCTTGATGAGATTGAGTAGTATGTTCGTTGTATCAAAAGCACTTGCTTCCCATATAGAGGGATTGTACCCATACGTATAGTAGAATGAATTTATAAAATCCTGTACAAAGTCTAGTTTGCTATCCAGAAAGAAACCGCTAACAAATATCGACCCATCTATGTACTTCCCCCCCACCTTTGTCAGGTCTGGGGTATTCCAAAGACTTGGTCCAAAGAGCTTCACATCCTCAATGTTAAAATACGCTAGATAAGAAGCTATCATCGCAGCCTTGAGACCTGTATCCGGGATGAGTAGTGCATCGAAGTCCGGTACAATAGGCGTGCTAGGAGTTTGGGAATTGTTTCCTTCCTTGCCCTCCTGCTGGAGGCTAGGAACCAGGGACATTATTTCATCCTTGAAGTCTACCTCGTCTGGTGAATAGGCAATGTCCCTCACAATATCTATATCCCATCTCGGTGCCAATCTTTTGAACACCGAAGTCATGGTGAGGCCGAAGTGATCTTTGGGGTACAGTATTGCAAATCTAGTGATTCCCATGTCCTTAGATACGTTTAGCAGAGACTTTACTTGCGTGCTTATGGATATGAAGTTATTGAAGCAAAAAGGTTTCTCCGGGGTATTAATGTCTGCCTGCGTGAAAACGAATGCAGGTATCCCCCTGAACTGTGCAATCTCGCATGTGCTTGCTGCTGCCCTCTCGCCCACTGGGCCCATTATGGCAAGAACATGGTAGTTTTTATCCAGGTCTTCTATTATACCCGGTATGTTCTTCTCGTTACTTCCGTAATCCCTTATAATGAACTCCACGTTTGGAGCTTTCTTGTTGCTGAAGACATTACCTGCCAACTCTATGCCCTTAAGTATCTTGTACCCTATGGATTCCCACTTGCCACTTAATGGTAGTACTAGTCCTATTGGACAGGGAGGTATATTCTCCTCTCCTTCCTGAACTTTTAGGCTCTCGGCGGGGGTTTGCACTTGTGAACTCGTTGGACCCTGTCCCATGCTTTCGTTTTTCTGGGCCAGGTTTAGCTTTGACATTTGGGCGTGGAGTATGACTAATAGTTCGGGTTCCCTTGTATTTTTTTCTATGCTTTTTAGGTCGTCTTCGGTCTTGATATCAGGTAGGGTTGTCCTCCATATAGATAGGAGTGATTCCTTGGTGTGGCTATCAGCGGTCTTGTAGATCAATGCTATTGTATTAAGGCCATCTTTTGGCCTGCCCGCATCAATGTATGCATTTACCAGTCTCATCCCCAGGGTCGACCATATCGGGCCAGGATAAAGGCTTAGCGAGGTACGTATAATCTTATATGCCTTGTCGTATTCTTTTTGTCTCAGGTAGTCTTCAAACAGGGACTCTCTTATGCTGTTTGCGAAAGATGATGCTGGATACAGGTCAAGGAATTTCTCGAACAGGTCAGTTGCTTTTCTAGGATCTGTCTTATCCGTTATGGTGGCTGCATAGAAAAGTGCCTCTCTTGCAAGGGGATGTTTAGGGTATGATTTCCACAGGTGCATGAAGGTAGAACACGCCTGTTTTAAGTCGCCAGAGCTCTGTTGTTCCATGGCCTTAGTGTAAAGCTGGTATGGATCTTCTTTCTGCAGGCCGATATACCTGGACGCTGCACAGCCCCATACAAGGAGGGGCAACATAACAAATGTGATAATAAGCCTTGCTTTCATCAAAACGACCTAGAATTTTTTCTGCAATGTACTGCAATGGCGGTCAACAAGTCAATATAAATACTGTTATCATGAGTGTAAGAAGGGTGCTATACCCCTTGGTTTACTGGTCCTACAGGCCCTATTATCTATAAGGCTTTCTTTTTTTCCTTCTCGATGGACTCTTTAAACCTCTTTGCCTCGTCAAAATCTGGGTTTATGCTAAGTGCCTTGTCCAGCCAGTCTATTGCAGTGGGTATGTCCCCTTTCTCGAAGTATACTCTTGCCACGTTGAAGTAAAGATGCTCATCATCTGGCGATATTTCAATGGCCTTGCTATAGTGTGTAAGGGCTTCATCGTACATACCTGCTTTTCTCAGGTTGATGCCGAATTCGTTGAATATGTGCTTGTTCTGCTCTTCGAATATTGCATCAATCTCTGTTATCTTCCTGAATACCTCCCTCGCCTTTGCCTCTTCTCCCATTTCCATGTAAAGCGTGCCAATACCGAAATTTGCCTTGAGACTTTCCTGGTCTATTTTAAGTGCGGACGAATATTCCCACTCAGCGCTGTTAAACTCCTTTCTCTCTCTGTGCTTTTCTGCACGGGCTATGTGCTTGTCGAGGAGGATCTCTTCTTTTGTTTTTGGCTTATAATTGGGTTCAAGGGTAAATCTCTTTACAAACTCATCAATAGTGAGCTTAAGCTCTATACCCGTGGGTTTCCCTCCCTGGTCCAGGTATATGACCCTGATTGAATCCTTGTCTATCTGCTCTGCCCTGCAGTAATTTTTGAGCACTTGCGTTTTCTTGGTGGCGCCAGTCCCTAGGGTGACAGTCGATTGCTCGTAGAATATACCTTCTAGATTGTTTCCTGAAGCCTGCATACAGCAGGATATCGGAGTTGTGATTGAAAAAGTTAAGTAATAGAAATGGATTAATGCGTATTTTCAGGTAAGGTGGGTAGTCTACCTGGCTATGTTATTCTGCCTGGCATGTGGTGACCGAAGCCGTAACCCTGTCTCAGATCAGAATTCTCTACGATTTTCATGAAGTATTTTATAATGCTTGTATCCTCAGTGAGCTCGGGGTGAAAGGTCGTAAGAAGTATATTCGCGCTTTGTGCTGCAACAATGTCGCCATTTACTTTGGCTAGAACTTTGACATCCGTTCCCACTTCCAAGATCCTTGGTGCACGTATAAAGACCATTGTAACATCCCTACCTATCTTATGGATCCTTGTTCTTGTTATAAAGCTGTCTAGTTGCGATCCGTATGCATTCCTCCTGACCTTGACATCTGCATTTTCAAGTATGCCCCCCTTCGAGAGTAGTATTACGCCTGCACAAGTCCCCCATGTAGGTAAGCCCTTCTTTATCATGTCGTTTATAGGTCTGACTAGGCCAGATGATACCAGAAGCTTTGTTATGGTGGTGCTCTCTCCTCCTGGAATGACGAGCCCGTTTATTTCCTTAAGGTCGCAAGGTAGCTTTATTACCTTGGTTTCTACACCTATCCTGCTGAACCCACTTATGTGTTCGATTACATCTCCCTGTAGGCCCAGTATGCCTATCATTCCTCTACCAGCCCCTTGTGGCAAGCCTTTCCTCTTCCTTCATTGTTGCGACATCTAGGCCCTTCATGGGTTCACCAAGACCCTCTGATACCTCTGCAATGATCTTGGGCTCATTGTAATGTGTTGTTGCCTCTACGATAGCCCGCGCCCTTGCAGGGGGATTCTCGGACTTAAATATGCCAGACCCCACGAAGACACCGTCTGCACCAAGCTGCATCATGAATGCAGCATCTGCCGGTGTTGCAATACCTCCTGCAGCGAAGTTTACAACAGGCAACTTTCCAAGTTTCTTTACCTCCAAAAGTAGCTCAACAGACGCGCCTATCTCTTTTGCATATGCATATACTTCTTCTTCGGCCATGGATGTAAGCCTTGCAATCTGGGAGTTAACCTTCCTCATGTGGCGGACTGCCTCCACCACGTTTCCGGTACCAGCTTCACCCTTTGTCCTTATCATGCTTGCACCCTCTGCTATCCGTCGTAACGCCTCACCAAGGTCCCTACAGCCACAGACAAATGGTATCTTGAAAAGATGCTTGTTTATGTGGTTTTCTTCGTCGGCAGGTGTTAGTACCTCGCTTTCGTCTATGTAATCTATTCCAAGTGCCTCGAGCACCTGGGCCTCTACCACGTGACCTATCCTTACCTTGGCCATAACAGGAATAGAGACAGAGCCCTTTATCTCCTTGATGATTTTGGGATCACTCATGCGTGCCACGCCCCCTTCCTTGCGTATGTCAGCGGGTACCCTCTCAAGTGCCATGACGGCAACTGCGCCTGCTTTCTCTGCTATCTCGGCCTCTCTCGCACTCGTTACATCCATTATTACCCCACCCTTTAACATCTGGGCGAGACCGCGGTTTAAAATAACTCTGTCCTCATCTTTGTTTTCCATTGCCTTTCTCCTTGAAGAATGTTATATAACATAATATGTTTTATTAAGATTAGTGTTACATATATTTATGGATTAGTCAAGATATATAATGAGCATAGCCAGGGGTGCCGTGAAATACAAGGATATTGCAGAAAGGCTTGAGCGTGATATCCTAGCTTCTTGGGGAACTGGCAAGCGACTCCCAGGGATCAGGCAACTTGCTGAAAAGGAACATGTCAGCCTTATTACAGCTAGGAACGTGTATCTCCACCTCAATAAAAAGGGACTGGTGGAAATAAGGCAGGGATCTGGGACCTACGTAGCTGGGGGCGTGACGAGTGATGTTATAGAAATGGCAGATATTAGGCCTCCAGAGGAATTCTTTTCTTGGCATATTGCCTATCTACCTGACCTGAGGGAAGGGATAAGGTCTTATGACCCACCAGAGGGTTTTGAACCTTTAAGGGAAAAGGCCAGTCAATGGCTCAAGGCCCAGGGCATAGAAGGTATGCCACTTATCACAACGGGATCCCAGCAAGCACTCTTTTTAGCAGGACTTGCCGTTGTAAAGGAAGGCACAACCGTTGTTATTGAGGATCCTGGCTATGAAGGTGCAAGGAGGATATTTGAGTCCCTTGGCGCCTTTGTTAAGCTTGTACCTTATTTGGATAACATCGGTGCAATGAAGCATCTTGAAGATCCTGAGATCGACCTTGTATACACAATGCCCCAGGGTCATATCCCAACAGGGAAGTCCATACCACGCGTACTGAGAGAAAGACTTCTTGAACTTGCAGAGACCTATGACTTTTACATCATAGAGGATGATCCCCTTTCAGACCTTTTGCATGAGTCTCCGTTGAAGGCTAGGGATAGTAGTGATCGAGTAATATACATAAAAAGCCTCTCTAACATACTTGGCCCAGGCATCAGGATAGGTTTTTGCGTGGTACCAGAAGACCTTTACCCGAGTATCTTGAGGTTCAAAGAGGTAAACGATCTCACAACTTCAGGTATTTTACAGCGCATGCTTTTCAGGATGCTGGATTCAAATGGGCTTGAGAAACACCTTGTAAAGCTCAGGTCCATGTTGGACAGGAGAAAGGCATATGCAAGGGATAAATTCAACTGGTCCACCGGAGGTGTATGCCTGTGGATTAAGACAAGAACACCTGCGAGGATACACATGGAGAGACTATTAGATCTAGGTGTAAGGATAACTCCTGGTGATATATATGGACCTGCCTGGTCTAACCATATGCGTATCTCCATCATTACACCGTCTGAGCAGAACTTTATCAGAGGTATGGATATCGTATATAACTATTTGGACAAGGGTCCCAAGCCAGACCTAATGAATATGTTCTGATCACTAGTTAAGAGGCATTAAATCCCCTGGTCTTGCTTTTCTTATAGAAACCTTTTGGCGTGCCATGTTATACTGATATCAGCAAGAATACGTTTTTTACTGGTGCGTGATATGATTAAACATAAAGCAACTTTCGACACCTGGCCTGAAAAGTACGACAGGTGGTTTGAAACACCTCTGGGCTCCCTTATAAGGAACTACGAGGCAAGGCTTATAATAGACATGCTTTCTCCTTTAGTGGGTGATCTAATACTTGATGCTGGCTGTGGTACAGGTATCTTTACCGCGGATTTTCTACAGGCTGGGGCCCATGTTATAGGGCTTGATATCTCTTTACCCATGCTTCAGAGGGCACAGAAAAAGCTTGGGGAGTTTCCATTCCATGTGGTTGATGGGGACATAAGGGTACTTCCCTTTGGAGATGATACCTTTGACAAGGTGGTTTCAATCACAGCCCTTGAATTCATACAAGATGGAAAGCTTGCAATATCAGAACTATTCAGGGTGGTGAAAAGCAGAGGATGCATTGTTGTTGCAACGCTTAATAGCAAGAGTCCGTGGGCCGAACGTAGAAAAGCCGAGGCAAGAAATGGTGTTTCCGTTTTTGCAGATGCTATCTTTCGTTCCCCTAGTGAACTACTGGATCTTGCACCTGTAGAAGGTGAAACAATGACGGCCATACACTTTGCCGAGGACGAAGATCCAGTAAAGGCACGCAAGGTTGAAGAGATTGGTAACAGCAAGGGCCTTGAAACGGGTGCTTTCGTGGCCGCTAGATGGATAAAACCGTGAGCTGAATATGGCCATGATGTTTGATGGGGATTATGCGGTAACCTGAGGACTTCGCCTCCTTTGTTGTTGTTTGTCATAATATGTATTTTCCTTAATACCAAGTGAAGTATATACTAGTAGACAGGTTACAATATTGAAATATAGCATACGAAAAGGTCTTGGCATAAATAAGTGGGTCTGATGTAACATGCCTGAATAACTTAATATTTCTACTGGCCTGCCGTTTGCCTCCTATGCCTATGAGCCATGGGTAAATGGAGGTGTTCAATGAAGAAGATAAGGAATGTCACGATTCTTGTTTTCATGTTTTTGATACTTTTCCCCTTACCTGTTATGGCGACTTCATTGATAGTCTCGTGGAATCCAAACACAGAGAGTGATCTCAAGGGATACAAGGTATACTATGGTCAGTCTTCAAGAGATTATACAACATCGGTAGATGTGGGAGATGTCACTACCTACAGGATAGATGGGTTGTCAGGGGGTAACACCTATTACGTGAGTGTGACTGCGTATGATAATTCCGGTAATGAATCCTCTTATTCCGAGGAGGTGAGTGAAAGTATACCCTTGACCGACACAACACCGCCCCAGGGAAGCATAACAATAAACCAGGGTGCTGCAAAGACGTCGTCTAGGACAGTGACCTTGGAACTTAATGCCAGTGATCCAAGTGGAGTAGTTGCCATGAAATTGAGCAACGATGGAAATACTTGGTCTAGCTCAGTGACATATGCTTCTACCAAGACATGGGAACTAAGTGAAGGTGATGGTCTAAAGACTGTGTACGTGGAATTTGAAGACAGCGCCGGAAACTGGATGACCACGCCCGCGAGCGCCTCCATAGAATTACTTCTTGACTCTGATAACGACGGCATGCCAGATGCCTGGGAGATTGCGAATGGCCTGAACCCAAGCGATGCGTCTGATGCATCTGGAGATGCTGATAATGACGGTGTGTCGAACCTCGATGAATACACGGCAGGGACAAACCCCAAGGATGCATCAGACAACCTTCCTGTTGCTAATGCAGGACCTGACATAGATACTGTGCCTACCCGGGTATACCTTGATGGATCTTCTTCAACAGATCCCAATGGTGACAAGCTATCGTACGAGTGGGCCCAGATCTCGGGGCCAAGGGAAGTAACCCTCGAAAATGCAACAAGTTCTAAGGCTGACTTTGTTGCAACAAAAGCCGGCACATACAGTTTTAAGCTTACCTGTTCTGATGGCAAAGCAAGCGCAAGCGATACGCTATCTGTATTGGTAGAGAATGTAGCACCTACAGTGGAAGCAGGTAGTGATATGACAGTATCTGTTGACCAAGAGATTGAACTACATGCAACCGGTTACGATCCAAATGGAGATGACCTGACCTACCAGTGGTCAAAGCTTGAAGGGCCAGAGGTCAGTCTACCTTCACTTGATACGGAGGACATAAGGATAACATTCCATAAAGCCGGTCAGTACAGATTTTCTGTCATATGCTCAGATGGAGAGAATACTAGTAGTCCTGACGAGATAGTTATAAACGTAAACTCGTTGAACCAGGTACCCACAGCTGATGCTGGCCAAGACAGGGATGTAAACATGGGAGAAGAGGTGGTACTTGATGGTAGCGGATCCTGTGATCCGGATGGTGATGACATAACCTATTCCTGGCAACAGGTATTAGGACCAGTGGTAGAACTGCATGATGCAAACACTGCCAAACCATGGTTTGATGCGACGCAGGAAGGTACGTTTTCCTTTCAACTAACAGTTAGTGATGGGGAGATTACATCCATGCCGGATACAGTGGTTATAAAGGTTATAAATGAAAACCATGCACCTGTTGCGGATGCTGGGTGCGACTTGGATGCAAGTGTTGGGGATACAATAGCCCTTGATGGTAGCGGATCCTATGATCCAGATGGCGACAGTTTATCATATGCCTGGACACAGGAGTCTGGTCCCAGCGTGGACCTGATACAATCTGATTCGGCCACGCCTTCGTTTACACCCACTGTCTCCGGAGTATATACCTTCGTACTTCAGGTCTCTGACGCCCAGGTCCAGTCCTATGACACTGTTACGGTCACGGTCTCAGACAAAAACAACCTACCTGTTGCTAACGCTGGTAGGGACTTGGTTGCTACCATTGGTAATGAGGTGACACTCAATGGGAGTTCAAGCTATGATCCAGATGGAGACAAGATATCATACATATGGACTCAAGTAGATGGCATAAGAGTCACGCTTAATAACCCCAATTCGGCATCTCCTTCATTCAACCCTGAACAGGCCGGAGTGTACGTGTTTGGTTTAATAGTATACGATGGCAAGGATACCAGTAAGATGGATACTGTTAGAGTAACAATTCAGGATACACTACCAGACATCGAGCTTAATACACCTGAATCAGGCTCTGTTGTATTCTACAATCCAGAGTTTAGCTGGACAGGTGAGGGTATGGATACTTATAGTCTCTATATCTCCCTGAATAACCGGCACTTTTACAAGATATACTCGGGCAAGAACCAGTCTTTCTCCATGCACCCGGTTCTCTGGTACTGGTTTGTCCCATCAGGGACAACCATTTCATGGTACGTCGTGGGAGACTCAGGAGGTAAAGAGGTAAAGAGTTCGGTCTTTGCATTTAAAAAGAGGTAGTTGAAAGCCATGACAACAAAAGGTGCCTTAGCCCACATCCTATCTCTAGTGCCGGGGGTTTTCCCCCGGCACTTTCTTGGGGTGGGATATCTGTTGTCTAGTTTCGTATAACTGCATGATTAACTTAAAAATATGACACTTTACTATTGACTGGACAATCGGTCTTTTGTATAGGATATGCCAAAATTTACGTATTGAGGAGGTTTTTTATGGCAAACGATTTGGCTAATCCTGCACCATTGGGTCTGATGGGATTCGGTATGACAACCGTACTCCTGAATCTCTGCAATGCAGGTCTTTACAAAGTCAGCGCAATTGTACTAGCAATGGGTATCTTCTACGGTGGTATGGCACAGGTATTTGCAGGTATAATGGAGTACAAAAAAGGCAACACCTTTGGAACAGCTGCATTCACCTCTTACGGACTTTTCTGGTTGAGCCTTGTATTCTTTATCTATTTCAACGGTAAGCTCGGTGTACCTGCAAATGCAGCTGGTCTCGGAGCGTGGTACCTGTTTCTATGGGGACTGTTCACCTTCTTCATGTGGATAGGCACCTGGAAGGCAAACAGGAGCCTCCAGGTCATATTCTTTACATTGACCGTGCTTTTCTGGATGCTCGCATGCGAGGATGCGTTCGGCTGGAAAGGGACATGGGCCGTGATAACAGGATGGGAAGGCGTGTTCTGCGGTTTCTCAGCCATCTATTCTGCCATGGGTCAGGTCCTCAACGAGATGTACGGAAGGACCATCCTTCCACTGGGTGAGAAATAAGTTCCTAGGGAAATCTAGCCTATTTAAGGGAGCCTGTAGCATTGTTTACAGGCTCCCTTTTCTATTTCAATTGCCTTTCTCTGTGCCTAGGTGTATGTTCGTGTTGTAGGTTGGTCCATGAAAAGCTGGTTGTACTATGTAAATATTTACCCAGAATTGGAAAACTTTATCCATTTATTAACTAAACGCTTGGGCCCTATTGAAACAATTATTTAGTCTAATTAATGATTTGTCACTAAGGAATAGATCTTGCTAGTGCTATAGCATTGAGACGTGTAATTATAGTGACGGAGGGGGGATGAGGAAATTTATACAACTGATCCTTATAGTACAGATAGTCTCTATGGGCTGCACTGCATTGGCTCAAGACATGACCCCAACCGGTGATAAAAGTAAGCATTTTATAATACAGGTCGGAGGCCTAAAGGCAATATACGATGAAGATCTGCGGGATTTCGTCGATTACGGAGAGACCATATCCCTTGGTTTTAAACACAGGATCAATGAGAAGTTTTCCTTTGTAAGTTTCGTTGATCTAATGAGATTATCGGGTAATTACCATAGGTACGGTCAGAGGGTAATCACTGTAAGCTCCCCGAATGGATATTGTGACAACTCTGGAAGTCATTACTGGTGTGGTGAAACTCTTACTATTATAAACGCAGAGGCACTGCGCGAGGTATCCCTTGATACAACCATGTACATGCTACCCTTTACCCTGGGATTCGTCCGAGAGATACATTTAAACAGTAAGATAACCCCTTACGCAGGTGCTACCTTTGGCTACTGTTTTGCCATGCGTGATGTGCATGGCAGGGCAATAAAGGAGAGCGAGTATAACGGACCATTGTATATAATCCCTATTGATGAAAGGGATACGGTAAATGGCATGGCCTTCCAGGTCCTAAGTGGCCTTGAGAAACCACTTAGGAATGGGAAGATGCTTAGGCTAGAACTGAAGCTATCTTTCCTGGACCTGAGCGACTTTAATGCAGTGTTCCAAAAGGCGCTTATAGGATATGCCCCCTGGGTGCCACCAGGTACAACACTGGCATATGAGTACTACGAGGCCCCCTTTGAAATAGGAGACCTGAGCGAGGTCTGGGTGCTAGGACTCACTGTAGGCGTGACCTTTTAGCTAGCCCGTGTTTTGCATCCCACATGAGCAATGTATGTGCTACAAGTCTCCTGAGCGTGAGGTGCTTGAGTTCAACGGAAATCGCATGCTTATTTCTCTTTCTAGATCCTTCTTGCAAAACACTTACATAAGCCTTGATAAGGAGGGGGCTAGGGAAGTTCATGAATATGATCGTATAAGAGCTCATGCAGGCATCTGTAAATGGATCCACAAGCTTTTTGATCTTGCGGAAAGGCATAGGAACGTGCTGGCTTACCCTCGGGGCCTGGTAAGGGAATCTATGTTCTAAGCAGGGGCCTTGGATAATTTCCTGTTTATTTTCAAGTGGGCTCAAGGTATTAAAGATGTCTCTTAGGTGGCGGAAAGTTAAACAGGCATAGTATAAGAAACCCATGGGAGGGAGTTTGAATGGCTCCAAAAAGACAAAAGAAAAAAATAGTTAAAGCAGGCTCTAAGCTCGCAGGTCATCAGGCTATTATCATAAGTAGCGGCATAGAAGATGAGATGAAGATAAGGGACAGGGCAATAGCCTCTTCCATAAGTGGCATAGCGCTGGGTGACCTTGAGGGTAATGTGATGTACGTGAATGAAGCTGCACTGAAGATATGGGGTGGAGATGATGCATCTGAGATACTAGGGAGATGTGCCGTGGAATTCGCCGAGTCAGAGGAAGAGGCAAGACAAGCACTGGATACGCTTATTAATAAGGGCTGGTGGTCAGGAGAGATATCAGGGAAGAGAAAGGACGGCTCTAGTATTGTTGTATACCTATCTGCGAATCTTGTCTTGGACGACAATGGAAAGCCAATATGTACCATGGCCTCTTTTATAGACATAACGGAACGCAAGCGGATGGAGGACGAGTTGCGGTTAAAGGAGTATGCGATACAGTCTTCCATGAATGGTATAGCCATAGCTGACCTTGATGGAAATATTACGTATGCGAACAAGGCGTTCTTAAGGATGTGGGGCGGTGATGATGTTTCCGAGATCTTGGGCAAACCTGCCATTATCTTTGCCGAGTCTATTGAGACGGGAATGGATATACTTAATACAGTGCGTGAACAGGGAGTATGGAAAGGGGAGGTTGTTGGAAAAAGAAAGGATGGTAAGCCTGTTGTAGTGGAACTTTCTGCCAATTTGGTGAGTGACGATGAGGGCAGGCCTGTGTGCATGATGGCCTCTTTTATAGACATAACGGAACGCAAGCGGATGGAGGACGAGTTGCGGTTAAAGGAGTATGCGATACAGTCTTCCATGAATGGTATAGCCATAGCTGACCTTGAGGGGAATGTTACCTATGTAAATGATGCAGCGCTCAGGATGTGGGGTGGTGTAGACAAGTCAGAAGTTATAGGTAAGAACGCGGTAATGTTTGCTGGTTCCGAGGAGGTTGCACTTGAGGCCCTTCATTCTGTGTTACAGCATGGGAGATGGGTCGGAGAGGGCGTGGGTATGAGGAGAGATGGAACGCCCATTGACATACTCCTTTCTGCCAATTTGGTGAGTGACGATGAGGGCAGGCCTGTGTGCATGATGGCCTCGTTTTCTGATATAACAGAACTCAAGAGAGCCAAGGAAAGGCTTGAACGGATCAACCAGGAGCTTGAATCAATAGTTGAGGAGAGGACTAAGGAGCTTATAAATACAAACGAGAAACTCAGGATGGAAATAGAAGAAAGAAAACAGGCAGAAAGTTCCTTGCTTTTAAAGGAAAAGGAACTCAGGCTTGAATCTCTCAACTTGGCAGAAGCCAATACTGCGCTGAAGGTACTTCTCAAGAGAAGGGAACAGGACAGGGAGGAACTGGAGGAAAAGGTGCTTACCAATGTAAAGGAACTGATATTCCCATACATAGACAAGCTCGAGGCCAGCAGGTTAGACGCCGAGCAGGCTGCATATATCGGGATCATAAAGTCAAACCTAGAAAACATCATATCGCCTTTCCTTGCAAGGATCTCTTCGAAGTACCTGAACTTTACACCAATGGAGATACAGGTGGCAAACCTTGTGAAAGAAGGCAAGTCCACAAAGGAGATGGCAGATATCCTGAACGTCTCGGACAGGGCAGTCGAGTTCCACAGAAACAATATTAGGAAAAAACTGGGTCTTAAGAACAAGAAGGTAAACCTGCGGTCCTATCTCATGACACTATCTAGGAATTGAGGATCATAGGATGCTTTCTTCATCATGTTTAAATAGAATATCCAAGATGCTAGTCTAGTATCATGCACGGCAAGGCACTGGATATAGTTGTATTCTCAGGTGTTCCAAAGATACTCACGTATGCTACTCGTTACGATGAACTTGTGCATCCAGGGGTGAGGGTTGTGGTCCCGGTTAAGTCTACCCTTAAGGTGGGGCTTGTTATAGAAGAGCATAAAGGACCCCTGCCAGAGGGTGTAAAGTGCGTTCACGAGGTACTTGATAAAGAACCGCTTGTAACTAAGGACATGATGAATATGCTTAGGTGGTGCTCAAGGTACTACCATGTAAACATGGGTTCATGCCTATCACTTGCCTTTCCGCCTTTCTTGAGGAAGGCCAGATCTCTAGAGTATGAGCCCTTGCTTAAGGTTTACAGGATGTCTAATAAAGGTGGCAGACTGGGTGCCAAACAAAGGCTTATAATTGATAGCATACCAGAACATGGTATTACATTGGAACAATTGAAAAAAAAGTTTCCAGGGTCAGGGTCCTCGCTCAAAAGGCTTGCTAACAGGGGCCTTGTGGAGTTGAAGGAAGAAAGGATGTGGAATAGCGATCCGAAACGGCGGGTAGATCTGAAATTTAGCACATACCAGGAAAAAGCGATAGCCGAGATATCAAGGGCTATAACTGATCAATCTTACAAGGTATTTTTATTGCACGGGATCACGGGTTCCGGCAAGACCGAGGTATATCTTGCATGTGCCCTGCATGCTCTGGCACTGGGCCGCCAAGTTCTATACATGGTCCCTGAGATAGCGCTTACACCGCAGACCATAAACAGGATAAGGCATAGAATACCCCAAGATATAGCAGTATTTCATTCAGCGCTAGGGGAGAGACAGAGAACAATGGAGTTTCTTAAGGTTGTAAAGAGACGCGCTAGCTTTGTGCTAGGCACAAGGTCAGCCATATTTGCACCCCTTGACAACCTTGGTCTCGTCATAGTGGACGAGGAACATGATAAGAGTTACAAGCAGGATCAGGGTGTTCCTTACAATGCCAGGGACCTTGGTCTCTTGAGGGCACGAGACATGAAATCTGTGGTAATACTAGGGTCTGCCACGCCTAGTATTGATACGTACGTGAAGAAAGATAGACCGGAATTCAGACTTATTGAAATGCCAGAGAGAATAGGTAACGCACGCCTGCCCAAGATAGAGATAGTTGACATGCGTGGAAGAGACGTGCTCATATCGGATGAATTATCAAGGGAGTTAAAAGAGACACTTTCCATGGGCGAGCAGAGCCTGCTCTTCATTAACAGGCGTGGTTTTGCATCTGCTGTTGTGTGCCCTGCTTGCGGAAAGGTCTTTAACTGCCCTCACTGCGAGAGACCACTTACCTATCACAAGACAAAGTCGAGGATTATATGCCACTACTGCGGTTTTTCAGAGAAAACTCCAGAGGTATGTCCGAGTTGCGGTTGTTTGGACTTAAAGAGCGTTGGTATGGGCACCGAGAGAATAGTGGAAGACGTCAAGTCCATTTTGCCAGGCGCAAGGGTGTTGAAGATGGACACGGATGAGATAACATCTACCTCAAAGCTCAATAATGCACTTGAGGCTATATCAGGGGGTAGGGTGGATGTGATAGTTGGTACACAGATGATATCAAAAGGCCATGACTTTCCTAGGCTTACCCTCGTTGGAGTAGTGCATGCCGAGCAGATGCTTTACATGCCCGACTTCAGGGCTTCGGAGCGAACATTTCAACAGATCGTGCAAGTGGCAGGCCGTGCGGGCAGAAGGAGATCTTCCACAAAGGTTGTGATACAGACCCTTATACCTGACCACCCTCTAATACAGGCTATAAAAAACAACGATTATCATGGTATGCTAGAAAAGGAGAGTCAAACAAGGAAGGACATGGGTTTCCCACCGTATACATACATGGCAAGATTTGTGATTTCGTCCTACAAGAAGGATGCACCGAAAATGGTTGCAATGGCTATAAAGGACAATGTAAAGGCAAAGGGATGTCGCGTAATGGGGCCTGCGCCTGCGCCTATTTCCAGGTTGAGGGGTATGAACAGGTGGCATATAATAGTGACATCAACCAGCCGTAGGCCTCTGCACGGTTTTGTTGAGAGCGTGCAGAGGCTGAAAATTCCTTCCTATACCAAGGTCAAGATAGATATTGATCCGTATGATATGCTTTAAGTGCAAAGGGTATCTTTACTAACGGGTGTCTGGACTTTAAGAAAAGAAAGTTTTTCTCCTCCCCTTGAAACGAGTAATACCCATGAACCCATCCGGCTTGCCCTCTTCATCCCTTAAGAGTATAAGAAGCATGCTACCTGAAAGCTTCTTGCCATCCTTTTTGAACTGTTCAATATCTATGACCTCGGTCCAGTCTTGCGTACTTTTTGCTGCCACAAGACCTCTCTTGATGGCCTGTAGAAATGCCGTGAAAGAGCCTGGTGATAGCGTTTTGCCGAGCTCCATCTTCATTGCCTGGTCTACATCGTATCCCAGTATATGTTTTATGGAAGGGCTTATATAGGTAAACCACAGGTCCATGTCTGTTAGCCATATAAGGTCGCTTGAATACCTTACCATGAGTTCACAGCGCCTTTTCACCGACCTTAGTAGCTTATCTGTCTGCTTTCTACTGGATATGTCCCTGGTAACCGATATTATTCCCTTGCGCTTTTTATCCTTGTCTCTCAGGAAACTAAACTTGGTCTCTGTCCATACTGGTGACCCGTCACTACGAATCAATTTCATTTCAACAGACTTCTGCCTTTCAGGGACCAGGGGGCCGGGATCTTCTCCGTACAGTCTCTCATCTATGATCCTCGACATGACCTTTAGCGAATGCCTACTTACAACCTTATCAAGTCTGGTGAAAACTTCCATTGCCTCATCAGGCGTGTAACCCAGGATTAATCTTACTGCTGGGCTAACATATATGGGTTTGAGCTTCATGTCCCACATAACGAGCATGTCCCTCATGTTCTCCGCCAAAGTCCTGTACATGCTTTCCGCTTTTAAAAGACTTTCCTGCGCTTTCTTTGCATCTGTAATGTCCCTTACTACGCTTATAACCTCCTTTAGAGTTGTCTTGTCCATTATGGGCTGGCAGCTTATATGGTACCATCTCAACCTTCCATCCTTGTGTTTTACCTTGTATTCTCCAACGCCACCCATGCCTAGTTTGAGTGCCTCGAATTTTTCCCTTGCTAATGGAACATAATCGTCAGCAAGTAGTTCATAAATAGATCGTCCAATGATTTCATCTGGCTTGTAACCCCCTATTCTCTCTATGTGTTTGCTGATATATGTTAGCCTCCCATCTGGATCATAGCAAACGAGTATGTCCCTCATGTTTTCCAGCAAGAACCTATGCTTTTCCTCGCTTTGCTTTAGTTGCCTTATCATCTCCTCCCTGGCTACCAGGGTGCCAATCTCCCCTGTTCTTTCCAGTGCTGTCTTTATCTCTTCGCCGCTCCATTTGCGGACTCTGGTACAATCCTCCATGCTTATAAATCCCCAGATCCTGTTGCCTGATATAACAGGAGCTGCAATCAGGGAAACCACGCCACGAGCACCAAGCACTTTCCAGTCTAGCGCACCAAGGTCTTTTGAACTGCCTACAACTGGTACGTTGGCCTTAAGTTTTCCATACACAGCAGGGGGAAACTCGGTTTCAAAGCCTTTTGTTTTATGCCTTTCTGGCTCTGTTAGGCCATGAATCTCTGACCACTCGTACTGTTTTGCCATTAGGTATCTTTCGGATTCCTCAAAAGAATATACCGAGATCCTGTCCAGACCAAGCTCTTTACCTAGCTTGAGTAGTACACCTTGGATTATGGAATTGATATCTAGGATCAGGTCGTCAATACTAAACATTGCTAGTGTTATAGATACGACATAATAAACATTATGTAAAGTTTCTATATGTGAAGTGAATTATTCATGTATCAGAAAGTAAAAGTTTTGTAAAAGTAAACTTAATGGACAATAATGTATTGACTATTTGCTGACACCAGATTATCTTAGGTAATAATGTTAACCACCGGGGTATGATATGAGGCTAAAGACTTGGCTTAAGATGAATAATATAACACAAAAGAAGGCATCAGAAGCGCTAGGTATTTCAAGGGGCTACTTTTCTGAGATCGTCTCTGGGAAAAGGCGCCCCAATCCTAATCTTGCTAGAAAGATAGAGGCTTTTACGGGTGGACATGTTAAGACTATGGAATTGATCTATCCGGATAGTCCCCCTGGTCCGGATGAGGATATAGCTAGGGGTACTCCCCTTACACTGGATACGAGGAGGGATTTGCTTGAAGCCTAGAGGGTTGAGTCGTTTCCTGGACGAGGAAGATGGGGTTGCCATGCTCTGGAATCTGGGGTCTATGGTCAGGTTTGTATTACGAAGGGTTTTTAAAACTCGGGTAGAGATTATGGTAGTGGGTTTTCACCCTTGTATAATACCTTTTTCATGCTCTCCTTGGAGAGATATTTTTTATAGAAAGGCCTAGAAAATCAAGAGAAAATACAAGAAAGCATTATACCCACTTGCATTCACACCTGTTTGGGGGGCTCTCCTTGCCCCCTTTTTTTTGGCAAAGCCGGAGAACTTTCTCTTTGATGACAAATAATAGCATTTATATCTGCAGTTTTAATGCCTTGTTAAAGCCGTGTACAAAGAATTCCGAAGAATAGACCTGGCTATGGATAAGCAAGAAAAACAGGACAAGTTTGAAAGCTTAATAGATAACCTCCAAGAAGGATACTACGAGGTAAATCTCAGGGGCGAATTTACCTTTCTAAACAGCTCAATAGCACGCATGGTAGGTTTTTCAAAGGAAAAGGGTCTGGGCACTAGTTACAGGGAGTACATGAGCGAGGATGCTGCAAAAAAGGTGTTTAGTGCCTTTCAGCGCGTGTATTTGACGAGGGAACCAGCTCATCTGGAATACGAGATCTTGCGCAGGGATGGATCGCTTATTGCAATAGAGAACTCAGTATATCCCCTTAACGGTCCAGATGGTGGTGTTACAGGCTTCTATGGCCTGGTTATGGATATCACTGCTAGAAAACGT
Organism: Deltaproteobacteria bacterium; assembly: GCA_015486075.1. Lineage (GTDB taxonomy): Bacteria > Desulfobacterota > Desulfomonilia > UBA1062 > UBA1062 > B14-G9. Next base: position 87,967 of record WFSG01000041.1, read on the forward strand.
ATGGAAGATGCCCTCAAGAGGAGCGAGGAGAAATACAGGACCATACTTGAGAATATTGAGGACGGTTATTACGAGGTCGATCTAGCAGGGAACCTTACTTTCTTTAACAATGCACTCTGCAGGATACTTGGATATTCAAACGATGAACTAGTTGGAATGAACAACAGACATTACATGGACGAGGATAATGCCAGAAAGGCCTATGCAAGCTTCAACGAGGTATACAGAAAAGGTCTACCATCCAGGGTTGTTGACTGGGAGATTATAAGGAAAGATGGTAGGAAAAGGTACATAGAGGCCTCAATATCACTCGTTAGGAGCGATGATGGCAGGCCAGAAGGTTTTAGGGGCATTGTAAGGGATGTGACTAATCGAAAGATTGCAGAGAGCTTGCTTGCAAACGCAAAGGCCAGGTTCGAGTCCCTGTTCGAGAACGCAAACGAGATGATAGTAACGACAGATCCAAGGGGTTACATACTGAGGGTAAACAGGAAGGTCTTGGAAGTATCAGGCTATTCCAGGGAGGAACTTATCGGAGAATCCATATTAAAGCTGGCACCTCCAGGGTGCAAAAATAATTATGTAACCTTTTGGAAAGACTTGCTAGATGGCTTGGAACCAAGGAGGGAATTAAAGACAGTAACGAAATCAGGCGAAGTCTTAGACATACTTTCAAGCGGAAGTGTCATCAAGGAAGATGGCAATATAAAGGAGATACAGTACAATGCACATGATATCACCTCCATTAGAAAGGCGCAGGAGACCATAGTTGGCCTTAAGGACAGGCTAAACAGTATCATTGAATCAAGCCCGAACCTGATACTGTGCCTTGATAAGAATCACAGGGTGGTAGTTGCGAACCCTGTTTGCAAGGTTATATTTGGCCTTAGTCCGACTGAGATTGAAGGTAAGAAGTTTTTCTCTATTGTCCCCTGCATGGAACGTTACAGGCAGGTAATAGAGGAAGTCGAAAAGACAAGAAGAGCGGTGGTCCTTCCCGAGGAGAGGGTGCTGGATAACAGCAGGAGGATCTTCAGCGTAAATATATATCCTCTAAGTTACTCAGAACATGGTAAAGAAGAGGGAGGCGTGGTTTTTACTGCGGTTGATATAACAGACAAGAAGGACATGGAGCTGAAGCTTATACATGCCCAGAAGATGGAGACTATAGGTGAACTTGCGAGTGGTTTTGCGCATGATTTTAACAATGTATTAACGGTAATGATGGGTAACCTGAGCATGGTGAGACTAAGTGATGATGAAGGAAGGCAGAGATACCTCGATACCTTGGAAGACATAACTAATAGGGCCAGGGACCTTGTGCAACAGTTGCTTACGTTTTCCAAGAGGAACAAGGGAAAGCCGGAAGAGATACAGATCGGTGATGCAGTATCTGATGTTATACAAATTACATCGAATTCAGTCCCGAAGAACATAAAGATCGTGCTCAATAAAGGTGCAAGGGATTACGTTGTTCGCATGGACCGTACCCAACTTACACAGGTCTTACTCAACCTGATAGTAAATGCAAGGGATGCCATAGGTGACAAGCTAGGTGGCAAGATTGAGATAGCTCTCTCGGAAGTATTTGTAGACAAAAAGACCATGGAGCACTACTTGCTGCCGTCGATCGGTAAGTTTGTCAGGCTTGATGTGACAGATAATGGCTGTGGCATGGACAAGGAAACCCTTTCCAGAGCGTTTGATCCCTTCTTTACTACGAAGACCAGAGGTTCAGATAAGGGTACCGGGCTTGGTTTGGCAATAACCTATAACCTAGTGAGAAATGCAGGAGGTAGTATAATAGTATACTCCGAAAAGGGTATAGGCACACGTTTCGGGATACTCTTACCTTTATCGTCAGCTCGTATGGATAAATCGAGGGAAGAAAAGAAAGAGGGTGTTAAAGAGCAGGTCAGTGCAAACAGAGGACGGATATTGCTTGTTGATGACGAGGATATGGTGAGGGACATCGGAAAAGAAATGCTTTCCTTTCTCGGCTATGATGTTATTACGGCCAAGGACGGGAATGAGTGTATAGATATCCTGAAGAAAGACGGTGGGTTTGACCTAGTGATTCTTGACATGATAATGCCTGGCCTAGATGGGGCGCATACCCTTGATAGGCTACAGAAGGAAAACATGAATGTCAAGGTAGTACTATCATCAGGGTTTTCCTTTGAGAACGAGGGTAATAACATGCTCATGGAAAATCCAATGGTGATAGGAATGCTCAATAAGCCCTTTAACCTTACGGAATTAAAGGAAACACTCCTGGACTTGATTGGCAAAGGCACCTAACACAAAGCCCATAATATCCATCCCGTGGACATGCACCGGTAATAGGGACTTGGTAAGTCTTATAAAAATCGAGGCCATGATGCGTGCAGGCTTATTAGACCTTTACCCCTACTTATCTATGTAATCCAGTAGATCAAGTGGTTTTTCCAGGATCAACCTTGCACCTGATTCCATTAGCTCTCTTGCACCGCGGAATCCCCATAGGACGCCAACTGGGTACATGCCCGCATTATTAGCTGTTTTCATGTCCACCCCTGTATCACCCATAAAACACATCTCTGATGGCCTTAGTCCTAATATCCTTGCTATTGAGAGGGCACCTCCAGGGTCAGGTTTCCTTTGGACGCCGTCTCTCACCCCTAGTACAGCATGGAATGGCCACTTGCCAAGCAGTGCGTCCTTTATGGCCATAGTGAAGTCGTGTGGCTTGTTTGATAGTATGGCCATCTTGATGTCCATCCGGACAAGAGAGTCCAGGAGTTGCTCTATACCATCGTATGGTTTTGTACTGTCCATGCAATGCTGACTATACTCTTTCTTCATGGCATCAAGGTAGGATCTTATTGTATAATCGTCTCTCATGGCTTCTGGCAAAGCCCTTTTTACGAGCATCTCCATCCCGTCTCCGACCATTGTCCTGTAAGTACGGGTATCGAATGTAGGTAGACCCATACGCCTGAGCACCGTATTCATGGAAAACGAAATGTCGTCTATGGTATCTAGAAGTGTTCCATCCATGTCAAAGATGATTGCTTTACACTTTATTGTCATCCTTCTCACAGCTAAATACCTAAAAAACTACTTTTACCAAATCAGGCTGATTTTATAGCTTGCCAATGGCCTTTATTCCCAAACACATACCAAAATTAGGCCCTTTAACCCACGGTTTCCAAGGCATATCCTTGTCTATCAAGAAACCCTTTCTCTTGAACAAGGCTTACTAGAGGCCTAATCAGAAGGATACATGCTTTCGATTTCCTTTGCGTACTTCTGGTTGATCACACGCCTCTTGAGCTTCATAGTGGGTGTAAGTTCGCCTGTCTCCTGAGACCACTCGGTCTCCAGCAGTTTAAATTTCTTTATCTGCTCAACCCTTGCAAAGTTCTTTGTCTTGTCCTCTACCTCTGTCTCAAATACCTTGATAACCTGATCGTTGGAGATGAGGTCTTTCCTGTCCTTGAATTGTATGCCCTGCTCTTTTGCCCAGTTCTCAAGTGTCTCGAAGGCAGGTACGATCAATGCAGAGAGATACTTCCTATTATCACCTATTACTGCCACCTGCTCTATAAAATTGGAGGCCTGCAGACTGTTTTCTATGTTCTGTGGTGATATGTTCTTGCCTCCAGATGTGATGAGTATATCTTTTAACCTACCGGTTATCTTGAGGTAGCCATCTTCGTCGATAACGCCCATATCACCGCTCCTGAAGAAGCCATCCTCTGTGAACGCCTCTTTTGTGGCTTCCTCATTTTTGTAATAGCCTTTCATAACCTGAGGACCTTTTATGAGTATCTCTCCGTTTTCCGCTATCTTTATTTCAGTATCCTTGACTGCTGGCCCAACTGTACCAGGTTTTATGAAGGTTGGCTTGTTTCCAGTAACAACCGGTGTTGTTTCTGTCAAACCATAACCCTCCAGTATTCTTATGCCCATGCCTAAAAAAACTCTGCGTCAGACACCGAGAGGGGACCACCTCCTGATATTGCACCCTTTAGCCTGTCCATGCCAAGCGTTTCCTTTAGCTTCGAGAACACAAGTTTGTCAGCAAGCCAGTATTGGAGTGCAAACATACCCTTCCTGGTCTTATTACGGCATATATAGGGAAGGTTCTCTCTTGCCATGGACATTGCCCAGTTGAAGATAGCTTTTTTTGCTGGCGATGCCTCTGAGACCTTTGCATTTATCCCGGCATGCACCTTTTCGTATATCCTGGGCACACTGACTATGAAGGTAGGCCTTATCTCCTGGAAGTTTTCCAGAAGCTTGGTGATGTCCTCTGCAAATGCCACCTTCTTACCGAGGAAGATGGGTGCATAGTAACCGACTGTCCTCTCTAGCACATGGGCAAGAGGAAGAAAAGAGAGAAAGAGGTGGTCAGGGCTTAGGAACTGGGGGTCCACGTCGTAGAGCTGGTTTACGTTGGACACGAAGTTCCTATGCGTAAGCATTACGCCCTTGGGATTACCGGTTGTGCCTGATGTATAGATTATTGTAGCGGTGTCATCCATACTTATTGGCTTGATTCTGGCGTCAAACTCCTCCTTTTTCTCGTAGTGACTTCCCTGCTCCATGGCTGCCTTAAGCTCAACCACGTCTGGTACCTGTTCGTCTATGTTGTCGAACACTATTATCTCGCCAAGCCTCTGGTTGTCCTGCCTTACCTTTATGATCTTTTCCATTTGCTCTCGGGTTCCTGCAAAGCATATCTTGGAGTCCGAGTTATCTATTATGTAAGCGCACTCTGCCACGGAGTTCGTTGCATATATTGGGACATTTACTGCACCTATTGAGAGAATGGCAAGGTCAGCCACCCACCACTCGTACCTGTTTGGAGAGAATAAGGCCACCTTGTCTCCCGGCTTTATTCCCTTTGAGATGAGGTAGTATCCGAGGTTCCTCACCATCTCGTTCATACTGTTCCAGGATATCTCCTCCCAGATACCCTTTGTACCCTTATACATTACCAATGTCCTTTCCCCGTATTCCTGCACGCGGTTCTGGAAAATAGCTCCCATGGATGTTTCTTCGAATCTTGCCATATGCAATCCTCCTCAATAGTCATACACGATTTGTCAAACTTACCATTGAACCTGTTTTGAGGCAATTAATAATACAATAACTTTTACACAACCAATGTCTTAAGTATAAGTAAGTATTGGAACCACTGATGTGGAATTCATACATTATTGGCGGCTTCCTTAAGTTATTTGACTTTTTCTCAGATGACAAATAGACTGGTGCTTGTATATATTTCAAGGGGAAAGATGATGAAGACAAAGGGGGCTTTCTCAAGGCTCAAGGAACAGGAAAGGAAGACAAGGAAAGCCATTATCATAGATGCTGCCGAGCGAGTATTTGCATCAAAGCCGTTTAGCAAGGTGACCATGAGGGACATAGCAGGGGAAGCTGGTATATCCCCAGGGGCTATATACCGATACTTCCCTGACCAACAGACCTTGTTCGTGGAGGCCTTCCTGATCGGGGCAGAAGGGATAGCGAAATCTGTCCAGGAAATTCTGAGTAAGGACGGATACACCATAGACAAGGTAGCCGAGAGTTTCATCAATTATCTCTTTGAGAACGACCATTACTTCAAGATGATGACACACTTTATACTTGAGGGGTCCATTAAGGACTCGCTTCTTGACAGGACAAACGCTGTTGCCCGGTATATGCTTGAACAGTTTGACACTATGTTTAAGAAAATGGGGGCCACAGGTGATGTAAGACCACTTTCCCACGCTTTCTTTGCTGCCTTAAATGGCATACTTATAACCTTTTACAATTACCCAGGCAGGGGTAGGCAAGAGATCCTGAAACACATGCAGGTGCTTGCCAGAATTATAGCTTCCCTTTTCAAGAACAGATTGAGTCTGTGAGCCTTATCCTAGGAATCTTGTTTATCTTTCATGTACCTGCACACTTGTTGCCCTGCTGTGCCAGGTGCTTTTAGACGTCCACGGTGTACAGATCCCTTGCCAAAGATGTAGCTATATTCCTTGTTATTTCACGAGACCTGCTGCCTTACCTAGTTCACCTTCTAAGTGAATCTCGCTCTCTACATCCTCAAGGGCTACGTCCTGATAAGCATGGAATAGCCTGTGGCAGAGACTGTCCCATCGCCTGCATATGTCTATGGTCTTTTCATCCATATGGAATAGGTCAGGATAATCCACTATCTCTGACATCTCTTCAGCAAGTTCTTTTACAAGGGTATTGTTCGAGCCCTTGAGTATGCTGTTAACAAAGTCCCTAGCACTGTACCAACCAGACACCCTCTTCAAGTCTCTGTGTATCTGTGCCAAAAGGACGTTTCTCGGTCCTTCCCAGAGCTCGTTCACAGCCGCGTCCCTGTAAAGTCTTGGTAGCGTGGAAAAGTCCTCTATTACCCCATGACCTCCAAAGATAGACATGGCTTGTCTTATAACATCTACGCAATCCCATGATGCCGTTATCTTCTGGAGCATGATGAGTTCCCTCAAGTCAAATCTCATCCTCCTGACTTCATCCGGCTCATCTGTTACAAGTCCTCCTTTTAATTCTGCACCCATGTCGAGAAATCTCCTGTATATTTTGAACGCGGCTGCCGTTGACCTCTTTGCATATCTCTCCAGGTCCCTTATCTGGGCTACCACCATTGGGAAATCCCCTATTTTCATACCGAATGCTTCTCTGAACTCACTGTACTTTTTTGCTTCCCTTGCAGCTCTTGTCATGAATGCCGCGTCTGATAGGCCCACAGTAAGCCTTGAATAGGTGAGTACTATGCCCACTACATTTGCGACGCCCCTATCAAGTGGACCCACCGGGTATGCAACAGCACCGTTGAATGTAATCTCTGCCGTGGTAAGTTCATCAGTACCCATTTTCCATTTGAGACGGTCTATTGTGTATCCGTTTCTTATCTCCTTTTCCTTGTTTCCAGGTAACCAAGAGGGCACCACGAAAAGGGCAACCTTTTCCGAACCCTTCGGTTTTGCAGTCACAACAGCGTAGTCGGCGTGTGTCGCGGAGCAGAAGAACTTTGTCCCATACAGCCTCCATGTATCACCCTCATGTACTGCTTCCAACAGGTTTGCCGGCACATCAGAACCACCGTGTATCTCTGAGAGGTACTGTGCACCTATGCCAAAATCACCGTCTATCCCCTCTTTGCAATGCCTGAGTATATGCAATAATTCCGGGGTATCGGCGTATTTCTCTAGTAGAGCAACAAGTCCCTCGGTGCAAGTAAGGGGGCAGGCTATGCATGCCTCACCGTTCTCATATATGAGATACATCTTTACTAGTCTTACCCACCTTGGGGTCTTATCAGAGAAAATGGCTTCCTTGAAGACCTCCTTTTCCATGATCTCTGTTTCTTTGGGTCTTACGATTCGGTCAATCCTGTGACCATGCGCATCATAATGCACTATGTAAGGCCTTTTCTCTGGGTAAGATATGGCCTCAGCCATGTCCCTCCACCTGTAGGATACCTTCGGAGATATCTTCTTGGCTTCATTGTCCACTATCTCCCAGTCGCTTCCAGCAAAGTGCCTTATGGTTTTTTGAAGGAACAGATCATCCCTATAGTAATCCACATTTTTTCTCCACTCTAGAAACGCATCAAAATTGTAAGGATTATCCCTTGTAGGTAATGACATTTTATACCCCCTTTATAAAGTTATGTTCATATTTGTGAACACAGTTTACAATTACCATTTAGGCCTTGTGAAGTCAATATAGAACATATGTATCAGGTAAGGGAAGATGTGTTGCCTGAGTACCAAGGTAACACATCTTGTTTTCATGATATATTAGTTTTGTTTATAATTTCTGATATTGCATAGCCTTTATGCATTTGACAATGGCATGGTTTTGGTTGAAAGTATTTGGGCTCACGGGGATAACACCCTATAATGCATACACATTAAGGAGGAAGTCTTGCAAGAGGACAAATCTCTTTGTTTTGACAGCACTATACTAGGTGGTGGGTGAGGCACAAAGCTGGGTCCGGGTGACCTGAAGGAGGCCTTGAGCATGATATCAAGGTCAGATGATCCAAACCTGCTCACTGGTCTGGATGATGACGCCGGTGTATACAGGCTTACTGATGACCTGGCGATAATTGTGACCATAGACTACTTCACTCCCATAGTGGAGGATGCCTACGCGTATGGCCAGATTGCAGCAGCCAATGCATTGAGTGATGTCTACGCAATGGGAGGGAAGCCGGTTGTTGCATTGAATGTTGTGTGCTTCCCGGTATCTGTACTTGACATGTCATTTCTAGAGGAAATCCTTAGAGGCGGTGCTGATAAACTTGTGGAAGCAGGTGTAATCCTTGCAGGGGGTCATACAGTCATAGATCCAAAGGAGATAAAATACGGTCTTTCTGTTGTGGGAGTTGTAAACCCAAACAAAATATTGACCAAGGGTAATCTCAGAAAAGGGGACAGGTTGATATTGACCAAGGCCCTTGGCACTGGGATTATCAATAATGCACTTAAGGGCGGACTCCTCGATAAGGCCACGGAGAACGAGGTTACCGGGAGCATGGCGCAGTTAAACATGAAGGCATCAAAGGCTGCTGTTGATAGCGCTGTAAATGCATGTACTGATGTTACTGGTTTTGGCCTTGCAGGCCATTTACTCGAGATGATAGAGGCAAGCCAGGGCATGGGTGCAAGGATTTACTCCAATGCCCTTCCTTTGTTCTCAAGGGTAGAGGAATTTTCCAAGATGGGTTTTATACCCCCTGGAACGCAGAGAAACAGAAAATTCCGGGGAGAAAAGGTTGACTTCGCCAAGGACGTGCCAGACTGGAAGAAATGGGTAATCTTTGATGCCCAGACCTCCGGAGGCTTACTATTATCCGTGGCGCCAGAAGATACCGATGTACTCTTGAAGAGGCTCACAGAGGATGGCCATACAAGGGCCTCTGTCATTGGAGAGGTAGTTGAAGATCCTCGCGGACATGTAACAGTAATCTGATAATGGCATGTGTTTCCTGCTAGAAAAGGCTCTTGTGTCCTCAAGAGCCAATCTTTAAACAAGAAAATGGGGAAACCGGTCTTTTCCATGATATTTCTCCTATTCTTGGTTAATAGACCAGAGGGATATTCAAGTACGGAAAAATCTGCCAAGGCATTAACTGCATAGTTCTACATTGGAGTCTGCTCTAGGTGCAATATTGGCCAAGCTCTAATGCTTAAGGTAGCTTAGGAAGCCAGTTGGTAAATGTCATTTAAAATTTAAAAACCATCTTGGCTGCCACGTTTTGGTAATTGCTGCTGTACCTTGTACTTAATAATACCTGTCAATCTTGCAATGCATTCTTGCTTTTTCGAGGGATATATGGGATCCTTTAGGTTTCTTATGAAAGATAATTACAAACCAATCATTGTGCAAAGCGATGGTAGTATTTTACTGGAGGTAATGTCCGAGGCATACGAGGACGCCAGGGATGCTATCCTACCATTTAGCGAACTCGTTAAATCACCAGAGTACGTGCATACTTATAGGATAACACCGCTTAGCATATGGAATGCCGCTGCGACAGGCATGACGTGTGACGAAGTGGTGGCAAGGCTGGAAAGGTTTTCCAGGTACGATATTCCTAGAGGCGTTATTTTACGCATCAATGAAGCATTTTCGCGCTGGGGATCTGTGAGACTCTTAAGGGCTGACCAGTCGAATATCATTGTCGAGGTTAGGGACGAGCACATCTTGGAAGAGATTATGTCAAACAGGAAATTAGTGCCGATTGTAAAGGATGTGATGTCAGCTAGGAGGTTCGTTATTCCATCCGATGCAAGGGGCAGGTTCAAACATCTACTTATAAAGGTGGGTTATCCTGCAGATGACCTGGTTGGTTATGATGATGGAGAGCCCCTAGATTTCCGTCTGAGAAGAAAGGCGCTTTCTGGAGAGGCCTTTGGTCTCAGGCAGTATCAGAAGGAAGCGGTTGAGAATTTTTGGGCAAATGGGAGCCCGAGAGGAGGCCAGGGCATAGTAGTGCTTCCATGTGGATCAGGCAAGACCATGGTAGGTATGGGCGTAATGGAAAAATTAAAGACCTGCACACTTATTCTGTGCACTAGTGTTGCAGCAGTACGCCAGTGGATTTCTGAACTGGTTGACAAGACGAACCTAACAGATGACAAAATCGGGGAATACACGGGGCCGAAAAAGGAGATAAAACCTGTCACTATAACAACCTATCAGATACTGACATACAGGAAATCAAGAAGAGGAAATTTTGAACATATGAACCTGATGAGGGCAAGAAACTGGGGTCTCATCATATACGACGAGGTACATGTGCTACCTGCACCAGTGTTTAGAGCGACGATAGAAATACAGGCCAAGAGAAGACTTGGCCTTACTGCAACCTTGATCAGGGAAGATGGTCTGGAAGAGGATACTTTCTCCCTCATCGGGCCCAAGTGTTATGATGTGCCGTGGAAAGAACTCGAACAAAAAGGATTTATTGCCGAGGCTGTCTGCTACGAGATGAGGATACCGTTACCAAGGCACATGGAGGGTAAATACCGTGCTGCAAGTGACAGGATACAGTTCAGGATTGCTTCCGAGAATCCATACAAGGATATGCTCGTAAGGCAAATTGTAAGAAGGCACAGAGGGGAGTCGATTTTAATAATTGGACAGTACATAGATCAGCTTAAAAGGTTGTCTTCCATGCTAGATGTGCCCCTGATAACAGGAAGTACTAACGAGTCAAGAAGAGACATGCTTTACAGGGCTTTTAGGCAGGGAGACATACCAGTGCTCGTTGTTTCAAAGGTTGCCAACTTTGCAATTGACCTGCCCGATGCGTCAGTGGCAATCCAGGTGTCAGGCACGTTTGGGTCTAGGCAGGAAGAGGCACAACGTCTAGGCCGTATACTAAGGCCTAAGAAAAAGGTCTCTACCTTCTATACCCTTGTTACCTCGGAAAGCCCAGAGGAAAACTTCGCCCACAAAAGGCAGGTTTTCCTAGCAGAACAAGGTTACAGATATATGATTAGGGAACTTTCTTATGCGGATCTCGACAGCTGAACTCATCAATAGCCTTCCCCCTTACATGCTAGAGCTTATGTCTTCAAGGATAATGGGAGAGAAGACGGATGCGGAGACACTTACTAGGGCACTTGGCGATGCCAAGATGCTGGGCAGGGTCCTAGCTGGATTATCACCCGAGGACAGGGCAGTGCTTGAAGATCTACGTGACCTGGGCGGTCAGGTGGCATGGCATGTTGTCATGGGTATATACTCCGACAGACTGGACGAGATTAAGGAGAGGCTTGAAAGGCTCGGAAACCTGGGGCTGGTTTTCCAGGGAGGTCTCACCGGTAGGGATCCACTGATATTATTACCCACGGTAGAGCCTATACTTGAATCGCACTGTAAGAATATCCTGGCACGCGATATGGACTGGGCAGAACGTGAGGGGTATTGCATATCTGAACACGTACTCATGATAAATGTAATCCAGTCCAGGAAAATCAGGTGCCGCCCTGGCATGGAACCGTTCAAAAAGGGATGGGCAATTCTGGAAGAGACCCTGGGTTCCCTGATGGATGTAGAGAGGGTCTACAAGGAACTTGTACGCTTGGGATGCCTCGAGGAAAAGGAGGGCAGGATAGTAGTCAACTCGGGTCGATCCATGGCACTTGCCATGGATGGCGATATACACTACAGGTTGTGGCGTTTCTTTGAATCCTTAAAGCATATACCGGGATTGGACTCTAGGATTTACACGCTTATCAGTGATGGTGCAATATCTCTGGACAGGCTTAAGAGGGTTCTGTTCCTGAACATGAAGAGATTCTCCCCAGATATGCCTAATGCCGAGGATACTGCCGGTACACTTGTAGATCTCTGGACAGGTCTCGGCATATTACAGGTAGATGCCAGTGGAAAATGGGTCAGGTTTTCACCAGATGTTTACAGTGCCCTGAGCACGGGTAACATAGAGGTCTCCTATAGTTATTACAGTGAGGATGTAATAGTGCAGCCAAACATGGAAGTGCTTGTACCCATGGAATTTGATCCCCTAGATCATCTGAACCTGGGCGAGGTGGCTGACCTCAAGAAGGCGGATGTCGTGAATATATACCGGCTCACCAAGGCCTCTATATTACGATCGCTTATAAAGGGATGGATACCAGAGAAGATACAGCAATTTCTGGAGCGTATATCAAAGCACGAGGTGGCCGACAACGTTTTGCAGACCATCAAGGGCTGGGCCAAAAGTCTCAAGGAAGCACATATCATAAAGGGTACGTTTCTGGTTTTCCCTGGAGGAAAGGACAATGTACCTCGTGGGCTTGAGGAGATATTGCCTGGTATATACCAAGTACCCGAGAAATGTGAGATTAACGTTATTTCGTTCCTTAACAAAAAAGGTGTGATGGTGAATTCCCCTGGGACCAGGGCGGAAGTTGATGAGCACATAAACTGGGGTAGGGCACTACCCCTGAAGACCGACATTGAAGAAGAGGATAAGGTTCCCCGTCTTGATGGCGTTTACCCATACGGTATGCTCATCCCTTTGCCGTATGGTCCCAAAAGGATTGAAGTGTTCAGGGAGGCGATAAAACAAGGGAAGGGTCTCATAATCTTTTACCCAAAGATGGGTTATGGAGAGATCCAGATGAAAAGGATAAACCCTGTCTACGTATACATAAGATCGGGCGTTCCTTTTCTGGAAGCCTTCTGCGAGGATACGGGAGAAGGAGAGGTTTTCGATATAAACAAGATAAGGGCTATCTTCAAACAAGATTAAAGTCAATCACTTGCCTGCTTCTCTATCCTTTTTATCTCCTTTAGCATGTCAACTAGTTCGTCTTTTGTGGAGTCGTCGAGTTTGCCCTTGTTATCAAGGGCCTGCCTTATGTGATAATAGCATGACTTGTAATGGCCCGTGTAATAGAAATACCTGGCATAGGCAACATGGGCCTTTGTTTGCCTACCCGTCTTATCGTATAGATTGCCCAATAGATATGCGATGCGCGGGTGGTACCTCTGGAACGGTTGTAGTACCTTTATAGCCTGTTGTGGCTTGCCTTGCCTGTCCAGTATACAGGCTATGGCCAGCCTTGACCTTGCAGATATCTCGTAGTTCTCTAGGTAGGGTAGAGCCGACTTGTATTCACCCATGTGGTACAATGCAATACCGTACCATTCATATGCCTGGGGAAGATCAATTCCCTTGAGGTATGTCAACGCCTTCCTGTACATACCTGATCTGGTTGCAACCACGCCTAGTACGAATCTCTTGTACATATCCGGAAGCTCGGCCGCTCTTGACCTTGCCTCTTCAAGCGGCAACAGGTATGCAATCGTGGATGAGTACAGAGACCAGTAGCGCCCGTCAGGTTTTGGCTTTCCGGGTTGCCTGTCTATTGATGCTATCCTTTGTTCAGCGTAAGGGTGTGTTAGCAAGTATTCTGGTATGCCGTACGTACCCTCATATGTCCTCAACCTGATCAGGAAGCGTGTAAGTCCAGACGGATCGAACCCTGCTAGGGGGAGTATGTTCCTGCTGAACTCGTCGGCCTCGAACTCGTGCTTCCTTGAGTACTTCAGCCTTATGTTCTGGCTTCCACCCAAGGAGGAGTAAATAAGGGCTGAACCCACCTCAGGGTTCTTTGCGGACAATATTGTCCCGGCCAGTACACCCAGTAGTGTTGCCATGGATATCCTTTTTTGTGTTTCCATGTCTTCCGGTATGTGCCTTAGCTGACAGTGACCCATCTCGTGGCCGATCACACCTGCGAGTTCATTTGTATCCCTGACGAAAAGTAATGTGCCGAGATTGATGAATATCTGTCCACCCGGTATGGCAAATGCGTTTATGGAGCGGTCCTTCACAAGGTGTATCCTGAAAGAGTAGACAGGGTTCTTTATTTGGTCAGATAACTGGTCTGCAATAGACTGGAGCTTGCCAGTAATCTCCACGTCGTGGATTATAAGGCCCCTTGAGTCTAGGTATGATATGAAATCATTAGCAATCTTGTTCTCGTCCTCGTATGTCATGGCATGGGCAGTACCTGCCTCTAGGTAAAGAAATATTGCTATCATGGCAACTAGCTTCTTCATTATGAATAGCATCGCACGTATGCAACGCTTTTTCAAGTAGGTAGGCCTATGGTCTTCGGCTAGTCCTGGTACCTTGACAGATTAATGAATAGATTTTAATTTCTCAAGGACTTCCATGGTTTCTATCTTTGTATGTTCAAGGTCAAAACTGTTGTCTATGATGTATTTAGCAAAGCCCTTCTTCTGCTCCATGGGCATCTGAGACCGTATCCTCTTCAGAGCGGCATCTTCGGATATGTTGTCCCGTGCCATCAGCCTAGCCAGTTGTATCTTCTCGGGTGCGTATACAAGTATAACATTAGAAAGCAGCTTGTGTAGGCCAGATTCTATGAGTAATGGGATGTCCAATATGATTACTGACCCGGGCGCCTTTTGTTTTATATCATCCATTTCTTTCGCCATCTCCTCGAATACCCTTGGGTGGACAATCTTGTTCAGTATCTTTAGTTTCTCCGGTGAACCAAAGACGATGTCACCAAGCAATTCCCTATCTATCTCGCCGTTTTCCTTGAGAATATTTCTGCCAAAATGTTCGGTTATTTCCTTCCACGCGGGAAGCCCTTTTCTGACCACGTCTCTGGCTATTTTGTCCGCGTCTATCACGTAGACACCTGCTTCTGCCATGATATGTGCTACTGTAGACTTTCCAGTTGCTATCCCACCCGTAAGCCCGGCAATGACCATGAATTCTCTCCTATCAAGGATATATTTCTTCCAGAATCTCTAGCATCCCTCCTAAACGAATGGAACAGCTCATTGTAACACGAGGTGCAAATCCTTGTTACATGTATCATGTGCTCTGCAATACCTGCATTTTTAGCCTGGAACACTGCTGCGCTCCACAGGTCAACATAATAGGCTCCACGAATCGACCTAACCCTGGCTATACCTTTCATACGTTCCATTACATCCTCACCTACCTGGTAGCAGCATGGACCTATTGCCGGTCCTATAAATACCCTTATGTCCTGTGCACCAAGGGATTTCATGGCATCAAGGCCTTTTTTCACCACGCCCAAGCATAGGCCCCTCCAGCCGGCATGAATAGCGCCTAGGTACGCTCCGTTAGATGAACAAGCAAGTACAGGTACACAATCTGCGGTACGTATACATAGTATCTTTGTCCTATCAGACGATACTATGGCATCTGCTTCAGGGATTTCATCCACGCTTATATCATCGGCATTTACAACGCGGTCCGAGTGAACCTGGTTCAGCACGTGTACCTCTGTCTTTGGCAGATAGGACCTGAGTGCTTCTAATGTTGCCTCTGGGCCCTTATCAGGGTTCTCAAACAGACTCCTCGTTGAGAAAAGCCCCTTTGTCATTTATGCTTCCTTTCCTGGATTCCTAAAATAAGTATATAACATGGTTCTTTGTCAGGCAAGGTACGTAAGATCTTGCAATCGATGAAGTATATACTGCTACATACACCAAGATGCCAGGGATAGCTATAATTGTATATACTGCAGAATGCCTTAATCCATGGGTCATCATCACTTGACAGACATTTTACCAAGCCTTATGTTAAAATCTATGGCAATGAAG
Organism: Deltaproteobacteria bacterium; assembly: GCA_015486075.1. Taxonomy (GTDB): domain Bacteria; phylum Desulfobacterota; class Desulfomonilia; order UBA1062; family UBA1062; genus B14-G9. The sequence continues at coordinate 103,621 of WFSG01000041.1, forward strand.
GATATAGCAATATACCCTGAAAGGGTACTCAGGAAGAGGGCAGAAGAGGTAAAGGATATTGACTTCGAGATCATAACCCTTGTCCAAGACATGGAAGACACCATGTACGCAGCTCCAGGCGTTGGCCTGGCGGCGCCACAGGTTAGTGTACCAAAGAGGTTGATCCTAGTGGATCCCACGGGCCACAGGGATTCCGGTAAACTTACCGTGATGATAAATCCAGAGATAATAGAGATGGAAGGAGAGGAGACTGCCGGCGAGATGTGCCTGAGCGTTCCAGAACTCCAGGTAGATGTACCTAGGGCCACGCGCATACTTGTAAAGGGTTTTGACCTAAATGGAAAAGAGCTCAGGTTCGAGGCAGAGGGTTTCCTTGCAAGGATTTTTCAGCACGAGATAGACCATCTCAACGGCATAACCATCGCGGAGTATGCATCGAGTCTCAAGAGGTCCATATATCTGAAGAAAAGGAAAAAAGGAAAGATATGAGGCTTGTATTCTTGGGTACACCTGACTTTGCCGTACCCAGTCTTAATGCCCTCATTGATTCAGGGCATGATGTGATCCTTGTCATAACACAGCCCGACAGGCCACGTGGAAGGGGGAAAAAACGCCTTGGCCCTCCGGTGAAGCAGGAGGCCCTAAAAAAGGCCATACCTGTTGTCCAGCCTGAGAGAATAAGGGAGATGGAGATTTATGATAGGCTCACAGGGATAAAGCCAGATGCCGTGGTAGTGGTCGCATACGGTCAAATTATACCTGAAGACATGCTTTTAATACCAAGGTATGGATTTATAAACGTGCATGCCTCCCTGTTACCCCTTTACAGGGGAGCTGCTCCTATAAACAGGGCGATAATGGATGGTATAGATGTGACGGGCGTGAGTATTATGAAACTAGATGCTGGCCTTGATACTGGGCCTGTATACATGCAGGCGAAAGAGAGAATACTTAGTACAGATGATGCTATAAGCCTTGGTAAGAGGCTTGCAGTCCTGGGTGCAGAGAAGCTAGTAGAGATTATTGACCTGATAGAGCGTGGCAAGATTAGGGCTGTACCGCAGGATCATGAAAGGGCTACGTATGCCCCCATGCTCAAGAAGGAAGAGGGATTAATAGATTGGTCTATGGATGTTGTCACCATATTTAACAGGATAAGAGGCCTTGTACCATGGCCATGTGCGTATACCTACATGGACTCCAGATTACTCAAGATCTGGAAGGCAACGTTCGTAAAGGAAGACCACCTGCAGGAGCATGGCATGCTTATAAAGGATGGTAAGGGCATTAAGGTGGCTTGCAAGGGTGGATTTATAATACCACAAAAGGTACAGCTCGAGGGAAAAAAGATAATGGATAGCCAGGCCTTTGCCTGTGGTCTTAAAAGATCGAATGTGCTATTGGGAGGTAGATAAATATCCACTTGTTAAGGATGCTCTGAGGAGAGAGGTTAACTGATGATTATTGCTCCTTCAATACTGTCAGCTGATTTTTCCCGTCTCGGTGACGAGGTGAAAAAGGTGGTCTCAGCAGGTGCAGAGTGGATTCACCTTGATGTAATGGACGGGGTATTCGTGCCCAACATAACCATAGGGCCTGTGGTGATAAAGGGTGTAAGGGATACAACAGATGCCTTCTTGGACTGTCACCTAATGATTGCATCTCCAGAACAGTACATCAATGCATTTGCAGATGTAGGGGTGGATGGTATTACCATACATGCAGAGGCTACTAGTCATCTTCACAGGGCACTTTCCATGATAAAAGAAAGGGGTCTTAAGGCAGGGGTGGCACTTAACCCATCTACACCACTTGACGTTGTTGAATATTGCTTGGATATAATGGACTTGTTATTGATAATGAGTGTTAATCCTGGTTTTGGAGGACAGAGGTTTATTGAGTCTGTCTTGCCAAAGATTATAAGGGCAAAGGCAATGTTAACTGGCCGCGACATATTAATACAGGTGGACGGGGGGGTTGATAAGGATAATATAAAGCGGCTGTATGACGCCGGTGTTGATGTGTTTGTTGCAGGTTCAAGCGTGTTCAAGAGCCAAAACCCTGCAAAAACAGTACAGGAGATGTTGATACTTGCCACATCCGAAGAATGTTAAGCTGATTGCCCTGATTCTGGGCGCGATTGTTTACCTTGCTGGTTGTTCTCACATCTCAGGTGATATGGTCCATGCAAGGAACACGAACAAACATGCACCTAAGAATCCTTACTACTACTTTGTCAGTGCTAGGTATGCTCAGGATAACGGGAATCTCAAGGAAGCATTGGATCTTTACTCCCACGTCGATGATCCCTATTCATGGCTTGCCGAGGCTAGAATATACTATGTGATCGGTGATACTGACAAGGCATTATACCTAGTGAAACGTGTGATAAGCAAAGGCATGTACATGTGTGATGCCCTTGAGCTGAGGGCAGAGATACATGCTAGCAACAGCCAGTGGGATGAAGCCATTGAAGATGCAAGCAAGCTCTTTGAGAGACATCCAGATAACAGGAGATATGGGCTCTTTCTTGCAGATTTAGAGATGTGCGTATCGCATTTCAAGGATGCAAGAAAGATACTGGCAAAGTTGCTTAACACCTACAGTGATGATCCCGGAATTTTGTACATGCTTTCAAAGGCCTGCCTGGGTGACAAAGACTTTAAGTGCGCAATGCACTCACTAGAAAAGGTGGTGAAATACCAGCCGGATATGGGGCAGGCCTACATGGACCTGGGAAAGGTACAGCAAATACTCGGTGATCTGGATGGAGAGGAGAAGACCTACAAAGCACTATTGGCAGAACTACCCGGTTCCGCGGCAGGATACATTGCTCTGAGTGACCTTTACATAAGACAAAAAAGGTACGGCGATGCACTGGATACCTTGAAACAGCTAATGAAGTTAAAACCAAGCAAAGAAGTAAAGGAAAAGGTCATGCTTCTGGAACTCAAGAAGGGTGAATATAATGAGGCCCTTGATATTCTTAAGGCAAAGAAGCATCCGAATGATAGGGACAGATATTACATGGCTTTTGCGTATGCAGGATTGAAAAGATGGAAAGATGCCTTGATGGTGCTTCCAGAGACCTCAAGTGACACAGGGTTTAAATGCGATTTGGTTTTGCTCAGGTCAAGCATCCTTGAGAGTATGGGCAATGTGGATAATGCTATAGAGGTGCTTGAGGATGCGTGGGATGTGGATACTTCATGCAAGGAGATTGGCTACAAGTTGGCAAACCTGATGGAATCACACGGGAAATGTAATAAGGGTATCAAGGTGGCAGAAGAGATACTTAAAAGGTATCCCAAGGATCCCATAGCACTTAACTTTCTGGGCTACGTGTGGGCTGACAAGGGTGTAAGACTAGAGAAAGCCAGGGAGATGATAAAGACTGCTTTAAACGCGAGGCCTGATGACTGTTTTATAATGGATTCCATGGCGTGGGTGTTGTTCAGGTTGCATAGGTTAAAGAGTTCCATGCATTACATGAAGATGGCACTGGATAAATGTGGACAGGATCCAGTACTCAATGAACACATGGGAGATATACAATCCGCCATGGGCAGAAAGTCTAGGGCACTTGACTATTATCTAAAGGCATGGGTGAACAGAGGCAAGTCCAAGCAACCTGGACTACGTATAAAGATAAACAGCTTGCTAGAGAAGCTCAAGCGTGCTAGGTTTAATGGACAATCCGGTAGTAGGTACTCCCATGAACAATGAAACGCGTGTAGGAATATTCGTATTTATAGTCATCGTTATATTTATAATACTATCCGTGAAGATAGGAGAACTTGGCTTTCACAAGAACAAGACATACCCCATAACCATGGTATTCTCAACCGTGGAGGGTCTGCGTCCTGGTGCTCCTCTGGAGGTTGCAGGTGTAAAGGTCGGGAGCGTCAAGGGTATTGCCCTTAACAGGGATTATTCCGCTGTTGTAACGGCCGATATTTATAGGCAAGTGCAGCTTCCCATAGATACTATTGCTTCCATAGCCACGAGAGGCATAATAGGGGACAAGATTATAATACTTACGCCAGGTATATCAAAAGACATGCTCGGGGTGGGTGGGAATCTCGCCAGGACAGAGGTCCCTCCTTCCATAGATTTTCTGCTTACAAAACTGGGTGATATATCTGAAAACCTCTCTGAACTCACTTCAACACTGAACAATGCACTAGGCGGAGGGGGTGGCATGTCCAGGCTTGCCACCCTTATGGACAGGTTGAACAACATTGCAGGTGAATTATCTAGTTTGTTATCTGAAAACGAGGGCAACCTGTCGTCTATAGCAGTAAACTTGAAAGGTGTTACTGCCAACGTAAACGAGATAACAACCGATCTAAGGGGGGTTGGCCAGAGGATAAACTCCATTGTAGAAAATATTGAATTAGGAAAGGGTACGCTGGGTAGGCTAGTGACCGACGATACCCTTTACCTCTCGCTCAGGGACACGGCAGAAAACCTGAATAAGATTAGCGCTAGGCTGGAGCAAAGTAAGAATCTAAACCTCCTACTATCCGATGATACGCTGTACTACAACCTTGTTTCCATAACCGAAAACCTTAAGCTCATAAGTCAGGACATAGCTGAGGGAAAGGGAACATTGGGTAGACTCCTGGTAGATGATGAACTGTACAGAGAACTGGGCGATACCCTGCAAAATGCAAATGAGGCTGCTCAGGGTATAAAGGAACAGACACCAATAACCGTTATGGGCACTGTGCTGGGTACTGTGCTGAAATAGTGCCGGATGCGTTGGGTTTATGAACACCTGTTAAGCCTTCTTCCAGTATTTCTTGCGTTGTTCTTCTTTACTGTAGATGCTCATAGTTACGAGTTCAACCTAGCGCCTGGCTTGTATTACAGGTCTGATAATAACGGCACAGAAATCAAGGTACTAGGTCCATTGCTGGAGCTCACATCCGATCACCTGGCGATAAGGCCTCTTCTTTACAAGGATAATGAACACATGGACTTTCTTTATCCCCTTGGTAAGTACGGTAACAAGGGTACGAGGTTCTCTCCACTCTTCTCCTATTACAAGTCTGGTAAAATTTATTCTTTTAACCTGTTCCCATTTTTTTGTGGTAACAACGGCAAGAGGTCGTACCATGGTCTTTTCCCCGTGTACGGTAGCCTTTATGATCGTTTTGGTTTCAGGGAAGCAAGGTTTGTTCTATGGCCACTTTACTCGAGGACAGTAAGAGATAAAGACGTAGTCACGTATTCAATACTTTGGCCCGTATTTACGTACTCAAGGGACCGTGAATTCAAGATATTCCCCATATATGGTATGGAGAAAAGCCCGAAGAGGTCCTACATGTATATGCTTTGGCCATTGTTTCATGTCAGGAAGACACCTGGTAGCAGCATGCACGCATTTCTTCCTCTGTTCATGCTTGATAGGGGGGCTTACCACATGAACCTGTCTTTGCTCTGGCCTTTCTTTACCTACAACAGCGACTATCGATTTGACCACAGGAGTATTGAGTGTCCATGGCCCATATTGAGGTTTGCATCGGGAGGATACAGGGAGATAAGGATTTTCCCCTTTTACTGGGTAAAGCAGCAGGGCTTTAAGAAGAGAGTAAGTGTATTATGGCCATTGTATCAATACAAGACCAATGGAGTAGACATAACCCAGAGGAGATACTTGCTCCTGTCGAGTGATACTGTAGAGATAAAAAAACAAGGTAATGCTGTTCGTACCATCCATGCATGGCCCATACTTTACAGGAGAAGCAAGGGCAGGTCCGTTGACTGGCATTTCCCCGATATCATTCCCTTTACGGGCAAGTGCTACAGAGAGAACATCGAGCCAATCCTTACGCTTGTTAGTTCATCTAGCAGGAAAGATTCTTACACACTGGACATACTATGGCATACATTGTACTTCAGGAGAAAAGGCACCTTTAGGAGATTTTCCGTATCATTACTGTTTTCATATGAGTGGGATAGATCCTACAGTAGACTGGGATTCTTGTGTGATCTTCTGAGGGTAAATCTCAATCACCCATAAGCTTAAGGAAACAAGCGACTGTGGCGCTAAAGACTGCAGCTTATGCTGTCCAGGTACACGAGATGTTTAGATAAAGACCCATACATTTTTTTTGACAACATACGATTTTGGCTGTATAATAAGAGCCTTGGGTCCGCACCAAAAGTAAGGGCCTATGGGGTTTGGCTCACTTAGGTAAAGGGACCCAAGGCCTACTAATATGTTAACGTTAGCCTATTATAAGTCAAGTTGCGAAATGAAATTTTTAACTAACTTTTCATCTTTGTTTGTGATTTTCTTTCATGTCAATATGAGGCGAAAAAACTAAAGTATAGTGTGAATCCTTAACCGTATTAAAGACTTTATGTTCTATATAATTTTACTTATGTCAGTGGGGCCATGCATGTAAAACAGGTGGCTTATACACTTACAATCAGAGCATCCAAAGCCAGGGACAGGCCTTGTAGCATTTATTCTGTGTAGCTTCCTGGCAGTTTCGCACTCCCCTCCAGTAGTAAGGTAGATGGAACTCACTTCACAGTCTGTCTCCTTAAGTAAATAATCTATGTGCCAGTGAATCCTTTTGTCCCTTCTTAGGTGCCTTTGTATTCTTTTGAACATATTCAGCTTAGCAGAGCCAACGTAAAGGTATACGCCTTTCTTGAAATCTATAGTCCCAAGTGCACCTATGGAGATAGTGCTGTTGCATGATTTCGTGATCTCGAGCACATAGGTTGAGCTTTTCAGTATATGCATCTGTTTTCCCTAATACTGTAAACCCCTTGGTTTGTCACAATCAGGTGGTCGTGGATAGTGATCCCCAAGGGTAACGCAATCCCCCTAAGCCTTTCAGTAAGATTCAGATCATCCTGGGATGCCATTAATGTACCTGAGGGGTGGTTATGGACCAGTATAATGCCAGAGGCATTGTTGGAAAGGGCATACCTTATTACCTCGCGAGGATATACATGGGCATGGTCCGTGGTTCCAGTTGTTATGATATCCTTACGCAATAGGTGAAGACCTGCATCAAGGCATACAACCATGAAGCACTCCTTCTTGGTATTACCAATCTCTGTCTTTATATAGTCATATAACCTTTCCGGTGTACTAAGTATGGGCACATTGGGTTCAACTGGTTCAAGGTAAGTAAGCATGAATTCCTTGACTAGATGAATAAGCGTGCTTGCATATTCTCCTACACCCGCATTTGATTCGAGCTCTTCCATGTCCGTGTCCAGGACGTTTGCAAGTGACCCGTACTTTGCAAGAATATCCTTTGCCATTGGTTTTACGTCTTTTCTTGGCAGGGCATAGGTAAGAAGAAGTTCCAACATCTCGTAGTCATTTAAACCTTTTCTGCCAGTAGATCTAAATCTATTTCTCAATCTTTTCCTGTGGCCTGTATAGTGAGGTATTTCCCCGGGCACGAGTATCATCTCCCCTTAATCTCAGTATCCGTAGAAAGACCATGGCAAGATCTCTTTAGGATCTCTTTTCCTTAGTGCGTAGTAGTCAGGGTTTCTTGGCCATTGGTTCATAACCTCCCTCCATTCAGAGCTCTCAGTCTCAGCCATTCTAATTAAAAGATCTAGTACATCCCTGTCACCCCTGGCAAGGAGAGACTGTATGTAAGCCCATTTAGGACCCTCGTAGCCTACGAACACATTGTTGATGCCGGACAGACCCTTTGCTATTCTTTTTATGCGTGATCTTGCTTCACGTGGGTCCAGCATGGGCGCTCTCTCAAAAGGCGTATGCGGTTTTGGTACCATGGTATTTATGCTCACGGTTATCTGGCCTAGTCTCTTGTTTCCCTTGGATACCTTCACGAAGACATGCCTTATCCTCTTTACAAGTTCGACTATTGCGTTCACGTGCACTATTTCCTCTCCTGGGAGGCCTACTAGGAAATATAACTTTATATTCTTGATGCCCGAGGACACTAGGTTTTCAACGTCTTCCAGTATTGCCTCATCCGTTATTTGTTTACCAACGCTATATCTTAGGTCTTGGGAGCCTGTCTCTGGTGCCAGTGTTACGCCTCTCACCTTGGATGACCTTAAGAGTTCAATCAGGCCAGGTGATATTCTTCCGACTCTTAAAGAGGGTGGGGCTATCTTCAGTCCCGCCTCCATGATTTTGACATACATGTGGTCTGCCTTTGGATGATCGTTAAGGGCTGAACTAACAAGGCCTAGTCTCAACCTCGATTCAAGGGCCTTATCGAAGAGATCTTTCAGGACATCCAGCGGTACAGGTCTGAAGGGTGAATAAACTGCCCTTGCAGAGCAGAACTTGCATCTCCACGGGCATCCCCTTGCTGTTTCAATCATGAACATGTCACCGAAGACAGTCTTAGATGTTATAATTGCCGTGTGGGCAGGTGAATTCAGTGGGTTTGTTACTGATATCAAGGGCCTTGGTCCAACAAAGGAAGTTATAGCGTCACATGAGATCTCGGGATATGTGTATGATGGTATGTATACGCCCTTTACCCTTGAGAGTTTTTCTAGGAGTTCGTCCATATTTCCTGAGTCAAAGAAGCTTTTGTATATGCTCTCAGCAAACCCTTCACCATCACCAAGGAAGAGGATATCCATAGCATTTGCAAGAGGCTCTGGATTGAGTGTGATGGAAGGTCCACCAGCAATGATGATAGGTCCCGATTTTCTGTCTGTCCTTTTAACCGGGATCCTGTTGTCTAGTAGGATTTTAATCGCGTTTATCCAGTCAAGCTCATAGGGTATAGAGAAAGCAATTACGTGGAAGTCTTGAATGGGCCTGGAATGTTCGACTGAACGGGGCACGTCTAGGAAGAACCTCTCGCAAACAATACCCGGGTGTGCATTAAGATCCCTATACACAGCGTGGAGACCTAGGTTAGACATTCCCACCCAGTAAGTATTAGGGTATACCAAGGCGATATTTAGCTTTCCACCGGGATCCTTACGTATTGCGTTTTTTTCACTGGGCATCGATACCCAGACCCTTGATCTTCCTATGTAGGTTGCTTCTTTCAAGGCCTATGAGATCTGCTGTCTTCGATATGTTGTAACCACACTGCGCAAGCTTCCTCTCTATGAAGCGCCTTTCGAACTCTGTCCTAGCCTCCTTTAAAGAAGAGATCTCGAGCAGGTCGTCCATGTCCGTTGCTACGCCCGACATAAACAGAGGGACATCCTCTTCCTTGATGGTATCTCCCTGCGTCATTATCACCATGCGTTCCACTATGTTCTTGAGTTCTCTGACATTACCCGGCCAGCTGTGTTTTATCAGCCTTTTGATGGCCTCATCGGTTATCCTTTTTTTCTTGCCGTCGTTTAACATGGCAAATGTGCTAAGAAAATGATCCACCAGCTTAGGGATATCTTTTTTCCTGTCTCTCAATGGTGGTACGTAGATTGGGATAACATTTAGCCTGTAGTATAGGTCTTCCCTGAATTTCCCCTGTTCTATCTCTTTTTCCAGGTTTTTGTTTGTGGCTGTTATAACGCGGATATCCACCTGTATGGTTGTAGACCCACCAACCCTCTCGAACCTTTGCTCCTGGAGCACTCTCAAGACCTTTGCCTGGGTGGCAAGGCTCATGTCACCTATCTCATCCAAGAAAAGCGTTCCCTTATCAGCAAGCTCGAATTTTCCCCTCTTTCTCTCGGTTGCACCTGTGAAAGAGCCTTTTTCATGGCCCATAAGCTCACTTTCTATGAGTTCCTCCGGTATTGCCGCGCAGTTTACCTCTACAAAGGGTTTGTCAGCCCTTCTGCTGAGATTATGCAACCTCCTTGCCACGAGTTCTTTACCTGTGCCATTCTCTCCTAGGATCAGGACCCATGCATCTGAAGGCGCTGCCAGTTTTATCTCTTTCTTTAATCTGGTTATTGCTGGCGAGTCTCCTATTATTTCGTCTTCTTTCTCTGTTTTCTTTCTGAGTAAGGCGTTCTCTTCCTCCAGAGCCTTTATCCTGAGTGCATTGTTAATCGTTACAATTATCTTGTTGAGATCCAGTGGCTTTTCTATGAAGTCCATGGCTCCCAGTTTGAGGGCCTTTACCGCTGTGTCGATGGTTCCATGCCCGGTCATTATTACAACAGCTGTTTCAGGCTCAGATTTCTTTATCTCTTTCAATACCTCTAGGCCATCTTTTCCCGGTAGCCATACATCGAGTAAAACCAAGTCAATCTCCTGAGAATCTATTGTCTTGAGGGCCTGTTCGCCTGTTGAAGCGAGTATGGGAGAAAAGCCTTCATCCTCTAGGGAACCTTTCAATGTTGCAAGTATGCTCTCCTCATCATCAACTATTAGTATCTTATGCTGCATCTCTAACCTCTTGCCGGTAGTTCTATGGTAAAGATTGTTCCTCTTGGGTGGTTCTGTCTCACACGTATAAACCCGTTATGATCGGTAACAATCCTGCTAACTATGGCAAGACCCAGGCCCGTGCCTCCTTTTTTGGTGGAGAAGTAAGGTTCAAAAAGCCTGTCCTTTGCATTCCTTGGAATCCCCGGCCCTGTGTCTATGACCTGCATGCTTGCTATGCGGAGCTGTGGGTCGTACATTGTGCGTACGGTTATTTCCTTTAGCGAGTTCCCATCTTCCTCGACCGCGGTCGTTGCATTCTCCAGCAGGTTTACTATAGCCCTTTTTATTTGTGCCCTGTCCAGTTCTAGTTGTGGGAGTCTACTATCGGTCTCCACTAGGTAAGTAACCTGTGGATGTGCCTGTTTGTAAAGGCTTATTGTCTCCTTTATTATGGTGTTCAGGTCATCCGGTACAGGCATTGCGCTGGGCATCTTTGCAAAGGCCGAGAACTCATCCACAAGTCTCTTCATGTCGTCTACCTGTTCTATTATTATCCTGGTGCACTCGTCGAATACGCCCTTGTCCTCTTCTAGCTTGTCGAGATATCTTCTTCTTAATCTTTGGGCTGACAGTTGTATAGGAGTGAGGGGATTCTTTACCTCGTGAGCTATTCTCCTTGCAACCTCACGCCATGCAGCCATCCTCTGCATTTTTTGTAATTGTGTCAGGTCGTCGAATACGAGTACCATGCCCATGTATTCATTGTTGTGGTCATACAGTAAAGATGCGTGCGTCATTAATGTTATCTTTTTCTCGTCTATGCTCAACGTGATCTGCCTTTCAGTAAGGCCGCCTTTTGTTTCCTTTAACCTGTTAACTATGTCCTCGGCAATGGGTATGTGTTCCTCCTTAAGTACCTCCATGAATGGCCTTCCCAGTACCTTCTTGGTCTTTATTGATAACATTTTCTGTGCAGAAGGGTTTATCATGGATATGCAGTCCTTGTTGTTTATGGAGATAACCCCTGTCGAGATATTATTCAACACGGTTTGTATATACCGATTTCTATATGCCAGCTCATTGTACGTGTCCTCGAGCTTTACCCTGGATTCCCTGATATCTTTTATCATTGCATTGAAATCCTTTACCAGTATACCCAGTTCGTCGTCTGACTCCACGTCTATAGTGAATTCGAGGTCACCCCTTGAAAGCCTTTGCGTACCTTCGACAAGCTTCTCTATAGGCGTGGTGAGGCCCTTGGATATATTCAATGCAAACCATATAGCAGAGAATATGACAAGCAGGGTAACCGATGTTAGGGTAATCATATAACCCGTCTTTATTGGGCCTTTTAACTTTAGGCTCTCTATGTAGCCTGAAAAAGAGGACCGTATAGCAAATAGTTTACTCGATAGGCTCTCCGGTATGTAGTAATTAACCACGAGAACGCCCACTATATCCTTTTTATTATAGGAAGATCTGATTGGTACTATCCCTTCTATGATATCTGATTTGCCTGTATGTACGATGGTGGGTATGGTGTTACCGCTCATTGCCGATTTTACATTCTTGGACTCTGGGCTCGGTAGCCTTGCAATTCCAAGGGACGGTGATATAATTTTTACAAGTTCTTCTCCCTGGGAAGAGAAAACCTCTACCGCTGAAAGTCTGAATAGTGACATTTTTTCCTCGAGCAAGGCCTTTAATATCTCTAGGTTACCCTCCTTGAGGAGTCTCCTTTCTGTTATCTCTTTTGATATGGATGATGCATAATGGATAGCATCGGCCGAGGCCTCCCTGTAATATACGTTTGCAACCCTCATTGATTCCTCCAGGGCATGCTTTACCTCCCTGGATAGCCATGTCTCCATGCTCCTGTTGAGAAATATTATACTGGCAATAAATAGGACCATTGTCGGTATAATGGTGAGCGTTACAAATGCAACTACCAGCTTGGACCTGAGCTTTGCTCCTAGAATTCCTCTCTTTCGCTCAATGAGAAGCTTTACAACGTTTCGCGTAACAAGAAAGATAACAAGTATGAGTAGTACTATGTTCAGGTTTATAAGGGCAAATACGAGTATGCTGCTTGATGGAAGTGCATTGGGCGAGATGGCCTTTATATTGGTCTCTGCGACGGTGAGGAGTATTATGAGACCAATGATGGCAAGTACAATAACCATCTCCTTGGTCTTTTTGGACACGTTCTTCCCTTTATCTCCTTTCATGGGCTACTTCTTTGACCTTCAACGCCATAGCAACGTGAAGACCATGATTCGCCCTGTATGCATGGAACCCTCCTAGTACGGGTCTTCCCAGTAACCACAGGTCTCCTAGCATGTCCAGGACCTTGTGCCGTATGCACTCGTCTTTGAAACGCCTGCCATCCGGGTTCAGCGGTTTGTTGTCGTTGAATATGAGGGCATTATGAAACCCGCCTCCGAGGGCAAAACCCATGGATACCATGTCCTTTACATCGCTCAATAGGCCAAATGTCCTTGCTGGTGCAATCTCTTGCACGTAACCCTTGCCTTCGTACATATAGGTCTGTCTACCTATAGCCACATTATCAAACGATATCTCGTAGCTGAGACTGAACATGCCTGGATCAACCTTGATCCATGCATGTTCTCCCTCTACACTCATTGGTTTATCTATTACTATGGGCTTTGTCTCCCCATCAAGTTCCTTTACCTCTGCAGCCTGTATCATCTGTACAAACGGAAGGGCAGAGCCATCCATAGAGGGGATCTCGTCGCCTGATATCTCTATCATGCAGTCCGTTATCCCCATTCCATAGAGTGCGGACATTAAGTGCTCGACCGTAGCTATGCTTACTCCTCCTGTCCCCAGCGTTGTGTTGAGACGTGTGTCTATAACGTTCTCGGGTATGGCAGGTATCTCGACTCCATTCCTTTTAAATACTATGCCGCTATCGTAAGGACTTAATGTCATCTCTGCATACTCCCCGCTGTGTAAGCCAAAACCTCCTGACGTGATAGCCCCTGCAATGGTCTTGCGCCTCATAGGTTCTAGATTATTTAACTTGCAACTATTAGTCAAATGTATAATGGCCCTGTTTGTGTCTTTAGACAGTCCCTGAATCTCAATCTGGCAACGCAAAACAATCTTTCTGTTGTCCTTCCTCATCTATAAGGCAGCACGTTTCTCGACCTGCTGTACCTAGTTTGTTGGAGGAGATGACTTTTTTACAAACTCTGAATTGAAAAGTGTGTTCTCGATGTGGTATGCAAACGTATCTGCAGTTTTGGAGGTGAGGTGGTGAAGAAAAAACCAGTAAGCATGGATGATATAGTGGGCTTACTTGGCAAGGGTACGGAGTTCGATGGTAAACTCATATTCGAAGGTGCTGTTCGCATAGATGGCAAGTTCAAGGGTGAGATATACACAAAGGGCATACTTATCATAGGAGAGGGGGCCATAGTTCATGCAGAGATTGACGCGGACACTATTATTATAAGCGGAGAAGTACATGGGAACCTAAAGGCGTCCAACAGGATTGAAATACGCTCTACTGGAAGGCTCTACGGCAACATGAAGACATCAACACTGATAATAGAAGAGGGTGTTATCTTTGAAGGCAGTTGTCAGATGGGTGGGCATAAAGAGGGGATTCCAGACGAAGCCAACGAAAAAGATAAAATTCTTGACAGCATGTAAATACTTTTGCTAGAGATGTGTGCAAATGAGTGAGCCGCCATTCATTAGAAAGCCCAAGAGGGGGCTTTTTAATGTAAAGGAAAGAGACTCCAAGGTAATAGAGGAGCTTGCCATAGTAACACAAGTGGGTCTTACCATGGCAGGTTCTATTGGCTTATGCTTTTGGGTGGGATACAGGTTGGATAAATGGCTGGGAACTCATGGCATTTTGTTGACACTCTTTATAATACTGGGGATACTTGGCGGTGGCTGGACTGTCTATAGGGAAATTAAGGACCTCGATGGTTCAGGTGGGCGGCGTGATGGAAGTTGTTGACTTCGTCAGAAGAACTTTGATCATAGTGGTGCCTAGTGCTGTTGTTTTCTCTGTATTTATCTTTTTGATGGGCCACTCTGACCTATCCATGGGATTTCTTCTGGGTGTATCCTCAGGCCTGCTGGATGTCACAATAATGGCTGCATTTACCCTGAAGGCCACCAATTACATTAAGTCATTCATTGTAAGGTATGTGGTTGTGGGTCTTATTTTTGTTTTAGCGGTCCTGATAAATATACCTTCTTTCTTTGCCTGCGTTGGTGGCTTCTTTTTTGCTAAGGTGGTGTTTGTAGCGGATCAGATCAGGACAGGAGACAGGGAGTAATGGAAGAAATAGGTAAAGTACCACACTGGATATTACACTTTGGAAACTATCAGATGGTTTTCGATAAGGAGACCCTGATAATGACCTGGATCGTGATGGCATTCTGGGTTCTTTTCGCTCTTCTTGCCACCAGAGAGACAAAGATTATACCAAATCCATTGCAGAGTGCAGCAGAACTCCTTATTGGTACATGGGATGAACTTGTAAAGGATAGCCTGAACCTGACTGACAGGAGATATTTTCCATTTGTTACTACGGTTTTTCTTCTTTTTTGGATATCCAACATGCTCGGTGTAATACCCTTTTTGTCAGAGCCTACCAAGGATCTGAACACTCCGTTGAGCCTTGGGGTCATGGGTTTCTTCGTAGCCCATTATTCAGGCATAAAGTTCAAGGGATTCAAGGCATACATAAAGGGTTATTTCGAACCAATCTTTTTCATGATGCCCCTTAATATAATAGGCGAATTGGCTAAGGTGGTCTCCATCTCCTTTCGTTTGTTTGGCAACATCATGGGTGGCTCAATAATCATACTAGTCGTGAGTTATCTGGTGTATTCACTGGTGTTACCACCTTTCTTGAATGCATTCTTTGGGCTATTTGTTGGTACGATACAGGCGTTTGTTTTTGCCATGCTGACGCTTGTCTACATATCGGTTCAGATAAGGTAGGTGGTTCAGATGGATGTGGCATCATATGCAAGGGCTGGGCAATATTTAGGTGCTGGCCTGGCAATGGGTTTTGGCGCCATAGGTGCAGCTCTTGGTGAGGGCATGACCGGTGGCTTTACTAACCGCGCAATATCAAGGCGCATATCAATGACACCGGCCCTTACTAGGACCATGCTGGTGGCACAGGCAGTTGCCGAGACGTCTGCCATATTTGCTCTGATGGTAGCAATACTTCTCCTGTTCACGGACATGGCAGAACAGGGGCCCTGTGCCTGGGCAGCAGCGATAGGTGCGGGTCTTAGCATTGGCCTCGGTTCTTTTGGGTCAGGCATAGGTTCAGGTTATCCCGGTGCAGAGGCAACCTGGGGAGTATCAAGGCAACCAGCTGTTGCCCCGCAGATGACAACCAACATGTTAGTGAGTCAGGCTGTGTGCCAGACCCCTGCGATATTTGCCCTGGTTATCTCCTTCCTGCTCATGTTTATGGACTATTCGAAAGACCCTATGTGGCCCTACAGCGCCGCGCTTCTAGGCGCTGGGCTCTCCATGGGTATAGGGGCCATTGGATCGGGCTGGGGAGGTGGCGAGACAGGAGGTGCTGCCTGCAAGGCTTTTGCCAGGCATCCTAGGACAAAGACCTCCATGATGACCTTGATGCTCGTAGGACAAGCTGTAGGGCAGACCCCGTCCATATTTTCGCTAATGGTGGCATTTATACTCATATTCAGTAATTACTCGGGCCAGCAGCTTACTTTGCATTCAACCATGGCGCCTCTGGCTGCAGGTATATGCATGGGCTTTGGCGCACTAGGGCCAGGGTATGGTAATGGCTTAACATCTACAAAGGCATGCGAGGCGCTCGGCATGCGTCCTCAGAATTCAGGGTTGATAATGCGTACCATGTTAGTTGCGCAGGCTGTTGCGCAGTCAACTGCCATATATGCCCTGGTAATTGCCTTTGTGCTGATATTCGTGGTCTAAAGAGAACAAGACAAGGAGGATGGAAATTATGGGTATTAGTGGTGAAGATCTGATGAGGGCGGCTGCCTTTCTGGGGGCCGGTATCTCCATGGGCTTGGGTGCCATAGGACCTGGTGTTGGAGAGGGTTTCGTTGGAGGCAAGGCATGTGAAGCCATAGGCCGTAATCCTGAAGAGGCTGGCCTCTTGACACGAACCATGCTTGTTGCCCAGGCCGTCTCCGAGTCCACCGGTATTTACTCGCTCGTTGTGGCTCTACTCCTGATATTCGTGGTTTAGGGGGCTTGGCATGATTGAACTCAATTGGACCTTTTTTGTCCAGATGATCAATTTCCTGATCCTTATGTTTATCCTGGAGAGGATCCTTTACAGACCCATATTGAAGGTGCTTGACGAAAGGGACAAGAAGATTGAGACAGGCCAGGAAAGAGCCAAAGATCTACTCGACAAGAGCGAGTACATGCTGAAGGATTACAAGGAAAGGATCTCTGATGCAAAGGTAGAGGCACTTGAGATAAAAAACTCTGCCATGAGGGAGGCAGAGGAAGAGGCCAACCGCGTTATCAACGATGGCAGAAAGAAGGCCGAGGAGATACTTGAGCAGATAAGGGCTGATGCTGAGAGGCAGGTTGAGGCAGCGAGAAAGGAACTTGAGTCTGAGGTGGGTTCCATTGCTTCATCCATAGTGAACCAGGTGCTGGGGAGGGAGGTTGCCCAATGAGAATGAGTAAGCTCAAAAGGGTTTTACCTCTTTTTGCCGTGATTTTTTTTACAATGCTTGGTGTATGCTTGGCCGCCCAAGAGCACACGAGCGAAGCCAGAAAAATCTGGGACATGGTATGGAGGATTATCAATTTCACCATCCTCGTGGTAATACTTTACAGGCTCCTTGCTGACAGGGTACGTAAGTACTTCGTGGAAAGGCGTTCAGAGATCGTTAAGGTGCTTGGTGAGGTTGAGAGGGCTGAGAAAGAGGCCCAAAAAAGATACGAGGAATCAAAGGCAAAACTTGAAGAGGTTGAGAAAGACGTTGAGAACATACGGAATATGCTCATAGGAGAGATAGAGAAGGAAAAGGCACGCATCATAGAAGAAGGTAAGGCCACGTCCGAAAGGATAATAGAACAGGCCAAGAGTTCTGCACAGCAAGAGGTACTGAAGGCAGAGGCGAACTTAAGAGAACTGGTTGCAGACATGGCCTGCAACATGGCGTCCGATATCATTTCAAAACAGATATCAAAAGATGACCAGAAAAGGATTATTAGAGAATACCTAGATAAGGTGGTGACGGAAAATTGAGAAGCGAATTGATTGCAAATAGGTATGCCAAGGCCTTGTTTGAGCTTGCCCGTGAGGAAGGTAAGGAAGAAGAGTTTCTCACTGAGCTTGATGCCCTTGTGAAGATAATAGGGGAAAGCGAGGACCTCAAGTCTATACTTGAGAGTCCGCTTTATGATCTTTTCTTAAAGAAGAAGATCCTTAATAGTGTTACTTCTAGAATGGAACTCTCTCAATACATATCCAGGTTTCTTGACCTCCTGCTAGAGAAAGACAGGTTTAGTTACTTAGGGGATATCTACAAGGCCTATATAGAAATTATGGACGAGGCATCTGGTAAGGTAAGGGCAAAGATAGTCACTGCCATTGAGATAGACAACAGGGAAGTGGAAGAGATCTCAGAGGCACTTTCCCGTGTCATAAAGAAAAAGGTCTCGCCAGAGGTAAGCGTTGATCCTTCACTTATTGGTGGAATTGTCGCTGAGGTCCAGGGTATGGTATACGACGGAAGTATAAAAAAGCAATTGGAAAAAATAAAACAGACTATAAAGAGGTGATGGAGGATGCAGATAAGGGCTGAAGAGATAAGCAAGATAATCAAGGATCAGATAAAGGGTTATGAGAAGGAGATAGATGTTGCTGAAACCGGTACCGTGCTCTCGGTAGGCGATGGTATAGCTCGTATCTATGGATTGAGAAACGTCATGTCAAGCGAGCTCATAGAATTTCCTGGCGAGATTTTTGGCATGGCCCTGAACCTTGAGGAGGATAACGTTGGTTGCGTTATATTCGGTGAGGTCGTGGACATCAAAGAGGGAGACCAGGTCAAGAGGACAAGGCGTATTGTGCAGGTCCCGGTGGGGGAAGCCATGCTGGGGAGGGTGGTTAATGCCATAGGCATCCCCATTGATGGAAAAGGCCCTGTTGAAGCCAATGAATACAGGGTTGTTGATGTCAAGGCACCTGGTATTGTCAAGAGGCAGCCGGTTAAAGAGCCTCTCCAGACAGGGCTAAAGTCCATAGATGCCATGACACCCATAGGCAGAGGCCAGAGGGAGTTGATTATAGGCGACCGCCAGACCGGGAAGACAGCCCTTGCCATTGACACCATAATAAACCAAAAAGGTACGGATGTTAAATGTATATACGTTGCGGTTGGCCAGAAGAACTCCACGGTTGCGCAAGTCGTTGCCACTCTGGAGGAGCATGGAGCCATGGATTACACCGTGGTCGTGTCAGCCACTGCATCTGATCCAGCCCCTCTTCAGTACATAGCACCCTATGCAGGTGCTGCCATTGGTGAGTATTTCAGGGATAGGGGTGAACATGCCCTTGTCGTGTACGATGATCTCACCAAGCAGGCGCAGGCATACAGGCAGATCTCCTTACTATTGAGGCGTCCACCGGGCAGGGAAGCCTTTCCAGGCGATGTTTTTTACCTTCATTCCAGGCTCTTGGAAAGGGCTGCAAAGTACAATGACGAGATGGGCGGTGGGTCGCTGACTGCGCTCCCCATAGTAGAAACACAGGCAGGAGATGTCTCGGCATACATCCCTACCAACGTGATATCAATAACAGATGGACAGATCTATCTTGACACAGACCTTTTCTACTCAGGTTTTCGTCCTGCCATAAACGTTGGGATATCTGTATCGCGCGTGGGTGGTAATGCACAGGTGAAGGCAATGAAGAAGGTGGCTGGAAGCCTAAGGTTGGACCTGGCTCAGTACAGGGAGCTGGCTGCATTTGCCCAGTTTGCATCTGACCTGGACAAGGCTACCCAAGCACAGCTAAACAGGGGTGCTAGGTTGATGGAGATACTCAAGCAGCCTCAGTACAATCCTCTACCCGTGGAAAAGCAGATAGTTATACTATACGCGGGAACCAATGGTTATCTTGATGATTATCCGGTGGAGGCGCTAAATAGCTTTGAGGAACAATTCTACGTGTTTATGGAATCGCAGCACCCTGACATCTTGAAGAGTATAAGAGAGACAGGTGATATTGATTCTGATACTGAAAAGGCGCTTAAGGAGGCAATAGAGGCTTTCAAGAAGGTTTTTGTGGCTCAGGAATAGGGTGAGATAATGCCAAGTTTAAAGGAACTGAAAAACCGTATAGATTCTGTAAAGAAGACAGAGCAGATAACCAAGGCCATGAGGATGGTCGCCGCAGCAAAACTCAGAAGAGCCCAGAACAGTATTATTGCGGCAAGACCATATGCTATAAAGATGAACGAGGTGTTGGTTTCCCTTGTGACCAGGGCTGATCCCGAGATGCATCCATTACTGAGGGTGAGAGAACCAAGGCGTGGGGTTGTGGTTGCTGTTGCCTCAGACAGGGGTTTGTGCGGTGCCTTTAACCAGAACGTGTTTAGGAGTACCGAGAGGTTTATAAAGGAAAACAGCTCAAGGTACGAGGAGCTATCGCTTGTTTTGGTTGGCAGGAGAAGCGTTGACTACTTCAGGAACAAGGGCATAAAGATAAGGAAGTCAGACATGATAGGCACCCCCAGTTATGAACTAGCATCTAGTATAGCAGACAATATTATAAGCGGTTACGAGGCAGAGGAGTTTGATGAACTTACTGTTATATTCAATGAGTTCAGGTCAGCCATGCGTCAGATTTTACATGTTGACAAGCTTTTACCTATTGAGCCCATAGAAGCAGATGACGAGATGGTAAGGGTTGATTATCTATACGAGCCCTCCGAAGATGTGCTTCTAAACACGTTGCTTCCCCTTAGCTTGAGGGTGTTTTTCTACAGGGTACTCTTGGAATCTAATGCATCTGAACACGGAGCAAGAATGACGGCAATGGAGAACGCGTCCAGGAATGCTTCCGAAATGATAGACAAATTAACGCTTAGATATAATCGCCAGAGGCAGTCTGCCATAACCACCGAGCTTATGGAAGTAGTAGGCGGTGCAGAGGCCTTGAAAGGATAAATAGACCGAAAAACGGGAGGATAGAGTGAATATGAACGTAGGTAGTATAACACAGGTAATCGGTGCTGTTGTTGACGTAAGGTTTGATGAGGGGGAGCTTCCCAATATATACAACGCATTAGTAGTTACCAACCCACAACTATCTGATAAAGAGGATAACCTTGTGCTTGAAGTTGCACAACATCTTGGGGACAAGACAGTTCGGACGATTGCCATGGACAGCACAGATGGCTTGATCAGGGGCATGAAGGTGAAGGACACGGGTGCTCCTATCTCGATACCGGTTGGAGAAGGAGTTCTTGGCAGGATAATGAACGTGGTGGGTGAACCCGTTGATGAAATGGGACCGATCAATACCGAGAAACGTTATCCCATACACAGGGAACCACCTGCGTTTACTGACCAGAGTACCACTATTGAGCCCTTTGAGACAGGTATAAAGGTCATAGACCTGCTCACCCCGTACATGAGGGGTGGAAAGATAGGCCTGTTCGGTGGGGCGGGTGTTGGTAAGACTGTGTTTATCATGGAATTGATACACAACGTGGCAATGAAACACGGTGGTTATTCGATTTTCTCCGGCGTGGGAGAAAGGACACGTGAAGGCAATGACCTCTGGCTGGAGATGAAGGAATCGGGAGTTATAGATAAGGCTGCGCTTATATACGGTCAGATGAACGAGCCACCAGGTGCACGTGCAAGGGTTGGGCTATCAGGACTTGCCGTGGCAGAGTTCTTTAGGGATGAACAGAACCAGGACGTTCTGCTGTTTATTGATAACATATTCCGGTTCACTCAGGCTGGTATGGAGGTCTCAGCTTTGCTCGGCCGTATGCCATCGGCGGTTGGTTACCAGCCAACCTTGGGTACTGACATGGGTGAGTTGCAAGAAAGGATTACATCTACCAAGACGGGTTCAATAACATCTGTGCAGGCCATATATGTGCCTGCAGACGACCTGACTGACCCTGCTCCTGCCACTACTTTCAGCCACCTAGATGCCACGACAGTACTTTCCCGGCAGATAGTTGAGCTGGGTATATATCCTGCAGTTGACCCGCTTGACTCAACGTCGAGAATACTGCATGCCAATATTATAGGAGAGGAACACTACCAGGTTGCGAGACAGGTGCAGCAGATCCTTCAAAAGTACAAGGAGCTGCAGGACATCATAGCCATACTTGGTATGGATGAACTGTCTGAGGATGATAAACTTATAGTGTCAAGGGCAAGAAAAATACAGAGGTTCCTGTCCCAGCCATTCTTTGTTGCAGAGCAGTTTACAGGGATGGAAGGTAAATACGTTGAGCTCAAGGATACCATAGAGGGGTTCAAAAAGATCGTGGATGGAGAGATGGATGATCTACCTGAACAGGCCTTTTACATGGTAGGTAAGATCGACGAGGTCCTTGAGAAGGCTAAAAAGCTGGCAGCTGAATAGCAAGCAGGAGATACTAATGGCAGAATACTTACAGCTGGAAATAGTCTCGCCCCAGGGGGAGGTACTAAGCCGCAGAGTAGAAGAGGTAGTTGCGCCAGGTATGATAGGTGAATTTGGGGTTCTCCCTGGGCATACCCCTTTTCTCACAACATTAAGGCCCGGAGTTGTGATTGCCAAGGCAGAGGACAAGGATATATACATTGCAGTTACAAGTGGTTTTGCAGAGGTAGAGGCCACACGGGTAATCATCCTTGCCGAGGGAGCTCAGAGGGCTGAGGATATAGATGTCGAACAGACAGAAAAAGACTTGGAGCTGGCAAAGAAAAAACTTGAGTCGCTTTCCAAGGATGATTCGGAGTATAGTACCTGGGAACTGCGTGCAAAGCAAGCAGAGGTAAAGCTAAGTGCGGTAGAGGCGAGTAAGCAATAGAAAAGAAACTTAGCCTATCTCGATTCACAATAATAGGGATCTTTTATATACTATACTTCTTCCCTCCCATTGACTCAGGATATGCATGTCTTGTATTATGCTTTTTAGAGGTATGCGCCCATAGCTCAGTTGGATAGAGCGTCGGACTACGAATCCGAAGGTCGGGCGTTCGAGTCGCCCTGGGCGCACCATAATTCTTTGATTCGTCTTTAAACCTTTCCCATGGTTGTATCGACAAGGTAGCCTAGAGGTCCCAGGAGTAGGATGACCTAAGCGCAGAGAGGTTAAACACCGAGAAAAATTTTTAGACTTAATCCCGACTGATCAAAACATCTGGGTTTAATATCCATTTCGGGTCGATGGTTGTCTTAACCTGTCGGAGTATCCGGCCATACAATGGCGGTAATGATTTCTCAAACCATGGACGATGTACCCGGCCAACTGCATGATGGTGTGTTATAGGGCCACCAAACCCGATAATCGCATCTGAAGCAGCTTTTTTTATGCTGTCCCACTGTTCAATCTCAGATCCGCGCTTTCCAGCAGCAATAACCGTATAGTAAATTGCTGGGCCATCTGGGTAAATATGCGTAAAACGCCACATTACAACACCCTTACCACATACTTCATTAATAGCATTTTGCGTTTTTGTAAGAATATTCTCATGAAATTTATTAAGATTATCCCAGGTCGTTGCTGTCTCAAATGTTTCTATAATCATTCCACAGCGTATCATGTAATCTCTTATATAGGGTGCTCTGAGAAACGCATCTTTCCACCTTTCACTTGTGCTGGATGCATCAACCTTATCTCTTGTACCTGAAAATACATCCTTGTCATTCCATCTCCCATTATTTTCCTTGCATATCTCAAGGGCCCGTTTCAGCTTTACATCCTGTGGGTGATCATGAGATTCAAATCCCAAGATGAGAACAGAGTCATTGCCTTTGCCAATGCCCATGGTTAAACATTCTATCGCTGAAATCAAACGACAGTTTGAGGGATACAAACCTGACTGACTTATCTGGCGTACAGCCTCAAACGCGTTTGATTCGTCTGAAAATCGAACAGAGGCCGATGCCTTTATGGAAGGCCTAGTTTGCAACTTAACGGTTGCTTCCGTAATAATTCCGAATATTCCTTCAGATCCTATAAAGAACCGGTTTGCATCCGGGCCATCACCTGTCCCAGGAAGTTCTCTTGTCTCGATCATACCCTGAGGGGTAATCAGCCGGAGGCGCTGAACAAACTCATCAATATGTGTATATAATGTTGCAAAATGTCCACCAGCACGGGTTGCGATCCATCCTCCCAAGGTGGAAAACTCAAAGCTCTGAGGAAAATGACGCAAGGTTAAACCATAGGGCTTTAAACCGGCCTCCAAATCAGGACCGTAAATTCCAGCCTGTATTCTTGCCGTGCGCGAAATTGGATTGACGGCAAGGATTTTATCAAACAGAGACATGTCGCAGGAGATGGCCCCCTTATAACGGCCTGAGAGGGGCTGTTCAACACCGCCAACCACACTTGAACCACCGCCGTAAGGAATTAGGGCAATAGAATTTGCTGCACAATATTCCATCAGCTCAATAATGTCCTTTTCCTCTCTCGGGTAGGCCACATAATCCGGAGGATTGTCAAACTGTCCATACAAGCCACGGACTACATCCCGGTATGATTTACCATATGTGTGTCCGGCCCGATCATAGTCCTTGTCAGAGCAAAAGGCAGACAGAAATTCCGGCAGCCCGAAACGGGGTGTTCTCAGTGAAATATCTCCCAGGCGTGGTGGATCCATTACCTTGATCTCTGAGAGCCCCAAAAACAATTTTGCCTGTCTCTCAAAGTCCTGTAAGATACTCTTGGGTAAATCTTTATCGTAATACCCCCAACCCCAGAAACTGCGTTTACTTAGTTCCATTGGTATTCCTCCATAGTATTGCTATGTGAAAGCCAAACTAATATAACCTCTCCATTAGCTGTACAGTTCCTCATTAGTCAAGCTGAAGATCCTAGAGTGTTTGTCCAGTATTCAAACTTATCAGGGTGCGTATAGTCAAATAACGAGCAAGACTGGTCCATCTTGTGAGGTGTACTCCATACTCAGCATAAACAAGAATTAAATCTGGGCATTAATATACTGTTTCGAATCCCTAAAAAGCTTCAACACTTATATTTTGCCAGCACCACTCGAGGTGCTACTCCATCTGTCAAGGATGTTTCTGAATCTAGGAATCCTATCTGTTTCAGCTCATCTATGGCTTTCTTGATGTCTGCCAACAATGCTGCAAAAGGTCTTCTACCATCAAGGTTCAATGCATCTACCAAAAAATCAATGGTTCCACTCCATCTTTCTTCCCTGTGCAAGGATAGAAATCGCATCATAGCCTTGGCTGTTTGGCTTCTCAATCGCATTCTAAGGTCAAGATCAATCCTGTCTATTTTCCCTACCCGGTATAGCTCAAGCAAATATGGACTGAATACCACATACAACTCCCTTTTGAACCTTTCGCCAGTAGGCCTCCAGTAAGTGCTCGGAAACAGAGGTATTATCTCCCATTCATCTTCCTCCATCACAAAATCGCCCTTGGACCTGGCATGATATATAGCCGCCTCAAGGTTTACATTACTTATCCTGGCAATTGATCTAAGTACACTCCTTACAACGGGCCTCTTCTGTTCCTGACCTGTAAGACTAATTACTTCATCTATTGGTCCCAGGTACGCATAGGTCTTTATGCCAGACATCTTGGCATTTATACGATATTCCTCTTTCTCGCTCACAAGTCTCAACAGAGCTAGGAATACATCCTCATCTGCTATGGATAACATAGGACCCCTAAAAAATAACGCACCCCAACGAGACCCCAAGAGAAGGTTCCCAATCTTCATGTTCTCTATATACTGAGTCTTATCATTTTTCCCCGTAACAAAGAAAGGACAAGGTACTTCATACATCCACGAGAGATATACCTTCTGCTTGTTATTACTTCCCCTCCAGTCTTTTATATCTATAACCAAACCCACTATACACTCCTCAAAAATCCCTACTGTCAAACCTTATATGTGGTGCATATTTGCCTTCTGTACAAACTGGAAAGGCATGTATACCCTTCAATGGTTTTTTGTTATGCCTGTAGAGATTTGATAACTCTAATGCAATCCTCTTTGTTCATGATCTTTGGAACCGGATATAAAGGATTACACTCTATTAATGCACGTTCCGCGATTGTTGAGATATCTTCATCCTTGATGCAATCAAACTTCTCCGGAATGTTTAACCTTTTCTTGAGATCTTTAATGGCCTCGATGAAAGCTTTGGCCTTTTGAGGCTGTGTCATGTCAGACGTAGCAACTCCGACAACCTCGGCAAGTTCAGCAAGAGGTTTGTGTGCTGCTTCACCATACCACTCGAGGACATAGGGTATGATGACTGACATGGCAAGACCATGAGGAACGCCATACATGCCACCGAGATTATGGCCTATCCCATGAACGTATCCAACACCACCACGTGTGAATGAGTATCCCGCATAGTGTGCAGCAATAAGCAACTGTCCTCGTGCCTCAAGATCTTTACCGTCTTTAAATGCCTTTTCAACGTTGCTGAAGATCATCTTTGTGGCCAAGACAGCCTTCACACTTGTAGCTGTATTGTTATAAAACTTATTGATATAAGACTCAACCGCATGTGTTAAGGCATCCATGGCTGTTGTTGCTGTAATCTGAGGAGGAAGGCTAACTGTAAGTTCAGGGTCTAGAACTGCGTACCTTGGACGCAAAACAGGGTCGGTAATAGGATATTTCTCTCGTGTCTGTGGATTCGATACAACCGCGGCTATCGTGGTTTCGGAACCCGTTCCTGCTGTTGTAGGCACTGCGAAAATGGTCGGGGGCAGAAGGGATCCCATCTTGGCAGCAGGGAGTATTACCTTGAACAGGCCTCTCATTTGGGTAATTGAGCGACTTGGGCGAGCAACCCTCGCTGCTGTAATCTTTGCACAGTCCATAGGTGAACCGCCACCAAAAGCTATTATAGCCTGACAATGATTTGTATTATAGGTTTTCAGGGATGCTTCTATGTTGTCTATGGTAGGATTTGGTTGTACCTGGTCATAGAGTGAATATTTAATGCCTGCCGAGTCAAGCGCTTTGAAGAGGGGATCGAGAAGCTTAAGACTCATTAGTCCAGGGTCAGTAACCACAAGGACGTTTGTGAGCCCTTTTTTCTTGATAACAGAGGGCAATTCCTTCACACTACCTGGGCCGCTAATAACGATAGGCTCAATCCAAGGCATGAGTTTCATTCCTACACCCATAACGAACTGGAATATACGGTAATACAGCTTCTTTAGTGCCCACATGTTTATTACCTCCTTATTTTAATTTTATTAGGACATTATAGCATTGCATGGTGCCAATAGTCTAGTTCTCATACAGAAAAGGCAATTTATACTGTTCCTCGTTGGTTGCGAGGCTTTAGCTTGGATTTCGCATGCTGAATGGTCTGAATATGGATGCTGATGATTTGGTAGAATAAGTGAAGAAGGTGAAATAGTCTCGGTATCAATAATGGACACGGTATACGCCTAGGTCTGCTATGTATTTTGAAGCATATCAAGTCAGGCTTTCTTGGGCTTGGGCAACGGGTAAAACTTGGTTGTATATGAGCCTTGAGAATAGTATTATTGTTAACATATTTTGTCAGGGATTTTGTCCATGGTATCTTCTCAGCACTAGGTAATAACAGGGGCGTGCAACATGCGGAAAGGACTGGATGAACTAGAGGATATAGGCTTTGTTGATGCCTACGAATGGCACGAAGGAAGATTTAAGAGAATAAGGTTGCCCATAGTTCATGAGTATGGCTTTACCTTGGTAGTTAACGGGCATGCGTTTGCCTCTGTGTCCTGCGCAGGCAGAAACCTTAAGGCCCTGATATACGGGTTTCTTGCAAGTGAGAGGGTTATAAGGAGTAATTCAGACGTTATTTCATTGGATGTTGACATGGATGAAGGGAAAATAGATGTGAGGCTCTCGGGTGACGGCTATGTGGAGGACAGGTTAAGAGAGATTGGAAATGTGCTTTCCGGCTGTGCACAGGGAGTGAGGCTGGATGTTGAGCTTCCGCCCGGAGACGTTGATGTGATGCTGAAACCGCATGTTGTAATAGAGTCCATGAATACCTTTCTTTCGTCATCGGATGTGCACAGGCTCACCGGGGGTGTACATAGCGCTGCCTTGTTCAGCCTGAATGGTAAAATGTTCTGCTGTTTCGATGACGTGGGCAGGCACAACGCCGTTGACAAGATCATCGGCCATGCCCTGCTGGAGCACATCGGGCTTGTCGACAAGATGCTATTCACCACGGGAAGACTCTCTGTCGACATAGTGAAGAAGGCCGTTGTGTCGGGTGTTCCTGTACTTGTTTCAAGGGCATCACCTACTGTTGAGGGTATTGTAGTTGCACAGAGATCAGGCTTGGTAATGATAGCCAGGGTGCGTACCCGCTCGTTTCAACTATTCAGCGGCAAGGACCAACTGGTATAGGGAAGGATCAGGTTTATTATGGCCTTGTAGATTCATTGACTGGTAAATACCTTTTGTCCGTTATCTTGGTGGTACCTAGCACGGCAGTTAAAGGGGGACATATTAGCTTTGCTAACACAACTCATAGTTTAGGTATTGACAAATACAACATAAATAAATATAATTCACTATAGTATAAAATTATTCTAGCATGTAATCATTTGAATTGTACTGGAGGTCAGATGTCGATAAAAAGGACTATCTTTTGCGGAAACAACTTCGTAGATGTTGAGTTTCCTGATGACACTAGGATTCTGACAGCCCCGATACATGATGATATTCTTGATAATCCTCGGGAAAAGGTTCTCGAAGCAATAAAAAATCCCATTGGGATGAAGCCTCTGAAGGAACTCGCTAGAAGTGGGTCAAGGGTGATGATTGCCTTTGATGATCTTGCTGTGCCTGTTCCACCAATGGTACCTAACCCGGATAACAGGATGATCGCTATTGAGGCAATTATAGAGGAGTTATACTCGGCTGGTGTCAAGAAAAAGGACATAATCCTTGTATGTGCCAATGGCCTGCACAGGAAGTGGAAAAGAAGCGAGATTTCAAGCATACTTGGACCTAGGATAATGAAAGAGTTTAGTATTGGCCAGATTATATGCCACGATGCCGAGGATAAAGAACATTTAATTCACCTAGGCCTTACAGAGAATGGCTGTGATGTGGAGGTAAACAGCAGGCTTGTTGGATCGGACCTGTCCATATATGTAAACCTGAACTGGGTACCTTTTAACGGGGGCTGGAAATCAACTATGATAGGCCTTGGTACATATAATTCTATACGGCATATACATAATAATGAGATATATCTGGATGAGGCACCTGCATCCTGTATGGAACCCGAGAGAAACCTGATGCATGCACGTATCAGGGAGATGGGTCGGCACCTTGCAAAGTACATGGATACACTGGGCAAAAAGGTTTTCCAGGTAGAGACCATGATAAACAGCAAACTTCCTCCTGAGATGTCAATGGTCTATGCAGGTGATGTGGATATGGTTCACGAGAAGACACTTGCCTATCTTGATAAATACAAGGTTCTGGACGTCAGGGGACAATCAGATGTCTTGGTCTTTGGCCTTCCAGACTTTATGCCTTACTCCATGGGGACCTATATAAATCCTATATTGGTAGCTAGAATGGGGCTAGGTTACTTGTTTGCAAATTACAAGAACATGCCTCTTGTAAGGGAAGGCGGTATTTTAATCCTTGCAAATCCGTTGATAGATCAGGTGGATCCCATACACCACCCTTCCTATGTGACCCTGTGGAATGAGGGGTTTGAACGAACTAATGATGCCTGGGAACTCTACGATATATTTGCCGAGGATTATGCCCATCGTCCGGACTTCATACATAAGTATCGTTACGCTTATGGTTTTCATGGCGTACATCCGGTTCAAGCATACGCAAC
The DNA here is from genome assembly GCA_015486075.1 of Deltaproteobacteria bacterium. Lineage (GTDB taxonomy): Bacteria > Desulfobacterota > Desulfomonilia > UBA1062 > UBA1062 > B14-G9. The sequence goes on from WFSG01000041.1 coordinate 133,008, forward strand.
TACCATATATCCCAAGAGATATTTATCGAAGGTATTTGCAGCTGGTTGCACAGACAATAGGGTAGCAGAAAAACTCGAATGGGATCCGTTTGCCACAGTTGAGGACGCATTATCACAGGCGAAGAAAGAGCTGGGCAGTGATATTCATATAACGTATGTCAGTCTTCCACCTTTATTTATACCGAGGGTTGAAGCATAGCATTGGTAGTTAAATTTTGGAGGATAGTAAAATTTTGGAATACTTACTCTGTAGCATAGATGTGTACCGTGGGTTAGCAATACGAATTTGGTAAATGCACATATAGTGAAGGATATTTTATGGGTGAAGAAATAAGAAAGATAAGTGTTGTTGGGGCAGGATTCATGGGACCGCAGATAGCTTCCCGGGCGGCTATCTTTGGTTTTGATGTTAATATCTTTGATATAGATTCCTCTGCCCTGGCAAGGGGAAGTCAGATGCTGGCCTATTTTACAGAGGAATATTTAAAGAGGCATGGCATAGAAGGTGATGCCGAAGTAGCTCTTAGAAGAGTCAGTTTCCATAGCAGTCTTGTAGATGCTGTTGCTGACTCTGATCTTGTTATCGAAGCAGTTACGGAAGACGTGGGGATCAAGAAAAAGGTTTTTTATGATCTTGATAAGCTTTGTAAAGCTCACGCCATCATAGGTACCAACAGCTCTTCCATACCAGTATCGTGGATCGAGGGTGTCGTTGAACGTAAGGACAAGGTTATAAACATTCATTTTTATACACCAATATCTGACCTTTACTTCGTGGATATTATGCGAGGAAGCAAAACTAGTAACGAAACCCTGGATAAGACGTTAGAATGGGTCAGGGATATTGAATGTCTTCCTCTTGTGGCAAAGAAAGAATGCTTGGGATTTGTATTCAACAGAGTATGGCATGGTGCTAGGAGAGAAGCCTTGAAGTCATGGGCAGAAGGCTATGCAGACTACAGGGATATAGATAAGGGCTGGATGCTGTTTACAGGGATGCCTCTAGGGCCATTTGGGATCATGGATTATATAGGTCTTGATGTCGTATACAAGGTTCAGAACATGTACTTCGAGGAAACAGGAGATCCTTCTTTAAAGCCTCCAGGTGCATTAAAGGACATGGTGGAACGTGGAGAACTCGGGATGAAGTCAGGAAAGGGATTCTATACTTGGCCAGATCCCGAATGCCTAAAGCCCGATTTCTTAAATCCTAAGAAAGTGAAAACTAAGAAATGAAATAAATATTCGGGAAAGGAGCAATTCTCATGAAGCCCAACATAATGTCTCAGGACAAGGTTATTATTACTGCGGCTATTACAGGTGGTATACATGGAAAAGAGACCAATCCTAATATACCCATAACGCCGGAAGAACAGGCACAGGCAGCTTACGATTGCTATAATGCGGGTGCAGCCGTGCTTCACCTACATGTGAGAGACGAGAGGGGGATGAATACCCCGGATATCAATGTGTATAACAAGGCAGTAAGGCTAATAGGAGAGAAATGTCCGATAATAAGGCAGATAGGTAATGGTATAGGTGCGTACATGGAAGAAGACGGTACAGTGGTGGTGGCAACACTGGAACAGAGATTGAACCTGCTCAAAATAGAACCTAGACCAGAGATGCATACAATTAACGGTGGAACGTTTGAATTCAGAACACCTCTAGGCGGAGCGGTTTTTAGTAACCCCATGTCATTCAATGAAGAGTACGTGAGAAGGTGCAATGAGAAGGGGTTTGGTATAGAAGTTGAAGTGTATGACTTGAGCCATATTGCCAATGTCATGGAACTGGCGGACAGGGGTCTTCTCCGTCCTCCACTTCATTTCAGCATTGTCCTAGGTATCCATGGTGGAGCTCCTGCGACACCCGAGAATCTTTTGCACATGCTTGGCCAAATACCAGATGGCTCATCGTGGCAGGTTGTTACCGTAGGTAAATACAACTTGAGGACTACCATGATTGCTATGGCCATGGGGGGAAACGTTAGGACCGGCATGGAGGATAGCGTGTATTACAGGGAAGGGGAGCTTGTTAAGAGCAATGCCCAGCTTGTAGACAGAATGGTAAGGCTGGCGAGGGAGATTGGCAGGGAACCTGCCACTGTGGAGGAAGCAAAGTCCATGCTAAATTTGAGCAAATAACCAGCTAAAGGAGGGAATATCTGGAACCTGAAATCAATCAGGAAAGTAAATTAAAGAGAAGGGTAGGTTTTCTTGGCCTCCTAGCGATGTGCGTAGGACTTAACATAGGTGGAGCACTCTTTTCATTGACCAGCCTTGCAGCTGGTCTTACAGGGCCATCACTTCCCATCGCCATGATTGTCTCTTCAATACCTGTAATGCTGACAGTCCTGCCGTATAGCATGTTTACATCAGCATGGCCTACAACGAGTGCAACCTACAGGTACTCGCAGCTATTAAGTCCAACCTTGGCGGTGGTAAGTGGATTGACATTATTCACGTGCATCATGATTGGCGGACAGCCCTTATTCTCGCTTACCTTTGGGCTCTATCTAAGCAAGCTGGTCCCCGTATCCCCAGTGTTAACCGGTCTAATTGTACTTACCACGTTTTACCTCGTCAATTTGTTCGGCATAAGGCTCACAGGTGGAGTACAGACCATCTTGTTCTTCGTGTTACTGTCAGCTCTCTTCCTGTACATTGCCCTTGGCATGGGTCATATAGATCTGGCCTATTTCTCAAATCCTTTTCCGCATGGTATAGGAGGGCTTATGGCTGCTTCAGGTCTTCTGTTTACCTTTTGTGCAGGCGGTCTTTTTGTAATAGACCTAGGAGGGGAAATAATAAGGGCAGAAAAGAACTTCCCGAGGGCATTGCTACTGGGAATGATAATAGTGGTTATCATATACGCTCTTATTCACGTAATAACAGTAGGATCCGTAGGCTGGACAGCATTGAAAGGCAAAACCCTAATAACTGTTGCCAGGGAATTCATGGGCCCTGTAGCCTTGAGTTACTTTATCATTGGAGGTGCACTGGTTGCCTGTGCAACGACCATAAACATCATATTCTCAATAGCGTCTAGGGGGTTACTAGTGATATCTGAAGACGGTATCTTGCCGTCTTTCTTAGGCAGGGTTAACGAGCGCTTTGGTACACCCCACTGGGGTTTGACTGTAAGCTACTTGATTTGTGCAATATCCTTGGTGACCGTACCATCTCTCATGTTTTTCGGTTCTATGTTGAACTTTGGTCTGATTTTATCCATAAGCGTTGTGTGCCTTTCAGCCATAGGGGTTATGGGTAGGTTTCCAGGGATTTATGAAAGATCAGGTTTGAGCGTTTCTCTTGGTACAATAAAGTTTGTAAGCTACATCATAGTTATTATGAATACCCTTATATTCCTATTTTTCAGTATTGTGCTTAAGAAGGTAACCTTGCTTTTCTTTGGGATCATACTGTGTACCTATTTGTATTCCTTGACTAAAAAACAGGTGCTCGCATCTATAAAAGCGAAACATATGGCCGATTTCAGCTGAGCTATGTGGCTTCTATTTACTATTAAGATATTCCACGTCAAGAGTTTCCTCCTAAACACTTGGTATTCGGATATGAAAAGAATTTGTGCTAGGATCATTATAGAGAGCCTGCGTACGGTTAAGTGATATGTTCATGTGTGCTAAGGCCACAGTGGATCGTGGTGATTGGTAAAAAATGGATGGACGAAGCGGGGTAATCTTATGCAACCTGTCTTTGGGTAAAGCTCTTTCTATCTAATGAGGAAAGGGCCTTGGATGTTCTCACTCTAATTATATTCGGCATTATTGTCCTTGCGACATACTTCTCCGGCGGTATGACCGGCTTTGGTAGCGGCATACTTGCACTTCCTTTATGTACAGTTATCGTTGGTATAAAGACGGCAATTCCCTCGCTCGTTGTCCTTGGTCTTTTACAGAGCATCTACGTGGTAGGAATCTCTTTCCGTTACATTGTGTGGAAGGAATATCTCAGAATAGTTATCCTTGTAGGGCTGGGCCTTCCGTTTGGAATGATCATTTTCTCCATGTTCCCAGAGAGACTGCTCAGGGAGATTTTAGCTATAATCGTTGTTATAGTCGCCATAAAGGGTCTCTATTCAGAGTACAACCAAAAAGAATATCACTCGCACAGGATAAAACATGGGTGGATTCTTTTGGGTAACCGTATGCTAGATCTTGTTCTTTTTCTAGGTGGTTGTGTACATGGGGCCTACGGAACTGGTGGGCCATTGATAATAATATATGCCACGCAGAAGATTAAAGATAAACGGAATTTCAGGGCAACGCTATGCTTAATGTGGGTAACTGTAAACATGTACATGGTAGTACAGTATATCAGGCATAATGTGTTAAAACTTGGGCTCTCGGACAAGATTACCCAGATTATTCTTTTCAGCAGTTTATTCATGCTAGCTGGGACCATACTTGGAGATTTTGCCCATGAGCGAGTAACTAATAGGCTATTCAATAAGGTAGTTTGCTTTATATTGTTGCTCTCGTCTGTCTTCCTTTTTTTGTAAGATTCCACAGGGCCTGAGCCTGTAATAACGTTTAGGGATAAACAGGAATTATCCTGCATACATGATAGCACAAGCACACTATTTACCCAGCGACTTTTCAACCATTGTTATAAAATTGAGGAATATGTCTTCCGGAGTTATTCCGTAGGTGTCTTGAAGCAGGCCCTTTCTTGTTGCTATGGTTTCCATGACACCAGACAATTCTCCCCATAGGATGAGCATTAGCTGGAGAGGGGAAAGGGACGATTTAATAGCACCTACATTCATAGCATCCTCTATCGCCTTTATGGCCATGTCAGCGAGTCTATCGAATATCCGCTGGCATTTCATCTTGAAGAAGCTGTCTTCTTCTAGGCTGGTAGACCTGTGATAATATCTGTTCTTGTGATCAAACATAACCATAAACTTGAATGAAAGAGGTTCCTCTGACCAGAAACGAAAGTATGTCCAGGCCATGGCATGGATCTTATCGAGCCCGTTGTTGGCAGTCTCCATGGCCTCTTCCATTTTCTCTTCTAGTTTCTCCAGTCCTTTTAAGACGATGGCTGCAAAGAGATCTTCCTTATCCTTAAAATAAAGGTATAATGTTCTTTTGCAGTAACCGGCTTCCTTTGCTATTCTGTCCATTGTTGTACCGCCATATCCCTGTTCAACGAATATCTTTTGAGAGATATCTATGATTCTATTCTGACGCTGGTGTTTCTCCCATTCCTTCCTTTTCCTGGCGTACATACATATCGTCCTTTTATGATATCGGTTATCTAACCTTAATCTATTTTATTTCTACATAGTATAACATAGTTCATAGTAGTGTCAATTTCTGCATGATTTCTTGAGCATAATAGTTTAGAATCTATAAAAGACAAATAGAGCTTGGCCAAGGCTGAAGGGAGGCGATATGAAGGTCTTTGTTACGGGTGCAACCGGCTTTGTTGGAAGATCCATTGTGAAAAGATTGCTCATGGAAGGATATGAGATTACAGCATTGGTCTTGCCAACAGAGCCGACTAGCATCGGTGGCCAAGGTGTTAAGATAGTCCGTGGGGATATTACAGAGCTTTCCAGCCTCAAAGGAAAGATGAAAGGTAATGATGCGCTTGTCCATCTTGCAGGTGCTGTGGGCTATGGGCAGACCATGGATACGTGCATGAGAATAAACAGAAATGGTACCTATAACGTTGCAAGAGAGGCTATCGACTCTGGTATCCGGCGTTTCATACATTTTAGTTCGGTATCTGTCTACGGTAGGATCCCTAACATTCCTATTATAGAGGAGCAGCCCCTCAGAAAAATAAGGGACCCCTACGGTGATACTAAGATTGATGCAGAAAATATCCTAAAAGAGTTTGCAGATAAAGGAAGACTTAGCCTTACCATTGTGAGGCCAACGGTTATTTATGGTCCTGGTGATGACAAGTTTTTACCCAAACTAGTGGAAAATTTGAGGTCTGGTAAAGCAAGAATCATAGGTTCGGGTAAGAATACTGTCGATCTAATCCATGTTAATGACGTGGCAGATTTTATAGCTATTTTGCTAAAGAACGAAAGATCCATTGGACAGGTATACAACTTGACAAATCCTGATAATCCTTCCTGGAAAGATTTTTTGTTCATCGTGGCTTCAGTTATGGGAGTGCCTATACCTGAAAAGCGTATTCCTTACAGCCTAGCACTAGTCCTAGCTGGCATGATGGAATTTTTTGCATTCTTGAGAGGAAAAGAGCCTAAGCTCACAAGATACAGTGTAAGAGTGGTTGGGCGGCAATATCACTATGTAACTGATAAAGCCTCAAGGGAGCTCGACTTTAGGCCTCGTATAGACCTGGTAGAGGGCATAAGGAAATGCGTGGCTGAGTATGTAGGCCAAAAGATGTGGGTCTAGAGAGCCAACTTTAGGCCTGATCTGAAGGCCTTGAGGTTTGTTTGGCCCGTGCCTGGAGGGGTGTTCTCAAGTATATGGTTCTCTAGAGTATCCACTTCAACTGGAATCATGCGCGAAGAATAAGCAGCCCCTAGCATCACCATGTTAAGGCACCTATTGCTACCGGTCTCCTTGAAGGATATATCTGTTCCGCTGACTATCCTCACTTTATCTATGCCAAGTCCTGCCATATGGCCTAGTATCCCCTCTATATCAGGGTACTTGTGAGCGGGGAGACCAGACATGTCCCTAGAACCGTCGCGAGACAGGCCCCTTGTTTCCACGGTATAGTCATTCATGATCACTAGGGCATCTTCTTTTCCATACACGGCCGAGACTTGGAGCCCTACAAGCGGCTCAAATGCAATTATGATATCAGCAGCACCCTCCGGTATCCTGGGAGAATACAGCTTTTCGCCCATCCTTATATGGCAGTATGTAAGTGCGTTCCTGTGAGTCCATGGGGGCACGTCTGCTGAGAGCACATTCCTACCCTCCTGTGCCAGGGACATGACAAGTAGTCTCTCGACCATTATTATCCCTTGGCCGGATAATCCAGCGATCATGAGATTTAGGTGATTATCCTCCATCCCTTATCTCCTCTATGGCCTTGTGCGGGCATATCTGGCCGCATACTCCGCAGCCAACGCACAAGGCGAGGTCGATCTCAGGTACTCTATAAGGTAGATCTGGATTTGTTGTCCACACCATAGCAATGCAGCCGAAGTTTTCAATGCAGTACCCACAGATGCCGCAGTTCAAGCATCTGCTAGCCTCCCTCACTGCTTCCTTTTCTCGATATCCAGTGGATATTTCCTTAAATGTACCCTTTCTGCTAGCAGGATCCAGCTGAGCAATATCTTGTCTCTTCCTCCTTATTATGCCACGCGGTATAGGCCATTCCTCGGCCAAGGATGGGCTATTATTTCTCCTCGTCTGAAGGGTTTTAAGGTCTCGTCCACCAAGGAAGCTGTCTATAGCTTCGGATACCATGTGTCCTGATTGAACTGCTTCAACAAAACTGGCTGGACCACTCACGCAATCTCCTGCTGCAAACACACCAGGAACACTTGTCTCGAGTGTTAGGGGATCCACCTTGAACGTGCCACTAGGTGTGATCTCGATGTCTTCGAACCCTTTGATGTCTATCTCCTGGCCTATTGCTATGATTATTGTATCTGCCTTTATGATGGACAGGCTGTCTTCTTCAAACGTGGGGCTGAACTTGCCATCTTTATCAAAGACATTCGTGCACTTGATCGTCTCAAGACCGGTTACCCTGTTATTACTGGTTATTATCCTGAAAGGCCCCAGAGATGTATGGAGCATTACACCTTCTTCCAGTGCCTCTTGCACCTGCCATTCGTGCGCTGGCATCTCTTCCCTTTTCTCTAGGCATATTATGTGTACCTTTTTAGCACCTAGTCTTACTGTGCTCTGGGCGCAGTCAATAGCAACGTTACCACCACCCATAACGATCACGCGCTCTCCAAGTTCCGGTCTTTTCCCATTTTTTATATCCCTGAGAAAGCTAAGACCAGAAATAACACCCTTTGCATGCATTCCACTTATATTGATGCTTTTTGGCTTCTTTGCGCCCATTGCAAGGAGTACCGCCTGGAATCCATTTTCAAAAAGCTTCGAATAGCCGGTTATTCTCTCTCCTGTTCTAAGTTTTATACCAGTCTCTAGCAACAGGTTTATCTCTTTTTCAGCAATATCGATGGGTATCCTGTAGTCTGGTATGCAACTTGTTACCATGCCACCTGGTTTTTCTAATTCCTCGAATACAGTTACCTTGTAACCCATAAGCGCCAGATCATGCGCAGCTGTAAGTCCAGCCGGTCCTGAGCCTATTATAGCTACACTTTGCTTTTTTGTTTGCTTTATCTCCTGATTTGGCCTTTCTCCGATTAGTCGGTCACCAACGAAACGTTTTAAATCGCGTATCGCAATAGGCTGATCTATTTTGTTCCTTATGCACGCAGATTCACAGGGATGGTGGCACACGCGTCCACATATCGAAGGAAAGGGCATTTTCTCCATGATCACATCTAGGGCTTCACTGTACTTTCCCTTGGAGATAAGTGTTACATAACCTGGTACATCTATATCAACAGGGCAGGCACTTCTGCATGGAGGTCTTTTTGCGTTCCATGCCTGGCAGGCATCTATGTTTATCCTTAGCTGGTTTCCGATTGGCTTGAGGCTCATTTTTCCATAAGTCCCATGATTCTCTGCGCAAGGAGTGCGCAGGTGCGCCTTGCTATTACTACCGATACACCCTCCACTTCTAGCGCTTTTTTCAACACCGTTGTTGTCTCTTCAAAGTCGTACGGATCGACAACCTTTACAAAGTCGACCTGAAAGGCCTTTACGATCTCCTCTATGTCGAGCATCTTGGTCGCTTGTTTGGTGGCAGTTATACCGAATGCTCCGGGATGTGGCTGGTGTCCTGTATTCCCCGTTGTCCTGTTGTCAAGCACGTAGAGAAGGAGGTTTGCTTTGTTGTAGACGGCATTTACCAGTGCAGGCATGCCTGAATGAAAGAACGTGCTGTCGCCTATGTAAGCGATTATCTTGTCTTTTGATCCTGCGTGGTATATGCCACTTGCTATGCTGATACCTGATCCCATGCTTAGGTTCGCATATGATGCATTAAGGGGCGGCACAGTCATCATGCCGTAGCAACCCACGTCACCTATGTAGGTGACTTCCTCGCCATAGAGCTCGTTGCATACTGTTTTAAGGGCAAAACCAGCTGCAAGTTCTGGGCATCCCGGACAGAATCTAGGAGGTGATATGAAGGATAGTTCCTTTAGGAGCAAGTCTTTTCCTTTTTCAATCCTTTTTTCCTCTTCCTCTGGAAGGAAGTTGCGGCCAAGCATTTTACCCAGTGCCTTTCCTATGATGTTCCTTGTTACCTCGTTGCATACGGGTATATCACCGGTGAGCTTGCCAAGTATCTTGGCGTGACTATTCATGTTGGCAGCTACTGCACAAACCTGTGCCTCAACGAATGGCTCGATCTGTTCCACGACCAGGACGCTGCCGGTTTTCTTTAGGACCTCCCTTACCCTGTTCTCAGGTATTGGGAAGGATGTGACTAGTTTTAATATTGCTACATTGCTCTCTACACCAAGGTATCTTATTGCCTCCATGGTGTCCTGGTAACATTCCCCCACCGCTATAACACCTGCAACAGGTCTGTCAGGCAAGATAAGTTCATTCCATTCAAGACGTTCTATAACCTCTTTGGTGAAGCTAGCCTTTGGCAGGCTTCCCACTGTTCCTTCCCATTCTTTTACAGGGAGCTCGTCGTGGAATCTCATATGCTTTGCACCAAAAGGTTTCATTGGCCAGGGAAAGGCATCACCCAGGATCCAGCGTCTGTTTTTATCGAAGCTTACATCCCTTTCCCTTATCTCATGGTGAATCTTTCCAAACACCACGGGGGACCTCTGATAAGCAAGGCCGGTTGTAATCCTTACAATGACCGGCAGCCTGATCTTTTCTGAGAGTTCGAATGCCATCAGGGTGTAGTCTTTCACTTCCTGAATAGAGGTTGGTTCGAGCACCGGTATCTCGGCGTATCTTGCAAGGTACCTCGTGTCCATCTCGTTTTCTGTCTCTAGTGCACCCGGGTCGTCACCTACTGCCAGGACAAAACCCGCTGGACCAAGATTTGCACCCTGCACAAGGGAATCGATAACTACATTCATACCCAGCTGTTTCATAGGCGTGAATGCCCTCATCCCTGCCATGGCCGCGCCTAGTGTGACGTCGTAGGCCACCTTCTCATTAGATGACCACTCTACGTGCATGGAGGGATAGATGCTGGAGGCAATAGCAAGGCTTTCTATGGTATACTGAAGGGGTGAACCAGGATAGGCTGCAACTACCCTTACGCCTGCTTCCACAGCACCCCTTGCAAGTGCCTCATTGCAGCTTATTATGAATGTCTTGCCAGGATAGTCCTTTGCTACGTCTCCACTTGCCCATTTCAGGAAGGTAGGGGGTACATATTTTTCTTCAGGCATTACCTGTCTCCATGTATAGTATAAATGCATATAAACATATAAAATAAATAATGGCTGAGTTTACATTAAATATTATACGTCCTGCAAGATGAAATGTTCGACTGGGAATAGGACAAAAAGCTTCCAGCTATTCATAGTTATTTGCCCGTAGGGGGGGATCTCGATGTCAAGGCCGTTTTCTTTGATCTGAGCGGAGGTTTATGGATCTCTTGTAGGTGAGAGGCCCATAAGACATAGTCCAGATGTTGTTTCAGCGGTCACGGTCATCTAGTATGATCAACCATGAAAGAGCCTCTTATTCCAGCCCTGTCTCAGTATTAAAGCCAATAGGGATATCGACGATGTCTTTGTTAGTGAACGGTTCCCTGATCCCTTTCCTAGCTAGGCCGTATACAATGTCATTTATACCCAGCAAGTAATCCTTTTTATACTTTTCCCTAAGCGCTAGGACTTTCTTGTACATAGAACGGGCATAATCTCTAGCGCCCTAAAGGTCATATGCCTGGCCAAGGAGAAGATATGTGAGTGCCTTTTTGCTTGCTTTGTCTTTCCATCTGTCTTAGCACCGTCAAACGCCATGAAATGTCCACCTATGACTATACCTTCTTCGTTCATGGCAGAATTGCACTTTATTAATCCTGCGCTAGATATCTTTACGTAGGAATGTTCATCTTTTGGTTCATAGAATACAATGGTTTGATGCTTAGCCCATCGCCCCTGGCCACTGTAGTCTGTGTTACGGCCAAATACGAGATCTCCGTTGGACGTAGCAGGGCCAGATACAGCAAGACTTGAACACCCATCAGATAAACCAAGTTCAGTAAGCTTCTTCTTGATTATTACAGGCATCATGGCCATTGTAAGATCGGATTTAAAGTTGGCCCTAAAGACGGTCTTGTAGTCTAGGCCGCATCCATCGGCTATTCCCCTTAGCTCCTCGAGATATTCTCTCGGTGTATTTCTCTCTATGGATGCGTAGATCTTAAAATCCAGATACTTTAGAAACAGCTTTCTTATCCACCATGGTTTATCCCTATACAAAGGATTGTGGGATACTGGGTCAGAGAAGACAGGTACAACACCTTTTAAGATATCATGTTTTAAGAGTCTTCCGTGCTCATAACCCATTACATAAGGTGTACCTTTCAGGCGCAGGATTATATTTCCTGCTTTTCTCTCCATGCGGGCGTCACCAAATATGTACACTCCACCCTTTTTATGGACATGCATTGTTTTGAGTTTTTCCAAGACATTTCTACTAGGGAGGTATCTGTATCCAGAACTTAAGCTTTTTGAGTCTAAATAGAGATACCTGGCTCCAGCAAGTACTGATAGTATAATAATTATCTTAAGGAATTTTTTTAATCGTTACACCTTGCCTTTCTGTTTTTAAATATCTTAGATTTTTAGCATGGTTACCATCACAGTCAACATGGTTTAAACTGTTAACAAACCATGTTCTAGGGTTATCTTACTTGATTCTTGCATGCGCAAGTAAAACAGCATACAACCCCTATCACTCAAGCAGATAATCTGAGAGTGTATGTCCATTAAAATTGTTCGAACTTATGAGTTATTTTCGTTTTTTATCTTTTGTAATAATAAGATCCTTATAGCCCATCTCTTCCAGTATTACTGGAAACATCTTGAAAGCAGGCCTTACTACCGGGAGAAGTTTAAGCATGGCAGTGATCTTGCCGCCTTGCTTTATTTTTCCCTTGGTTACCCCTGCTATGGGGTTTTCAAAACCATGCCAGAAACTGTGTGAGAAATCAGCGGTCTGCTTGGACCACACATCTTCCTTAAGGTCGCAAGGACCCAGGTAATAAGTACCGTAATACCCGGGTTTTGAGGGGGGATTCTTAAGGTCAATTGTAATTTCGCAGTCAGGATCCGTATAGATAAACTTGATGATTATGTTGGCCTTGGCCATCTTTGGCCCTATCTTGGGATCAGTAAGTATCCTATCAAGAAAGTATCTATAGATCTCGTAAAGGTGATCAGCATCCCTGTAATAACGTCCCATCTTATACCTCCTTAAGTTGATTCTATTTAAACCCTTGAGATTTATATTTTTAATCTTTACGCTGGTTAAAACGCCTGCCAAATATAAGGCTCGCTATGGTGATCCTCAACATCTGCATGGTGCCTCCAGCTGTCCTCCATGCCCTTCCATCGCGAAGCATCCTCTCAACCGGAAACTCCTTTGAATACCCATAACCGCCAAACACCTCCATAGCACGGTTAGTAACATCCATTACCATCTCGTTGGCAAAGCACTTTGCAATTGCAGACTCGTAGATGGAAGGCAGCCCCTGACCTGCACCAGTGGCAGCCCGGTAGACGAGTAGCCTTGCTGCATCCAGGTTCATTGCCATGTCCACGATCATGAACTGTATGGCCTGGAATTCGCATATGGGACGCCCAAAGGCCTGGCGCTCCTGGGCGTATGCCTTTGCCTCTTCTAGAGCACCGCCTGCAACACCAAGGCACATGGCGGCATTACCACAGCGCTCGATATCAAAGGTCAGCATCAGGTTTTTGAAATCACCAGGTTTCACCACCACGTTCTCCTTTGGTATATGTACATCCTCGAAGATAAGGTCACAGGAAGGCATGCCACGGAGTCCCATGTATTCCTCCTGCTTTCCGAAGCTGAACCCGGGCATGCCTTTCTCAACAATGATAGCGCCTATGCCCTTGTATCCAGGGATGTTTCCGAATCTTACGTAAACCAAGTAATGGCTTGCCTCTCCTCCACCAGTGATAAATGCTTTTCTGCCATTAAGGATGTAATGATCGCCATCTTCTTTTACATTCGTGGATAGGGCAGTGAGGTCAGAACCTGCCCCGGGCTCAGTCATGCAGACTGAGACACTGTACTCACCCTTGCATACACCAGGTATGATGCCACTCTTTTGCTTTTCAGTTCCAAAGAGATCAATAACTTTTATTGGTCCTACATTTGATTCGAACACAGGGCCAGCGATCATGGGGCTGAACTTTGCAAGTTCTTCAATTGCAAGTACGGCATCTATGGCTGGCCTGCCCCCTCCACCGTATTCGGTAGATAGTGTCATGCCAAGTAGGCCCATATCCCCATATTTCTTCATGAGGTGTCTAGGAAACTTCCCGGTCGCATCGATATTGGAAGCAAGTTCTTTGAAATTTTCCCTCTTGGCCATTGTTCTTAAGGTGTTGATGAGCATCTGCTGCTCTTCACTAAGACTGAAATCCATGGTAACTCCTCTCCTGTTTTGGTCTAGATGATTCTTGTTAATTCTTTTATGTTCTCAACATTATCCAGATCCATGGTCATGTCGATTATTTCTGCTACTTTTCCTTTATCCCTTGAGCCTGAGAAGATCACAACCTTGTCTGATATGTCCTTTTCATCCATGGGGTACCTTGGGTCCCCCTTTGGTATATTGATCTGTCTTTCAAGCTTTCTTCCTCCTTTTAGATGTATCTCCACCCGGGTTGCTGTAAAATCAGGATACATACCGTTAAGCTCGTCATCCATGCTTACCTTTACCCTCATGGAAAGATCTAGTATGGAAGGATCCATTATTCTGTCTTTATGCAACTGTCTTGGTCCTAGCTCCCTATCCATTAGGCAGGCTGATACACAGTACGGTATGGAAAACTGGGCAGAGACAAAGGTATCTTTTTCTCTGATACCCTTTCCTACGGCTATAACTGCGATTCCATACGTAAGCACATCGATATTTTCTATCTCTTCGATCTCAAAAGATTCACTATTTAGGATTTCCAGGGTTGCCTGTATGGCACCGTGCGTATGGCGGCATGCAGTGTATGGCTTAAAGTAAACGTCCATGATGGAAAATTGCTTACCTAGCTCTTCATGTATCTTGTCTAGTTTTGTTTCCATTTTTGTTGTTATCTGTGTAAAACCGCCATTTAGTGGTGACCCTTCGAGCACATAGGGTTCTCCTGTGATACCCAGGGTGGCAAGATCAGCAGCAGTAATACCGGCCTTTGCTGCTTGGCCACCCTGTATTATCTTTACTGTATATCCACCCATGAGTTGCTCTGCCATGGATATGGGAAGGATGTACCCGGCAATACCAAGTGAGTTTAGCATACCGTCGGTTCCCATGCCTTTGAGCTTAGATACAGCAGCAGCAGCCCCAAAGGTGCCGCATGTCCCTGTGGGAAGGAATCCAGAGAGCGTATGTCCTGGGTGCACGGCCTGGGCCACCCTGTTTGCAGCCTCGTAGCCTGCTATTATTCCCTCTATCACGTCCTTCCCACCTAGCCCCATGTCCTCGGCCACGGCAAGGGTGGCTGGAATTACTGCAACACCTGGATGGTTACCACCAAATCGAAGGCCATCCTGCGCTTCTATGGCCTCTGCTGCAGTACCGTTTATGAATGCAGCATCTTGCACGCCTGTAGAGAATCCCCAGCCCAAGGCAGTAGCCCTCTCAGGTTCACCAAGGGAATGTATGTAACCTGCAATGGACTTGAGAGGGTCCAACACTGAAGATCCATAGACATTTGCTATAAAGTCAAGCACACAGAGCTTGGCCTTGTGTATAACCTCGGGTGGTAGCTCATCTATTGACACGTTTGCACATGTATCTGCTAGCATCCTTGTATACTCCATTCAATCCCCCCTGACCAGTAGTCCTGCTGGATTATGCCTTGCTCAGCCCGACCTACGTTTTAGTTCCCAGCTTCCAACAAAAACTTTAAAACATAAACCTTGTACCTTATGCCTTCCGCCTTGTGCCTTATACCCTATACCTTATTTACACATATCCTCTTGACTCGTAGATCCTTATCATCCTTAGGGGGTCAAGTATCTCGCGTAGGACCTTGAGTTCTTCTTCGCGCGGAGGTTCTGTCTCATGCACATCGTCTGCAACTCTCAATTCCCATGGTGTAAGGCTTATTATCTCATCAACAGAGGTGTCAGGGTGGTAGGTGGCCAGGTATGCCTCTTTTGTATCCTTATCAAACCTCATTACTGCCTTGTTAGTGATAATAACATGTGGGCCTGTATTGTCGGGTAGACCCCATTTCTCCCTTGAGCCAGGGCCATCTATGTACCCGGGTGTTGTTATGAAGTCCACGTGTTCAGCTAGCCTTTTCTTGTTATGGAGGGCTATTATGAGTACTTTCTTTGCCAGTGAACCAATGGGATTTGCGCCGCCACTACCTGGGAGACGACTCTTGGGCTTGTTGTAATCACCTATAACTGTGGTATTGATGTTTCCAAACTTGTCTACCTGGCTTCCTGATAAGAATCCCACGTCGACCCATCCTGCTTGTAAAAACATTCCCATTATATCCACTAGCCCACCTATCATGGCAGCTCCGGGGTTGAGGCAGGGGTCACCAACCGATAGGGCAGGTCTCCTTGGCCGTGCATCGATTACACCTGACTCTTGCATTAAGGTTGCATTTGGTGCATGTGTGTATTTTGCTATGTTGGCTGCCATGGTTGGAAAACCCGTACCAACGATTACTATGTCGCCGTCCTTTATTTCCCTTGACCCGCAGCATGCCATTAGTTCGGGCTTTATATAGTCGTCCGGGTGCCTGTGCATGGTATACCTCCTATAGCTTGTAAATGTTCAATACTCGTAGCTCACAGGGTATCCGTAGCCGAACCTCGCCTGAAGCTCTTTAAACCTGGAATATCCAAAGCTCTGTATGTAATGCTGTATGTAGGCTGTCCTGTCTTCAATATCAAAGACCCATTCTTTCAAGAAGTCATTAAATCCCTCGACTGTGTTCGATGCTTTCTGGTACAGGGCGCCAAAGGCAAAGTCTACATCGTAGAAGCCTGGTGTATAGCCTGGATGGGCGCCATAGGGTTCCTCGACAACGGCTACTACCTTGAAAGACGGTACAATGGTCCTTGATGGGTCCCTACCAATTGTCTCCCTATCCACGATTCTCTCGCAGCTCACGATGACCTTTTTTGCAGCATTGGCGCCTACCTTGCAGTCCCCTCCAATGCCCCATATCTGGGCATTACCATCTTCATCTGCCTGCTGGACATGTATTATTGCCACGTCAGGATTTAAGGCAGGTACGAGTAATGTGGGCTTGCCATCAAAGGGTGAATCTATGAGCTTGTACTTGTTCTCACCCATGAAGGCCTTAACGTTCAGCAAGTCAGTACCTAGCATGTCTTTTACCGGTACGAAAGGCATTCCCATGGAGCCTGCTAGTAGCATCATTGGTAGAGAGAGGTTTGTGTATTCCTCCACCTCTATCCTGCGGGGTATTCCCTTTTCAATGGAGCGTCTGTAACAACGTCCAAGCCCGTATACCCCGAGTGATAGGAACGTGCTTATGAATCGTCTCACAACACCGGCTCCTATCATAATGTCAAAGTCGTCGGCAGCATTGCTTCTTGTTATGGTCAGGTCCTTCTTTTTCTGCCTTATGATCTCGTGAATGGCAGCAAACGGAGTTCTGCATATGTAGCCGCCTATGAATACTAGGTCTTCATCATTTACATGGCTGGCTATGGCCTGTTTCATGGTTACGACCTTCCCCATCTTTAACCTCCCCTGTTGTCAGTTTCAAAAGTATCTCGTAAGGACATCTTTGTTTTCGAGGGTATTATCCATGTCCTGACCTATTCAACCCTGTACCTTGTGCCTCTCTTTTAAACTCTGTATCTTTGTTCCTTTTCTTTCTCCCATTACCTAGTACCCAACCCGCGGACTATGAACTTATCCACTGTCCGTAGTGTGTTGTAAGGACCTGTGCCTTTTCTCCTTGTCTTTTACCCTAAACCTTAAACCTTATACCCTGTACCTTTTACCTTATACCCGTCTTTTATTACCCGATGCCGAGGGTCCTGCTCCTGTGTTTTAAAACTAATAGCCCTGATAGCTCTAATAGCTGATAACCTTCACAATCATAGTTCATACTCGGTCCTGCTTATGATCTCGTCCTGGGCTGTCTCACTCAGGCCAGTAAACAGGGCGGAATATCCACTGATTCTTACTACCAGGTCCTTGTACTTCTCTGGCCTTATCTTGGCGTCCTTCAGTGTCTCGGGCTCTATTATGTTAAATTGGACCTGGATACCCCCTTTCTTGAAATAGGTATCTATAAGGGCCTTGAATTTATCTTCATTGATACGCTTGCCATTAAACCTCATGTTCAGGTTGGCGCCGTTGTATACCCGCGTAAGTGGTAACTTGGTGATTGAGTTCATTACAGCGGTTGGCCCGTTTAGTTCATTACCTGTAGTGGGGCTGAGGCCGTTTCCCAGGACATCCCCTGAATAACGCCCATCAGGGGTTGCCCCTGTGAAGGAGCCAAAGGCAATGTGAAAGCCAACAGAGAATACACCTGGCCAGAATGCACCGCCCCGAAAGTTCCTGTATTTCTGCAGCTCGTCGCAGAAGTGGTTTAGGACCCTCGCTGCCATGTCATCCACTTCATCGATGTCGTTTCCATACTTGGGGATCTTGTTCAGGAAATAGGCCCGCTTGTCTTCGGCATCCATCCAGTCATTGGCTAACCATTCAGTGAGATCCTCTATGGATACTGATCTATCGTCAAATACAGCCTTTCTAACTGCAAAGAGACTGTCTGCCACGTTTGCAAAGCCTATGAACTGAACGCCGGTTGAGTTGTATAGGGCACCACCCTTGGTCAGATCCATGCCCTTTTCCAGGGGGCCTTCTATCATGGCCGATGCAAAGGGGGATGGAACCCTCTCTGCAATAGCCTTGTCCAGGCAGGCCATTCCCCTTACCATCTGGTTTATAAAGTGTGATAGCTGGGTATCATATGCGTTCCAGACATCCTCGAATGATTTAAAGGACGCAGGGTCTCCGGTCTCCAGGCCCGATACATAGCCAAAGATATTATCCACGCCGTTACTGAGTGCCAGTTCCACGCATTTTATGCCGTTTAATTGCACAGCAAATGTTGAACCAAATGTCTTGCCCTGGGCATTTGGTTCCAGGCAACCAACAACACCGTAGTCCCTGGCATCTTCGAGCGTTAGCCCAGCTTTCATCAAGGTCTTGATAATGGTATCGTCATTGAAGAAATGCATGACCACCCCGTCCTTTGCATACCTTGCTGCTCTCACGAAGAAGTCTTCTGGTGCCTTGGAAGATAGCCTGACCCCAAAGTTCGGTTGCACAGTACGTATGTCAGCATAGGCATCAAGACCTATGTAACTGAGTTCATTGGTCGCATCCTCGCCGTCTTTGCCGAGACCTCCCACGGTTACATTCTGGGTTGTCTTGCCCTCTGTTCCTTCCCCGCCAGGGCTGAAGACCTCTTCCAGTACATTCCATATCTCGTTGGTCTTTATGAAGAGTAGAGATAATAGCTCCCTTGCCTTGTCCTGGGTAATTCTGCCTGCCTCGATGTCTGCCCTGTAGAAAGGATATAATACCTGGTCAATGCGACCCAGCGAAATGGAGTTCCCCCCTGACTCTATCTGGGCAATCAGGTGTATGAAGTAAAGGCTCTGGACTGCCTCGTGAAAGGTCTGCGCCGGGTATTCAGGAACACGGTAACATACCTGAGCTATGGTCCTGAGCTCTTCTGCTCGAACAGGATCCTTTTCCTTTCTAGCCATGGTCTCTGCAAGCGCAGCATAACGACGAGCAAACCTTATGGCTGCCTTGAGGGAGCGTACGACTGCGTCGTAAAAGAGGCCCTTTTCTCCTGACTGCTCTCCTGGTGCTAGGGCATTGTAGAGATCTTCAGTCTCCTTGATGATTCCCTTTAGACCCGATGATAGTACCTTCGGGTGGTTCATGGTAAAATGGCCGATGCCGTATGTAATCTCTAACATCATGGTAAAGATGTACTTATCCATGTCCTCTGCCACGTCAGGGGGCAGGGTATCGTACAACAGGTCTTCGACTGTCTTTCCATTCCAGAACGGCAAGATCTCTTCCCTTAATTCCTGTTTTTCTTCCTCTGTGATGAGTGCCCTCTGCACGATCCTCTTCTCAAAGGTATCCAGGTCTCCCTTTATCCACTCTGACTTGTTCTCTGGGAATAATGGTGCACCTTTCAGCTTCTTTGTCCTGCAGCCGACTATGAGTTCATCGTCCCTTATGGTAACAGTGATGTTGTCAAGGATATTCTCTAAAGCCAGGCTCATGCGTGTCAATGGATGCTTGTCCCAGTTCTGGGACATGGACTGAGTGAGGTAGCGTGCCCTCTCTATGCAGACCTCCTGGGGTGCACCTATTATACGTTCTCTTAACCTCCAGACACGCGAGTTAGGAGATTCTTTAATGGATTTTTCTCTTGCCAACATTACTTTACCTCCTTTTACCTGCAATATTGACTAGGTAGCCTCAAATGTTTGTTATACCTCGATGTCCATGTGTTTAAGCAGGATTGCGTCCCTTATCTTCATGGGTAGAAACTTGTTCAGGAACAGGAAGAATGTACTCATGCCATCTACCTGGTTAAATATCTTTGGTTTCCGTGCCATCACTACCTTTGCTATCTTTTCCGCGGCCTGGATAGGTGTGGGTGCTGTCTTTATAAGTTCATCATCCCTGTTGATAAACCTCGCTGCGCGCTCCCTGTAAGGGGAACCCTCGGGCGGGAGCTTGTGTATCTTCTCTGCAAAGCTAGTTGATACCTGGGCTGGTTCTATGAGCGCCACGTGGATACCAAAGGGTTCCACCTCGTAGCGTAAGGACATGACCATGCCCTCTATGGCGAACTTGCTGGCAGAGTATATTGACTCAAAGGGAAAGGGGACCTGGCCTACCAATGATGACATGGCTATGAGCTTACCATAACCCTTCTCACGCATGGAGGGGATGAAGGCCTGGAATATGGCTGCAGCACCTATTACATTTATTTCCAGACACTTTAGGGCCTTTTCAAGGTCTACCTCCTCGAAAGGACTGAAAAAACCTATGCCCACGTTGGATAGCACTGTATTTACTTCTCCGAACCTTTGTATGACCTTGTCCCTGAATGCAAGGATCCCCGGTCGATCCGTGATGTCCATGGGCTGAAGCAGATGTTTGCTCCCTGTATCCTCTAGCTCTTTCTCAAGGGAACGTATTCCATTTTCATCAGTGTCAAAGCCAGCAATGCTCCATCCCTGTCTTGCAAGGAGCTTAGCCACCTCCCGACCCATGCCCTGGGCCAGCCCTGTAATAACCACGACATTACCCATAAGATCTCCTTTCATATGTCATTTATAATAAGGCATAAGGCAAAAAGCCCTTTTAAGGTTGTCCATTATCAGCGCCTTTGTTGGGTTCCGTTTCCCAAGATCAAGGTACATTTTAGCAGTTACCTATCAGAGAGCCATTAGCCTTATGCCTTTGCCTAACCCCTCTATCTTACTTGGTACCCGATACCTGATATCTGGCGCCTTGAGCCTTACACCTTTTACACCTTAGTCCTATCCTTGGCCCTGAGAATTATACCATTGCCTTATCTGGTCCATTGAGCTCTTGAAATCAGGATAAATGAGCTTATAGCCGGTCTTCTTGAGTTTTGTATTGTCAACCACGTAGTCATCGTAGAGGTATCTAACGGCATCATATTCCAGGTCAGGGATCCTGTTGCTTAATCTAGAGATAACACCATCCAACAGGGAAGCTAGCTTAACGATTCCGAGCGGGAGGTGGATGCTAGGGGGCTTTGTACCAAAAGCATAAGATGCCAGTCTCAATGCCTCTTCCAGCGTGGGGTTGCTATCGTCTGATATATTGTATGCCTGTCCAACAGCCTCGTCTATATGCGATAGGTATTCTACTGCAGCAGCCACATCCTCTGCCCTCACGTTGGATAAAAGCTGCTTTCCGCTTCCCGGGATGGCCTTAATGGCGGTTGGCCTGGAGAAGGCCTTGCCTGCCCCTTCGGTGCATCCCGGGCCATAGACCGTGCATGGCCGTGTAATAATTGCGGGTAGCCCCTCCTGTATCCTTTTCCACACCATGTCCTCCCCGTCCCGTTTGCTCTTGCCATAACTATCTTGGGGTATACGTGGGGTGTCCTCGACAAATGGGGTGCCCCTGTACGGGCCGTAGACGCTGGTTGAGCTCACCTGTACATAGCGCTTGACCCCGAACTTTAGGGCAAGGCCTGTTATGTGATACACGCCCAGGACGTTTATGGGGTAGAGCTTGTCATAAGGAGTGGAAAAGTTGCAGACTGCTCCCAGGTGAAATACCCTGTCCACGTTTCCTTCAAAGAGCCTAGGGAGGGTATCAGGCCTGGTGAGGTCGCTTGGTACGTATTCTACGCCGAGTAGATCAAAAAAAGAGGTATCCTTGCGTGGTCTTGCAGTTGCCCTGACCTTAACACCGAGACCTGCAAGATGCTCTACAAGGTGTCTTCCTATAAAACCTGTAGCCCCTGTTATAAGGGTTATTCCTTTGAACTCCATGAGCTACCTCCCAAGTAATCAAGCTGCATTATGAAACGCTCATACAATCTTTGCCTGGTTCTACCGTATCCCAACATGACTCCAACTAGCCTTTTTCTATGTTAGACCACCTAGCGCCTGTTGGCCCTGTTCACCACGGGTCTTTTCCATGTCCTTTGATATCTCGTGGTAGGCATACCTCAACCAGCTGAGAAACATCTCGTTTAGCCTCACCCCCAGTTCTGCTATGAGGCGCACGTATATATCCTGTCTCTGCCACCTTACAAGGTTATCCTGGCGTTTCTTAAGGTATTTCTCATACAGTTTTATCTGCTCACCAATGATCTCCAGCGCCCTTTCTTTACTGCCAAAACCAAAGAACACGAACCTTGTGAGAAACGGGTCTCTAAGGAGCATATTTTTTTCAGGATCACTCTCAAGCCAGGACCTGAACGTATGCATTCCTTTTTCTGATATGGAATAGACCTTTCTTGATGGTCTTCCCTCCTGGTCTACCCTTGTGACCGTGACCAGGCCTTCATCTTCCATCTTTTTTAGGGCTGGATAGATCTGGCCATGGTTTATGGTCCACATGTGCCCGAAGTTTTGTTCTATATGTTTTTTTATCTTGTAACCGTGCATGTCCTTGTAATGCAAGAGTCCTAGTATGGCATACTTGACAGACATCTTACCTCCAAGTTCAAAAGTTTTTAAGATTATATGTTTAAAGTATATATGTTTAAAGTATATATGTCAAGTATAAAATTTTGGCATGTAGAAGCCTCAAGAGTTTTCCTAAACACAATGAGCTGGCCTACATCAGTTATAAATCTGATTTCTAGCCTGCAGTCTGACCCAAGGCTTCGGCCATATGCCTACCTATTGACTTTGTATCTACGTCTTTTATTATAAATCATTATTAATCACTGTAGACTGATCTTTTATACGGTATGGCCTGGACGGTATACTGGATTACACGGAGTCTATTTCTGGTAACATATTCTTGATGTCTACAAGTTAGCGGGCTAATACACGCGTAAGGAGGTGCATTATGCAGGGAGGATACATGGGCAAGGTCCTTAGGGTGGACCTTTCAACTGAGAAAGTTAGCGAGGAAGAAGTAAAAGAGGACATTGCAAGGGCATTTATAGGTGGCAGGGGCTACGGCGCAAAGATCATCTACGACGAGGTTGGACCAGATGTAGATCCGCTGGGGCCTGAGAACAGACTTATTTTTGCCACTGGTCCACTTACTCTTACGCCTGCCCCCACAGGCGGACGCTACGTCGTTGTGACCAAAAGTCCTTTAAACGGAGTGATTGCAGGATCCAACTCTGGTGGTTTCTGGGGGCCAGAGCTCAAAAAGGCGGGTTATGACATTCTAGTTGTCCAAGGTAAGGCAGAAAGACCAGTCTATCTCTGGATAACGGATGGTACGGTGGAAATAAGGGATGCATCGCACTTGTGGGGAAAGGATGTGTTCGAGACTACGGATATGATCATAAAAGAACTTGGCCCTGACAAGAAGATAAGGGTTGCCTGCATTGGTCCAGCAGGGGAGAGACTGGTGAAGTTTGCCACTGTTTCGAATGACAAGGCAAGGACAGCAGGTAGAACAGGCGTTGGCGCTGTTATGGGTTCAAAGAAACTCAAGGCGATCGCGGTTAGGGGCAGTAAAAAGGTCAGGATAGCAAATCCTGGAAAGTTCAAGGAAGCATTGAGAACAGCTATGGAAAAGATAAAGGCGAACACAGTCACTTCTCAGGGACTACCAACCTACGGTACAATGGTTCTTAACCACATAATTGATTCCAACGGGCTTTATCCAACTAGGAATTTCCAGACAGGTGTGTTCGAGGGCGTAGACAATGTGTCGGGTGAAAGGCTTGTAGAGACATATCTAGTAAAGAGGAAGCCCTGCTTTGGATGTCCAATAGGTTGCGGTAGGGTTACTAGACTACCTGACGGCGAGGAGGGCGAAGGTCCTGAATACGAGACTAGCTGGGCATTTAGCGCGGACTGTGGTATTGACGACCTTGTGTCGGTTATCAAGGCAAATAATATATGCAACCGCCTTGGACTTGATACGATCTCCACTGGAGCTACTATTGCCTGTGCCATGGAACTGTACGAAAGGGGTTATCTTAAGGAGGATGAATTCAAGGGAGAGCCAGAGCCCAGGTTTGGTAATGCAGAGGCCATTGTCCACTATGCAGAGGCTATAGGTTATAGGAAGGGCCTTGGAGACGGATTGGCAGAGGGTTCATACAGGTTCGCAGAAGAACATGGGCATCCAGAACTCTCCATGAGCGTGAAAAAACAGGAGTTGCCTGCCTATGACCCTCGTGGTGCACAGGGACATGCGCTCGAGTATGCCACGTCAAACAGAGGAGGGTGCCATGTAAGGGGTTATATGATATCGCCCGAGATACTGGGTAGTCCCGAGAAATTAGACCCCTTTGCAACACAAGGCAAGGCGCAGTGGGTGAAGACATTCCAGGACCTCACAGCGGTCATTGACTCAGAAGGGTTATGTCTGTTCAGTTCATTCGCGCTAGGTGCCGAGGACTATGCGGCTCTTCTCTCTGCTGCTACAGGTTTTCACTACACGGTGGACGAGGCCTTGAAGGCAGGGGAAAGGATCTGGAACCTGGAGAGGTTGTGGAATATAGGGGTAGGGCTAGGTAAGAAAGACGATACACTGCCCAGGAGATTTACAGAGGAACCCATGCCAGACGGGGCATCAAAGGGGCAGGTCGTACGTCTTGACGTGACTCTTCCGGAGTACTACAAGCTCAGGGGATGGAATACAGAGGGCCAACCCCTTGAAGAAAAATTACAGGAACTCGGCTTATGAGTCAGGATACAAGAACTATGATAAGGGGGCAATGCCCCCTTTTTTGTTGGTTTCACTAAGCTAAGGCACTTGCTATTGAGAACAGCTGCATGAAAAGAGACGTTGAACTCAATTTTGATGACTACCGTGTTGTAATACCCAGGAAGAGAGATCTCAAGAGACTTTACGTAGAGATCACCAACAGGTGTAACCTGAACTGCAGGATGTGTTTCAGGAATTTTTGGAACTGTGACCTGGGAGAGATGTCTCTTGAACAGTTCAGGGTCATAATCGATGAGCTGAGTGAATTCCCTGAGCTTGAGACCATATATCTGGGTGGTATAGGCGAACCCACGGTACATCCGGATTTCCTCCAGATCATAAGGCTTGTAAAGGAATCTGGATACAGGCTGGAATTTGGAACAAACGGTACTTTACTCTCCACTTTAGAAAAGGAATTGGTCGGATACGGGGTCGACAGGGTAGTGGTATCTATAGATGCTCCTCAGCCGGATATTTATATGAACATACGTGGTACTGAATTCTCAAACGTTGTTGAGAATGTGATGGCTCTTCAAAAAGCAAAGGTTGCAAGAGGCAAATCTTTACCTGAGGTGGCACTTGAGGCAGTAGTAATGAAAAGCAATATCCATGTACTGCATAAGTTGCTTCCCCTTGCCTACAAGCTGGGCATAAACCAGTTATTGTTTACAAATCTGATGCCCTTTGATACATCACTTTCAAGTGAGATCGTTTACAATGGCTCGGTAGATTGCACGGAACTTGTGGATGGCTTAAGTACCGACATTGGCAAGTACAAGGTAAGGCTGGATTTTCCCAGGTTTGACTTGCAGACAGAGAGGATATGCAGGTTCATGGAAACAAAGTCGGCCGTTATCAGGTGGGATGGAGAGGTTGCACCCTGTTACAGGTTTCTCCACAGCTACACCGAATATATCTTTGGAAGAGTAAAGAAAGTCCTGGCACATTCATTCGGAAACGTGTTTGAAAGAGGACTCCAAAATATATGGACAGATGCAGACTACATCACGTTCAGATACATGATAAAAAACTCCCTTTATCCATCCTGCACAGATTGTTCTTTAAGAGATGTATGTGACTTTGCAAAGGATACAGACTACGATTGCTGGGGAACGCATCCCTCGTGCGGCGATTGTCTCTGGGCAAGGGGATTAATTCAATGTCCGTAATACCGAGGACTGGCGCTAAAACATGCAAAACATCGTCAAGGCAGTTTTCCGTATGTATACCAGGATAGTTATCATGAGATTACCGGAAGGTAATATTTGAATAATTCATTGGTAAGGTAAGAGGCCTATTATTTAGATCATCTGAAAGATGGCTGAGGATAAGGGAAAATATACTCCTCCCTTTTTATCCACCACAGGCATGATCCCAAGGCGGAAGGCCAAGAGGATTGCTTTTTCCCCTGTAGTATTGGTTATGTGTTTGCTTTTCCTCCTTGTACCTGTAGGTTGTGCAACCATGCGTGAAACCAACTCCTGGGGCAAGGATGTAAATTTTTTTCCAGGGTGGCAACATGTGGGTAGGGCTGCTACGGATGCTCTGAAGTCACCTGGGGTGTGGCTACCTGCCTTCACTGCACTTGCACTGCAGTTAGATGACATGGACGGAAGGCTAACCCACTGGGGTTCAAAGCATAGGCCTGTCTTTGGAT
>WFSG01000042.1 GCA_015486075.1 Deltaproteobacteria bacterium
ATGCGGTGAGCATGCTGGTGAGCCTTCTTCGATTGACTTTTGTCACAGGGTTGGACTTGACTACGTGAGTTGCTCCCCCTACAGGGTACCCGTAGCAAGGCTTGCTGCAGCCCACGCAGCTATAAATAACAAATAGTGATAATAAGCTTTGAAGGGGGAGAAGGGGTGGGCAAGACCACCCAGGTAAAGCTCCTCTCATCTTACCTCGAAAAGAAACATATCCCCTGGGTCTCCATTAGAGAACCCGGGGGATCTATGATATCAGAAAATATACGCGAACTGTTTCTAGAAAACAACAATCTAGATCCATGGACTGAGATCCTCTTTGTCCTTGCATCCAGGAGAGAAAATATAACCAAAATTATCACACCTGCCCTGTCCGAGGGAAGAATTGTCATCATAGACAGGTTCATAGAGTCCACGCTTGTTTACCAGGGCATACTTGGAGGTGTAGATAGCGGTGCAATAATCGACATTATGAAGTCTACCCACACCTATATGGAACCTGAAGTTACAGTATTACTTGATGCACCTGTCGAGATAAGCCTTCAGAGGATAAGGGCAAAGGATAGATTCGAGAATCTCCCACTCGAGTATCATGATAGGATACGAAGGGCATTCCTTGATATCTGTAACCAGAAGAGGCACCATGTGCTAGATGCAGCAAGACCCATAGAAGATGTCTGGGAGGATGTAGCATCTATACTGGAACCCTTCTTGGAAAAAGGCTAGGTTAGAAGAGGCCAAGCCTTTTATTGTATATGCAAGCAAGGCCTGGCCATGTCAAGAATCCCTAGATAATTTCAATGGCAGTTGCCATGGAAACACCGCCACCACCACACAGTGTTGCAAGACCAAGTGTCTTGTCTCTCTTTTTCATTGCATAAATAAGGGTTACAATGATCCTGCAGCCTGTGGCTCCAACTGGGTGGCCTAGTCCTATACCTGAACCGTTTACGTTTGTTATCTCCCGGTTCAGGCCGAGCTCTTTCTCGCAACCTAGATACTGGGCTGCAAACGCCTCGTTGAGTTCTATAAGCTCAAAGTCTTCCATGGTTAACCCTGACCTGTTCAGCAGGTCTTTGACAGCAGGCACTGGACTGAGTCCCATAACAGACGGATGGCATGCCCCCCTTCCGACTGCCTTTATCCTTGCAAGGGGGTTGAGACCCAACTCTTTTGCCTTGTCTGCAGACATGATAACCACTGCTGCTGCACCATCATTAAGACCGGATGAGTTGCCGGCAGTTACCTTTCCTATCTTTGGGATAAATGCAGGTGGTAACTTTGCTAGCTGTTCCATGGTCAGACCTGGCCTGAAATGCTCATCCTTGTCAAATATAATGGGAGGCTTGCCTTTTCTCTGTGGTACTTCAACTGGAACTATTTCATCTTTAAAATCACCTTCTTTTGTTGCTCTCTCCGCGTTATTGTGTGATCTCAGAGCAATCTCGTCCATCTCCTCCCTGCTTATGTTGTGCAACTGTGCCACGAACTCGGCTGTGTGTCCCATGATGTACGGTTTACCCTTGAAGAGATCTAAAGGCATACCCTCCTTGACAGGACCGTCCTCTGGGTGAGGAATCAGGTGGGAGCCACAGTGAAGGCCGTGTATCATTGCATCTACAAGGGTCTTGTCCTGCAACCTTGCCCCCCACCTAGCTTCGGGCACCACGTAAGGCACACCAGACATATGCTCCACTCCACCTGCCAGTATGATGTCAGCCATGCCAGCCTGTATCATAGCCATACCCGATACAACGGCCTCCATTGCAGAGATGCATACCCTATTTATAGTTACAGCCGGCACTGTCTCAGGTATACCAGCCATAAGTGCAGCGACCCTGGCCACGTTGAGCGCATCAACAGGCTCCATGCAACAACCAAAACGCACATCATCTATTGTACCCGGCTCTATTCCCGCACGCCTTATGGCCTCTTTCATTACCACGCTTGCAATCTTTGCACCGTTCACATCCCTTAAAGATCCGCCAAAAGAACCAATAGCGGTTCTACACGCTGAGACGATTACTACATCCTTCATTACAACTCCTTCCTCATTGATTTGCTCTCCAGCCTCATTACAAGGCTAGAAATGAGCTCTCATTCATTTTCCTTTGAACCATTGAATAGCAGAAAGATTGCAAGAAGTAAAGGACACATTTACGCATGCCATCATATGTTGTTATGGTAAGATAGTTTCTCCAGTTATATCCTTATCTGCATTCTTCTCATATTCTGTGTCTTGGATACACCTAAGTAGCGTTTGTAAAGGCGTTATGCCTTGACAGAGTGGCATAAATACAATAGTTAGAGCACGGGGATATTTGCAGGGAATTTCTATGGCCATAAGCTATACTAGCTACTTGCCATCAGCGTAAGGGCAACAAGAATGCAGGACTGTACAGTCATAAGCTTACATATATGTCGGCCATTTTGTTGGGGTCTTTGAAGGGCATGGAGAACAGGAGCCTTCATGAAATATAACAAGATTGGCATCTTCGATTCAGGCATGGGGGGACTCACTGTATTAAAGGAGATGCTCAAGCGCATAAATGGATTGGACATGGTATACTTCGGCGATACTGCTCGTCTTCCCTATGGAACAAAGTCTCCTGATGTTATAAAACAATACACGCTTGAATGTTCCAGGTTTCTGGTCGAGCAGGGTATAGACATGCTGGTCCTTGCATGTAACACAGCATCTGCCCATGCCATATCTATGGTGAGAAATGAGCTCAATATACCTGTCATGGGTGTCATAGAGGCAGGGGTAAAGGCCGCCGTTTCAACAGGTGCATCAAGAATAGGGGTGATAGGGACAACAGCCACTATAAAAAGCAACACCTATGCCAATGCCATAAGGGCCATAAGGCCGGAAGTCGATGTTGTAAGCAAGGCATGTCCTTTGTTCGTACCACTTGTGGAAGAAGGTATGTTTGACGACGAGGTGACCGAGTTGGTTGCAAAGAGATATCTTGAAGGGCTTATATCTTACGGTATAGATACCCTGTTGCTAGGCTGCACTCATTATCCCTTACTAAGGGGTGTTATAGGCAAGGTAATGGGTAATGGTATCAGCATAGTGGATTCTGCTGCAACAACGGCTGCTGCAGTAGCTAGGATGGTTCATGGGGAATACGAGTGTAAGGAATCACCAGATGTGGTATATTATTTCACGGATCTGACACAGTCATATTTAAAACTGGGTGAGTTGGTCCTGGGCCGCCACATGGACAATGTAATAAAGGTAGATCTTGATGGACGCTAGGTGGTAAGGATCATGGCGAGGGATACCAGAAAAGTCAGGAACATAGGCTTCGTGGCGCACATAGATGCTGGAAAAACAACTGTCACGGAGAGGGTCCTTTTCTACACAGGTAGGATTCACCGTATGGGTGAAGTCCATGATGGACAGGCAACCATGGACTGGATGCCCCAGGAGCAGGAGAGAGGTATTACCATAACCTCGGCAGTTACAACATGCTACTGGAAATCACACGAAATCCACATAATAGATACCCCAGGCCATGTTGATTTCACAATAGAGGTGGAGCGTAGCCTCAGGGTCTTGGATGGTGCAATAATGATCTTGTGCGGTGTTGGTGGAGTCGAAGCACAGACCGAAACCGTTTGGCACCAGGCGAGGAGATACAGGGTGCCCATTATTGCTTTTGTAAACAAGCTCGACAGGCTGGGCGCTGATTTTAACGAGGTCGTGAGGCAAATGAGAGAACACTTTGATCTCCATATACTCCCTGTGCAGATCCCCTACTACGAAGGGCCCGAGTTCAAGGGCATAATAGACCTTGTGCGCTGGTGCAAGATCATATGGAGAGATGATGATCAGGGAGTGACGTACTCCGAGGTTCCAATTGACGAGGAAATGATAGAAAAGGCAGGTAATGCCAGGGAGAATATGATAGAAAGCATTGCAGACCTGGATGATACAATAATGGAAAGGTATATCTCCGGTGAGGAAATGGACGAGCAAAGCCTCAACTCTGCAATCAAGAATCTTACTATCAACAATATGGCTGTGCCTGTACTCTGCGGGTCAGCTCTCAGAAACAAGGGCATACAGCCATTGATGGATGCCATTGTTAACTACCTGCCTTCCCCAATGGACACACATCCTATTGTTATTCATGATACATTGACAGGTGAAAAGCTAAAGATAACAAGTGATCCCAGGGGACCATTGTGCGTCTACGTGTTCAAGATCTACATGGAAGAGGGGAGAAGGCTCGTATACCTAAGGGTATACTCCGGAACTCTCACAGTTGGATCCGAGGTCTACAATGCAACTAGGGACAAAACAGAAAGGATAGCAAGATTGTTCAGAATGCATGCACATCGCAAGGAAAGACTGGACAAGGCAATTGCTGGAGATATAGTTGCAACAGTGGGCCTGAAAGAATCCATAACAGGCGACACGCTTACAGAGAAGGGTCACTCCTTTGTGCTTGAGCCTATAAGTGCATCTAAGCCCGTTATATCTGTTGCAGTGGAGCCCAAGACAGGCGGCGATACCATGAAGAGGCTTGTAAGTGCAACAGAAAAGCTGACCATAGAAGACCCTACCCTGAAGGTGCACGAGGATCCCGATACTGGTCAGCTAATACTTGAGGGTATGGGAGAGCTGCATCTCGAGGTAGCAACAGAGAGACTGAGAAATGACTTTGGCCTTGACATAAACGTTAGCAAACCACAGGTACTATACTGTGCAACGGCAGAAAAAGAGGCCTCCTCGGATGTAACCTTCGACAAGAAGATAGGTGAAGAGATACATTACGGCAAGGTGAGGCTCACTCTCATGCCAGGCCAGAGGGGTGAAGGTAACAAATTCCAAATAGAGAACAATCTTCCAGATGATATACACGAAGCAATACGCATGGGACTTGAAGAGGCATGCCTATCTGACCCTGTACATGGATTCGAGGTGATCGATGTGGTCGTGAAGGTAGTAAGAAGTGAACTTGATGCAAGGTCAACGACAATCGGCATGAAGATAGCTGCCCACATGGCACTCCAAGAGGCCCTAAAGAAAGCAGGTATCGTAATACTGGAACCCATTATGGAGTTGGAGTTACTCGTCCCCGAGGAATTCGTGGGAGACGTTGTGGGTGACCTGAGTGCTAGAAAAACGGATATAATAGGTATGGAGCCAAAGGGTCAATTCCACGAAATAAAGGCAAAGATTTGCCTTTCAAGGACCTTTGGCTACTCGACCGATCTCAGGTCGCTTACAAGGGGAAGGGGAAGTTTTACCATGAAGTTCCTCGGATATGACAGGTTGTAGAGGTTTTAAATGCCCGTAAAAAGGTTCAGGTGGATTATCGATGTTGCCTTTCTCACTCTAATCCTCTGGATAGTATCTGGCATAATAACGGATGTACTATCATACAAGCTTTACAGGATGCCAGTACCTGGGAAGAAAACGGCAAGATCCCTTCAAGAGGACAAACATGTACCACATGGACCCGAATATTACGCTATAATACAAAATAGGAACCTGTTCCACGCAATGCCAAACAAGGCCACGGTCCAAGGCAAAAACTCTGAAGAGGACGTTATAAGGCCACTCGCCGAGATGGGTCTGACCTTAAGGGGTACAATAACTGGCCCCAGGGAGCTAGCTAGGGCCATTATAGAAAAAGATGGCAAACAAGACCTTTACAAGCTTGGTGACACCATAAAAGGTGCTACCATCGTTGCTATTTACAGAAACAAGGTTATCATGGATGTTGGTGGACAGGAACAGATGCTGGTTGTATCCGAGGGTCCTAGTGGCGGTACAAAGACTGTAAGCGCTAGAGTCTACAGGAGATACAAGCATCGATCGAGTATGTCACCTGGCTTTGCCGATGTGATGCAACACCTAGACAGGTACATAGGAAAGGCAAGGATAGTTCCTTACTTTAAAGGGGGTAGGCCTTACGGATTCAGGATAAACAACGTTGCCAAGAACACCCAGATATACAAGCTTGGGGTAAGGTCCGGTGATATCATAAAGTCAGTAAACGGTATGCCAATCAGAACGCCGGAAGATGCATTCAAAGCATACCAGGATATAAAGGACGCTACATCCATGGACGTAGAAGTCGAGAGAAGAGGAAACTCTTTAAGATTAACCATACCCTTGAAATAAAGAAAGGTATGGAGGGTGTAGACAAGGTATAATAAGACCATGTATAAAAAATTTTTTGGCTTAAGAGAAAAGCCGTTTAATCTCACCCCAGACCCTGAATATTTCTACATGTCAAGTGTACACAGGGAGGCACTTTCGCACCTGCTCTTCGGCATAGAGCAAAGAAAGGGTTTTATCATGATAACGGGCGAGGTGGGTGCAGGCAAAACCACCTTATGCAGGGCCCTTTTATCATCCGTACCAAAGAATACTCATACAGCACTTATTCTTAATCCGTCCTTGTCTGCAATAGAGCTATTAAGAACAATAAATCAGGAATTCGGACTTGTTGCAAAGGGTGAGATGTCCAAGAAAGAACTTTTAGATGACCTTAATGATTTCTTGCTGGATGTACTGTCGAAAGGTGGTAATGCTGTAATTATAATCGACGAATGCCAGAATCTCTCTCCAGAGGTGCTTGAACAGGTGAGGATGTTGTCCAATCTGGAGACCGAGAAGGAGAAACTCTTGCAAATAGTTCTCATAGGACAGCCTGAGCTTGCCAAGACTCTTTCCATGCCATCTCTCAAGCAAATAAATGACAGGATAACCTTGAGGTATTACATGGGACCTCTCTCGCTTTCAGAGACCGGTGATTATATCTACCACAGGCTGACAGTGGCAGGTTCACACGGCGACATAAGGTTCAGCCGTTCTGCTATAAGGCTCATATACGGATTCTCCGGGGGTTTACCAAGACGTATAAACGTGGTTGCCGAGAGATCCATGATATTTGCATATCTCAAAAGCACTAGAAACATATCAAGACGCGTAGTCAAGGCCGCGTTAAAAGAAATAAAGGGTGAACTGCCTAGCTCTAAAAATCTTGGCTGGCGTCTTGTCATCATAACTACCCTTGTCGTAGTACTGGGCATTGCAGTTTTCTTCTCGAGGCCTTACATCCCAATGGGCATAGATTACTTATCAAGAAAATTCAAAGAGCCTGCCAAGGTGTCCATGCAGGTGAAACCCGTAACAAAGAAGAAGCAGCAGCTGACAAGGCCAGTAAACAAAAAGCAAGGCAATGTGGCTACCTGGACAGTGACTGACTATGACAGGGCTTATGTCATGCTCCATACCCTTCCAGGCGTTGCCAGGGCCTTTGATACGCTAAACCTACATCCGCAACCCGATGTATTGAGATACATACCCAGGCCTTTTATAGTATGCGTGGACAATGGTTATGCAGTTGTAATAAAGGCAGATAAAGACCACGTAAGAGTAATGACCTCTGACATGAAATCCATTGACATTCCTGTAAAAACATTCGTTACAGAATACAAGTGGAATGTCATGGTGCCCTACAAGAAAGAAGAAAGCAAGGTATGCCAGCTCACTGACCAGGGGAAGGACGTCCTCACCATACAGTCCGTGCTTTACAACTACGGGTATCTGTCAAAGAAACCAGATGGCTTTTACGATTTTGAGACAGCAAAGGGCGTGGAAAAGGTACAGGAAGTATTTGGCCTTACAAGGGACGGCATTGCAGGCCCTGATACCTTCAGCCTGCTGGAGATTATTGGCAAGGTGAAGGGATGAGCTCTATTTACGATGCCCTGAAGCGCATCCAGGAAGAAAGAGAAAGAATTACCAGCAGGTACGTGATATATCCAGCAATAAGGATAAGGAAGGCGATGCCTGCATGGCTAATGACTCTCATTGTAATAGGTGGTGTTGCAAGCGGATTTGTCATTGCCCTCAGTATGAGAAACTCCATAATAACCTCGAGAAAGGTCGAGGGCAATATAAAGGCCCATGTGATTTCCCAGGAGGTATCACCAAGGTTGCTTACAAGATTGAAATCCGAAGGTGATAACCAGGGTCAGCCCATCAACATCGTTCACTCGCTTATGTTCCGGGCTGACATTAAGAAGAACAAGGGTGACCTTATGGGGGCCATGAACATATATAACAAGGTAATAAAAATGGATCCAAATGCCGTTGAGGCATATATAAAACTAGGCAATATATACTTTGCCATAAAGGAATATGACAAGGCGCTAGGCATGTATACAAAGGCAGGCGAGTTAAAAAAGGACGATGCACGGATACTTAACAACATAGGTAGCATACTTTTTATAAAGGGGGACATAGCTAATGCCATCTTTTACTTCAAGAGGGCTATGGCCGTGTCAGATGACTATGCTGAACCTGCCTACAACATGGCCTGTGTTTATGCAAGGAAAGGTGATATGCACTCGGCTTTGGTCTTGCTAAAGAAGGCCATGTCCATATCAGGTGATGTTCGTTCATGGGCTCTTACAGATCCTGACCTCAAGAGTTTGAGAGGTACAAAGGGATTTCGCACCATGCTCGGTCTCAGGTAATAGGGGGTAATAGAATGAGAAAACTGGATATATACCTTACTGTCTTACTTGTTTCCGCTGTCCTGGTCATTGCGGACTACGGGGACCTGTGGGGCGTAAGGTTCATAGATAAAAACCAGCCCGTTGCAGAGAAGGCGTTACCAAAGACTGGTCCTCCGCAAAAGCCTATGACCCAGGGGAAGCCTTCAGAAACAAAGAAATATGTAACTATGGATTTTGACGGTGTTGACATAAAGGTGTTTATAAAATTCATTGCAGATGTAACGGGAAGAAACTTTATCGTGGGCGACGATGTCCGAGGCAAGGTAACGGTTATATCCCCAAGGAAAATAACAGTGGGAGAGGCCTATAAGGTATTCGAGAGTGTTCTCGAGGTCAATGGCTACACCACAATACCCATGGGTGCTGTGACAAAGATAGTAAAGTCTTCAGAGGCAAGGACCAAGAGTGTAGAGACGATGGAGGGTAGGCCGGTAAGCGCCGAGGACAGGGTGGTGACCCAAATAGTGCCCTTGAAATATGCAGACGCCAACGACATGAGATCTCTTCTCTCGCCTCTTATGTCCAAGAGGAACTCACTACTGCTTTCATACCCACAATCAAACATACTTATAATCACGGACACGCTTTCAAATATAAAAAGGCTTACGCAGATTCTGAAGGTTATAGACATCCCTGGTTCAACCGAAGATATACAGATTATACCACTTTCCTATGCATCTGCAGTAAAGATGGGAGATAAACTGACGCAAATTCTGTCAGAGCAGACAAAAAGAGCTATACGCAGAAGAATCATAACACCGGGCACGCTAACATCAAAAGCCCAGATAAAGGTCATACCAGACGAGAGGACAAACTCGATAATCGTGGTAGCGCCAGCCCAAGAGATGAAAAGGATCCTTGCTCTTGTGCACAGACTCGATATACCTACTCCCTCTGGCAAAGAAGACATCCATGTTTACTACCTCCAGTACGCAAACGCTGAGGACCTAGCCAAGGTGCTCACCGAGGTCCCCACCCCTGGTGCGGCCAAGCCAGGTAGATCTACACTAGGTCCAAGGGGCAGCACCGCAACCAAGGAGGTTAAAATATCTGCGGACAAGGACACAAATTCGCTTATAATCTATGCAGAACCACAGGCATACTCCAAGATAGTGGATACCATAAAGCACCTGGACATACCCAGGAAGCAGGTATATGTAAAGGGTCTCATAATGGAGGTCAAGACCACCTCTGACTTCAAGGTGGGTGTTGAGTGGACCGGCTTCGAGGATTTCACTTACAACAACGGCAAGAGGAAAGGCGGTATAGTGGCAAGAACAGGGAAAAATTTTATTTCCACGCCTGCCGACATACCATCTGGTCCTATTCTTGGTGTCATAGGGCAAGCCATTACGATCAACCAGGGTGGAACAGAGATTACATTCCCAAACATGACCTCCTTCATAAATGCGATGAGACAAGATACAGATGTAAACATTATATCCACACCTCAGATAATCACCATGGATAACAAGGAAGCAGAGATAAAGGTTGGAGAGAACGTCCCCTATGTAACAAGGGAGCAGACAGATACAACCAATATCAACAACGTTGTAAGGACCTACGATTACAGGGATGTGGGTGTGACGCTAAAGATAACACCACAGATTAGCCAGAAGGGTAACATACGCATGGATCTATTCCAGGAGATAACAACCCTTGTACCTGGCCAAGGTGTCCAGGAATTCGCACCTACCACGTTAAAGAGATCGGCCAGTACAACGGTCACCATAAAGAATGGAACGACCATGGTAATAGGTGGCCTAATTGGACAGGAACTTACCTATACAAACTACAAGGTTCCTCTGCTTGGAGACATACCCGTACTTGGCCATCTCTTCAAGAGCACGAGCAGGGAGAGGGAGAAGACAAACCTTTACATATTCCTGACACCAGAGATAATAGACACCGAGGCAAAGGCCAACGAGCTCTACAGGGAGAAGTATGGGGAAATAAAGGGGATAAAGGATACGTTCGAGAAAGATAATACAGGAAAGGTAAAATGAGGGTTAAGAGTATAGAGGATGTCCTTGTTGACTCAAAGATAATCAATGAAGCTGTGTTGGAGAATGCAAGAAGGCTCAAAAAAGAAAAGGGCGGTAACATAAAGGATATCCTTATACAGATGGGCCATGCAAAGGAGATGGACATACTAAAGGCACAGGCAGACCAGTGGGACCTTGAGGTCTTACCCGTTATTGAGACCGAGGTTGACGCCGGCATACTCGACAAGTTGAGTGTTGGTTTTCTTAGAAGGTATGTAATGGTACCCCTCAGGATAGACAAGGAAAGACTTGTACTAGCACTTAACGATCCGCTGGAACAGGAGGCAGTATTCGACATATCCAAGGTACTAGGTGTCAATTACGTGGAGAGGGTGCTAGCACCTAGGCAGGAGATAATATCGGCCATCAACAGGCTCAACGAGCTTAAGGAAGAGAGTGCCAAGGAGATCATGGAGGACATAGACGAGGGCGAGGAAGAGGAACTATTGAAAGACATCGAAAACATCCAGGAAGATATAACCTTGATGGAAACCGAGGCACCTATCATACGCCTTGTAAACAAGCTTATGGTGCAGGCCTTCAGAGAGAGGGCCTCGGATATCCACGTGGAGCCCTTTGAAACAGAGGTAAAGGTGCGCTTCAGGGTAGATGGAATACTGCACGATGTTCTGAGCCTGCCCAAGCGCATACATTCTGCCGTGGTATCTCGCATAAAGGTTATGGCAAGCCTTAACATAGCAGAGAAAAGGCTGCCACAGGACGGAAGAATAGGTATAAGACTAGGTAACCATGCGGTCGACCTGAGGGTTTCAACAGTGCCAACGGTAAACGGTGAACGGGTCGTAATGAGGATACTTGACAAGTCATCGGTTCTTATGGGACTCGAGGACCTGGGATTGTATCCTTATGACCTTGAGATAATAGAGGGACTCATAGCACAGGAACACGGCATTATTCTGGTTACGGGACCCACTGGATCTGGGAAAACAACCACCTTGTACTCTATCCTGAGCCGCATCAACTCTCCTGACAAAAACATACTCACCATAGAAGACCCAATAGAGTACCAGCTCAAGGGTATAGGACAGATACCAGTGAACCCCAAGGTTGGCCTTACCTTTGCTTCAGGTCTTAGGTCTATTGTGAGGCAGGATCCGGATGTCATACTGGTGGGGGAGATACGTGACCTCGAAACTGCCGAGATAGCAATACAGGCTGCTCTCACCGGTCATTTAGTGTTCTCCACCCTGCATACAAACGACTCCGCAAGTGCCGTTACAAGGCTCATAGACATGGGCATAGAACCTTTCTTGGTTAGTTCTTCTGTAAATGCCATCATTGCCCAGAGACTCGTGCGCAAGATCTGCCCTGAATGCAAGAAAGAATATACGCCTGAAGCAGAGAGCCTGCTAGAGATAGGGCTCTCTAGAAAGATGCAGGGAAAGAAGGTATTCTACAGGGGTCAAGGGTGCAAGGCATGCCTTGAAACGGGATACCGGGGGAGAACCGGCATATACGAGATTATGTTGATGTCTGATTCCATAAAGGCCACTGTGTTAAAGACATCTGATTCAAACCAGATCAAAAAGGAAGCTATAAAACAGGGCCTTCACACCTTAAGGGAAGACGGGGCAAGGAAGGTAGAAGACGGCATTACAACCATAGAAGAGGTCTTGAGGGTGACCCAGTAGTAATGGCGAGGCAGAGAAGGGTCTACAGGTGTACCAATTGTGGCTTGATGCTAGAACAGTGGATAGGTAGGTGCCCTCAATGCGGCGAGTGGAATACCATCGTAGAGGATGCTCTTCCTGCTGGTAAAACCCGTTCAATAAGAAACGAGCATACCTTAAAACCAGTTCCGCTCAATGCCATAGATACAGAAGCAACCATTTCAAGAACGAGTACGGGAATTGATGAGCTTGACAGGGTCCTGGGAGGAGGTGTTGTCAAGGGCTCTTTTATCCTGGTTGGCGGCGATCCTGGCATAGGAAAGTCCACAATACTACTACAGATGGCAAACAAGGTTGCATCCAACCATGCCAGGGTACTCTACGTAACAGGCGAGGAGTCTGCAGAGCAGCTCAAGATGAGAGGAGAAAGACTCGGCATAGAATCTGGCGACCTGCTTGTATATCCAGAGGTCATGCTTGAGAATATAAAAGAGCAAATAAGCTCTTCCTCCCCTGATATAGTGATTATTGATTCTATACAGTCCATACTTTCCA
This sequence comes from Deltaproteobacteria bacterium, assembly GCA_015486075.1. GTDB lineage: Bacteria > Desulfobacterota > Desulfomonilia > UBA1062 > UBA1062 > B14-G9. Next base: position 12,791 of record WFSG01000042.1, read on the forward strand.
GTGACATAGACACACCACCCGGTAGCATCGCACAGATACGTAACGGTGCCGGAGCGCTACTTGAGATTGCCAAGGGCATGAACATCACCGTGTTCGTGGTTGGTCATGTGACCAAGGACGGGTGGATCGCCGGCCCCAAGATGCTTGAACACTTAGTTGATACCGTGTTGTACTTTGAAGGTGACTCAGCCGGTGCATACAGGGTCTTGAGAACCGTTAAGAACCGTTTTGGGCCAACCGGGGAGATAGGCGTCTTCGAGATGAAGTCAGATGGACTCCAGGAGGTAAAGGACCCTTCGCACCTGTTTATACATGGCCATGGTAATGACCTCCCTGGTGCAGCCGTTATGGCCACGATTGAAGGTACCAGGGCATTACTCGTAGAGGTCCAGTCTCTTGTAAGCAGATCGAGCTTTAGCATGCCACGAAGGATATCCATAGGTATTGATTTGTCCAGGCTTTCTGTCCTGCTGGCCGTACTCGAGAAAAGGGGGGGATTGAGACTTTCATCGTCCGATGTCGTGGTAAGTGTTGCAGGTGGAATAAAGGTTGTAGAACCAGCGATTGACCTCTCAGTTATAATGGCCATAGCATCAAGCGCTCTGGATAAAACCGTACCAAGGGGAACGGTGTTTATCGGTGAGATAGGCCTTAACGGCGAGGTGAGAGCTGTCAGCAGGATAGATACCAGGGTAAATGAGGCAAAAAGAATGGGTTTCTCGAACGTTGTAATACCTAGTTCAAACATGGCCAGCCTAGATAATACAGAAGGTATAAAGGTATTGCCAATCTCGTCAATAAGGCAAGCAATAAGCGTCTTTAAGGAATAAGCCCTAAATCATGAATGCCAGTCAAGTGCAGCCAGGTTTCTTGTAAACTGTTCATAGCTTACCCGGTCTAACACACTGTGTCTCCTTAACCTGTAGAATTCTTCGTGGATAAGGCTGTGCAACTTTTCAATAGTATAGTTTGACAGATCATGCTGTTTAATAAATCCAGGTTCTTTTGTGCAAGGCGTGTTCCTGTTCCAAGGACAGACTTCCTGGCATACATCACAACCGAATATCATCCTGCTTTTCTTTATCATCCCCTTCTCCAAGTCCGTGAATGCCCTTTTCAATTCTATGGTAAGGTATGATATGCAAAGCCTTGCATCAACCGTTCTGTCCTCCTTTATCGCTCCAGAAGGGCATGCATCAATACATGCCCTGCAGGTACCACACCTGTCAGGGCAGGGATTATCCACTGGGTATTCCCTGTTTATTACAAGTTCTCCAAGAAACACCCAGGAACCGAACTCCTGCGTTATGAGAAGAGAATTCTTACCCTGCCAGCCCAGCCCTGCCTTTTGTGCCAGTGCTTTTTCTGCAATGGGTGCACTATCCACAAAGGGCCTTGCAACCAGTCCAGAGTCGGCCTCCTTCATAAATATGTAGAGCTTATTCAGCTTGTCCTTAAGGACCGCGTGATAATCATGAGATCTTACATATCTGGATACGTGAGAACTAGGTGGATCCAAAGACGAAAAATAGTTAATCGCTATGCATATGACTGTCCTTGCACCATCCAGGATCAAACGTGGATCAAACCTTTTCTCAATGTTTCTATGGAGCCAACCCATCTCTCCAGCCCGGCCTGAGTCGAGCCAGTGCTTAAATACTGAAAGGTTTTCATAGGTTAGACGAGCATCCGTGAAGCCAATAAGGTCTATACCAGATTCCCTTGCATAGGATATGATTTCTTCCCTAGAGCGCATCTAATGGAAAACAATAACCTGAAAATTGCCTACCGGGCAAGGAGATGTTCAACCGTGGCCAACAGTTCCCCTGGTAGAAAGGGTTTTTGCAAGAATGCCTTATCCCTTAGGTCTGACGCGGTTATTATCTCGTCACCATAGCCTGACATATACACGACCTTCATATCCGGCCATATGGAGAGCATCTTACTTGAGAGCATCTTGCCGTTGATCCTCCGCATTATGACATCTGTTATAAGTATGTCTATCTTGCCCTTGTTTTCCCTTGCAAGTAAAAGTGCATCACCACCGTTCCTGGCCGAAAGAACATTGTAGCCTGCATCCCTTAGTATGTCTACGACCAGGTCACGTACAGTGTCATCGTCTTCTACAACCAGTATGGTCTTGTTTTCAATGTCCTTTAATTGGCTAGTCTTGGATGCAGCAACTTTGCTGCCCGCATCCTCATTTACAGCTGGTATAAAGAGCGTAAAAGCAGTACCCTTACCAGGTTCACTCTCAACCAGTATATCACCCCCTGCATCCTTTACAATGCTGTAAACAGTTGATAATCCATATCCAATAGTATTTGTGGACTGATCCAGGAATGACTCCACGAGCTCTTGGTGAACCTTTCTATCCAGCCCCTTACCCGTATCTCTTACAGTAATGCAAGCGTATTCCCCAGAGTTAAGCCCCAGGTAATCATGACCATCATCCCTGTCTATGTTCACCCTATCTGTGGCTATTGTGATGTCTCCACCGTCGGGCATTGCCACCTTGGCATTCATTACCAGGTTCATTATGCACTGTACAAGGTGTGACGGTTTGATCCTGACCTTTGGCATGTTTTTCTTAAGCGCGAGAGAAAGCTGGATGTTCTCGCTAGTCAATCTATCAAGTAAGGACTCCAAGCGTGATATTTCATCGTTTACATCAAGAACCCCGGCCTTTGAACTACTGGTTTCACCGAAAGAAATCATATTTTCTGCTAGCCTTAGTGCCTTTCTCCCGGTGTCGTAGATCTGCCGAACCTTGTCGTAGGCAGGACTACCTGGATCCAGGGACTTAAGTGCGAGTTCTGAATATCCCGTGATAGCCGTTGTAAGGTTTCTGAATTCATGCGCAATGCTTGCTGCAAAACCCTCTATGAGTTCAGCCTTTGCCGAGGGGAGCAGCTTTTTCTGAAGGTTTCTGTAGTCGGTTATATCCTGGGCATTAAAATGCAGGGCAACGATTTTACCATCCCTCATAACAGGCCTGCCACTCACGAGTATCTGCCGTATATCACCTTTCTTAGTAAGTATCCTTTCCTCTCTAAAGTACTCCTTGCCCTGTGTTACATGCCTAAAGATCTCAAAGAAGTGTTCTTTGTCTTCCTCTGGTGCAATCTTGAGGATATTTTTGCCTATGAGCTCGGGAATTGTATAACCACTTATCTCGCTTGCCTTGCGGTTTAACCTAGTTACAAATCCGCTTGTATCCGTTGTTATAATCATCTCGTTTGCATTTTCGAACAGGTCTTCATAGGTCTCCTTCTCTTCCTCGGACGCCTTTGAAGACTCTACAAGGCTAGTGATATCTGTCATTACTCCAAGAACGCCCTGTTTGCCAGCATTACCCGTTAAGACAGTCTCAGTGATTATAACCCACTTGTTTACCCCATCCGCGTAGGCTATTGTATCCATCCTTTCATCTGAAGAACTGGTCCGTATAATATCTGCTAGCCTTTCCATGTTTCTTTGCGCAAAGTCATCTGGCAGAAAATCAAGGTCAGTCTTTCCAATGGCATCTTTAGCATCGGATACACCCAGAATATCCGCGTGTGCACTATTGACCCACACGTAGCGTCCCTTTGTATCTTTAAGGTAGACCGCATCCCGGATATCATCTAGGGCAGCAAGCATGTCTTGAATTTCAACGGTTAAACCCACACCTTGCATAGTATCACCCAATTTCATCTATACCCACCTCTGGATCTTATTATCGGCAGGTCTATGCATAGATTTAACAGCCTTTTTCTAAGTCTTTGGTTCTAGGAAAGAATATCCTCTATCAGACTTGAGAGTTCTACCATGTTAAATGGCTTGTTCAGCCTGGCTACGACCATGGGATTCTTCACCAGGTCCACGTTTTCTTCGTGTTCAAAGGAGAATCCAGAAGATATTACAACCTTTGTATTTATATTATGTTTTTCCATCTCTTCTAGCGTGTGAGGTCCGTCAAGACCGGGCATAATCATATCCAGTATGACAAGGTCAAAGTCCCCGTTGTTCTTGAGTATCTCAAGGCATTGCTTCCCATTCTCGGCTGTTATTACGCGGTGGCCCATTGTCTCAAGCATTTCCTTTCCTATCTCGCGTATCATGTCTTCATCGTCCACCAGTAGTATCTTTTTACCAGAGTTCCTGGACCTTATACGAACCTTGGCCTTAACATTCGTTTCCTCTATCCGTACTTCACCTAGCCTTGAAAGAGGTAAGAAGACCGTGAATCTTGTGCCCACACCCTCTTCTGAATAGACAATTATGGAACCACCGGCGTTTTTAACTATGTTATACGTTATGGAAAGACCCAGGCCCGTACCCTTGTTAGGGCCCTTTGTTTTTGTGGTAAAAAAAGGATCAAATATCTTTGGCAAGGCTTCCTTGCTTATACCACAGCCGTTGTCAGTGACATCAATCTTTACAAAGGTGCCATCGGACGGCAGCAGGTAACGTCTCCTGCTATCAGCATCCACATATACCTTGGAATAGGCAATAGTGATCTTACCTCCCTGACTGCTACCTATTGCATCTCTTGCGTTTATTATCAGGTTTAGTAGGACTTGTGTAAGCTGGGTATGGTCAATGTAAACACTATACTTGTTTGACTCACCTTTGTTCTTAAGCTCTATGTTCTTTGGAATGGACTTCGCCGCAATACTAACCACCTCGTCGATAGCCTTATTAATCAGCAGGTTCTCGGGTTTCCCGTCGTGCTTCTTCGAGAATGCAAGAATTTGTTGTACGAGGTTCTTGGCCCGTTCTGTTATGTTATCAAGTGTATCAAGGTATTGTTCTTTCTTTTCACTGTCATCTGTCAATCTCAACATGCTTAGGTTTCCTACTATACCTGTCAATATATTGTTGAGATCGTGTGCGAAACCGCTGGAAAGCTCGCCTATTGTCTCCATCTTCTGTGCATGTAGGAGCTGCAACTCCATGTGCTTCTTGTCTGTGACATCAACGGCCGTAAAGACTATGCCTCCTACACCATCGCCAAGAGCAAGTGGATATATGTTTATGCTGAACACCCTATTGGAGTTTCTTGTCAATGTCTCTTCAGGAAGGATTACTGGCTTGTTCTCCTCTAGTATGTTCTCGAAGTACTTCCTGTACCGCTCCATGAAAGGGTCTATGGAGAAGAAATCCTTTCCCACTAGGCTTGCCTTAGGTCTGTTGAGTATCTTCTCACATACAGGATTTACAAGGACTATCTTGGCAAAGCGGTCCAGGCACATAATGAGGTTTGGACTGGATTCAATAATGCTCTTTAGCCTCTCTCTTAGTTCGTCGATGGTCTTTGTTGCCTCTTTCATATATGTTATATCATGTGCATTGTACTGTATCTCTAGTATCTTATCACCCTTCTTTATCACACCTCCACTAGCTAGCAGGTAACAAACCTTGCCGGCCTTTGTCATTCCCCTCAGCTCCTTTAGAGGCCTTTTTCCATCAAGGAGTTCATTCCAGAAGCTTATGTATTCCTTCCTGTCCTCAGGATATGCTATCTTCAGAATGCTCTCGCCCAGCAATTCTTCCCTAGAGTAACCTGAGATCTCTTCCACCTTTTTGTTGAGCCTTAGGATATAGCCATTCTCATCAGTGGTGATGATCATTTCATTGGCGTTTTCGAAAAGGGCTTCAAATCTTTCCTGGCTCTGCCTTAGTCTCTCCTCCATTTCTTTTCTTGTGGTTATATCGATCGTGAGGCCGTAGAAACCGATCCTTCTACCGGTTTTGTCTTTAAGCAGGGACGCCGAGTTGAAAATTATGGCCTTTGAGCCATCCCTTCTGGTAATTTCGTACTCCACGTTACCCGGTTCTCCAGTCCTATATATCTTGTTAAAGGTCTCGAAGAGCATCTTGGCAGTATCCTCTGACACGTATTCCCTGAAGTTGAGTCCGATGAGTTCTTCCCTAGGAAGCTTGGCTATCCTGCAAAGGGTGTTATTCACGAACGTAAATGTACCCTCAAGGTCTATCTCGTAATAGCCCTCCTGCATATTCTCAATGATGCTGGCAAACCTATCTGTATCCATGAGCTATCAAGTCTTCCCAAAGTTAAGACTTTGTTCTATGGTATACCCTATCGACACCTGTCAACACAAACTTTATGCACCCGGACCTTTGCATCATGTGTAACATTTTGACGTTACTTGTCATGTCAAGGTTACTGGCACGAGTGGTCGATTTACAGGGGATAGCTATGTGAATATCTTTGACAATTTCTTTTAATTAACTTGTTTCCGATAGTAATGCTTATGATTGTACAAAACCTTACAGAGATTATAACAGAAGAGATGGCAAGCGTATTCCTTGGCCAAGTGGATGCCTTGAAGTTTGTCATATGCGCGTTGCTCTCAGGTGGCCACGTGCTTCTGGAGGGTGTACCAGGCGTGGGTAAAACCCTCATAGGCCTCACACTCTCGAGGCTTACAGACCTTAGTTTTGCCAGGATTCAGTTTACCAATGACATGTTGCCATCAGACGTTATTGGCTTTCACATATTCAGGAAAGGATCGGTAGAACCGGAACTTGTCAAGGGCCCCGTATTTGCCGGGATAGTACTGGCCGACGAGATCAACAGGACACCTCCCAAGACACAATCTGCTCTCCTAGAGGCAATGGAGGAAAAACAGGTGTCCATAGATGGCATAACATATCCACTGGAACAGCCTTTCATGATCATAGCCACCGAGAACCCGGTGGAGGTGGCTGGTGTCTTTCCCTTACCCGAGAGCCAGCTCGACCGTTTTCTTGTAAAATTACACATAGGTTACCCCGATTCTAGCGAGGAGAAGGAAATTATCTCAAGAGGTATCGACCACTCCGATGCTCTCTCGCTTAGCCCAGTTATCACGTCAGAACAAATAGTAAGACTCAGGAGCGAGGTAGGACGTGTATTGGTCCATGAAGACGTGGTTGAATATATCCTGTCTATTGTCAGGGCAACCAGGGTTCACCCAAGCATAGAATTGGGTGTCTCTCCAAGGGGAGGGCTTGCATTAAAAAAGGTGTCCCAGGCATGGGCATACATACACGGCAGGGATTTTGTAATACCGGATGACGTAAAAAAAGCTAGTATCCCTGTCCTTGCTCACAGGATCATTGTTAAAGAGGGTGATGCTGCCAAAATCCTGGAGGATCTGCTTACAGATGTGGACGTTCCTCTCTAACATTGCAAGGTCTCGCAGGGGCTTCAGGCTTACTACCCCTGGAAAGGTGTTCTTTTCCTTCTTGGTGTCTATAATTGTGATAGCCATGGTGACGGGCAATAACCTTCTGTTTCTCATAATATCTGTGATGATGGGGTTCATGATAGTCTCTGGCATAGAGTCAGAACGTAACATAAGGGATATCAAGGTCACCAGACTCACGCCAGGCGAGTTCTTTGCTGGAACACAATCAAACATGCGCTATGTACTAAGATGCCCATCAAGGGACGTCGAGAGGGTAGTCGTACATGACCTTGAACCTATACCCCTTGGGTTTTTAAAAAAGGGTGAGAGTAGCATACTTGAAGCAAAGGCCTGCTTTGAGAAAAGGGGCAGGAACACCCTTGGCAAGATAAAGGTATACACTACCTTCCCATATGGTCTTTTTGAGAAATCCATATTATTCGACCAAGAAGACCACGTGATTGTTTATCCCAAACCGATTGAGTACCAGTACAAGCATGGTTCTTCGTGGAAGGACAATGCAGGCAAGGCCGCCAGGGACATGGAGAGTGTATCCCACACAAGGCCGTACACCCCGGGGGACCCGTTTTCTGCCATAGCGTGGAAAAAACAAAATACATCCCTTGTGACAAAGGTATGGGAATCCACTAGTGGAATGTCAACGTTGATAGTCCTCGTTCCAGGCAAGGACATCGAGACAAAGCTCGGCATGGCGACCTTCCTCGTTCTCGACTTCCATGCCAAGGGCTTAAGCTTTGGTATCGTAATAAACAACTATTTTAGCGGCATGGATAACTCAAGGATGCACAGGAGGAAAATCCTGGAAAGGCTTGCACTGGTCAAGGATATTTCAGTACCTATCAAGGTAAGGGATCATGCTGCAGAGAGTTTCATCTACGTATAGACAAGTAGTTGGGCTAGCTATCATACTTTCTATGGTAGGTGCCCTGTGTTTAAGCCTCGCTGGGGTACTTCCATGGCCTGTTTTTATTGCCGTATTGTCCGTTCACATCCTTGCCCTTAGGCTGCCATATGACAGGGATATCATATCGGCAAAGATTGTAACAATAGCTCTCCTTGGCTTTACCTTACTCGAGATCTTGAGGGTCTGGATGGGAGGGAGGGGAGATGTAGCATTTGCCATAAGGGACATGATAGTTGCCTTGGACATAGCTAGGCTGCTGCTCAAGAAAGAACTTAGAGAAATATACCAAGTTCTTGGAATAAGTTTTTCTGAGCTGGTCTTTGCTACCATATTCACCCTTAGCCTGACATTTACAATATCACTGGTGTTCATGATCTTCCTGATACCCATGGCTCTTTATCTGGTTGACGGTATAAGGTTCGGCTCGTCCGAACACGTACCAGGTCCCAGGCACTGGCTAAAGATAGGCTCAAGCATAATCTTTCTTACGTGTATACTATTCTACATAATACCAAGACCCTATGACACAATACTGAGGTCCAATACCCTGCATAGACACAAAACAGGATTTACGGAGAATATTGATCTTGGACAGGACTCTCGTATCAGTGTCGACGACAGCATCGTGATGAGGATAGTGTGGCATGGTAAATATCGTCCAAGGACCTTTCTCCTTGCAGGAGCACACCTGGAGAAGGCTACTAGCTCAGGTTTCGAAAGGTCATCCAGGAAGACCGGTGTATTCAGCCCTACGTCTCGCTCAATGTACAGGCTTACAATATACCCTAAGGAAATAGATGCAAAAAACGTCTTTCATCCTTTTTCCCTTGTAAACGTGTCACCCGGAGAAATAAGGAGAGAGGGTGATGACTATTACTGGATATACTCTACGCCTGCTGTATACGATGTCTGGGTATCAAAAACCCCTGAGACATCAGATGCATGTAGCGTACAAGTACCACGTGGGTTTGACGATTTGACAGCACTTGCCAGGCGAATAGCACCCAAGGGGGATGCAGGCAGGAGAGTAGCTGCCATCATAGCATACCTTCGACATCACTGTAAGTACACGTTGGCGGAGCAACATAGACCCAAGGGTATGTCTCCTATAAAATGGTTTGTCATGGATGGAGGCAGCGGAGACTGTGAATACTTTGCATCATCACTTGCCCTGATGTTAAGGGGCCTGGACATACCATCAAGGGTGGTAGCTGGCTTCTATGTGCACGAGTATAATCCTCTGGGTGACTACTACATTGTACGTGCGAGTGCAGCGCATGCATGGGTTGAATACTGGGATAGGGGAGTATGGCATACGGCAGATCCTACGCCACCCGAACTAGGCCTTTACACTACCAAGCCAAGCCTCCTAGACGAGATACGCTTCAAATGGATAAGGTGGGTTATCCACTACTCACTGAATGACCAGATCTACTTGGCAGGCTACTTTGGGAACAACCTTGTGAAGCCCGGGGGTAAAACAATCTATTGGATACCTGGCCTGATACTAGCAGCCTTCATATCTTGGCTTGGCTTGGCCGGAAAACTATGGCACAGGCGTGCCACGTTTTATAAACAGGTCCTGGAGGCATTCAACAAGAAGGGAATAAAGCTAGATACGCGGGCATCGCACGAGGAGCATCTCAGGTCTGTTGAACAAATATGGCCCGACATGGCACCGTACTTCGAGAATTATCTGGGTGATTACCTCCTATGGAGATTCGGGCATAGGGATATCGACATTGCATCAATAACACACAGGTTTATAGAGAAGCTGAGGGCTAGAGCTTCTTGATGACCCTTCCCGCTATATTCTCCAGATCCCTAGACATGCCCTTCTTCATAACAAGAATACCATCTTCCGAGTGCGCAACTACCACGTCACTTACCCCAATTGTTATAACGGGTATATCGTCTCCCAGAATGGTTACACCTCTACCATCCACAACCGTGCTCCTGGAAGAGACGTAGTTGCCCCTGTCGTCTTTTTGAAGCACGCTATCCAGTGTATCTATATCCTTTATGTCTGTCCACTCACTAGGACATGGTACCACGAACATGGGACATGTGGTCCTCTCGAATATGCCCTTGTCTACGGAGATAGCGGGAAGTTCAGGGTATACCCTTGAAAGTAAAGTTATATAATCTTGGCCAGGGGCCACGGGGAATATCTCCTTGAGAGGGTTGTATATACCGGGCAAAAGCTGCGATGCCTCTTCCAACATCAGGCCTACCCTACATGCAAACACACCCGAGTTCCACATGTATTCCTTCCTTTCAGCGTAGACGCTTGCGTTTGTTATATCCGGCTTCTCAACGAATGCATCTACCCGCCTAACTCCTGTTGCCACCTCGTCCCCTGCCTTGATATAACCATACCTTGTGGACGGATACTTGGTTTGAACACCTATCATCCCAATGCCACCCATGTCGATTGCAGCATGAATACTTGTCAGGCAGGCATGTTTAAATGTCTCCACGTGTTCTATGTAGTGATCAACCGGGAGGTATATCACGGTGGTATCACCAAGATTCTGCTCAGCCCACAGTGCAGCGAGTATTACGCAGGTAGCGGTATTCCTTTCCATAGGCTCGTATAACACCTTTATGCCAAGGTCCCTGGTTATGTTCTCTGTTATGTCCTTGTATCTTATTCCTGTGAGAACAACTATTTCCTCAGGACTCAATATGGATAGCATGCGGTCTATGGTAATCCTAAGGAGCGTTCTTCCTTGCCCCAGTTCAATAAAGGGTTTTGGCCTAGCTTGCGAACTAAGCGGCCAGAAACTTAAATCATTTCCTCCAGCAAGTATTATACCTATCACGTGGATATTTACCTTTTCATGATATGCCTCGCCTAAGGCGTTATCGCTATCTCCACCCTGTTGTTCATGGACCTTCCCTCTGGCGTGGAGCTCTCGGACAGCGGCCTTGTCCCACCATAAGATATTGCACACATGTCATCGCTCTTAATGCCCATCTTCTCAAACCTCGTTACAACTGCGATTGCCCTGCTGAGCCCTAAGTGCCACTTCGTAGGGTAGAGCATCTTGGCACCCTTTGTGCTCGGTACATTATCCGTATGACCAGATACTTCAATGTAACCTGGTTTCATAGTCTTTATACATGTTGCGATCTTACTAAGCAGGCGGTTTCCAGTGGGTGTTATCCATGCACTCCTTTCAGTAGGGAAAAGCGAGCGTTGTGGGATTATTATCTTAAGCTTGTCATTAAGTTTAACTATGTATATCTTCCCTGAAAGCCGTTCATCCTTAAGGCAGGAGACAGCATATTCGTATAGTTTGTTGATCCTCAGTGTCCTCTCGCCCCTCTCTTGCATCATGCTCTGGAAGCTCGAGATTTCCTTGAGTAGGATCTTGTTATCTTCCAGACACTTTATGTTTTTATCAAGAAGTGTCTGCTTTTCCATCTGATATCTATCCATCTTGGATCTCAATTGCCCTATCTCATCACGGGACTCTTTGAGTTTCTTTCTAATGACGAGATTATCCCTCGTCAGGCTATCTTCTTTTTTCTTGCAGGCCTTGAGCTCATTGCTCAATACTTTGAACTGCTCCTGGCTAATCCTTTCCCTGTGCGCACATGCCTGCATGGAGAGCAAAGGCAGTAGTAGTATAAGCATAAAGATTCTAAACATCATCCTATTACATCTCATGCCATTGATCCTGCCTTACTCACCTATGATCTTTATAAGTACGCGCTTTTTTCTCTGGCCATCAAACTCACCATAGAATATCTGTTCCCAAGGCCCAAAGTCAAGCCTTCCTTCTGTGACGGCCACAACCACCTCTCTTCCCATTACCTGCCTCTTCATGTGTGCGTCTGCATTCTCTTCTCCAACGTTGTGATGATACTGGGATACTGGCTCATGGGGCGCTAGCTTTTCCAACCATACCTTGTAATCGTGATGAAGTCCTTGTTCATCGTCGTTTATAAACACAGAGGCAGTTATGTGCATTGCATTTACAAGGCACAATCCCTCCTTGATGCCGCTTTCCTTTAGTGCATCCTCTACCTGCGGCGTGATATTTATCAATTCTATCCTATGCTTCGTGTTAAACCAAAGTTCCTTGCGATACGATTTCACGACCTACCTCCATGGTCTTCCATGATTTCAACAAAAAAAGGCACCTCCTCAATGTTCCAAAAAAGAAGGCGCCTTTTTCTCTCATCTTGTGCGGAAATTAAAGTTCTGAGAGAAGACGTTTGGCCTCTTTGCTATAGTAAACGTCGCTACTGCTAGCAGCCTTCTGCAGCAGGGCCTTTGCCTCGTCCTTCTTATGCATGTCCATCAGCACCTCGGCAAGGTATACCTCGGTCTCGGATATATGTTTTCCATTGGGAAATGCGGCAAGATTCTCCCTAAGGTATTTCTCTGCAAGTTTTTTCTTGTGCATAGGCCATGGAAGAACGTACCAGAAACGTCCAAGAGCTATCATGGGTGCACCATCGTCATAGTTTTTGTTGATTGCGTATGCTGTTTGAAATGCCTTTTGGGTTTTACCTTTGAGGCCTTCTCTCAAGGCTGTTAGGATGCTGACTCCATCTGAATATACACCCACACACAGCCCGTAGTAGAAGTTACCTTCGATCCCCTTTGGGTTAAGCTTAATTGCCTTCTCTGCATACTTCATACCTATCTTACCGTATTTTGCGCATATATCCTTCCAACCCTCCATACCCGCCTTGTGAGCACGGTCAGCATACTCCCTGTATGCCCTCGCGCACTTCCAGTTTGCCTCGTAGCTGTTGGGATTTGCCTGCACTGCCTTTACGTACAACGGTATGGAATTCTTGATGTTCTCAATGCCACCGGCATTATAAAGGGCATCGGCCTTAGCTAGGTAATCCTCGGCCATTAGGCTTTGCGAAAACGCTAGTACAAGGAAACCCAATAGACCAACAAAAAACCACCTTTTCATAGTAAGGTACCTCCTCCTATATTTACTTTAAATACAATAAGCATTTTGTATCCTATATACTTTTTTCTAGTTTTACAAGGGTATTATTTTGACGGATGTAAGGCGAGCTAGACCCATAGAACCTAAACAAATGGTCTTGCAACACCCCTCGTTTTAGTTTATTATTGTAGTTAATGGTTATCTCGAAAAGTGTTCAGCCTTATATGAAGGGCTTAGCGCTTGAGCTACCATTTTTGAAGCTAAAATACCTGAAGGTTCAGGGTAATGGACCAAGGACAACCACTGGGAACAGCATCGCACCTGACCAAGGAGAGATCTATACAGCAGCCAAGCAGCTGTACGTACCTGCTTTCAACTCTCTAGCAGTATCCCCTCAGGTTACTACAATGGGACCTGACCCTATGAAATCAAGGCCTTCTGTTCTTCATGAACTTGAATATGGTCGGATGAGCACTAATACAGGGTACAACCCAAGTGGCGTATCAGCCTACCAAGGTTTGGTCCCTAGCCAGATTACCTCACATGTTATAGACACCTTCGCATGACAAAAAAACCACGCACTCGGCCAAAGGGTAGTGAACTTATAACCACTAGAACAGGAGGTTTTGCATGATAGGTGTAGTTTCAGATCCAGTTTTCATGGAACATGATACAGGTGGCTACCATCCGGAGGATCCATTAAGGGTACAGTACATTCATACCCTGTTTTCAGACCCACCTGAGGGTGTGATGCTCGTTGAACCGGTTGAAGCTAGAGAGGAAGACATCATGCTCAACCACGAAAGGGCCTACATAGAAAAGGTAAGAAACACATCTGCTTCCGGACGCACGGTAAGCCTGGATCCTGATACAGTATGTTCGCCCATGTCCTTTGATGTTGCGCTAAAGGCTGCAGGTTCACTTAACAAGCTAACTGAGATGGCACTTTCAGGCGAGATAAGTTCAGGCTTTGCATCTGTAAGGCCCCCTGGACACCACGCAACGCATTCGAGTGCCATGGGATTCTGTCTCTTTAATAACATTGCCATCGCTGCCAAGAAGGCATTATCCATGGGCGCAAAAAGTGTGCTTATAGTCGACTTTGACGTACACCACGGTAACGGCACCGAGGAGAGCTTCTATAATGACGACAAGGTGCTTTACTTTTCCACTCACCAGTATCCATTCTACCCTGGTACAGGTGCCCTAAGTGAGGTAGGGAGTTCCAAGGGCAAGGGATTTACAGTGAATTGCCCTATGAGCTATGGAAAGGTTGATGGTGAATACCTAGCGGTCTACAAGTATATACTCGATCCCATAATACGCCTTTTCAAGCCTTCCATTGTACTCGTATCAGCCGGGTTTGACTCGCATGCCATGGATCCCATAGGGGGCATGAGGCTAAGCTCTGAATGCTTCGGTGCCATAGCAGGTATAATAAGGGATGCATCCCTTAAGGTGGGTGCACCTGTAGTGTACACCTTGGAGGGAGGTTACGACATGGATGCACTTAGAGATTCAGTGCAACAGGTGATAGAGGTAATGAGAGGTAATAAGCCTCCCTTGATAGATCCACTGGAATGGCAAGAGCTTGATGACATGATTGCCATCCACAAGAAATACTGGGACCTGTAAGTATACAATGTTTAAAGTTGTGATTTCCCAATGCCGAAACTAAACATATGCTTGAAAGCAAGACAAAATCAATTGAGGCCATTGAGGTAAGGGAGTATGCACCGGGCGAGATAATAGTAAAGGAAGGAACCTCGAACGAGTTTTTTTACGTAATACTACAGGGCGAGGTACAGATATACCAGCTGGACAAGTCTATACGCATACTTAAAGACAGGGATGTATTCGGGCTTGAGAATTATTACAGGAATTGTCCCTACAGCACTACTGCAAAAGCTCTTCAGCCTTCTAGGGTCGCTAGGTACAGGTGTGAGATAATCGAGGATATAGCCTTTTCGAAGCCCAGTCTCATATCAACAATACTTAGGTCTGTCTGTATTCAGCTGGAACAGACAACGTCTGTTGCAGAAGAAAACATACCTTACACGGACGTAATAAATCTTGATTTCAGGACCTATTCGGATGGAGATATCATAATAGAGGAGGGAACCAGGGGCCCAGAGATCTACAGGCTTCAGCAGACCGAGGGTGGGCTGGAGGTCCTAAAGAAGGGAAAGCGTATAGGCCTGATAACAAAACCAGGGGAGTATTTTGGTGAGATGAGTTTTATCCTTGATGAACCCAGGACAGCCACCATTCGTTCCATTGGAGAGAGTGTGGTAGAGGTGATACCAGTTCAGGAGACTGGGCTGGAAGGTCTTATATACGATAACCCTGAGATAGCCAACAAGATCATCACCACTCTTGCCCAGAGACTTAGACAGGCTGACCTAATGCTTGTCAAGTAAGTCTATACCTCTTTCATCAACAAGCCTCTTTATAACCGGTATGGCCTTGGATGCTTCTTTTTTCCCAGCCTCGAAAGCATGACTCGTACTCGTGAACTCAAGCGTCCCTATGTAGGTCACGTCTGGGGATATCAGCACGTCTGGCTTTATGATCGAGAGCATGAGCTTGTTTTTTTGATACTGCTGGATGTTGGTTGATATGGCCATTATCTCGAAAAGATTCAGCGTGCCCCTGCTTTCTTTCCTTGTAAAGTCAAACATGGCCTTTAGCTTGTCCTTGCTGGCGTTGATCTGTTCCTGTATGGCGTTGACTATCTCGGTGTCTTTTATCTTGTCACCAGTAGAGTTTATCTTTTTCATAATCGCGTTTATCCTTGGCCTTATACCCTCAAGTACCTGCTGTGAATCCATGAACCTCGTGAGTCTCTCGCTTACTATTGAAGCAAGGTCAATATCTTGTCTAAGGACGTCCTTCTCGGTCCTGAGTATTCTATCCCTCTGCCTTTTGTTAAAATTCGAGGGTAACCTAGGGTGCAGGTTGCATGCAATGCTTATCGATGGAGAATACTTCTTAAGTATATCCAGGGGTAGAGGATCAGACACTCCTCCATCCGTCAACAGCCTGCCCATATGTATCACTGGCTTGAAAATACCCGGCATGGAGATACTGGCCATCACGGCATCCACAACAGGGCCCTTTTCTATGGCAACGGTTTCTCCAGTTAAGAGATCAGTAGCCACTGCAATAAACCTCACAGGAAGGTCTTCTATCTTGAGATCTCCAAACAGATTCTCCATGAAGGCCCTTATCCTTTTTCCACCTAGCAAGCCAGAGGTAGGGAACACAGGGTCAAGGTAATAACCAAAAGACTCCCTAAGTTTCATATCTGTGATGATCTCGAGGACCTCCTGTGTCTTCCCAGTAGCATAAACAGCACCTGCAAAAGCGCCAGCACTTGAACCAGCTATTATATCCACCGGTATACTGTTTTCCTCAAAGGTCTGGAACAGGCCTAGATGTGCCCCTCCCTTTGCACCTCCACTATCGAGAGCAATACCTATACCTGGCCTTTGTGTTTCTCCCATAATCTGCTTACTATAGAAGATCTTGACGTTATGTTGCAAGTAACAACTAAAAAAGGACATCAAAGTGCGATTGACTTACCCGATGACACTATAGTAGATACCTTACTGTCTTTTCCCAGGAGGTTTGGATGAAACTAACATACAAGAAAGCCGGCGTGGATATTGATAAGCAAACCCGCTTCATAGAAGCCATAAAGCCCATTCTTCGTTCTACTTATGGTACGCAGGTCCTTACGGACATAGGCGGTTTTGCCGGTCTTTATCGTTTTGATACAAATAGCTTTTCCGAGCCAGTCCTCGTTGCATCAACGGATGGGGTCGGGACTAAGCTGAAAGTGGCATCCATGGCAAATAAGCACAGTGGAGTGGGGATAGACCTCGTGGCAATGGTACTAAACGATATCGTTGTTCAAGGTGCTCATCCCTTGTTTTTCCTGGATTACTTATCATGTGGAAAGCTAAAGATAGAGCATTCAAGGGCCATTATCTCTGGCATAGCCAAGGGATGCAAGGAGGCTGGATGTGCCCTCATAGGTGGAGAGACTGCCGAAATGCCTGGTTACTACGAGGGTGATGATTACGACCTCGTGGGATTCGGAGTGGGAGCAGTAAGCTATGACAGCATCATAGACGGCTCAGGTATAGCACATAATGACGTGCTCATAGGTATACGTTCCTCGGGCCTTCATAGTAATGGTTTCTCTCTGGTGAGAAAAGTGATGTTTGATATTGCACATATGGATATTGATACCTATGTGGAAGAACTTGGAAAACCCCTTGGAGAGGAACTATTGACACCCACCAGGATCTACGTGAAAACCATTCTTAATATACTGAGGGATTTCAGGATAAAAGGCATGGTCCACGTGACAGGGGGGGGATTCATAGACAATATACCAAGGGTTCTACCGTCTAGATCGTGTGCTGTCATAGATAAGAAGTCCTGGGATGTACCGCCTATTTTCCGCTTGATACAAAGGCTTGGGAAAATAGATGAGAAAGAGATGCTCAGAACCTTTAACATGGGTATAGGCATGATCCTTGTTGTCTCGCCAGATGATTCCGATGACGTGCTGCTCAGACTAAAGGGCCTAAAAGAGGTAGCACATGTTATAGGCCACGTGGACAAGAGAAAAGATGAAGCTAAACCTGTTATATTCGAGGGGTAGGGGCATTGTTGCGAATAGGAGTCCTGGTCTCTGGTAGCGGTACCAACCTGCAGTCTATAATAAATGCATGCAAATCAGGTGAGCTCAATGCTAAGGTTGTAATTGTTGTAAGTGACAACAAGGATGCATATGCACTCAGGCGGGCAGAACATGCAGGTATACCTACTAGTGTGGTCATGAAAGAGGATTTTCGTTCCAGGTTAGATTTTGACATGGAGGTGGTAAGAATCCTCAGGGAATCCCGCGTTAACCTTGTTGCGCTTGCAGGTTTTATGCGCATCGTGACACCGGAATTCATAAGGAGCTTTCCAGGACGTATCATGAACATACATCCCGCCCTGTTACCAAGCTTTCCAGGGCTTAACGTGAGGCAGAAAGCGATTGACCACGGCGTGAGGTTTTCGGGTTGTACTGTACATTTCGTGGACGAGGGCGTGGATACAGGGCCTATTATCATCCAGGCAGCCGTACCTGTTTATCCGGATGACACGGAAGAAGTACTCAGGGACAGGATACTAAGGCTTGAACACAGGATATATCCAAAGGCCATAGAACTCTTTGAACAGGGCAGGTTAAGGATCGAGGGAAGAAAGGTCTTTATAAAAGGCATGAAAAAGCAGGAAGACGGATATCTCGTCAATCCTCCTCTAGATTCATGAGAGAGCCAGTACTTGTAAGCGCTTGTCTTCTGGGTGTCAGGTGTAGGTATGATGGCGATACCAAGGCCGAGGAACTATTGCTTGAAGACAGCAGCATCCTGCCCATCCCCATATGTCCTGAACAGCTCGGCGGGCTTCCAACGCCCAGACCTGCATCTAATCTCACGGGAGGGGATGGAAGGGATGTGATAAAAGGCAAGGCAAGGATTATCAATGATTCCGGAGTGGACGTGACAGAAAACTTCATAAGGGGTGGGGAACAAGCATGCATATTAGCAGGTATAACAGGTGCAATGAGGGCAATACTAAAGGACAAAAGCCCTTCCTGTGGTACAACAAGGGTTAAGGTGTCCGGCAGATGGATCAAGGGAGTTGGGGTTGCCGCTGCCATGCTTGAAGACATTGGGATAAAGATCATAAACGAGCAAGGTTACAAGATTAAATATAAGAGAGGCAAATGAAAAGGACATATGACATAGCTGGTTTTGGCGAAGGTCTCTCTGGACTTCTGGCATGTGCACTTCTTGCAGCCAGGGGCTTCTCTTGTCTGTGGATAGACACCGCACCCGAGCAAGAGACCCAAGAGCAGGATTTAACTATCCCTGCATTAATAACATCTGTTGCCTGGGAGAGAAGTCTGAAGCAGTCAATACTCCAGGTAGATACGCATCTGGGAGAGGCCCTGGACAAGTCCACGAAAAAGGTACAGTGCATCATCCCCGGAAGGAGAACGAACTTAAGCCCAGGTGATTATGGAATGAATCAGACCATGCTGAAAAAACACGTGGAGACATACTTAAAACTTATCGATAGTGCAAAAACAAACCCTTCTGCACTTTACAGGAGAATAGTCTTTAGGCCACGGGTTGGAAACCCATGCCTTGATACAGTAATGAAAGGTCTTTCCAGATCATTTAACCCGGGTTTCCCCGGCTACCTGCGGATGCTGTCATCTTTCCAAGGCCTATATGTACTTGATCGCATAAGGTTCAAATCCATGCTACTGGATTTCATCTCCGGGACCCGGGGAGACCATACAAGGGCACAAAAGCCGGACATAGTAGTTTCAAACGGCGAGGCAGTGGGGCTCAGGCTGGAAGACATCATCATAAAAGCCAGGTATTACTTCACAGAGGAAAAAAAACACCCCGACAAGAATAACAATACAGGCTTTCTCCTGCATGGCCAACGGGTATTTGAAACAAGGGTTATACCTGCACCAATGGGTGATATCCTGTTTATATCACCACCTGAAGGCCTTGAATCACCCATAGTTGCCATTGCAAGTATATCCAATGAATCTACAACACTGAGTTATGTCACGAAGGTAGACTGCGGTGTAAAAGCTTCAGGACTTGTTTTAAGGGAGAGGATAAGGAGTGCGTCCGAGATGGTATTGAGCCGACTCAGGGATGTCATACCATTCATGGATGATTTCACTATAAAGGGCTACACCTTGGATCCGTCTGATAGCGGAGACATAAGGCCATATCATGCGGTGAGTAAGAATCCCGCGCAGCCTCCCCTGTTCAACAAAAAACGTTTCTTTTTATCGGCTGATAATGCATTCCTGTGTGATAGGCAAAAGTATGAATGGCTTGATATAGAAGGAGAGATACTGTGGGGCATTCACAGTGCAAACGCTGTTCTAAATGCCATGCATAGGTCAGACATGATTATGTAACTCATGTTTAAATGCATCGATACTTTGCTTGAATACTAGGATGCTACTGTTTGTGTTTAAAAGGTATTATGCAATGCATAGAGGAACGAGCCTAATTGAATTGATTATTGTCATCGCCATCTTGGCCATTCTTGCAAGTCTTGCAATACCTTCGACGAGGATATTCTACTCTCATAGTACACTAAAGAGCGATGTACAATCGCTTGCGTGCATCCTAGAAGAAGCAAGGCTTAACTCAATGAAACAGGGTATAAGGTGGAAGGTTGTTTTCAATCCTGGAGAGCGCATGTACCTTGCCTTCGGAGATTCTGACGGGGATGGCTCTATTGGTAGAGGGGAAGAAATAAAAGGACCATTTTATCTATACAAGGGAGTGATCTTTGGGTCGGGCATAGGGCAGGGACCCAATGGTACAAGCATCCCATTGGACGGTGTGAGTTTTAATGCAAACAGGGTGAGTTTCTCACCAATGGGGAGCTGCAATGCAGGCACCGTATACCTATCGCTCGACGGCATGACCTATGCCATAAGGATACTGCCTGCAACAGGCGATGTACAGCTATGGGTGCACAGGTCTGGCTGGGAGATGGAGGATTGAATAGAGGGTTTAGCTTGGTTGAAGTAATGGTGGCACTGTTCATAATGGTGTTATCCCTTGTTGCAATAACCAAACTCTATGTGGAGTCCGTTGATGCCGAGGCATACTCAGACAATCTCACGTTTGCCAGTATCCTTGCACAGGAAAAGTTACAATCTCTGGTGCTTCTACCAAGGGGTTCTCCAGAGCTAACCAGCACTTGGCATGCAGACACGAGCAACCCAGTTTACCTGGACAAAAGGCCTTTCTGGAGATTCTGGCTTGTAAAGAATAATGATAAAGGCAAAGGTGAGGTGACTGTATACGTGTGGTGGAACAGCAGAAAAAGGCACAATACGAGGAATTCCACCTCTGCCCTTGATTTTGATAAGAGTTCCTGCCCTTGCATAAGCATTAAGGGTTGGGTGGCAAGGTGACATGGCAACCTAGTAAAAGTGCAGGGCATAAGATAAAGGTACACAGGCACACGTTTCCTATTGATGACATGCTAAACATCTTGTAACTATTTACCCATGGCCTTGGAAGAAATACATCTCGAAAACGGTATAATACTAAAGATAGAAGACGAGGTTAAACCCCTCTCTGGCAACCTCAACATGGTAAAGCTCACCTTTTCAATAGTACTACCGCTTGACGAATCTGATGCCAAGCTCAAGGAATACACGGGTGACACCATTGTCAGATCCAGGACTTTCGAGAAGTCAGGCGTGGCAACATCTGATATACAGAGCGTGGAAAAGGCCTTCAGGGATTCGTTCGTCTCTACCACCATGCCCTACATCAGCACTAAGAATTTTGTGGAGAGGCTAAAACAAAGAACACTGGAAGAGATAAAGGAAAAGCTAGCCAGGGAAAAGATGCGCCATGCCTGAGTTGACACCAATGATGAAACAATACATCTCCATAAAGGAACAATATCAAGATGCCATACTAATGTACCGCATGGGTGACTTCTACGAGATGTTCTATGATGACGCACTCATTGCATCTAGGATACTAGGCATAACGCTAACGACAAGGGACAAGGGAAAGAAGGATCCCGTGCCCATGTGCGGCGTACCGGTAAAAAGTGCATCTGGCTATGTCTCGAAACTGGTGCATTCAGGCAAAAAGGTTGCAATCTGCGAGCAGACAGAGTCAGCCCTCAATTCCAAGGGCCTGGTCGCAAGGGATGTGGTCCAGGTCATAACACCGGGTTTGGTCCTAGACGAACAGGTTCTTGAAAATGAAATGCCCAACTATATCATGGCCCTCTACTCTGATAAGAAGACCGACACGTATGGTATTGCATTCCTCGACATATCAACAGGTGATTTCAGGGTCACAGAGGCCAGGGACTCGTCAGAAGCAAGAAACGAGGTCGAAAGGATAGATCCAAGCGAGATTTTAGTCCTGGAAGATATAGAAGTAGTCCGGGGTTTTTTTGTTACCGTAATGGATGAGTATATAGACGAAGGCAGGGCAAGGAATGTACTGGCATCGCATTTTAAAACCATTGGCACAGAGGGCCTTGGGGTTTCTGCATATCCCGCTGCTCTGGTAGCAGCGGCCATGATAATAGAATACGCAAGGTCTAACCAGAAAGGTGCGCTTTCCCATATAACAGGCCTCAGGTATTATAGTACTGGCAACTACCTGGTTCTTGGTCCTAACACGATAAGGAACCTAGAGCTGTTAGAACCCCTGGCAGGAGGATCAGGTAAAAGCCTGTTTGACGTTATCGACATGACTATTACCCCTATGGGATCAAGGAAATTGAGAGACTGGTTGTGCTTTCCCTTGATGGAACCCAAAGAAATAGAAAAAAGGCTGAATGCGGTGGAAGAACTGGTAACAAACAAGCCTGCTTTGGAAGCCCTCAGGGAAAACTTGAAATCCGTGTCCGACCTGGAGAGGATAATTGCAAGGATATCTGCAAACAGGGCGACCCCCAGGGACGTGCTTGCCCTGGGCCAGGGCCTGGTAATGGTACCCGGAATAAAACACGTGATTAGCCCCATGAATGCACCCCTATTAAGGGAGTTAGATCAGAAACTTGACCCATTAGAACACGTGTCTGCCAGAGTAAAAAAGACCCTGGTGGAAGACCCTCCACACAGGATCGGCGAGGGCATGGTGATTGCAGATGGTGTCAATGATGAGCTTGACGAGCTAAGGTCAATAAAAAGGGATTCAAGGACATGGATAGCATCCCTGGAGACAGCCGAGAAGAGCCGAACAGGCATTTCATCTCTCAAGATTGGCTACAACAAGGTATTCGGGTATTACATAGAGGTTACCAAGACCAACATGGAGCGAGTACCTGACAACTACATAAGAAAACAGACACTCAGCAATGCAGAAAGGTTTATAACGCCTGAACTTAAGGAATACGAGGCAAAGTTACTCGGCGCAGAGGAGCGCATAAGAAAACTTGAGATGGCCGTATTCGAAGAATTGCTCGCCTACATAGCCAGGTATACACCTGCACTTAAAGATACGGCCAATGCCATAGCACTGGTGGATGTGCTTGCATCACTTGCAGCCGTGGCAATGCTCAATAACTACACCAGGCCAAGTGTGTCTAAGGGAAGGGAGATAGATATCCTTTCTGGCAGGCACCCAGTCGTCGAAAAGGTGCTCAGGCCAGGGGAATTCGTTCCAAATAACTGCAAGTTTGATGGAGAGACTGACACGGTCCATATAATCACCGGTCCCAACATGGCAGGCAAGTCCACCTACATGAGACAAGTGGCACTCATCGTTATCCTTGCACAGATGGGCTCTTTTGTACCCGCGGATCATGCTGTCATAGGCGTAGCTGACAGGATCTTCACAAGGATCGGTGCACTAGATAACCTTGCCGCAGGAAGAAGCACGTTCCTTGTAGAGATGAGCGAGACAGCTGACATAGTCAACAATGCCACGAGTTCGAGTCTCGTGATACTTGACGAGATAGGTAGGGGTACTTCCACCTTTGATGGCATGTCCATTGCCTGGGCAGTGGCTGAATACCTGGATGAAAACAGGGTGAGAACGTTTTTTGCCACGCATTACCACGAACTAAGTGACCTTGCCAGGAGGCACAAGGGCATAAAGAACTTTCACATGGCAGTGGAGGACACGGGACCCGATATCGTCTTCCTGAGGGAACTAAGGCGGGGTGCAACAGGTAAGAGCTATGGCATTCACGTAGCCCGGCTTGCAGGCGTGCCCGAAGAAGTGGTGGCAAAGGCCCAGCGCATACTATCGTCCCTTGGAAAGAAGGCAAGATCACCAGCTAAGCTGGGATTTGATTACAAAGATGCACCAAAGCAGCTCTCTATCTTCAGTGGGCAGGATTCTTTCTTTCTCAAGGAATTAAAGGACCTTGACCTTGAACGCATGAGTCCAATAGATGCCCTCAACTTCCTGTACTCGTTAAAAGAAAGATTGGCGAAATAGGCGACAGGCGCCTTGATGCTTAAAACCTTGTGCCTATTTCTTAATCCTTATGCCTTATCTTTTACCCGAGACCCGGCACCTGGTACCCGACACCCGATACCTGTATCTCTTCCCTTATACCCTGTCTTAATACCTTCCGCCTTCCGCCTTGAGCCTTCCGCCTTGTCTTTTATATTAAAGAAAGATCTTTGATATTCCGAATATCCTCATAATGGAACAAATTAATGTGGAGAGTACCAGTATGCAGGCAGTTGAAAGGGACCTACCCTATGTTGACATGGCAAGAGAGAAGCCAGAGAAGGCATGTCTTAGACTGCTAAAAGAGGTGTTTGCAAGGGTATACGTGAGCATACCTCTGAGGATCTTGGATGGGGGTGTACTTGTGGCAATGGCAGAACCAGGGAGAAAAGACGTTATAAACGCACTACGTTTTCACATGGGCATGCCTGTTTACCCTGCTCAGGCGGAGAAATCATCTATACTCAGGGCGATAGACAAGTATTACGGGGATAACAACCAGAAAGGCAATGAAAACGAAAAACTCATGGAAAAGCAGCTAGAGCCGACAAGCCATACCATATCAGTGATATCAAACAAGGGTGGGGTGGGTAAAACCCATGTATCTACAAATATCGCAAAGTTAATCGCTGATACAGGGAGAAGGGTTCTGCTCATTGACGCAGACCTTGGTAATGCTGATATATCAAATAAACTTGCATTCTTTCCAGAGAATACGCTCTACGATTTTTTCCAGGGCGATACAGAGCTAAAAGACGTGATAAAGAGAACCCCTTACGGTTTTGATCTTATAGCCGGCACGTCTGGTGAGTTCAAACTAGCAAACCTGAACTACGTGCAGCGTTCAAAGTTCATCAGAAACTTCAGGAAGATAAGTCAGAGGTATGACTTTACGGTATTTGACCTCAGTGCTGGTATATCATCAGTAGTACTCGACTTTGCCCTGGCTACAGACGAGATAATTGTAATCACAACCCCCCAGGACATAATTGCAGGATATGCCTGTATAAAGGCATCCTTCCAAAGATTCAAGGCCATCGAGGAAAAACTCATGGACAAAGTCGAAGATTACAAGCCCCAGAAGGTATATACTCCCTGGGTAGTCATGAACCAGTTGACTGACCTGAAGCAGGGGGTGTTCCTCTACAACAGGATATGCCAGACAGCAGACGAGAAGATCAACAACCAGGAGGATATCTTTACCCTGAACCCGGCGTACCTTGGGGGAATACTCTATGACAAGGAACTCTTCCGCAAGGCCGAATCCCTGCACAAGCCCTTGATAGCGGCCTATCCAAGGGCAAGGGTTTCCCAGTGTATGGCCTACCTTGCGAACAACATAGTGAAACCACCTGAGCAGAGAGACACAAAACAGGAACTCAAGGGTTTCAGACGTTTCTCTCTTATCTTTGGCCTGAGATAAACAACTTCGTATCTTAAGCAAACCTGGAACAGGCCGATATGTTCTATTGTAAACACAGACACGCTTAACAAGAGGTGAGACCATGACAACAGCAGAATACAAGGAACTGCACGGGGAGAAATGGGAAGACGTGAGACCCGTTGTTATATACTTTGGTGGTGAGAAATTTGTTATAGAGTATAATCCCCGGTACAATCCCGTGACTACACCTATAGTGGCAATGGTCCATTCCTACCTGGATAACCTAAATCTTACAAAGAATGATCACTAGAATTTAAACCCCAAGGAACAGGCCCTTCGGGCTACATCCCGTAGCTCGCCCAAGTCCTTGGCCAAAGCATTGGCCGGCCAGAAGTTGCTGTGGAAAAAATTTTACCCTTTACCTATAAATCTATGAAAAAGTTTTCCATATAAGAATAATTCCTGTATTCCAATTTTCCTCTTTACTTACAAGGAAGCCCGCTGTATACTTATTTTCCTGATTTGTTATGTTCTTTTTTTGCAAGGCATAGTTATTGCAGCAAATTGATCAATCAGGAAAAAGCTTAAGGAGAATATTGTGAAAAAGGTTACATTCATCTTGGTTCTTATTACATCACTATTTTTCTGGGGCAACTTGTTTGCAACGCCCATTAACTTTAGTGACACCGCTAATTACTGGCCTGGCTGGGGCGGAGGTGTACGCACGTGGAAGCATTCAATCAAGGATAATACAGAAGAACACATAGGAACACCAGATATAAAAGGTGGCCAAGTAGACATAAATAATGGAGAAATCAACAGCGTCACAATAGACTATTACAACTCTGCCTACTATGGAGACGTGACGCCAGGGGACCTCTTCATAGACCTTGGCTCAGATAAGTATTGGGATTACGTTATACAGAGCGCCTCTGGGACCATTCTGGGTTTTGGAACAAAAGAGTTTGCCCTTGGCACATACGACAAGAATCCAAATCTCAACTACGGTTATGACCAGAATTACCAGCTCTCTGGTGACTGTGATGGCTATGATGGATCTGGTCCTGCTTTCACCGGGGTTTGGCAAAATCCTGATGGCAGGACATATGATATAAGGGATGACCATCCTGTATTATACCATAACAGTGGTTCTTTAAATCCCAGAACCCTTGGTAGTGCCAGCGTGGGTAGTTTCGATTCCTCGGTAGGGTCACATTCATTCATGTTCTCAAATCTGGCAGGCCTTGACCTTAAGGGCTATGACAGCTTTACCATAGGTTGGGCAGTTGACTGTGCCAATGATGTTCTTTACGAGAAAGTTCCTGCGCCTGTACCTGAGCCCGGCACCATGATGCTCCTGGGCATAGGGCTTATGTTGATCGGTCCGCTTATGAGAAAGAAAAGGGGAAGTAAGGAGTCTTAGGCCTCAAGGATAATTATCCTGGTAACAAAAATAGCCCGGGTTTGCTTTGCATGTAAGCCTGGGCTTTTTAGTTACAATTGACGTATTCATGTAAACTATTAGATATCGGCTTTCAGAGATCAGGTTTCAGGTAAAACTTTACCCATGTCTTGAGCCTTTTTGTGTCCTATCTATCCTATTACGCCTGGAACCAGTTACCTCATGCTTAGCCTATAAGCCTGTACCTTGAGCCCTTTACCTTGGTACTTTATAATCTTGACATTTATGGTTTCAAGCCTAATATTTAAAAGAGAAATAATATTTTGTATTTGTTTTGGAATGGTTGTGTAACCAAAGCTTTTATCCTATAGGGAGGTATAAATTTCTATGAATAACAAACCATGGCATAGGCACTATGACTACAACGTCCCTACCAGCATACGCTATCCAAGGATAGCTGCCCAAGATATACTTCAGATACCGGCAGGTAGTAATCCCGATAAACCAGCTACCAACTTTTACGGTACAGAAATCACATTCTGGGAGTTAAGGCTGCTTACTCTACGCATGGCAAATGCCATGGCCAGGCTAGGTTTAAAGAAGGGAGAGAGGGTAGGGCTACATCTACCCAACTGTCCCCAGTACATTATAGCTTACTATGCAAGCCTTAGCCTTGGTGCCATAGCAGTGAACATGAACCCATTGTACACTCCTGACGAAATAAAGCTAATTGTTGAGACCACGGGCATGACAACCCTGATAACATTTGACATGGTACTACCCCTTGTAAGGGAAGTATGCAAGGAAGTGGACATCCCCAGGGTAATAGTGACAAAGGTTACAGACTTTATAGAGGGCATGGGCGTTAGCAATGCAAAAGACCTGGATCTTGAGGAAGGCTGGTACCACTTTTCCTCCATTCTTGAGGAATCAACGGACACAAGGATACCCAGAGTGGATATAACACCATCCGATCCCGCGCTGATACAGTTCACCGGTGGTACAACAGGCATACCAAAGGGTGCGGTTTTGACCCATGCAAATATCGTGGCAGCGACATTCCAGGTTGCCTTGTGGGGGAATCCAACCATATCTCTAACACCCATTGAAAGACGCTCTGTGCTGGCAGTATTGCCGTTCTTCCATGTCTACGGCAATATCGTGGTAATGAACTGGGCCATGTTCAGCTGTGCTACCCTCATACTTGTGCCAAGATTTGACATAGACGAATTAATGGGTCTACTTGCGAATTTCAAAGAGATTACGTTCTTCCCAGCAGTCCCAACCATGATAACAGCACTGGTTAACCATCCAAAGGCAACAGAGATTGATCTTGCAAAAAAACTTGGTCTACTCAACTCAGGCGGTGCACCCATGCCTGTTGAGCTCATAGACAAGGTTAAAGATATGGGCATTTTCTTCAGTGAGGGCTACGGCCTCAGCGAGTCTACATCCCTGGGCATAGCAAACCCTGTCCTAGGTTTGAAAAAGGTAGGGAGCATAGGCATACCCTTCCCGGATAACGATGTAAGGCTGGTCGACATTGACGAGGGAAAGGAGGATGTAAAACCTGGGGAACCTGGCGAGGTAATAATGAAGGGACCTCTAATAATGAAGGAATACTGGAACAATCCAGAAGAAACAGCAAATCAATTAAAGGATGGCTGGCTATACACCGGTGATATAGGGAATATAGATGAAGACGGCTATTTTTACATCGTGGACAGGAAAAAGGACATGATCATTGCTGGTGGCTACAATATCTATCCCAGGGAGATAGACGAGGTTCTCTATCAACATCCAAAGGTATTAGATGCGGTTGCTGTTGGTATACCTGACGAATACAGGGGCGAGACCGTGAAAGCCTACGTTGTATTGAAAGAAGGTGAAAAGGCAACGGAAAAAGAGATAATAGATTTCTGCAGGCAGAAACTGGCAGCTTACAAGACACCCAAGATAGTTGAATTCAGGGACGCTCTGCCCAAATCAGCTGTAGGTAAAATCCTTCGCAAGGTCCTGAGAGAAGAAGAGGAGAAGAAAAGGAAAAAAGACTAGATATACCTTCTTTCTCAATACAGGGCAATTGAAGCTTGGAGCATGATGAAGGCCTCGGAAAGGATAATACAGGCCCTGGTAAAGGACATCTTTGATGAACGATACAGGGTAGGAGATGCCCTGCCTTCGGAGAGAGACCTAGCTTCTCATTTTGGTGCATACCGGGGCAGTGTAAGGGAGGCATTAAAATTCCTGGAAGGAATAGGCCTCATCGAAATAAACCCAAGGGGCAAGATAAAGGTTAAACCTTTCTGGGAGCAGGGCGGAGTAGAACTTCTTTCACTTGTGTTCAGGCCAGATATATTTAAATCGCTGGACACTGATTGGCTCATACAGGTACTCAGTATAAGAAAGCTTGTATGGGCGACCATTGTCGAGACTGTCTCTAGCCTGAGTGCTAAAGAAAAATCGTTTGCTAGCCGTGACATGTTGTTGAAAGACATCCCAATCAGTAATGACAGGGCATCATGGATAAGCTATGATTTCGAATTCTTCAGGGCACTAGCAAGAATGCACAAGGTCGCAAGCCTTACCTGGATGTTAAATTCACTAGGGCCTGTCTACACATCCCTTATACCTGTATTTGCAAAGTATCTGGATGTAAGCCATCTCAAGGACATGTATCCCAAGATACTAGATCTGGTTCAAGGAGGCAATGCCCAAGGGGCCAGAGACCTTGTCCTCGAAAGGCTAGACAAGGTGGACGCGGCCCTTGTCAGGCTTGCCCAGGACTAATGATAGGCTGTGCGATCATAAAGCCAATGCCTGTTCTCTTGTCTCACAACATTAATATTAATACCCCTTAAACAACAGAGGACCTACGTTTCCTCACCTTTTCAATGTCCAGGTCTATAGCCTCTTTTAAGGGTTCATAGGGATCGTGTTCGAATATAACCCTCCACGCACGCTTTTTCGCCTGTTCAAGCATATCCTGCTTTACATCAAGGAGCTCAAGCGGATAAAGATCATATGCCATTATACATGGCAGGTGCACGTGCGCATAGGTTGGAATAAGATCACCAGCAAAGAAGATATCATCATCCACGAGCGCGCTTAAATGACCCTTGGTATGACCAGGAGTTGGGATAATCTCTATACCGGGTGATATCTCAACAGGCGCATCTATGAGCATCAATTTCTTTTCCATAAGTTCAAGGTCTCTCTGCCTGTAGCTACCTCTTGTCAGTAGAGTTACATTATGCGCATCCGACCATTCCTGTCTTGAGACAATCACTTTTTCTTCAACGTCAAGATCAGAGATACCGCCGCAATGGTCAAAGTGAAGGTGGGTCAATATGAGATAATCCAC
This sequence comes from Deltaproteobacteria bacterium, assembly GCA_015486075.1. GTDB lineage: Bacteria > Desulfobacterota > Desulfomonilia > UBA1062 > UBA1062 > B14-G9. The sequence goes on from WFSG01000042.1 coordinate 43,023, forward strand.
GGTATCCCTCCGGGACCTATATTCAGTAATGCCCAGGATCTTCCTCTCCTTGTCCGTGTAGAGTGACCCCAAGCCGGCATCTACCTGGTATGTCCTTCCATCACCATGGTATATTCTCATTATGTTTGTTGCCATGGTTATCCTGTTTTTATTATCAGGAGGGAACCACCTTTCCCACATCACCCTCGGTATCCTGCCAAACATGGTACCACCGTCAAGCAAGAAATTGCCGAGATTTATAATCTCTACCCGTGTACCCTTTTTCGTCTTAAGCTCTATCATGGGGCGATCCTATCATAAGTAGTTTCATATATTCAACTTTTTATGCAATATCACCAGTTACCAGTATATTGAAGGCATGCGATTGATTTAGAATCAGGAACCCGTGCAACACGATCCAGGCAACTAAAAGCACTCAAGGGTGATTTTAGCAAAGCCCAATCATATCCCCTTTTCTTCCTTGACTTGGGGCGCATAAACGTTTTATATAATTTTATAAATAAAAACGTTAGGGTAGGTGAGCCTATGAAAAATCTAACCTTTGTACTGAGCATTCTTGCAGCTGCTATGTTTGTATTAGCTAGCACTAGCGTTATGGCTGTACCACCGGGTAAGACAGTTGTTTTCCAGGATGGTAAAATGGGTAAGGTTACATTTGACGGAAAGGTCCATGCCGATCATGGCAAAAAGTGCTCGGACTGCCATCCAAAGCTGTTTCCAATGAAGAAAGGCGCAACAAAGATAACCTTTGCCCAGCACACCGCAGGAAAAGAAACGTGCTTTGCGTGTCACAACGGCAAGGTTGCATTCAAGGCCATGGGCAATTGCGCCAAGTGTCACAAGAAGTAAGAAACAGGGGTCAATTTATAGTAAGTTAACATAGGAAGGGTTACAGAGACCTGAAATACGAGCTATCTTTCTCTTGGACTACTCATAACACGTATTTCGCTTCACAAAGTCAGGTTTACTGTCCTCGGGTAATGTTTTCAAAGTAGGCATTTGCAAGTGTTACATACTCTTCCTCTTTCATCAGGTCTCTTTTAAGTATTGCCTCTGTATCCGGGGCTATGGCATCCCTCTCGATGATTTCTTTCCCTGCCTCTCGTACTGCATCAAAGTACCACCCAAACAATGATAAAAGCTGGGATATACCCAATAACTCTCCCATTGGACAAAGAATAGTTGCCAGGAGATTTGCCCCAGAGACCTGGCACAGTATTCTGAATGTCTCTATCAGTCCTGTAAAGTTGTAACGTCCCGGGAACCCACAGTTAGAAATAAGTACTATGCGCTTGCTAAAAGAACCGTTGTAACGGGATGGATGCGTGTAATATTCGTCCCTCTTGATAATGTAAGGCTTTGCAAGGCCCATCATGAGCCTGTCCATGAAATTCTTCATCAGCCCGCTTACAGTAAAGATATATAGTGGCGTGGCAAAGACCATGATATCAGCATCAATGACCTTGTCTACAAGCAGTCCAAGGTCGTCCTTTTGTATGCACACACCGGGTGTCTTAGTCCAACAGGTAAAACAACCTAGGCAGTGATTTATCTTGTAATCCTTTAGATATATTGTCTCGGTCTCTACACATAGCCCAGTTGACCTTGCGCCCTCGAGAAAGGGCTGGAGAATTTTATCTGTATTACTCCTTTTGCCCCGTGGACTTCCATTGAATGCCACTAACCTCATATTTTACCTCCTCTTAGTTTCTTGAAGACATCCTTTTTTTATTTAAATCTAGTTGTATTCAACATACATGTAAACATCTTCATTCATATTCACCTCTGTCTTTACATTACCTGGCATGTCTATGTGGGAGTTCATCCCTACGTCAACCAGCCCTGAAGCTGATGCTGGACAACAGCATCACATTAGCCCGGTTTACTAAAGCCCACTGGAAGTGATGTAGCGCCTCCAGGCCCAAGTTCTCTAAAAAGAGAAACCAGATGGTCCTTAACTATGTTCCTGCTGACATTAAGACGATGCTCTTGACAATAGAAAAATTAGTCTCTAATATCTCGCATTTAATAGTAGTTACATAAGATATACGATCTTTAACTTTAGTAAATAAATTAACGAAAGGATTGTCTTTATGAGAAAACTTTCAATACTTCTCATTACAGTACTATCTGTTTTTGCTGTTCTTGTAATTGTTTCCCCTGACTTGCTGGCCAAGCAATCAGAGAAACCAGGCTTTAAATACATCAATGCAAAAGATCTTGAATTAATGAGAGAGCTCAAGCCCTATACCCTGGTCATCAACACCATGAGCATGCTGGAGTACCAGGACCACAGGATACCCGGATCTATATGCATACCGTGTGACGTGTTTGATAAAAAAGCCTCCAAGATCCTAAAGAAGGATCTGAATCGGCCTGTTGTCTTCTACTGCGAGAGCGAGTGGTGTCCAAAGGCCAGGCATGCAGCCAAAAGGGCATTGGCCTTAGGGTGTACAAACGTATACGTCCTTAAGGGGGGTATTCATGCATGGAAGGTTGCTGGCTTCACCACGGAGTCGATAAACAGGATACCCCGCGTAGGCATACATTCTGTCAAGCCCAAGATCCTAAAGTCATGGATTGACAAGGGGTTAGACATGGTCATCATTGATATCCGCTCCACTGATCCCTGTTCTGCCTACGTGTCCAAAAATGACCGAATAAAAGGATCAATAAGCATACCCATGGAAGAGCTTGATAAACGCTACAACGAGATACCAAAAGGCAAGCCTATAATTATCGTAGACGAGATTGGCTACAGGTCATTTCTCGCTGCATGTTTTCTTCGTTTAAAGGGTTACAAGGATGTAAAAAGGCTTTTTGGCGGAATGGCCGCATGGCACGCATTTATTGAAGGGAGATAAGGGTATATGAAATCAAGATCAAGATTGTCTAATGCTGGTATACTAACCATTCTAGGCTTGTTTATCACTTGTTTCTTTCCTTTTACAGCTTATCCCCAGGAGACATCAGGGGTAAAGTGCGAGGAATCAAGTTGTCTACAGTGCCATGCTGACCACGTTTTTACAAAGGACTTTCCTAATTCGGTACACGCAGCAAATGGGTGTACAAGCTGCCATACTGGAATTGATCTTAACAACATCTATGCGCATATGTCAGGTGAGACAAAACCTAAGCTGGTCTCATGCGGTAAATGTCACAAGGAGATATGGGAGAAATACAAGAAAGACTATCATTACCTATATCAGGACTTCAGGTGCTACGACTGCCACAGAAATATCCACCAGATAAAGAAACAGAATGGTAACTTTAAGATAGCTGTAATCACGCAGTGTACGCAATGTCATACAAACGATGAATACGTTAAATCTGGTCACGGGAAAGCCGTTCTTGAAGGCAACAAGGATGCACCTACATGTACAGACTGTCATGGACTTCATAACGTAAAGGTATATCATACATCAGAGTTTAAACACCCCGAGGAAGCAAGGCATTTCTATGATCGTACGTGTATGCGTTGCCATAGCAATGAAGAGATGATGAAACGTCATGGTCTGACAGCAAAGACCGTGGAATTTTACCTTGATACGTACCATGGGCAGGTGGCTGACCTGGGCTATCCCTCGCTTGTAGCAGGTTGTGTGGACTGCCACACCTCGCACAATATCCTCCCCCCGAATGATCCCCATTCGAGTGTCAACCCTGCCAATCTCGTGAAGACCTGTGGTAAATGCCACCCCAAGTACAACATAAGGATGATATCATATCAGTCTCACCCAGATGTCAACGACCATACTCGCTTTCCCATCCTGTACTGGAGCCATAAGTTCATGGGGCTTCTTCTCCTTGGTACCTTTCTCTTCTTCTGGGTTCACACTCTATTGTGGTGGAGAAAGACTTACTGGGAGAAACACGAGAAAGAGAAGATTGGTATTGTTCCAAAACGTCTTATTAAAGGCTCAGAAGGTCTACAGCCAATACGTAGGTTCACATGGAAGGAGATTATCCTTCATATTGCCCTGATACTCTCATTCTTCACCGTGGTTCTAACCGGGTTCCCGCTTAAGTTCCACGACATGGAATGGGCAAAGGTACTCATTCGGTTCTGGGGCGGGGCACACAGGGCAGGTATATACCACCGCATAGCTGGAATAGTCATGTGGATCGAGTTTCTATACGTTGCCATAAGGTCCCTCAGGTTCCTGTTCCCAAAGGGCCAGACAAAGGGCTGGTTAAAGAGATTGTTTGGACCTGATTCTTTGTTCCCCAACCTCAAGGACCTGCAGGACCTGAGGGATATGTTCAAGTGGTTCTTCAACAAAGGCGAGGAGCCAAAGTTTGACCGCTGGTCCTACTGGGAAAAGTTCGATTTCCTCGCGGTATTCTGGGGGATGAGTGTCATAGGGATTACTGGTCTTGTACTGATGAAGCCAGAGTGGTCATCTTACATACTACCTGGTTGGGCCTTTGATGTTGCACTCGATATGCATGGGGAAGAGGCCATTCTTGCAGCCCTGTTCATATTTACGGTTCACTTCTTTAACACACACCTCATACCCAAGAAGTTTCCAATGGATAGGGTCATATTCACCGGGCGCTACACGCTCGAAGAACTAAAGGAACTCAGGCCCAAGGAATACGAACGCCTTCTGGCAGAGGGTAAGATCGAGGAAATAAAGAGCAAGCATCCTAGCATACTCAGTAAGCTTCTGGCTGCTGCATTTGGACTCACTAGCCTGTTACTAGGTATATTCCTGGCAGGCCTGATCATCTGGTCAATTATAGTCCATATGTAAAGTGTGGGGGTCACATCTTAATCTTAATTATAAGAAAGATGTGACCCCTAGCTTCAAATAATTCCTTTGACAGGGCCACAATTGATGGTACTATAAGAATGTCGTAAGATTTTCTTGAATCATCAGGACGAATACTCTTCATGTATGATGGTTTTGAGCGATCGTTTTTTCGCCCAGGAAGCATATCCGGCGGATGAGTTATTATAATCGAAAGGAGGAAATAGATGAAAAGATCAGTAATGGCATTAATTGCAGGCGCATCCCTGTGGTTTCTTACAGCATGCGCAACCCCGTTTCCTGTAGGTACCATTTACACGGAGTTAAAGCTTCCAGTAGCTGTTACCTCTGCAAATACTTCAAGACATGAAAAGGTAGGTACGGCAGAGTGTACTAGTGTGCTTGCGTTGGTTACAACAGGAGATGCCAGTATTCAGACTGCCATGAAGAATGGTGGCATAAAGAAAATCCATCATGTTGACTGGGAAGTTCAAAACATCCTCGGTATTATTGGCAAGTACAAGGTAGTTGTCTACGGAGAATAGGAATCAGGTATCCGCCGGACTTTTCCTGAACCTATTTCCTGTCTTTTAGCCTTTGCCTCAGGATGGGTAGAGCAATCTTTACCCCTTTTTCTTTTACAAGTCCCACTGCAACACGGGCAGGGGTACCTACGTAAAATCTCTTGCCGTATCTCTTTAGTGCCTTCTCATCTATCTCAAAGCCAAGACCTGGCATTGTAGGGGGTTTGATCTTACCTTCAGGAGATACCTCGATAGGTTCAGCCAGGATTCCGTCCCTTGCCTCCGGGACCCAGCCAGGGGGCTCAAATGGATATTCTATAGGCATCTTGCCCTCAACATGGGCAAGCGCCATGTTAAGGCTTATCATGAACCCGATCCCGTTCGTCCACGTATGCGGGGAAAATTCCAGTCCTTCCTGCGTGCATTTGTGTATCACTGTCTTTACCACAGACATCCCGTTAAAGCTAGGGTCAGGCTGGTAGATATCAAGACCCTTTTTCTCAAAAAAGATCTTGATCTCATCCCAACCATGGTTGAGTTCCGCACCTGCAATCTTTACCTTAGTCCTTTTCCTCAGTTCTGAGTAAGCATCATAATCTCTTGAATCAATGGGTTCCTCCAGCCACGCAACCCCCAAATCATAGCATGCGTTTGAAAAATTCACTGCCCTTTCAATGTCCCACGGCTTTATGTCCGCCATTACAGTTACGAGCCAGCCTTGGTTTGCGTCGACCGCGATTGTATAATCATCCCCAAGGGCCTTTCTCACAGTCTCAACCTGGAGGATATCCTGCTCCAGGGAATTTGTCTTCACCCTGAGTTTTACCGCGCCAAAGCCCATATCCCGTATTCTGAGCACCTCTTCGGCCCTTTTCTCTGGCTCGTGCAGCTCTCCAGTCGAGCAATACGCTGGAAGTTCCCTTGCAGTACCTCCCAAAAGTTCGTATACAGGCTTGCCCTTTGACTTGCCTATGATGTCCCAGAACGCAGCTTCTATCCAGGCATTACGCCATCCGAGATACGATGCCTCCTTTATTCTTTGGTTAACCTTGGCAAGATCGCTTGCATCCATGCCCATTATGTACGGCCCCAGCAACTTTCCCAGGCCCTGTCTTTCCCTACCCATGGATACACCTGCACTCCACCCTGTTATGCCATCGTCAGTAGTTAGTTTTATCAGGTCAAAATTGTTGTGCGTCTGGGGATAGCCAGGTATCCAGGTTGGATAGAACGGCTTTGGTAGAGGTATGGAGACGTGAAACAGCTCCACTCTTTCTATCTTCATATCAACGAGTACCTCCTTGTATCAACCTCGGTAAGGTAATAGTGAATGATATGTCTATTCTTATCAAGCCAAAAATCAGGTAGAGTTATTGGTTCTGGTATGTAAACCCTTACGTACAGTGCTGGTTTTTACTGTTGATTTTTCCCAAGATTATATTTATCCATTGGGTCATGGAATACCAGGACACTCTCAATATAATGGTCGAGGTAAGCATATATCCCCTTCGCACGTCTTCGCTCTCAGGTCCCATAAATGCCTTTGTAGATATCCTCAGGTCAGAGCCTGAACTAGAGATCAGAATGGGTAATATGAGTACGCAAGTACTAGGAGAGTCCAGGCTTGTTTTTTCCACCATTGAAAAGGCTTTTGCAAAGGCAGCAGCAATAAGTGAATGCGTCATGACCCTGAAGGTCTCTAATGCATGTCCATACTCACCCCCGGATAAGGCATAGAAATTTCGTCTTGATTTCTCCTTGTCAAAGTTATGGAAAGCCATTACAACTAAAGCAGGTCAGGGCTGATGAGCTTGATGCCTCTACATTTTGAGCTGTTGCGGACAGTACTTGCTATATAAACAAAAACTCTTCTTTAAAGTAACCTGACGAATATATGAACGAATGTATGAAATATAAAATGTATGAAATATAAGAAAATGCATATGACCGTAGCGAAACACCATATTTCGGGCTTCATGAGAATCGCTATGCAGACATTAATAAGGGAAGGGGGAATGAAATATGACCAGTAACAAAGCTTTAAAGCTGGACAAGGGCGAGAAGATATTGATTGTAGGTGGTGGACCAGGGACCAGGATCTTAAACCATTACCTGCATATGCTCAACCCGAGTGTAGATGTAACGGTTATTCGCGACGAGGACAGGATTGCAAACCACTGTTCCATACCATACATACTCGAAGGCAGGGTAAGCATGGAAAAGGGCCTTGCACCCGAAGAGACTGTAACAAAGTTTGGAACACCCATTATAAAAGAAAGGGTAGTCTCAGGAGACCCAAAGGCAAAGTATGTTGAGACAGACAAGGGTAACCGCTATCCCTATGATAGGCTTATCTTTGCAACGGGTTCAAGGCAGGTGACTCCACCGATTAAAGGGGTAGACCTCGGTAATATCTTGAAAATCAGGAAGATCAACGATTTCAGGGAGACCATGGAGGTAAAGGATAAGGCCCGATCATTTGCTGTGCTGGGTGCTGGTTACATCGGCCTGGAGATAGCCGCGGCCCTAAACCGTATGGGTAAGGATGTATCGATTATAGAGCTCATGCCCCATGTGCTTGGTGACCGCTATGATCCTGATTTTATCTCTATGATAGAATCATCTCTTAAGGAACACGGTATCAAGTTATACATGGGCAAAAAGGCATCTCGTTTTATAGGTAATAGATTTGTTGAAGCCGTGGAGTTGGAAGATGGGACGCAGATAAAGGCAGATGCAGTTATACTATCTACAGGTATCGCACCAAGGGTAGAATATGCCGAGGCCTTTGGTCTTGAGACAGCCAAGGGCGGCATAGTGGTAAACGAATTTCTAGAGACAAATGTCCCTGATATCTATGCACTTGGGGATTGCGTACAGACCTACCTGTACTCAACAAGAGAACCTTTTCCCGGGGAGCTGGGAAGCAACGCAGCGCATATGGCAAGGATACTTGCATTGAATTTCGCTGGTTACAATATCCCGTTTAAAGGGGTTATAAATCCTGCTGTTACAATGATCTACGACATAGGTTTTGGCTCTGCAGGCATCACTGAAAAGGATGCAAAGAACCAGGGTATTGAGGTCTACGTGGGCAAGGTTGAGAACACGGATATCTATGGCAATATGCCAGAGAGAAAGCCCTTATTTACAAAGGTCCTGTTCAGGAAAGATGACAAGGTTATCATTGGTGGCGAGATAATAGGAAACTTAAATGTAGCGGGTTTTGTGGACACACTTGGTGAGCTGATACACAGAAAAGCCACCCTGGAGGACGTTATCACCATGCATTTCTCAACACAGCCAGAGATGACACCTGACCCTGCACACCCGTATTTTGTATTTGCTGCACAGCAGGTGCTGGCAAAAAGCATGGCATAAATATTATCAATGGCAAATAACCGGGCTAACTGTCAACCTAGCCCGGTTATTTGCCTGCAGATTGATAGTAACTTCATGCATCATCTAACTTTAGGGCAGACCTGATCATGTTTTCAGATGAAAACTGGCCATTTGTGAGCTCAGGGAAAAGGTTATCTCCACCCACAAGTATTTTTACAATATCTTTTATTGAGTGTCCCTTTTTCTCGAGTTCTTTTGCCTGGCGCGAGATATCCCTAAGGTAGTCTATACAGGCCCTGATGGCTTTCCTTCCATCTTCCACAACCTTACGGACCGATGTAAAGAGAACAAGGTCCTTTGTAGGAAGGTCTAGAAGGCTCTCCATTGATTCGATTATCTGTTGTACGTTCTCTTCCGGCCTGATGACCTTTGGCCTTTCAGCAACAAAAAGATCACCTGTAAAGCACCAGCCCTTCCTTGGTTCAACAAGTGCTACGTGGCCCAGGGAATGCCCGGGTGTATCTATCACGTCAAAGTGAAAATGATTGGTCTCTATGCTCTCAGGTATGCACCCAACCTCGCTTGGTTCAGGATACCCCCATACCAGTTCCTGGTATGGGTATAATTCAGGAACCTGGTTGATAAGAGGTACAGAATCTTTATGTGCAAAGATATTAATACCGAATCTCTCCTGGAGAAGCCTGTTCGCGCCGACATGGTCCTCGTGGTAATGCGTGTTGACAGCAAGGTTGACATCAAAGTCTTTCAGAAAATCAACCAGTTCAAAGGCTGTATGGGCACAGCCTGTATCTATCAGGAGACCATCCACCAGGTATGCAGATACCCTGTAGAGCACCTGGCCATCCTTCTCACGACCCATGTTGATCTGTAATACATCTTCGAACCTATTAGTCTCTATCATCCTTACCCTGGCCCCTGTCTCACATCTTATTATCTTTTATAAGTAACAAAATGTTTAAATCGCTCCTGTTTGTTATTTCATAAAACACTGACAAATCATGAGAAAACCAGCTATTAACAATGCAAGACCTAGGAACATCACTATGATCCTCAAAAATAGCCCTCCGAATTTCCCAACTTCAATCTGAAGCCCTATAATCTACGTCCAGAACTTTTTATGAGAATTTAGAACAGCATGTACAATTATCCTCCAGTAAGCAATAAACGCTATACCAAGACCTAGTGCAATTATTCCTGGAATAAGTTTTTGTGCTAGCCTTTCCATTTTCAAATCTAAATTCTAATCTTTTATTAAACCAGCTTGACTGTATGAGCCCCTGTAACCGAGGCCCCAATTCCTAGACCAAGCCCCACGCTCTCTCTGCTTTTTATCCCTAAGATACTCTAAATTGATCGTTCCTCCAATTAGCACGATAATTATACCTACAAGTCTTGATAAAACTTCATCGGAGTTAATTAGAAGGAAAAGCCCTGATAAGATTATCATTGTCCCAATTACCATCATTTACAAGGTCTCCCAAAAGTTCACCGGGCCGTTGATGCAGTAGCCATAGAGGTTGGTGTGCTGCCTGCAAAGAGTAGGGGGTCCTTGGCTGTCCAGCGGCCAATGTCCGGATCGTAGTAACGGAAGCCAAAATGTACAAGGCCCGTATCCTTGTCAAAAAGCCCTCCTGCAAAGCCAAAAGGGATCCAGAGACCAGGGTTGGTATCATTAATCACATAGCCAAAGGCATC
>WFSG01000043.1 GCA_015486075.1 Deltaproteobacteria bacterium
CTCCAACGTGTTCGAAAGACGCAACCATCCCTGTTTGCGCACTGGCGATTACGGATTGATAATGGTTGGGCGATAAGAGCCGTATGAGATGAGAGTCTCACGTACGGTTCTGTGAGGGCCTGAGGGGGAGGTTCCCTCGGGCTACTCGACTAGCGCAAGGTGGGCTTGGTCGTTATACGTTGAGAGATTGAGGTGATTGTTACAAATATTATAGGTAATTGATTAAGTTTTGGCACCTATAATATAGGTGTTTGGATGGACTTAAGGGCTTATTTGGAGCCAATTTCAAGTTAGGGCAGGGCTAAGAAAAATATGTGTCGAAGAAATGCCTTAGAAATGGACACAGGATTCAGATTTTGAAAATATACCAGGGATGAGGTATTCCCTAAAGGGATAGCTTACTATTGTCCTCAATACTTCTCAATTCCGCTAGCTATGTTAATGGGATGGAGTATATCCAATCCTCATTATCACAATATTAAGCCTCCCGTGGAGTTGCCCATTGCAGATTTTTCTTAAATGTCTTGTCAAAAATTTTCTTATCATCCTCCTTAATCTCGGTTGTTACTTCAACCTTCCAATGCTTGACAATCTGCCTTGTGTAACACTTAAAATTATGACCGTCTAATAGGAATTCTCCTTTACCTTCTGTTTCAAGTTGTGCTGATGAGGGATCTCCTGTCATAATACTGGCATTGTAAGAATAACTTAGATCCAGTGGTGATTTTAGATGTACAAGTGGTATCTTATGGGCAAAGCCACCCTTCACAGTGATGCGGCCTGTGTCACTATCATCTTTAACCTTGAGGAAAGTCTCGGGTTCTTTCTGACCCTCAATCAATGAAAGGTCAGGTAACTTGAATTTTGGAAACTTCTTGGGCTGCTTCTCACCCTTTACAGCGGGGAGTACCAGCTCCTGTACCAGAGAACGCTCATTATCTTTGCTCTGCTCACCTGGATAATCAAGGCCTAGGGGAAATACCAGCATCAGACCTGATGTAGTACCAACCTCGGGCTTGTGCTCATATCTTAATGTTGCCTCAGCGTAATCGGCTTCAGGGGCCAATAAACCGTTGCCGTGGAGATAATATCTGTTCTCGTTAGCACGTTCTGGTGGCCATTCATTTTCGTATTTCCAGTGTTCTTGGCCCATTACAAAGATAGAAAATGGTGGTTCATCCATAATTCCATTATCATCACCTTTAAGCCAATAATCAAACCACCGGATCATGTTATGCATATAATCCATTTGTTCCAGCTCGCTGAAGCTGGGAAAGGTATGTACCCATGGTCCAACTAGAAGTTTCTTGGGTCCCCTTACGTCCTCAAAAATCTGGAATGCGTCATCCCTAGCAAAATCCCACCAGCCTTCGAGAATAAACGTGGGGATCTCAATGTCTTTGACTGGTAAATCAAAGCCCTTCCAGTATTTATCGTAAAGTACATGTTCAGAAGCGCTTATTAGGTATGGAATGTAGTGATTCAGCCTCTTCTTCCACAACTCGCGCCACTCGGGAAGGTTCTTGATGTAAAAGGGAGGGAAAAGATTTGTAATGTTCATAAAGCCAAGCCATGCGCCACATAGACCTATCATGTTGAGCGTTCCTCCAGGATACACGAGATTCTTGTAAAAGAAGGCAGGCGCCATAAAGACATAGATAGCCTGGAGACTTGGTGGTTTTGCGGAGGCTGCAAGAAGGGCTGACATGCCTCCATAGGACTCTCCCTTCATTCCGACCTTACCATTAGACCACCTCTGAGAGCTACACCATTCTACCAGTTCATATAGGTCACCTTTTCTCAGTCCATCGAAAGGTCCCTCTGCAATACCGCCTGATGCACCGTAACCCCTGAGATCGGCAACAACGACTGCATAACCCGCCTTTATCAGGTCATACCCTTCAAGCATGGCCATTCCACCACCCATACCGTCCTTCTGATACGGAAAGGTAGTTAATATAACCGGCCACGGACCTTTACCAAGTGGTGTAAAGACATCGGCACGCAAAATAGTCCCATCACTGAGGTGAATTGGAAGGTTTTTTCTGGCCCTCATTATCATATTTATGGCGAAATCCAATTTTTTTATGATCCCCCTTAAAGACATGGTCCCCTCCTTAGTCTGTTACTTCTACTTGGCGGGCTTTCTTCTCCTGTTTTATAGCCATCCGGTACAGGATTCGCCTTGGAAGAGCTCGAATCCTGAGAAGAAATCTGCGTGTCTTTGCCCCAGGAATAAAGACCACTTTACCTTTTTTAGCGCTTCCAGTGATTCATTTACCACATCACTTGGATCCATCCATGGATACTTGGTCCAACCCGACATATCATTTATACCCATTGCATCGTGAAAACCTGTATGAACAAAACCCGGGCAGAGCACCTGGACAATCACGCCCATTTCCTGCAGCTCCAGATGTAAGGTCTCTGTAAAATTTACAAGATAGGCCTTGGTCCCACAGTACAGGGCGTTGCCTGGCAGAGGAAAAAATGCCAGGATAGAAGCAACATTTATTATATAGCCATGTCTACGAGCTATCATCTGAGGCACGGCAGCAGCCACGAACCTGGTACTGGCGATATTGTGAACATAAATCATATCGATCTGCCTATCTATATCCGTGGTGTGTATGTACCCATCTTTGATTCCAAAACCAGCATTGTTAACTAGCATGGTTAAGTCCTCGGTATCGGCAATCACGCCCTCGATCTTTTTTATATCATCATATTTTGACAGATCAGCATATACTGCGCTTGCCTTAATAGAGTAATTTTTCTGCAGTTCTTCTGTTATTCCTTTTAAAACCTCATAATTTTTATCGACCAAAATCAGGTTGTACCCATCGCTGGCTAATCTTTGGGCAAAGGCCCTGCCAAGACCACTTGCAGAGCCTGTAATAAAGGCACTCCTGTATTTCCCAACGCCTATACCGGTTTTTGCGGTACCACTTTTCACTTTATTACCTCCTTTATAAAGTTTTCTCGGTTTAACTTCATAATATTGCATTTATAATACTATATTATACTTCAATCTTACTATACTTCAATACTCCCTAGATCCCTCAGCTCCATTGATAGGGAGCTATACAATGGAATAGGTTTACACTAGTTATATTTAATTGTGGAATGAATGTATTTAAGTGTTTTCAAGTATTGTCCTAGGGATATCCTTTAGACTTACCACATAATCTGCTGCTCCCAACTTTATGGCTTCCATTGGCATTCCGAACACTACACAGCTTTTCTCATCCTGGGCAATGGTAATGGCGCCAGAATTCTTCATCTCAAGTAGACCTTGTGCTCCATCAGAGCCCATACCGGTCATAATAACCCCAACTGAATTAGGCCCTGCATATTTGGCAACAGAGTAGAACAACACCTCAACCCGTTCTGTCTTGGAAAACCCGCTTACAATTATTGCTTTCTGTCCGGGACGAACCTTGAGGATTCTCTTGTATGTCTCGAGCCCATCGATCCCGGGATCCATGATCATGTCGAGGATCAGGAGATCGGCTGAGTGTTTATTCATGTATTCTACAGCCTTCTCTCCACTTGAAACTGACCTCGCAGAATAATTCAGGCTTCTTAACATCTCGACCGCTATCTGCCTCTGCTCGTTCACGTCGTCCACAACAAGAATCGATTGCCCCTTACCCATATAATGCCTTATTGACAATTCTAACCTGTCCTCACTCGGTTTCTGCCTGGTTGCCGGGAAATAGAGTGTAAATGTGGTCCCCTTACCCTCTGTGCTCTTGACCTCGATATGCCCCCCGTAATCTTCCACTGTACTCCATACAACAGCAAGACCCAGACCCGTACCACTTCTTCCCATCACCTTCTTTGTATAGAAGGGCTCAAATATCCTTTCCATGTCTTCTGAAGAAATACCTGTACCAGTATCAGATATTGTAAGCACAACATAGTCACCCTCCTTTAGTTCACTTCCTTTGATAGATTTCCCTATGTACCTGTTCTCTGTAGATATGACTATCTTTCCACCTTCTGGCATGGCCTCGGCTGCATTGGATACAAGGTTCATGATTGTCTTTGAAAGATGGACAGGAGAGCCTTTAATATTCATTAAATTAGCCTCAAGATGGGTATCTAACTGAACCCTAGGATGATACTGCACTAACTTCTGATATTCTGGACTTTCAAGATATTCGTTTATAACATCGTTCAGGTTAAGTACGTCTTTAGTAGCCACCCCCCTTCTTGCCAGTGTTAGAAGGTCCTGCACAATGGCAG
>WFSG01000044.1 GCA_015486075.1 Deltaproteobacteria bacterium
GGTATCGGGTGAAAAACCTGAAGGCTGAGAACTGAAAGCTGATGACTCTTTCAACAGGTAAGCCCCGTAGGTTTGGGCTGAGTATAAGCGTTACCCAACAAGACATTTTAAAGACTGGAGGACAAAGTTATGGTTATTGATACGCATTCACAGCTGTTTACAAAGGAGGCCATAGAGAGTCTACCCGAGGAGATGGCCCGTAGCTACCAGTTCATGTTCAAGGACCTCAAGTTCCCAGAGATAGAGGATACCATAAAGGACATGGACGAAGCCGGGGTTGACAGGGCCGTAATTGTTGCCATAGATGCAGAGACCACGTTCAAGTACAGGGTTTCGAATGATCTTGTTGCAGATACCGTGAAGAAACACCCTGACAGGTTCATAGGGTTTGCAAGTGTTGATCCCCATAAAGGGGTCTTGGCCTTGGATGAACTAGAAAGGGCCATAAAGGAACTAGGCATGAAGGGCTTAAAGCTTTTACCCCATCTCCTAGAGCTTAACCCGAACGACCCCGTGATGTATCCGGTGTACGAGCTAGCCCAGGATCTGGGTATACCAGTCCTGTTTCATACAGGCACTCAGTTTCATGCGGGCACGAAGATAAAGTACTGTATGCCCGTATATCTAGACGATGTAGCTGTTGACTTTCCAAGGTTAAAGATTGTAATGGCGCACTTTGGCTACCCCTGGTTTTACGAGGGCATGTCTGTTGTCCTGAGGAACCCTAATGTCTACTTCAACATAGCGGGCTGGGCACCTAAGAGGATTCCGCCGGACGTGATCAGGCAGATGAACGGGCCGGTGTCTACAAAGGCACTTTTTGGCAGTGATTACCCGCTTATATCCAGAGTCAGGATAATGAAGGAACTTGACCAGCTCCCGCTCAAGGATGGGATAAAGGATCTACTTGTATCAGAGAACCCGAAGAGGCTTCTCGGGATGCAATGATCAAGGCTAGGGATCTTGAAAGAAGGCTTCTGGCCGAAGATACGCTTGTTGCCTAGGTATGCCTGTGATTATGTGCAAATGGTATCCTGTATGTCCAATGAAGGTGTACTATGAAGCAGGCAAGCTTGACAGGAAATGGGTTGAAACCTACTGCTGGGGAGACTGGGAGAAATGCATCAGGTACCAGATGGAAGAAAGGGGTGAGTGGCACCCCGATTGGATGTTACCTGATGGTAGCATAGACGAAGGCCTTAAGGATGCGGGGTAGGGACATCTCTCGGGGGGTTATGTAACCTTTAGTCTTATCTCTTTATTTTTCCGGGCAGTATGTAAACGTAAGGCCTATGGAGTATCCTTGTCATCAAGAAGCGATCCAATCTCCTCAGTGCAAGGTATAGCCTCCATATCATGGCATCCTCCCTGTAGTAGGAGCGTACTTCTTTAGCGTTTATAGGCTTTACGTCAAGTTCTTTTGCCTCGATTGATATAAAATTATTTGCCCTCTCTATGAAGTCAGGGATCAAGTCAGGCCTCTGTTCCTTGTATAGGTTTGCTATGAGGTCCACTATGACCATGTGGAGGTCATAGTACCTTGTTACAACGTCCTCCAAGAATAGCCACTTTATAAGCCAGACAAGAAACGATGGCGCACTCCTCAAGAAAAGGTCAGGATTGATTTGCTCATGGCCGTCCACCCTGAAGAGGGGTGTGCTTGTATCAAAATACAGGAGCTTTGAATCAGGTGCTATAGCAGCAGGTCTTGATTCAACGAAGTCCTTTAGTGCCCAGTTGGATATTTGCCCATCAATCCCTATCTCCACACCTGTCATCTTCCTATTGAAAGACCAAACCTTTTTAAGTTCCTTTAAGACTAGCTCGAACAGGATCAGACAATCAGTGTCACTCATGGTATGCAGGAGCTTATTTCCTATAGAGGCCGGGGGTAGCATTCTCTGTACATTGTATACCACCATGTTACCTTCATTAGGTATGATCTCTACAAACCCGTGATCAGGCACCTCAATACCAACCTCCTCGTTCAATAACCTATTATATTCATTGTATATGCTTTCATACTGGTCCATCTCTGACCTTGACTTGAATATGGGTAGCCTCTTGTAGGCAAGGCCTTTCTGAGTTTGATCCTGTATCTCGAATATGGTGCTTATCTCGCCGTAGCCTATTATTTTGGCAGGTATTTTGCTTCTTTCTGGATGCCTGGGATCGAGCCCCTTCTCAAATTCCTCTAGCAGGGATTTGTTTATGCTTAACGTACCCATATATCTTACCTCCTTGCATTACACTACAGACCAAGGATTTTCTTGGCATCATCAAGGGCTAGGTCCACCCTTTCAACGATTTCTTCAGCAGTTGATTCATCTATAATAAGAGGTGGAAGTAGTTGGCTTATACGCTTGTCATTGTTTGCGTATACGGATAATATCCCGTGATCATAGCATGTCTTTGACATGATTGGGCCACACTGGTCATTTACCATCTCTATACCCATCATAAGACCGAGCTGGCGGAGCCCAACAAGGATCTCGGGGTGTTTTTCCTTGAGCCCTTTAAAACCCTTTTTAAATATGGACGATATTGACCTCACGTGTTCCAGAAACTCTGGTCTTGATGACTCTTCCAGAACTGAGAGTGCAACAGGGCAACCTACCTCTGCACCTCCAAATGTGGATACATGGATAAAGGGATTGGCATGGAAGAATGATTCGTATTCTGGCCTGAAGCATGTGGCGGATATGGGGTAAATACCCCCTGAGAGACCTTTTCCTATGACCATTATGTCAGGTACAACATCGAAATGTTCTATTGCCCATAGTTTGCCTGTGCGACCAAGTCCTGTCTGGACCTCGTCTATTATGAGTAATGCCTTGTTCTTCCTGCATAGCTCGAGGGCATTTTTGTAGAAATCCTTAGGTGGTATGGGTATACCATAGGTCGCAGGTATGGTCTCGAATATAACTGCGGCAGTATCCTTGTTAACTGTCCTTGAGAGTGCATCTATGTCACCAAATGGCACCTGTATAAAACCAGGTGGATTGGGTCCAAAGGGTTTTCTATACTGTTCATCACCTGTTGCTAGTGCAAGGCCAGTATGGCCATGGTATCCTCCCCTGGCAGAGATTATGTTCAGCTTGCCCGTGTAACCCCTTGCTAGCTTTATTGCAAGGTCTATGGCCTCGCCACCACCGACACCAAAGACCGTGTATCGTATATCCCCCGGAGTAAGCTCGGCCAACCTTTCGGCAAGGATTGCCCTTTGCTCGCTTATCAGGTGGTGATTGCCTATGTCCAGTTCATCAAGGCTCTTCTTCAGCGCGTCTACGATTTTGGCGTTCCTGTGTCCCAGGTTAAAGACGCCGCCGTTACAATGGCAGTTTATGAGCCTCTTTCCAGATGTTGCATCCCAGACATAGGGGCCTTCCCTCCTACCAAAGACAAAATCAATGCCAACAGAGGTAAGAAACTCTGCCTTTCCAGAGGACACATAGTCTTTGAACCTCTTTACAATACCTTTCTTTGTGTCAGTTCCTATGAAATGCATACAAGACCTCCGTAGTAAATTACAAACAAAGATATCCGTAGTAAATTACAAACAAAGATAATTATATTAATTAACATGTGTATTTGCAAGAACTTGATTGTTATTTACGCCAAGGGGTTTTTAAGATATTATTAGATAAGAGTAACATCATTAAAAAAGTGAAATAACATCAGGGGGTATATATGGCGTCCAGGTACAAGGGATACATGGGTAAGGTGCTTGAAATCGATCTTACAACGGGAAAGATCGGTGAGTATGAGATAAGTGACGATGAGAGAGAGGCATTTGTGGGTGGCAAGTACCTGTCCACGAAGATCCTGTGGGATAGGTTAAAACCAGGTACTGATCCGCTAGGAGAGGATAATATCCTAGTTGTCATGACCTCTCCTTTTACTGGATCGGGCGCGCCCAGCACCAGCCGGTATGACATATCGGCCAAGAGCCCACTTACTGGTGCCATAGGACATTCCAACAGTGGGGGCAATTTTGGCATACATCTCAAGAGGTCGGGGTTCGATGGCATTATCATACGCGGTAGAGCAAAGAATCCTGCCTATGTCGAGATAGACTTTGGTGATGTGAGGATAAAGAATGCAGAGGAATTATGGGGTCTTGATACAGAGGAGACCCAGAAGAGGTTGGGTCGGGGAGGAAAGATGGTAATTGGACCTGCTGGCGAGAACCTCGTGCTTTATGCAGCCATAGTATCCGAGGAAAGAGCGCACGGCAGGTGTGGACTAGGTGCTGTTATGGGATCAAAGAACCTAAAGGCCATTGTGGCCAGGGGTGCTAAGAAGGTCCCTGTTTATGATGAAACCTTGTTCAACGAGCTAAGGAAAAAATGGTTTCAGGTAATAAAATCACATCCATACACGGGGGACATGCTACCTAGGTACGGTTCAGCCTCGTTTCTCAGGTTTATAAATAGCGGAAACACCCTCCCAACCCATGATTTTACGAAGGGCAATTTCGACAGGGCAGATAGTATATCGGGCGAGACGCTTGCCAGGAAGTACATGACAAGGAATTACGGTTGTGTGTCCTGTCCAATACGCTGCGGCAGGAGGGTCATGGTAGACGGCAAGGAGGTCAAGGGCCCTGAGTACGAGACATTGGCTCTTTTTGGTTCCAACCTGGACCTTGATGACATGGAAAGGATTATTGAATGGAATCACAAGCTGGAGCTCCTTGGCCTAGATTCCATAAGTACAGGTACTACCATTGGCTTTGCAATGGAATTAAATGAGAAAGGGTTGTGGGACAGTGGCCTATCCTTTGGAAATCCTGATGGCATAGGCCAGGTAATAGAAGACATAGCCTACAGGAGGGGGATCGGCGACGAACTCGCAGAAGGTACTAAAAGGCTTGCGAGAAAATATGGTGGGGAAGACTTTGCTCCGCATGTAAAGGGGTTGGAATTACCTGCGTATGAGCCAAGGGGTAGTGTAGGCCATGGCCTTGGGTATGCCACTGCAAGCAGAGGTGGGTGTCATCTGGATGCAGGTTATATTGTTATGTATGAGAGGGTAATACCTAGCCATTGGGATCCCTACGACACGAAAAGTAAGCCTTCGCTCGTGGTCTTAAGTCAGTCTCTTTTGGGCGGGGTAAGCGCGATGGGTTCATGCCTGTTCTCAGCCCTTACCGCGTTTCCCAAGCCCATGTTGAGTTTGGATCCTGGTGGCACTATATCAAGGCTAATATCGAAAATTTTTACGCTTTCCTACAGAATAACAGAGTCTCTGCTTAGACTACCTGTAAATATGCTACCCTTTCACATGCCTTTTTCCATGTTACCACATACAAAGACCTTTGAGGCGCTTACAGGCATGCGCATGCGCCTAGGAGACTTGCTTTACGTGGGTTACCGTGGGTACACGCTGGAAAGGATGTTCAACATCAGGGAAGGCATTACTAAGGATGATGATACCCTGCCTAGGCGTTTTACAAGTGTACCCCAACAGCCACTCAACCATGGTTCAAGGGTAAGACTAGGTGAAATGATACCACGTTACTACCATCTTAGGGGATGGAACGAGAATGGCGTGCCAAGGGATACAGAATTGAAGAGATTGGGTCTTTCGAGATATTTGGCTTGACATACCTAAAACTTGTAATATATTCAGGTTTCATATTGTAACTACAGGAAGGGGAAGGTTACGCATGGCAGTATCTATCAGGTTAAGCCGTAGAGGTGCTAACAAGAAGCCGTTTTACAGAGTAGTTGTGGCTGATTCCAGGTTCAAGCGTGATGGCAGGTTCCTAGAGATAGTTGGTTATTTTGATCCCAGAAAAAGAGCAGAGACTGTGAATCTGAAGATGGACAGGATAAAATACTGGGCAGAGAAGGGTGTTAGAATTAGTCCTGCCGTTAAGAAGTTGGTAAAAGAAAAGGGGTTCTCGATTTAGTCTAAAAAATATTGTTGATGCGAGGGTAAACCATGAAAGAGTTGATTGAGTACATAGCCAAAGCCTTGGTAGACAATCCAGATGAAGTCCAGGTTAGAGAGGTTGAAGGTGAGGTTACATCCGTAATAGAGTTAAGAGTGGCAAAGTCGGACCTTGGCAAGGTTATTGGCAAAGAAGGTAGAACCGCGAGGGCCATGCGAACCCTGCTTACAGCAGCATCCACAAAGATAAACAAGAGGGCAGTACTTGAAATCATTGAGTAAATGACAAATTTACTCGTCTCAATCGCCAGGGTAAAGGGTCCAAGAGGCCTAAAGGGTCAGGTCTGGCTCAAGCCCTATGGTGATTCCTTTGAACAGTTTCAGGCATATCAGTATGTAATAATAGGTAAGGCCCGCAATCCACTTGAGATAATATCCAGCCAACAGAAGGGTAATATGTACATTGTTGAGCTTAAGGGCCTGACAACTAGGGAGCAGGCGGAGGGTATCAAAGGCGAGGAGGTTTTTGTCAAAAGGGAATGGCTACCTCCCCTAGAAGGGGATGAATATTACTGGTGCGATCTCATAGGTATACAGGTTTTTGACCTCGAAGGCAATAACCTGGGAGAACTGGTTAATATCTTCAGAACCGGAAGTAATGATGTGTATGTCGTGAACGGAGAAAAGGAATACCTCATACCTGCAATAAAGGATATCGTTAAGGAAGTTTCTATAGAAGAATCCAGGATGGTGGTTGATATCACCCCGCTGGAAGGTCTGAACGACTAATAGTTGAGATACCTGCCTTGCCATGATTGTACATATCATAACCCTTTTCCCTAGCATGTTCGGAGGTTTCCTTGAAAATAGTATAATATCAAGGGCTATAGAAAGAGGTATAGTAGATATCCGGCTTGTTGACTTAAGGCCCTTTGGCCTAGGTCCCCACAGGATGGTTGATGATACCCCCTATGGAGGAGGTGGTGGCATGGTAATGAGAGTGGAACCCATACATAATGCCCTCAAAAGCATTGGAAAAGACACCGGCCACGTTATACTGACCACACCAAGGGGAAAACTTTTTACACAAGGGGATGCCTTCAGACTAAGCAGGGAAGGTTCTATCACAGTAATATGTGGCCACTACGAGGGTGTGGATGAAAGGGTAAGTGAACTCTTCGTGGACGAGGAACTTTCCATTGGTGACTACGTACTCACTGGAGGCGAGATACCTGCGATGGTAATGATAGATGCAATAGTAAGGCTTGTGCCTGGTGTCCTAGTAAAGGATACGCTAGTAAGCGGTGATTCACATTACAATGGTCTTCTTGAGCACCCCCAGTACACAAGGCCGAGACAATACATGGACAGGGCAGTTCCTGAAGTGCTATTAGGAGGTAATCACAAGGAGATACAGAAATGGCGTAGGATCATGTCCCTGAAGGCGACTATGCGCAGGAGACCGGATCTCCTTGACAAGGTAAGTCTTAGTAAAGAAGACATCATGGTTCTTGGAGAAGAGGATTAAGGAACTAAGGTAGATGGTATACGTGGTCCTGCTACATTGGCCTTGCCTTGACGTGAAGGGCAGGGAGGTAGCAACGGCAATTACCAACATGGATATACACGATTGTTCAAGAGTTTGCTTGACATATGGTGTCAAGAAGCTTTATATCGTTCATCCATATCAGTCCCAGCTGGACCTCGCAGCCAGGATAATGGAACACTGGCTGAACGGTGCTGGGGCTGAGCATAATCCTTTGAGAAAGAGGGCATTTGAGGTGGTAAGATTGGCTAGAGATATGGATGAGGTCAGGAGTGAGACCAATGCCTATTCCATAGCCACTTCAGCGCACAAGAGAGATGACTGTATAAATTGGGGCAGTGTAAGAAGGCTGTCAGGGCAGAAGGATATACAGCTCGTGTTTGGTACTGGTTGGGGACTTGCACCTAGTGCACTTGAGGCCATGGATGCCGTGGTCGAACCAATAGAGGGCTCGGGTAAATATAACCATCTTTCAGTCAGGTCTGCCATGGCTATAGCCTTGGATAGGGTACTCGGGAGGTAGGAGATGAATATAATTGAAAATTTTGAGAAGTCGCAGATGAAGGCAGACGTTCCGGAAATACGAATCGGCGACAAGGTAAGGGTGCATATAAAGATAGTGGAAGGTAACAGGGAGAGGCTACAGGTGTTCGAGGGCATTGTTATTGCTAGGCACAAGGGAAATCACCGTCAGACCATAACCGTAAGGAAGGTCTCTTACGGTATTGGGGTGGAAAGGGTACTGCCCGTACATTCCCCCATTATAGAAAAGATAGAGATAGTAAGTCACTCCAGGGTTAGGAGGGCCAAGCTTTACTACCTTAGAGAGAGGAGAGGTAAGGCAGCGAGAATGAAGGAGATATGGTAGCCTAGCCATGTCAGTAGAGGATGATCTTCTGTCTCAGGGTGTCTGGCCCTTGTGCGGTATGGACGAGGCAGGTAGAGGACCATTGGCAGGACCTGTTGTTGCGGCAGCCGTGGTGCTACCACCAGGAAATCCCCTCAGAGATATCGTCAAGGATTCTAAAAAGCTCAGTCCTAGGAAGAGGCAGGAAATATTCGATCGTATAAAGCGCCATCCGGATGTTGCAATAGGCGTTGGGGCGGTGGGGCCGGATATAATAGACAGGATGAACATACTCGAGGCAACTTTTCTTGCAATGAGGAGGGCAGTAGATGCACTCGGGATGGAAGTTGAGTATGCCTTGGTTGATGGTAACATGGCTCCAAGGCTTAACTGCAGAAGCATCCCGGTAATAAAGGGTGACTCCAGTGAACCCTCGATCTCAGCGGCGAGCATAGTTGCAAAGGTCATCAGGGACAGGTACATGTTGGCCATGGACAGGCTATACCCGGGATATGATTTTGCGTCTCACAAGGGCTATCCAACCCCCACTCACTTTAGGGCAATAAAAACTCTTGGTGCCTGTCCTCTGCACAGAAGGTCGTTTAAAGGTGTCTCCCCGTAAGAGTACGCATGATAAGGGTGTTAAAGGAGAGAGGGTTGCGTTGGAGCACCTGAGACTAAAGGGTTACAAGGTAGTTGAAACCAATTTTCGAACCAGGGTAGGAGAGATTGATATTATTGCTAGGGATGGCAATGTACTCGTGTTTATAGAGGTGAAGTCAGCTACAAGTCCAAGGTTTGGTGATCCTGTTGGATGGGTTACTAGATATAAACAGAGGCGTATTATACGAGTATCTCAAATATACATCAAGGACACGTGTAAAGATACATGCCCTGTAAGGTTCGATGTTATTGGGATTGACACTAGTGGTAGGATTAATCACGTAAAAGATGCATTTAGACCCGAGGGTGACTTTTTTATGTGATCAGAATTTGGGTCGTCTCGCAAGGTGGCTCAGGTTGATGGGCTTTGATACTACCTACATGAAAAGGTGGGATGAGGAAGTGGTATTAGATGAAACCAAGTCCGGAAGAATTTTACTCACGACCAGTCGTCGAAAAAAGATTCCTTACCCTACAGCCATTGTAATTGATACCGACGATGTCCATGGACAGTTAAAGCAGGTGCTTAAGGAACTGAACCTAAGGGATAAGATAATGCCCCTGACCAGATGCATCATATGCAATAGACCTCTTGTGGAGGTTAAGCCGGAGGCGGTCAAGGATAGGGTGCCAGAATACGTGTATCTCACCCAATCCTCTTTTGCCAAGTGCCCCAGTTGTTCCAGGGTATATTGGGAGGGTACACATTCAAACAATATTCTTAAAACCATAAACAAGCTTCTGGAGACAGGATAGATGTCAGTTACTAAGAGCGACTTGGAAAAACTTCTCTCAATGGTCAAAGGAAAAAGGAAGGTACTTATTGTCTGCCATGAAAACCCCGATCCGGATACCATTGCTGCTGCATTCGGACTCAAGTACATATTCCGTAAGGTAACCGGGATCCAGTCCATTATAGCCTATGGAGGCATCATAGGTAGGGCCGAGAACCAGAATATGGTGAGACTCCTTGGAATAGAAATGGTTCCATTCTCTAAGATAACACCTAAAAACTACTCTGTTATTGCATTGGTGGATTGTCAGCCGCATACCGGGAACGTTTTGCTTCCCAAAGGAGTAAAGCCAAGTATTGTAATTGATCATCATCCATTAAGGAAGTCTTCTTTAAGTGCTGAGTATGTAGATGTACGCAAGGACGTGGGCAGTGCATCCACCATTATCACGCAGTA
The DNA here is from genome assembly GCA_015486075.1 of Deltaproteobacteria bacterium. Taxonomy (GTDB): domain Bacteria; phylum Desulfobacterota; class Desulfomonilia; order UBA1062; family UBA1062; genus B14-G9. The sequence continues at coordinate 10,145 of WFSG01000044.1, forward strand.
CATCAGGCAATTGAATATACCCATAGACCGCAAGGTAGCAACAGCACTTTTCTATGGCATAAAGTCAGACACAAGGGACCTTGGACGGCAGACAACAGATGCAGACATAAGGGCATCCGTTTTTTTATTTCCCTACATAATGCAAAAGAAACTCTCCAAGATAGAGCATCCAAAGCTCCCTAGGGAGTACTTCGTGGAGTTGTTCTCTGTCCTGAAGAATGCAAGGATATATAAGGACGTAGTCGTTGCAAGGCTAGAGATGCTTACTTGGCCGGAAATCATAGGAGAAATAGCGGATGAACTCATCCAGATGGAAGGCATTAAGTGGTGCTTTGCATACGGTAAGTACAACGGGTCCATACTTTATTCCATAAGGACCGTAAAGTCGCGTTACATGGCAGGTGTACTCGCCCACAAGATAAGCCTCGGCATTGGAACGGGTGGTGGTCACGAGACTTTTGCCGGTGGTAAAATAGACCTAGATTACGCAAACAAGAAGGTAAAAGACCCTGAAGAGCTGATACTAAAGAGGTTCCTGAGGGAAGTGAACTGCAAGGATGTTGAACCAGAGACCCTTATAGAAGGCGATCATGCCTACAAGGAAGAATCAAAGAAGGCATTACAAAGTAATTCCAAGTAGATCGGCGGCATATTTTACCATCTTCATGTCTTCTTCCTTGGTAACCTTTTTCATACCTTCATCCCTTTCCATGTATCCCATCCTTACTATGCCTGCTATCTCCCATGCATAGGGATGAAACCCGAAGCGTTTCCTGTGAATGTAGTTGGCCAGTGCATTCAGAAGGCAGTTTGTTGAATTGGGATCTGTATCCTCTGGTTTTACCCAACCAAGACCTTTTATTGTCTTGTAGATCTCTTCCTCGTTATACTCTGTGAATGCAAGCGGGTGTATGTTGGTGGGCCAGAAAGACTTGTGCACTGTAAGGTCGTCATCCGTAAGAAAGTATGGTCTTATCTCGTCTCCAACGTTTTTTATAAGAGGATCCCGTATTGTTTTGTGTGTTATTACCTGTAATCTCGGATTCGTTCTCATTATGGCCGAGGTGATGGGTGCCTGGCCAGGAGACCAGCCAAAGGCAACTAGGGGAATCTTCATGTTAAGTGCTGCCTTGAGTACAATGGACTTTATAATGCCTATGCAAGAAGTACATATTGAGCTGGCCCTGTCGAGCGCCTTAATGCTATATATGTCCTTTGTGGCAGAAAGCCTAAATACCCTTTTCATCAGTTCAAATGGTGGAGCTAGTATAAGCCTTGCAGCACCAACCTCTGTGGTCATTCTATCTATGTTGCGTTTTGCCTGTTCAGAGATAAAACCGTTGTCAAACGTGACTGCAAGAATAGAGAGATTGTACCTCTGTTTTAACATGAGCATGGTGTAGGTTGAGTCCTTTCCCCCGCTGTACGCCATTATCACGTCAAATGGTCCTTTCCCCCTTGATTCTTCCACGAGTTCGTTGAAACGGTCTAGATACAGCTTCCTGGTCTCCTTATCAGGTGCGGGGTTATTCCTGCAATAGTTACAAACGCCTTTCTCGTCGAAGGATATTCCAGGAAAGGTGTCCGGAAGAACACATCTTGAACAAAAATTCATACCCTAAGTGCCTCCTTGTCTATCTTGCCAGAGGCTTTCTTTGGTAGAGACCTAAGCACCTGCCAGTGCCTCGGCAGCTTGTGTATGGAAAGTCTCTTCTTCATAAAGCCCTTGAGCTCATCAAGGTTAAAGGTCTCTGGATTCAAAGGAACTACATAAGCCTTTGGAACCTCGGAAAGGTATTCGTCAGGTACTCCTATTACTGCAGCCTCGTGCACCATTGATGACTCTATAAGGGCGTCTTCTATCTCCCTTGGTGATACCCGCTCTCCCCCTACCTTTATCATCTCTTTTTTTCTTCCAGTTATATAGATGAAGCCTTCATTGTCCTTGTAACCTATGTCACCTGTGACAAGCCCCCATGGCTTTAATGACTTTGCTGTCTCAGTGCTGTCTTTCCAGTAACCCTGCATGATATTGGATCCCCTGGCGCATATATTTCCAATCTCGTAAGTATCCAGCATCCTCCCTGTATCATCCCTTATGGTAATCTCACAATTTGGCACGGGGATACCTGCAGATCCAAGTTTATGCGGAAGCCTTTCCGGTGGTAGGAACGTGAGCCTAGGTGAAGCCTCAGTTGCACCATACATTATGAAGAGCGAGATACCTGGCTTGGCTTCCATTATCCTCTTGGTAAGTGCAGGTGCCATCATGCCACCAGCCTGGGTCATATATCGGAGCGATGTTATATCCCTTTTGGGAAAAATTGACCTGTTCATCAGTATTGCAAAGGTTGATGGTACACCTGCAAATCCCGTAACACGCTTGTTATACATGTCTTCTACCACGGAATTAGGGAATGCAAAACGGTTATTTATTACAACTGATGCCCCAACCATAAAATGGGTGTTAAGGAGCGACTTGCCGTAAACATAGTAAAATGGTAGTACAACCATTATTCTGTCATCAGGACCTAGGCCTAGGTATGACACGATAGAGGACGTGTTGGAAAGGACATTCCTGTGTGTAAGCATTACACCCTTTGGTTTTCCAGTGCTACCAGAGGTGTATATTATGCTTGCAAGATCCAGATCAATAATAGGCATGTCAGGATCGGTATCCGGCATACCTTCTAGTTCTGTCATAATGAGGCTATCCTTCTCTATATGATCAAGCTCTATTATCGTACTGGCAGGAATATTTCCCTTGAGGCGCCTGGAGCTCATCCTTGATAGGATGCATACATCAGCCTCGGCATCTTTTATGAAATAGCTTATCTCGCTGGACGTGGACTTGTCCGGTACTTCTATTGATATACAGCCTGATTTCAACACAGCGTAATATGCCACTACGGATGCAATGGAATTTTCCATTGCAATTATAATCCTGTCTCCCCTTTTTGTGCCCTTTTCCATAAGGAGATGAGCCAGTCTGTTTGAAAGCCTGTTTATCTCAAGGTAGGTGGCTGTATCACTTCCGTGGAATACTGATGTCTTTTGCGGATAATTGAGAGCAGCCCTTTCAAGTAGATGGTGTATAAGGTATGGTTCCATTAAACAGCCTTGGTCTTAAGGAATCTCACTATGTTATCTATGGTCTCAAGGTTCTCTGGTATCAGTTCCTCGTCATCTATAACTATGTTGAAGGTGCTCTCCAAGAATTCTACTAGTTCAAGGACACCCGTGGAATCCATGATGCCTGCTTCTATAAGCGATTCATCGCTGGCAAGTGAGATGTCGGTCCTGCCTGCTATAAAATTCTCCCTGATGAACTTGATTATCCTCTCCTTAATTTCCATGATGGTCCTCCTGCGTATTGGATCGGCATGTCACGTGACAATTTTGAGTCTTAATACAACATAGCGCACAAGTATTTCAACCTAAGATATAGAATAAACACTTAGGCAGAAGGCCCGCCCTTTAAGTTTTAGGGCTTAATGATTTGCGTTGTGTTTACCGTATCTAATTGGTAGAGGTGGATGTATGTGTGGAATAGCAGGGATCTACGGCAGTCTTGCAAAAGACAGGGATCTGGTGGAGAGGATGATTGCCACCATGATCCACAGAGGACCTGATGATGGGGGCATATTTCAGGATGACCTTGTCAGCCTTGGTCACAGGAGGCTTTCCATCATTGACCTGAAGACAGGAAGGCAACCAATATCCAACGAGGACAAGACATTGTGGGTTGTAGCCAACGGGGAGATCTTCAACTACCTTGAGATAAAGGAGGATCTTGCAAAGAAAGGCCACAGGTTTTACACCAATTCTGACATAGAAGTGCTTCCCCACTTGCTTGAAGAATACGGACTCGATCTTTTTGATCACATTAACGGGCAGTATGCATTTGCAATGTGGAACAGTAAAACAGCCGAGCTTTACCTCGCAAGGGATAGGTTTGGAATAGCACCGTTGTTTTTCACAAGGGTCAAAGATTCTTTTGTTTTCAGCTCTGAGATTAAGGCAATGTTGCCACTTAAAGGTAGGCTTGAAATAGACCCCAAGGGCCTGAAACAGGTCTTTACGTTTTGGAACGTTCTTGCACCTAGGACCATTTTTAAAGATATACAGCAACTTAGGCCAGGCGAGTGCATGGTGTTAAAGAACTCAGACATTAAGTCTTTCATGTACTGGGACCTAGCGTTTCCTCAACAGGGAGAGCATGACATTGCTGACGTAGAAAAGGCCAAGCAAGGTATAAGGGATCTGCTGGATAACTCAGTCAGCATAAGACTGAGGGCAGACGTGCAGGTTGGCGCATACCTAAGTGGTGGCCTTGATTCCAGTATACTGGCAGCCCTTGTAAGAGACCATGCATCCTCCATGGAGACGTTCTCTGTTAGTTTCGATGATCCAGCATACGATGAGTCGCGGTTTCAGCTGACTATGGGTAGGCTCCTTGGGACAAGGCACCACGTAAAGACCATTTCTTACAGCGACATAGGAAGATCATTTAAGGACGTGGTGTGGCACGCGGAGACAACCCTATTGAGGACAGCACCTGCCCCCATGTTTTTGCTTTCAGGGCTTACTCATGACCATAGCATAAAGGTGGTGCTTACCGGAGAGGGTTCTGACGAGCTTTTTGGGGGCTACGATATATTCAAGGAGGCGAAGGTCAGGAGATTCTGGGCAAGGGATCCTTCATCACATATCAGGCCTTTACTATTATTTAGGCTTTATCCATATTCCCCCGTAAACATGAGTCATACCGGTAAGATGTTGATGTCCTTTTACAAACGAGATCTACTCATGCTGGAGCATCTGGGATACTCCCACTTGCCAACATGGAGAAATACGGCCCAGTTACAGTCATATCTATCAGAGGATATAAAGAACGAGGTAATGGACTATGACCCGGTTGAAGACCTAATCTGCTCGCTTCCAAAGGAATTTGCATACTGGGATCCTTTGAACAGGGCACAGTACCTTGAGATAAAGATACTGCTTGCCGGATACCTGTTATCGTCCCAGGGCGAACGAATGGCAATGGCTCACAGCGTTGAAGGAAGATACCCGTACCTTGATCACAAGCTGGCGGAATTTGCCGGAAGAATTGATCCGAGGTTGAAACTTAAAGGACTGAAGGAGAAGTTTGTTTTAAAGGAGGCCTTTAAAGACACACTCCCAGTAGAGATATTCAAGAGGGTAAAACAGCCTTATGGTGCACCGAACAAGGAGAGTTTCTTCCAGGAATCCAGGCTTACGTCTGGCATAGCAAGCTATCTTGGAAGAGATTCCATAACAGCAAGGCGGGTTTTCAACCCCGAGATGGTACTAAGACTTGTCGAGAAGTGTTCCAGGTCCTCCAGGCTAGGCTTTAGGGATAATAGCGCCTTTGTGGGTATTCTTTCCACACAGATACTTATGGACGAATTCTGCTAGTACCTAGCCTGTCCTGCTCTAGATTCCTGAGATTTCATTGTACGATATCGGGTAGATGAGACATCACCGGCCCCGGGGTTTAAAGGAGTTCCTCTCCTGCAAGTACATCTCTTGCTGTGGTAAAATCGAAGTCGTCAATAAGTCTTCTAAACCTCTCGAGCGTCTTTGATAATCCTGTATAGGTCCTGAAACGAGATAGTGCCGAGAGTCCGGAAATCCTCGGTGTACCGGGCATGAATTCCCATGGGTGTACGTAGAATATGAATGGTTTTCCCTCCTTGTTAATGGATCTAAGCCCATTGCACGTTATAATGTACGGTAATATGCGGAAGTAACCACCACCCGAGACAGGCAGGTTGTGGCCCAGGACCCTTGCGGTTGATATGGGAAACTCCACAAGCCTCATGGTCTCTATCCTATACGGAAACCTTGGGGCTCCGGGTATGCCATAGTTGTCATGGTAGATGGGAAAAATGCTGGAGTCGTATTTAAAGCCAAGGTCTTCCAGCACGTTTAGTGCCCACAAGGTGTTAGATGTGATAGAGTATGTCGGTGCCCTGTAGCCTAGGACCTTTACGCCTGTTATGTCTTCTAGTATGTCCCTTGCCTGAGCTGTATATTCTCTAAATATCATGGGCGATAGTTCTGTGATTGGTCTGTGCATAAGGCCATGGCACGCTATCTCGTGGCCATGGGATGATATTTTTCTTATAAGTTCCTTGTGGCGGCTGGCAACCCACCCAAGGCAAAAGAAGGTGGCCTTGATAGCCCTTTCCTGTAGTAGGTCAAGTATTATCCCAGTACCTTCCTCAACACCCGACGGTATACTGTTCCAATCCTGGGTAGATATTACCCCGGATAAGGCTTGGATCTGGAAGAATTCTTCAAGATCTATGCTAAGAGCATTGCGCATGTATGGCATAATAACACACAGTCCAGCACATACAAATGTTATTTTAGGCCTTGTTTGGTATGTTAGAGAGTGGATAAAATTAAGGGTATGAGGGGAAGCGTAAAGGACAAAGATCGGAAGATCAGGATGCTGGGTGTACTGGCAACTATATGCATGTTCGCGGGCTTGTATTTCGCTGTCCATACCCTATACGGGTCCCTGTCTATTGCAAGCATGAGGGCAATTATAAACAGTATGAGCTGGGCAGGTGTCCTGTTTTACATTTTTTGTTTTACACTTGGGGTTATGTTCTTTTTACCTGCGGCCCCTATTGCCCTTATTGGTGGAGTCATTTTTGGCCCTTGGCTGGGCTTTGTCGTATTGCAGACGGCCTCAATTGTTGCGGCATTAACAATATTCATTATGGTCAGGGTTGGCCTTGTCTTAATACTTGATAGAGAAGAACTCTCAGGCCTCCTTCCTACAAACATATACTCCAGGTTTTCCAGGAACGGGGTTCTTCTTATAGTATATGCCAGGACATTCATGATCCCGGCTGCTGCCATAAACTACTCGGCTTCTGCCCTCGACATAGGTCTCAATGAATACCTGATTGGCACCCTTCTTGGATCTCTGCCGCACAACCTGGCGGTAGCACTGGTTTGCGGAGTTGCTCATGATGTAATCCTTACAGGTAATATAGAACTGGTATTGCAGTGGAAATTGATACCCGTGGTTTTACTTGCTGTCTTTAACGTCTGGCTTGCACATGTCTTTAACAGCAGGATAAAAAAACAAGATATGTCCTAGGATGGATGCTAAACACGATTTTCATGTTATGGGCATCAAATATGTTGCCGTTGTTACTTAGTTGGAATCGGACGCAATGATTGCAGCACCGAATGCACCTGTGAACTGTGGGTGATCAGGAACATGTATCTGATGGCCCAGTGCAAGTTCCATTGCCTTAACAATGGTCCCTGCCTGGCATACCCCACCTGTCATGAAAACAGGGTCTATGATTGTAAGACGCGCGGCCATGGATGCCACTCTAGATGCGATGGCAGCGAATACGGCAGAGGCTATGTCTTCTCTGGGTGTTTTCCTGGATATAAGGGAAATAACCTCACTTTCGGCAAATACTGTGCACGTGGACGAGATCTTAAGATTATTCTTTGACTTAATAGCCAGCTCATTAAGGCCGTCTATGTCCATACCAAGTGCATGAGCCATGACCTCAAGAAACCTACCTGTACCAGCAGCACACTTGTCATTCATTATAAAGTCTGCCACTTTACCTGCTTCAGATATGGATATGGCCTTTGAGTCTTGTCCACCTATGTCAATTACTGTTGATCTCCCGGGGTGAAGAAAAGATATACCCCTTGCATGGCATGTTATCTCGGTTACCGCTGTGTGGCTAATCCCTACTGAGTGTCTTCCGTAGCCTGTTGTAAGTACCGCAACAGGGTTTTTACCAAGCGTATCACTAGCCTTGTCCAGCAATTTCCTTGCGGTCTCGTCTGGGTCGTATCCTGATGGTACCATGGTCTTGTAGACCATGTGTCTTGTGCCATCAGGGAGTCGTTCAAGTACGACCAGCTTTGTAGCAACAGAACCTATATCAATACCGGCAAAAAGTGGCAATCTTGCCTTCCTCCGTTCTTCTAGGTGCATCAGTTGCCATGACATATCCAGGAGATGCAACCTTATGGTTATATACTCCCCTTTGCACACCTATGAACCGTTCCTAGTTTTTAAGAGTGTTTATTACAAGGGGGCTAGTCATTGCAAGTGCTAAAGCCTCTTAATCTCCCTGATATGTACATATCAAGTGCATCGCTAATCCTACCCGATGCACCGGTTATAGGCTCGATGCCAAATTGCTGGAAAAACTGTATGGCCCTACCTCCCATACCACCTGTTATCATTACCTCTACACCTTGCTGGTTTATAAAACCCGGGACCTCCCCTGGTGCACCGTGGGAACTGTAGAAAGGATTCTCTATGACATCTACACCCTTTATATCCTTGGCTTCCATGTCCACTATAACGTAGAAAGGACAACGTCCAAAATGCTGGCTTATCTGGGCATTTAGGCCCTCGTTGGATTCTGCTGAGAATGCTATACGCATAACTACCCTCCTAGTAATTTCTTATTTGTACCTGTTCATGGTTTCTCTTGCTCTATCCCTCAATATCGAGATCGCATCCTCAAGTATTGAGAATATCCTTTTGTCTGCCACGGAATAGTAACTGTTGGTTCCTTCCTTCCTGCTCCTTATAAGGCCAGCATTCTTGAGTACCTGTAGGTGTCTGGAGACGACCGAGATGTCAATTCCAAGCTCTGGTGTGATCTCACTCACGCACTTCTCAGAATTCTGGAGCAGCCTGAGTATTTCAAGCCTTTGGCCGCATGCAAGAGCAGCGAACAAACCTATCCTTGGATCATCCAAATACTGGTTAAGTTTTTTGCAAAAACCATTCTTTTTTTTTCTACCTGGCAATTTTCGTAACCTTGCATAATTGTATAATCGTGCAAATAATTACATTTATATGTCAGGTATGTCAAGGATAAACAAAGGATATGTAAAACCATGGCAGGTTCCAGATTATGGGTATGAGCTTCAATCTGCCAAGTTTCATGTAACAGGTGCCAGCGGAAGAATGCTGAACATGATCAGGCCAAGACATAGATAGTGGAATGTATTCAAGACATTAGGCAAATAGTGTGTTTAAGACAGAATGGTGTCTGTGCCCTGTTTGTTAGTTGAGAATCTGACGTTGAAACCTGATCGCCTGATTAATAAAGACCTTGAGATAGGTTCGTACATGTTATATGTCTCTGTCGTCAACAAGAACACATTCAATAGGAGGATGATACCATGGGATTCAACGAAAAGTCCATTCCGGCAATTTTTTACAACAGGGCGGAGAAGTACAGGTATGAACCATTTCTTCGCTATAAGGAGAACGGATCGTACAAGGACATGACCTGGCTTGATGCCCAGAGAAAAGTAAGGGCACTTGGCCTTGGCTTGGTTTCACTTGGAATCAAACCAGGCGATATGGTTGCAATATTTTCAGAGAATTCCTGGGAGTGGATTATCGCAGATCTTGCCATTATGTCCATAGGTGCAGCTGATGTGCCCATATATGCAACCAATTCCGGTGAGGAAGCAGCTTACATTATAAATGACTCAAAGGCAAAGGCCTTATTCGTCTCGGACAGGGATCACCTTGATAGAATTCTCCATTTGGAGACAAAGCTAAAGGGCCTAAAGAATATTATTACGTTTGATGACCTTGATACAGACGAGAAGTATGTAACGAACCTTGGTAAGCTACTTGAAATGGGTGATGATACCAGGGACACAGGCGGGTCAGACTTTGAGAATATGATCGATTCTATTGATCCTTCAAACATTGCAACCCTTATATACACCTCAGGTACCACAGGCCCACCCAAGGGTGTGATGCTGACACATGCCAACTTTGTCTCTAATGTAATGCAGTGTTATGCGACTCACCCGATAATCGGGCACAGTGACTCAAGCCTTTTGATATTACCTTTAAGCCATTCCTTTGGTAGAACAGTCGGTCTCTACCTTATGACTCATATAGGCGCTCAGATAAGCCTTGCTGAGAACTTCTCAACAGTACTGCAGAACCTAAAGGAGACAAGGCCCACACTTATTGCGAGTGTACCTAGGTTGTTCGAAAAGGCCTACAGCGGGATACTTTCCCAAGTAGAGGCATCACCGCAATTCAGAAAAAAGATTTTCTCCTGGGCCAGGGATGTTGCGCTAAGGGCAGTTGATTATATAGTTCATAACAATAAGATGCCACGTGTCCTTGAGTTGCAATACAATGCAGCGGATAGGCTTGTCTTTTCCAAGATAAGATCTGCAATGGGCCTTGACAGGATAAAGGTTGCCATAAACGGAGGGGGACCGCTTGCAGTGGACATAGACAGGTTCTTTAATGGCATTGGTGTGCCTCTACACAATGGCTACGGGCTGACAGAGACAAGCCCGGTTACCAATGTGAATACGTTCGAAGTTTTTGAGTTTGGCTCTGTTGGTCCCCATGTGCCAGATACAAAGATTAGGATCGCTGAAGACGGAGAGATCCTCGTAAAGGGTCCGCAGGTCATGAAGGGCTATTACAACCAACTAGAGGCAACGAAATCAGTTTTCACCGAAGATGGCTGGTTTATGACAGGTGATATAGGTTTTGTAGATGAGAAGGCATGTCTTCACATCACTGACAGGAAGAAAGATATAATAATCACAGCAGGCGGAAAGAATATCTCTCCCCAGAACTTAGAGAATGCGCTGATAACTGACCAATACATAGAACAGGCCGTGGTTATAGGCGAGGGAAAGAAATTCCTGAGCGCCCTTATCGTCCCCAACTTTACCGATCTCAGGGAGTATGCAAGGCAGAAGGGTATATCCTTTGCTGAAGACGAGGAACTTATAAAGAAACCAGAGATAATCGACTTTTACGACGAGAGAATAAAATCTATAATGAAAAACTTTGCTAGGGTAGAACAGATAAGGAAGTTTACTCTCATGCCAAAAGAGTTCTCACAGCAGACAGGGGAGCTTACACCGACCCTCAAGCTGAAGCGAAAGATAATCAATGAAAAATATGCAGATATAATAGAGGCTATGTACAAGGAATAGAACCTCATGGATGGCCAGGTCATCAGTATCTGGCCATCGTTTTTTTTCATTAGGTCTTTATTTAATTTTTCGCCTTGCATCTTTGTTAAATTAGCTATATATAGTACTTATGTCTAGACGTAATACTATATATAGTAGTATGAATGGAGGTGGTACATGTTTGACAAGATAAAAAAGAGGGATGGAAGGGTTGTTAGCTTTGATGCAAATAAGATAACCGTTGCCATTGCCAAGGCAGGCAGGGCAACGGGGGAATTCGACGAACATATAGCCAGCAACCTCACGCTGAAGGTACTGAGCCTTGCACAACAGGTTATCTCCGATATACCTACGGTTGAGCAGATACAAGACATAGTGGAGGAGATACTTCTTTCTTCAGTATACAGGAAAACGGCAAAGGCCTACATCATATACAGGGACCAGCACGCAAAGATAAGGGAGATCAAGAATAGGACGGGGGTTGATCTCGTAGAGCAATACCTAGACAAGCTTGATTGGCAGGTAAACGAGAATAGCAACATGGCTTACTCTCTCCAAGGTCTTAACAACTATATTTCTTCTGAGATCAGCAAGATATACTGGCTGAACAAGATATATCCGCCTGAAATAAGGGCTGCCCATACCCATGGAGACTTTCACATTCATGACCTCAACATACTCTCCGTGTACTGCGTGGGATGGGACCTCTATGACCTTCTACTCAAGGGATTCAGGGGTGCTCCTGGAAAGGTTGAAAGCAAGCCAGCAAGGCATTTCAGGACTGCACTTGGCCAGATTACGAACTTCTTCTACACACTGCAGGGCGAGGCAGCAGGTGCGCAAGCCTTCTCAAATTTTGATACATTGCTTGCCCCATTCATCCGCTACGATGGACTGGACTACTACCAGGTAAAACAAGCATTGCAGGAATTTATATTTAACATAAACGTACCTACGAGGGTAGGGTTTCAGACCCCGTTTACAAATATTACCCTGGATCTCAAGGTCCCTTCCTACTATAGGGACCAAGGCGTGATAATAGGGGGGGAGATAAGAAACGAAACCTATGGAGAGTTTCAGGAAGAGATGGATCTTTTTAACAGGGCCTTCGTAGAGGTCATGGAGGAAGGTGATGCCTTAGGCAGGGTCTTTACCTTTCCAATACCTACGTACAACATAACAAAGGACTTTGATTGGGATGATGAAAATCTAAAGGGTCTCTGGGAGATGACAGCAAGGTACGGCGTTCCCTATTTCTCCAACTTCGTGAACTCAGATATGAATCCAGAGGATGCCAGGAGCATGTGTTGTAGGCTGCGCATAGATAACAGGGAACTGGTAAGAAGGGGAGGAGGTCTGTTCGGATCGAATCCTTTAACAGGTTCCATAGGTGTTGTTACAATAAACATGCCCAGGCTTGGCTATTTGAGTAAGAACAAGGAAGAGTTTGTTGATGGGCTGATAAGGCTCATTGATCTGGCCAGTAGCAGTCTGGAGATAAAGCGGAAGGTTCTGGAGAAATTCACCCAGGGTAACCTCTATCCATACACCAAGTTCTACCTATCAGGCATAAAGCAACGCTTTGGCGAGTACTGGAAGAACCATTTCTCAACAATAGGCGTGATTGGCATGAACGAGGCCTGTCTCAACCTTATAGGCAAGGACATAGGAAGCGACGAAGGCAAGGCATTTGCACTGGAGATAGCGGACATAATAAGAAAAAAACTCTTGGAACTCCAGGAGGCTACTGGTAATAACTATAATTTCGAGGCCACCCCTGCAGAGGGTACCTCCTACAGGCTTGCAAGGATAGACAAAGACAGATACCCGGACATTATATGTGCAAACGAGGATGACTACCTGAACGGTGCAGAGCCCTTTTACACAAACTCCACGCAGCTGCCTGTGAATTACACAGACGACGTGTTCGAGGCCCTTGACCTGCAGGACGAGATCCAGACCAAGTACACAGGTGGTACTGTGTTGCATATATTTGCAGGCGAGCAGGTTGCTGACTGGAAGGTGATTAGGGACCTTGTGAAGAAAATATGCAATAATTATAGGCTTCCATACTTTACCTTCAGCCCTACCTTTAGTGTATGTCCGAGCCATGGTTACATAGCAGGTGAACATGAGACCTGCCCTAAGTGCGGTGAGCCCTGCGAGGTATACTCAAGGGTGGTTGGTTACCTTAGACCTGTTTCCCAGTGGAATAAGGGCAAGAAGGAAGAGTTCCAAAAGAGAAGAACCTTTGCAATGGACAAGGAAAGAGTTGCAAACTTCAAGGTAGCTGTAAGATAGTAGTTCTATACGGGGCAATGGCCTGATATAAAAGGTGCAGTTGCCCCGGTTGTGGTGATTTGGATTGCCTAAAGCATGTTAGAACCTTGGGGGGCCCAAAAGTTTAAGTGCCTTTATAAGTGATAAGGACAGGGCCAGTATTGCAAGGAAGATCAGGACAGTAAATCCAAGACCCCAGTTCCACAACACTGGTGCACTTACCAAGAGCATGCTGCCCAGGATGATGGGCGCGGCAAATATGTTCATAAGCCCAAGTTCCACCGCTACTGTGGTCTTAAATTCAGGGTCAGCCACCCTCAACAAAAGTAGTCCACTTGATACCGTCCCTGTTACAGTACCGTATATGGCTGATGTCCTCTCCAGGTTATAGGACCATATCCTGTTTCCAAGATATAACACCACCAAGGTGGTTAAGATTCCACTGGTGATGGCTATTAGTGATATGGGAATAATGTAATTCCATACAATTACTATCTGTACAGACATGACCGTTGAGACTATCAAGAAATCCACTGATCCGCCTGTAATTCTACGCTGCAAGCCTGGGTCGATCAGGTGCTGTATATTGAATTTTCCCATGAGCCACCTTACCATGAATGCTATTACCATGCCGAAGAAGAAAAAAAAGCCCCATAACATACTGGCAAGCTTTGGAGGCATGAACTTACCCACCATTAATATAAAACCATAGGTAAGAACATACACAAGCCCTACCAGTGCTATATGAAAGGCAAGTGCATCCACGTTACCGGAGTGAGTGGTGAGCTTGCCAATTGTCTCTCCTGGATGCTCCTTTGGGATTATGCCTGTTAACAGGTCGTCAGATAGGCCTCTAGGGGTGTAAGTAGCACGGCCTTTACGTATTCCGTAGTTTACAAGGGGTACTCCCACGAAGAATGCAAAGAGAAAACCAATTGTTGCAAAAGTCAGTCCTATTGTTGCCGCATGCGCAAAACCAAGGCCTTCCCAGACCTTTCCAATTGACAGGGCCTGGCCAGGACCCTCTGTAAAGCCAAGAGGTACAAGGAAACCAAAGGTTGGGAAAAGCCTAAGGCCTAATAGATTAAGCAATATTACAAAGAGACCACCGATGATGGCCTGCATGGAAATGGTTACGCCTTCTACTAGGCCCATCCACAATGGTCCCCTTAAAAGATCCTTTGATGCCGCGCCTGCTTCCTTTCTTGCTCCGGTATACGTTAGTCCTACAGAGATGAACGATATATTAAAGAAATGATAGGTGAATGTTTCAAGGAGAGAGCTAGATGGATGTATGATACCTGTGCTGATAAATACAAGGCCTAGTATACCTCCTATAAGGCAGCTGGGAATCAGAAAATGCTGGAAAAACCTGAACTTAGCCCTAAGGTAAACCCCTGACAAAAGGAAAATTGCTAGGTAGCCGAATACAATAAACGGCTCAAACGGGAATGGAATTTTCATCTCAATACCTCCTAGATATTATAATTTAAACCAAACAATGCGTGAGGACATGTCGTCGCAATCCACCTTGCACAAATCATATTAATTCAATATGAACTAAGGCACACAGCAATCTTTATGTCCTTCATTATGCACTATTTCTTTATCCCTTATTAAGGGCCGATTATCAACGGTTTTTTAAGTATTGCAAGCAACCTATAAGGTTCAAGGTGCTGGGCTTAAGGAGTAAGGCTGAATAGGTAAAACATACATAGAGGCAAGGGTTGAGATTCTAGGTATTATACCATATCTTGGGATCACATGCCTCTCTCGGTCTTCTCTTTTTTCCACCAGCCTTGACTTAGAGGGAGCGAATTGGTATTCTAATACGATTAAAGAGGATAGATATGCTTAAATTCAAGGTAGGCGAGATAGTTGTTTATCCAGCACACGGAGTAGCTAGAATAGAGGCCATTGAGGAGAGGGAGATCTCGGGGCACAAGGCATCCTTTCTGATCTTGAAGATTCTGGGTTCAGAGATGACCGTGATGGTACCTATGTCCAATGCTGGTAACGTTGGCATACGTGAACTTGTTGACGACAAGGCAATAGATAAAATCATGGCCATTATATCCCAGAGAGACGTACAGATAGATACACAGACATGGAACAGGCGATATAGGGAATATATGGATAAGATAAAGAGTGGATCACCGTACGAGATAGCCGAGGTGTTAAGAGACCTTGGCATAATAAAGCGGGGTAAGGAATTATCCTTTGGCGAGAGGAAGATGTACGATACTGCCAAGAACCTGCTAGTAAACGAGATATCCATAGCCAAGGGCAAGAAAAAGTCAGATATAGAGAAGATGATATTAGAGGCCACAGCAGGAAAGAGTTCCTGACCTTACAGGAGATAGTCGGTATTTACTATGGGATTGATAGTAAAGATATTATCCGCATGCGTGGCCTTTTACGGGGCCTACAAGTTTTCGCTCTTACTTCCCGGGCATATATGGGTATACATTATACCCCCTGTTGCCTTGTTGATCCTGATCAGTATATTCTTGAAGGAAAGGTTCGGATATAGCCGTGCTGCAGGATCATACCTCGGCGCATCCATTGGTACCCTGATAGGGTTTGTAATGGCAGCCTTTCTTACACGTGTCCTTGCCAAGGCTGTTCCTAGCGAAGGCGGCCTGTACCTTGGTCTTATCACTTATGCTATCCTCGGCTATCTAGGTTACTCGGTTGGACTTGAGAAGGGAGATGCCCATGGCATGGGGGAGGTCAAGCACCGGACTGCTGATACTAAAAATGCCCCATGCAATATAAAGATACTAGATACGAGTGTTATTATAGATGGAAGGATACCGGATATATGCGATGCAGGCTTTATAGAAGGTGTTTTACTTGTGCCACAATTCATATTGAACGAGCTTCAGCACATAGCAGATGCGAGTGATCCCTTGAAGCGTGCCAGGGGACGCAGGGGACTAGATGTGCTCAAGAGGTTAAAGAAGCATCCACACGTGGAGGTTGAGATAACGGACCGTGATTTCCCGAGGATAAAGCAGGTGGATTCAAAGTTGATTGCACTTGCAAAGGAACTGGGTGCAACAATACTTACGAATGACTACAACCTCAACAAGGTAGCACAGATTCAGGGAGTGAACGTGTTAAACGTAAATCAGCTGGCAGACGCGGTGAAACCCATTGTCTTGCCTGGTGAGAATATAAAGGTAAGTATAACCAAGGAAGGCAGGGAAAGAGGACAGGGGGTTGCATACCTCGAGGATGGTACAATGGTGGTTGTAGAAGGTGGAGAGCAGATGCTTGGTAAAGAGGTAAACGTAGTTGTGACCTCAATCCTTCAGACACCTGCCGGACGCATGATATTTGCTGCGCCAAAAAATGGATCCAATTGATGCAATCATCGTTGCCGGAGGTGCCGGAAGGCGCTTTGGCGGTAAAAAGCAATTTTCCGAGATAATGGGCGTTCCCGTCTTAAAAAGATCTGTGTCCGTATTCCAGAACCATCCACTGGTTAAGCACATAGTAGTGGTGGTGCCTGATGAGGATATTGTAAGGGCGAGGGAGATAATGTACGGCATGGATAAGATCTCTTGCATTGTACCTGGTGGAGATTCCCGTCAAATGTCGGTGTGGAAGGGCCTATCATGTATATCAGGTGATTACTATGTTGTAATACATGACGGTGTACGACCCATTGTCAGCAAGAAGCTCATAGACAGGGTTATTGAAGGAATCAAGGGCTTTGATGCGTGCATACCAGTGCTTCCTGTATCGGACACCATAAAGTATGTGAATGGAGGCATTGTAAAGAGGACCGTCCAAAGGGAAAACCTCTACAAGGTACAGACACCGCAGATCTTTAACTACAAAGTGCTAGTGAAAGCACACAGGATTGCAATGGATAATGGTATATCAGGTGCGAGCGACGACAGTCTTCTCGTGGAGTCCATTGGTGGCCATGTCAGGGCTGTGGAGGGAGAAGCCTTTAACGTAAAGATTACCTTCGAAGCTGACATGGTTATTGCCGAGGGGATTTTGATGTGTCTTTCAGGGTTGGTATAGGTTACGACATACACAGGCTTGTAGAAGGTAGGCCCCTAGTACTTGCAGGAGTACACATACCCTATGACAGGGGACTGCTTGGTCATTCTGACGGTGACGTTATAACGCATGCTATATGCGATGCCCTTCTTGGTGCAGTGGGAAGTCCTAGTGATATAGGAGACCTTTTCCCTGACACTAAACAGGAAACACTCGGCATGAATTCTCTAGAAATGCTAAGAAGCATAGTAAAAGATATCCATGTTGACTATTCTATTGTGAATATAGATATAAATTGTATATGCGAAAGGCCTAAACTATGGGCATTCAGGGACAAGATGATAGGAAGGATTTCAACTACATGCAACATATCAAAGGACGTAGTATCCATAAAGTTCAGAACCAACGAGGGGCTTGACGAGGTTGGGAGAGGTAATGCAATATCGTCGCAGGCGGTGGTTCTCTTAGAGAGGAGACATTGATGGCAATCGAGATCTTCAATACCCAGAACAGGAGAAAACAGGAGTTCATCCCGCTTAAGGGAAGCAAGGTAGGTATGTATGTATGTGGGGTAACCGTGTACGACATGTGTCATATTGGGCATGCAAGGTCCATGATCGTTTTTGATGTAATAGCACGTTACCTACGCCACAAGGGATATGACCTCACCTATGTGAGGAACTTTACAGATGTCGATGATAAGATCATTGCAAGGGCCAACAAGGAAGGCGTGAGTTACAAGGCCCTCTCGGAGAAGTATATCCACGAGTTTTACACTGACATGGGATACCTGGGTATAGAAAAGGCCGATGTGGAACCAAAGGCATCTGAGCACATCCCTCAAATAATAGATATGGTGAAGGCCCTCATGGACAAGTCCTATGCTTACGAGGCAAACGGGAGTGTGTATTTCAGCGTGGAGAGATTCAAGGGGTATGGCAAGCTGTCAGGCAGAAAAATAGATGATATGATAGCTGGCGCAAGAGTAGAGGTAGACAATAGTAAGAGAAATCCCCTTGATTTTGCCTTGTGGAAAAAGAGCAAACCAGGGGAACCATGGTGGGATAGTCCATGGTCAAGGGGCAGGCCAGGTTGGCACATTGAGTGTTCAGTAATGAGTACCCATTACCTTGGGCCAACTTTAGACATACACGGTGGCGGTAAGGACCTGATATTTCCACACCATGAGAATGAGATAGCGCAGTCCGAGGCTACCTACGATGTCCCATTTGTCAGATACTGGATACACAACGGTTTCGTGACCATCAACAATGACAAGATGAGTAAATCCCTTGGTAATTTTCTTACCATAAGGGAACTCTCAAAGGAGGCACATCCCGAGGTCCTGAGGCTGTTGCTTCTCTCTAGGCATTACAGGAGTCCAATAGATTTCTCCATGGATACGATTAAGGATGCAAGGGCAGGCCTTACAAGATTTTATGAGATGCTCTTAAGGGTGCACAATGTACCAAAGAATGCAACTAAACCGAGACTTTCTGGCATCGTGTCAGGGTTCAGGGAGAAACTGGATGAAGCCATGTCCGATGACTTCAATACAGCAAGGGCGATAGCCCATATACACGAATTGACAACCGAGGTAAACAAGCTTCTCGATGCCAGGCCTGAGGTGGCACAAGCAGATGTTGAGACCATTGAGTCAGCCATGGGTGAAGTAAGGGATATACTGGGCATAATGAAAGAAGACCCTGTGAAGTTTCTCGAGAGCATGAAACACAGGGGTCTTGATGAGATTGGAATTGATCTGGCCGAGCTCGAGGACCTTATCAGGCAGAGGGAGCAGGCAAGGAAGGTAAAGGATTTCAAGAAGGCCGACTCGATCAGGGATGAGCTTAAGGCAAGGGGCATTGCCTTAAAGGATACCCCTGACGGGACACTATGGGAAAGAATATAGTCTCCTCAAGGGTCTTTCAGCTCGAATCCAGCTATAAGCCTACTGGAGACCAACCACAGGCTATAGACAGGCTGTGCGAAGGTATAGAAAAAGGCATACGTGACCAGGTATTGCTCGGTGTTACAGGTTCGGGTAAAACCTTTACCATGGCATGTGTTATCGAGCGTATGGCAAGGCCCGCACTTGTTATTGCCCCAAACAAGATCCTTGCAGCCCAGCTATACGGAGAATTCAAGACGTTGTTCCCAGATAATGCCGTTGAGTACTTTGTAAGCTATTACGACTACTATCAACCAGAGGCATATGTACCTTCCAGGGACCTTTACATAGAGAAGGACTCCTCAATAAACGAGGATATAGACAAGTTACGCCATAGGGCAACAAGGGCCCTATTCGAAAGAGAGGATTGCATAATAGTAGCATCTGTGTCGTGCATATATGGACTGGGTTCTCCAGAGGCATACCAGGGTATGCTGCTGTACCTGGAGAGGGGTGCTACCATTGGTAGGGATGACATACTTAGAAAACTTGTGGAGATACAGTACATAAGAAACGATTACGACTTTCACCGCGGTACGTTCAGGGTAAGGGGCGATACCATAGATATATTCCCGGTGCACGAGGAGGATCGTGCTATAAGGGTACAGATGTTTGGGGACGAGATCGATGCTATATGGGAGATTGATGCCCTTAGGTCCAGGAAGATACGTCCACTCAACCATTTCCCGGTATATCCTGCATCTCATTATGTAACCCCAAGGTCAGAGACCCTGAGGGCTATAGAGGCCATAAAGAAAGAACTTAAGGATAGAATAGAGTATTTCAGAAAGAGAAACAGGCTTGTCGAGGCTCAACGTATAGAGGAAAGAACAAATTACGACCTTGAGATGCTAATGGAAACAGGGCAATGCAAGGGTATAGAGAACTATTCAAGGCATCTAACAGGTAGGAAACCTGGACAACCACCTCCGACGCTTATGGACTACCTTCCCAAGAACGCGATCGTATTCATAGACGAATCGCACATAGCCATACCCCAGCTTATTGGCATGTATAGGGGAGACCATTCTAGGAAGTCAACACTAGTAGAGTACGGGTTTAGGCTGCCTTCTGCGCTTGACAACAGACCACTTAAGTTTGACGAATTCAATTCAAGGGTAAACACATTGGTATACGTGTCTGCAACGCCGGGTGAATACGAAATTAAAGAGGCGGCTGGTAGAGTCATAGAACAGGTTGTAAGACCAACAGGGCTTCTGGACCCAGAGATAGAGGTAAGGCCTGCATCCAAGCAGGTGGACGATCTTTACATGGAGATAAAGAAAAGGATATGCGATGGGGACAGGATCCTTGTTACAACGCTTACAAAGAGGATGGCAGAGGAGCTTACCAACTACTACCAAGATCTCAACGTAGGGGTACGTTACATGCATTCTGACGTGGATACACTTGAGCGGATAGAGATAGTAAAAGAATTGAGGGAAGGAAAGTTTGACGTGCTGGTTGGTATAAATCTTTTGAGGGAAGGTCTTGACCTTCCAGAGGTTTCACTCGTTGCCATACTTGATGCAGACAAGGAGGGTTACCTGAGATCCGAGAGATCCCTCATACAGACATCAGGAAGGGCGGCAAGGAATGTAAGGGGGAAGGTTATCATGTATGCAGACACCGTCACCAAATCCATGCGTGCTGCCATCGTCGAGACCAGGAGAAGAAGAGAGAAACAGATGGCATACAACAAGGCACATAATATCACGCCAAGGACCGTAGAAAAAAACATCAGAGATATACTTTCTTCGATATACGAGAGGGACTATGCAGACATCTCAAGCGAGGTAAAGACATCCATGGGCACGGTTCCTGTAAAGGATCTGGAGCCCATGATCAAGAAACTGCAGAAAAAGATGTATGATGCTGCAAGGGACCTTAGATTCGAAGAGGCAGCAGATTACCGTGATGAGATAAAAAGATTAAAAAGGATATACCTTGCAGTAAAGGACTAGTATGTACCAAGGTTTGAAGGACATGGGCTACTTAATCCACAGTAGCGGAAGCTCCACGGTTATATACCTGCGTAACAGGGATGACATCCTTGAGAAGATCCCGCTTAATGGAGAGATCGGGGTTATATCCACGCTCAAGGGCAGGTCGTACATATATACCCTGGAAGAAGGCATGGTTGTGAGGCATGTGGTCCATGGTGGTATATTCAGACACATAACAGGAGACAGGTTCTGGGGTGTAAATAGGAGCTTAAGAGAAATCAAGGTAAGCCATTACCTTATCAAGAATAATGTGCTGACACCTGAAATCATTGCTGTGAGGCACATAAAGACGGGCATGTTCTATAGGATATGGGTTATCTCCAGGTTTGTCCCGGAATCTAGAGACCTTTTGGAATATCTCAACGCATATAAGGAAGATGTAATCACCATGATGGAGAAGACAGGGACATTCATAAGGCGTATTCACGATCTCGGTGTATTTCATCCTGATCTGCAGGTAAAAAACATCTTGGTTGATTCTTATTCAAGGTTATGGATTCTGGACCTTGACAAGGCAAGGTACATGAACCATCTGCCTAGGTTTGCGAGAAGCATGAATATAAAAAGATTTCTCAGGTCCTGCAGGAAGAGAATAGCCATGGGAGAGGTGCTGCTTCCAGAAGGCTGGGAGCAGGCATTTCTTAATGGCTATACAGGGGGTATGGATATCTGACGTATTTGCCTTACAGTGAAGCATGGGTGTAAAATTATGAGCAGAGATAACAAGGTGGCCATACTTTCAGTATGCCTAAACCTAGTATTGTTTTCCATTAAGTACATCTTTGCCCTTTTCTCTGGTAGCATAGCCCTCAAGGCAGAGTCCTTTCACTCGTTGGCAGACGTTGTTGCTTCATCCACTGTATTTATTGGTCTAGTCCTTAGCAAGCGAAGGTCAAGGTCCTTTCCATACGGCCTGTTCAAGGTGGAGAACATGGTATCATTATTTGTAGCCTTCGCAATACTGTATGCAGCCTACGAGATCGTGATAGAGGTCTTGAGAGGTGGGTCCAGAGTGCCTCACCACGTAATACCGGCTGTAGCAAGTGTCTTTTTTGTAATCATTATTGCATACCTTTTTTCACGGTACGAGGCCAGGGTGGGTAAGGAGATGGGTTCACCAAGCATTAAAGCAGATGCTGAGCACGTCAGAGTAGATGTGTTTGCTAATCTGGTTGTACTGGCAGGATTGTGCTCAGCATATGTCGGTATTAACCTAGACCGGGCTGCTGCCCTCGTGGTTGTTGTATTCATAAGCATATCAGGCATAAGGATACTAACTGATGGCATAAGGGTTTTACTGGATGCGTCACTGGATTATAAGACACTTAGTGCTGCAGAGAAAATGATAGCATCTGAAGCGCAGGTACTTGAGATAAAGGATCTCACAGGTAGGAGTTCAGGACGCTACAAGTTTATCGAGTCAAGTATAGTCCTCAAGACACACGATCTGGACAAGGCACACTTTATTGCAAGTAGGATAGAGGAAAACATAAAGGAACACATAAAAAATGTTGACAGGGTCTTGATACACTATGAACCTACAAGCAAGGAGTTCCTGGTGTATGCTGCACCAGTGGAGGATAGAGATAAGCTTGATATATCTCACCACTTTGGCGAGGCTCCGTACTTTGCACTTGCAAAGGTCCATATAAATAACAAGAGGATAATCGAGACGCGGGTCATAGAAAATCCGTTTATAAAGATAGAAGAATCAAAGGGTATTCTGGTTGCGGAGTTCCTAGTAAAGCAGTCCGTGGATGTGATCTTGGCGAGAGAGAATTTTGGTAGAAAGGGACCATTCTACGTATTCTCAAGTGCGAGCGTGGAGATGATATCAACAGATAAGGACACATTCATGGAGGCGTTAAGGTCTATGGGCATTGTGCACAAGGACTCTTAAGTAAGATGTCCGGCCTTATTATGATCAAGCTTGAGATGATTTGACCGTTGGTCTTACCGCTAGAACAGGACACATTGCCTTTTTAACAACCTTCTCAGCCGTGCTTCCAAACAATATCTCCTTTAACCCTGTCCTGCCCCTGGTCCCCACGACAATAAGATCTACTCGTTCAGTTTGTGCGAACTTGATTATCTCATTGAATGGGGTTCCATGCACAACATGGCTTTCGTGTGGGGTATCAGAAGGTATGCTTGACTCCAGTTCCTCCAATCTTTTCCACGCGTTTTCCTCGAACGTTGCATATATTTCAGGTATTACTGTAGGACTCAGGTTAAGCTCCGAGAAATCAGTGAGCTCCTGGATTACGTGAAGCAAATACAACTTTGCCTTCAGTAGTTTGTTCAACTCAACGGTATAACTAAATGCCTCCATGGATGGTTCGCTGAAGTCGGTTGGTATGAGTATTCTCTTGATCATATTAAGAATTTAGACCTTTATATTCTTTTGTCAAGCATGCTTGATATATGTAACAGCTTTTGTTTACCTAGATAGTAAGTATTACAATGGGGGTGTCCAAGAAGAGCAGGTTATTAAAGTAAATTATTTTGATTGGAAACAAAATGTGTATATGCAATACAAGAAGGCAATAGTTATGATGAGGCATTGTTCTACCTTTGTTGTGCAGGGCATTTAATAATGGCAATCTGTACTCAGGACAGGCAAATAACATGAGGCATAAGAACTGGGTTTTCCTAGGCATTGTCTTTATTCTGATAATCAGCGGTTGTGCATCTATCCGCATTAATGAAAGTAATGGATACCCGTTCAAGGCAGGATTTAAAGTGAGAGGTGTCTTGAATTCACGGCCCATCATGATGGATGGTGCACTTGTTGTAAACTCGTCAGCTAGCGCTGTAGCAGAATTTTACACGCCGGGTGGACTGGCTGCATACAGCGTGAGCATATCGGATGGAAGACTTACTGTAATGGACATGTGGGGGAGGGTTATCTCAGAAAGTACACTACCGGTGAGGTATGTGCCTGGACTACTTGCAGGTTTCCCGCCAAGCGGTTTGTATATCTTCAAGACTAGGAAAGCCAGGTGGACAATCGTCCACTATCTTTGGGGCAGAGTATACCTTGACTCATTGCTGAGACCTGTGAGGGTTAATACATCATTTGATAACAAGCCAGTTATAGTCAAATGCGTCAGCGAAAAGAGGCAGTCTGGAAATATCGAGTTGCGTATCAACGTGGGCTCTGATAGAATCTTAATTGTGTTTCAGGTTATCTGTGGCGGAAGATGGTAATTCAATCTAGAAAACAGTTTCTCGTCAACAAGGTGAGTAGACCATGATAATAGTGAAATGTCCAGACTGCGGCAGGAAAATAATATGGGATGATTTTCAGCCTACGACAATCAAGTGTCCAGACTGCGGCAGAGAGTTTGACGTTAAAGAGGCATTAAGGGAGAATATAAAGAAACGTGAAGAGGGACTACAGGCAAGGGTATTTAGGTGCCCACACTGTAATGCCATCTTGGACCGCGCCTGGTTCATAAAATGTAGTAACTGTGGTTACTGGGTATTCGGTAGTTTCTCCATAAGTTCGAAGGTTCTTTTTATAGGAACTGTGATACTGGGCTACTTACTTTTGAGCTGGTACTTTTTTCACCTGATGCACTAGGTTGATCCATATGTTGCATTAAGTAGCAACAGCATGGTGATTGCATAGGTGCCATCTTTGCTCAAGACAATCTTGACTTTATCCATACTGAACATATAAAGATAAATATAGATAAGTTGTTGTTATAACGATACGGGGAAATATTGAGATGTTCGATCTTAAACTCCAGGAGATAGTGAGTTTCCTTTTCGGGTCCGACATGGGTCAAGAGAGCCTTAGTGTTCATTATCCACCTGTTGACGTGTACGAGAACCCGGAGACTTTGTGCATAGAGATGGAGATACCCGGGATGGACCCGGATGAAATAGATATATCGATACTAGGTAGGAGGCTAAGGATTTCTGGCATTAAGAAGGAACGTCTTGGCAATAAGGGCGTTCGGTATCTCCGCATGGAGAGGAGCTTTGGCAGGTTCGAGAGAGAGCTTGAGATACCAGAAAGGTTTGATCTTGAGAACGTGGATGCAAGGTTCAGCGATGGTGTGTTGATTATCAAGATACCAAGGGTTAATTCTGGGACAGAGATCGTTAAAAGGGTTATAGTAAAGTAGGAGCTGACATATGGATGAGAATAAGAAAGAGGAAGACAAACAGCAGGATGTAGACATACCCACTACCATACCCCTGTTGCCAGTAAGGGACGTGGTTATCTACCCCTACATGATATTGCCGCTCTTTGTGGGCAGGAACCTATCCATCAAGGCGGTTGACGAGGCCTTGAATAAGGATAGGTACATATTCCTTGCAACGCAGAAGGATTCCTCGATAGAAGAGCCCACCGAGGATCAGATATACACCGTGGGAACAGTGGCAATGATCATAAGGATGCTGAAGCTTCCTGACGGCAGGGTTAAAATCCTGGTGCAGGGGGTTGCCAAGGCGCGTATCAAGGCCTTTCATAAGGAAGAATCCGGGTTTTACAACGTCGACATTGAGAAGATAGATGAACCAGAGGTTAAGGAGATAACAGTAGAGATAGAAGCACTGATGCGTTCTGTCAAGGAACAGTCAGAGAGGATCCTTCAGCTCAGGGGGATCGTATCACCAGATGCCATCTCCATACTTGAAGCCATTGATGACCCGGGTAGACTTGCCGACTTGGTTGCATCCAACCTGAGGCTAAAGGTGGACGAGTCACAGGAGGTGCTCGAGATATTTGACCCGGTGGAGAGACTAAAACATGTAAACAGCCTTCTTGCCAGGGAAATGACACTATCCGAGGTGCAGGCAAAGATACAGTCCCAAGCAAAGGAAGAGATGAACAAAACCCAGAGGGAGTATTTCCTGAGGGAACAACTGAGAGCAATACAGCAGGAACTGGGAGAGATAGACGAAAAAGGCAAGGAGATTGAAGAATACAAGGCTAGGATCGAAAAGGCAGGGATGCCCGAGGAGGTAAGGAAAGAGGCTGAAAAACAGCTTGATCGCCTTGGTATGATGCACCAAGACTCGGCCGAGGCCAATGTGATAAGGACATACCTTGACTGGATGGTTGATCTTCCATGGAGCTATTCCACCGATGACAACTTGGACATAAAGGCCGCTGCAAGGGTCTTGAACGAGGACCACTATGGTCTAGAGAAGGTAAAAGAGAGGATACTAGAGTATCTGGCTGTGAGGAAGCTGAATCCTGAAAAGAAAGGCGCTATATTGTGTTTTGTCGGTCCCCCGGGTGTGGGTAAGACGTCACTCGGAAGGTCCATAGCAAGGGCGCTAGGTAGGAAATTCTACCGCCTTTCCATTGGAGGTGTAAGGGACGAGGCCGAGATAAGGGGACACAGGCGTACATACATAGGGGCAATGCCAGGCAGGATTGTACAGGGCATAAAGAACGCGGGTTCAAACAACCCAATATTCATGATAGACGAGGTTGACAAGATAGGATCGGACTTCAGGGGCGACCCATCATCTGCCCTGCTTGAAGTGCTAGACCCAGAGCAGAACTTTTCCTTCCAGGACCACTACCTCAACGTTCCCTTTGATCTATCAAAGGTAATATTCATAACAACAGCAAACCTTATTGATCCCATCCCATCACCACTAAGGGATAGGATGGAGATAATAGAAATTCCAGGTTACACGGACCAGGAAAAGCTTCAAATAGCAAAACGGTACTTGGTGCCTAGGCAGATAAAGGAAAATGGCATAGATAACTACGTTGTGAAATTTTCCGACGAGGCCATTCTGGACGTAGTGAATCACTACACCAAAGAGGCAGGTGTCAGGAACCTGGAACGGGAGATAGGTTCCATATGCAGGAAGGTGGCAAGAGACATAGCCGAGAGTAATGGCAAGAAAAGAAGGGCCTACCGTATAACGGCAAAGGGTGTTCATAAGTACTTGGGCGTGCAAAAGTACCTTCCTGAAAGGGAGAGGACAGAACACGAGGTGGGCGTATCAACGGGTCTCGCTTGGACACAGTTCGGGGGAGAGGTACTTTATATAGAGGCATCCGTGTTGCCGACCAAGAATGGCAAGGGATCCCTCGTACTCACAGGCCAGCTAGGCGACGTGATGAAGGAATCTGCTCGGGCAGGCATTACCTACATAAGGTCAAGGGCAAAGGAACTAGGTATATCACCCACCTTTAACCAGGACAGAGATGTACACATCCATGTCCCTGCCGGGGCTATTCCAAAGGATGGACCTTCTGCAGGCATAACAATGGTGGTTGCAGTGATATCGGCTTTAACCAACCGAGCAGTAAGGAAAGACATCGCCATGACCGGGGAGATAACCCTAAGGGGTAGGATTTTACCCATAGGCGGTCTGAAGGAAAAAACCCTGGCAGCTCACCGTAACAAGATATTCGATGTCATTATACCAAGGGACAATGAAAAGGACATCGAGGAGATACCACACGCCATAAGGAAGAGGGTTAGATTCCATCCAGTGACCACCATGGACGAGGTCTTAGACATGGTGTTTGTTGGTAAGTAAGAAGACCTATCTCAGCCTTTTAGCTGAAGCAGTATGCTTCTGAAAAGTCCCATGATCAGAGGTGCGGTCTTGTTTGCTATCCTTAGTATATCTTCCAGTGGGGCAGGGGTGTAGTTGGAGGGGTCATTATAGTTGGTTATGGACGAGAGTGCCAGCACTTCCATGCCTGCTTGCGAGGCTTGTATCACCTCCATCACGGTCGACATGCCTACAGCGTCAGCACCTAGGATCTTGAGCATTCTTGTTTCTGCTGCTGTTTCCATGGATGGACCCAGCACCTGTACATATATACCCTGCTCAAGGCTTATCCCATTAGTTGTTGCGGCCTTGAGGCAGAGATCAATAAGCCTTAAGCTATACGGTCTTGTCATGTCAGGGAAACGTGGGCCAATCTCGTCATAGTTGGGACCAACGAGGGGATTACGGCCTGTAAGGTTTATGTGATCTTTGATTACCATGACCGTACCTGGGCTCAACCCCTTTTTTAAGCCTCCTGCTGCGTTGGATATAAAAAGTCTCCTTATTCCCATCATCGAGAAGATCCTTATAGGCAATGTCACGTCCCTTGCGCTGTAGCCCTCATACAAGTGAAACCTTCCGCTCATTACAACGACCGGATGCTCGCCAAGTTCTCCAAATATGAGCTTACCATGGTGCCCCTCTACAGAGGACACTGGAAACCCCGGGATATCCTTATAAGGTATGGTGGCATGTACAGACGTAAGCTCATTCTCTGCAACACCTAGGCCTGTGCCAAGTATTATTGCAGTATCAGGCTCAATCTCTGTAAAACGAGACAGTATCTTTAACGCTGTCCTTTCTCTATCAAGCTTGCTCATGAGAACAATATTATCTATTCCGTTTCATCTATCTTTATGGCCTCGTCTATCAACATTATGGGTATGTCGTCCTCTATGGGGTACTTAAGCTTGCAGTTGTTGCATACAAGCCCACTCTCGTCTTCTAGTAGCACAAGTTCACCCTTGCACTTAGGGCAAACAAGTATATCCAGTAATTCCCTGTCTAGGGCCATGACAAACCTCCTTGATCGTTTGTTTTTATACTTCCTTATTGAGTATCTTTTTTCCAATGGCCAACAAACATTCCCTTACCACTTTTGCAGCAACAACGGAAGAGGAACCGGTGATATCTATGTTGGGTGCAAGCTCCACTATATCCATGCCTACTATATTGAGATTGTACGTTAGTTCTAGGAGGATACTCACTAGTTCGTTGAATGACATCCCACCTGGTTCAGGTGTGCCCGTACCAGGTAATATTGAGGGATCAAGGATATCTAGATCACAAGTAATGTAGCATGGATGCTCTCCTGCCCAGTCTACAACCCCACCCACAGTATTTACCCTGAGCCTCTCTACAAGGTCCAGCTCTTCGCGTGTGAACGAGCGGATCCCTATTTGCCTCAGGCAGTCACCTCCGATTGTCTCAATTGCCCTCTTCATCACAGTTGCATGTGATAGTTCTTCACCTAGGTAATTATCTCTCAGGTCTGCATGGGCATCTAACTGTACTACCTTTAGATCAGGATATGACTTTGCCATGGCCTTAAGGCAACCAAGGCTTACAGTGTGCTCACCACCTATTAAAAAAGGTGTCTTCTTTTCTTTCATGCATGCTTTTATCCTGGTTTCAACCATGTCAATCATGACACTGGGATTTCCTGGTGGAAGCTCTATGTCACCTGAGTCCACGAAGGGTATATCTTCCAGGGAAAGGCCCTGGCCAGGTGAGTACATCTCGAGGCAGTAAGATGCCTCTCTTATGGCACTTGGCGCAAAC
Organism: Deltaproteobacteria bacterium; assembly: GCA_015486075.1. Taxonomy (GTDB): domain Bacteria; phylum Desulfobacterota; class Desulfomonilia; order UBA1062; family UBA1062; genus B14-G9. The sequence goes on from WFSG01000044.1 coordinate 39,731, forward strand.
CTGGCGCCAGGCCTGAATGATGTGGTCGAATCAAAGGGAGCACCTACTATGCAAATATCTCCTTGATCCCTTGCGCCCATAAAGAGCATGACTAAAGTCCCTGGATAATGAAGTTGGGTAGTGCAAATGATGAACTGTGTATGTTTGGATTATAGTATCTCGATAACCTTGCAACGTACTTTGCCCTGTTAAGGTCAAATTCTCTTGAAGGATCTCTGTCCTTCATTAATGCAATGGTGAATGACCAGAGTCCTGAAGGATAGCAAGGTGTTGGTGAGATGTAGAGGTAAGCGTTGCCGAATGCTTTGTGTATGTTCTTTTTTATACCTGCCACCTCATGCAGACTCCACGCAGGTGACTCACTCTGTGCACTCATGCACCCCCCGGGCCTTAATGCCTTTTTCACATCACTGTAGAAATCAAGAGTAAACAGTTTTTTACCAGGACCTATCGGGTCAGTAGAATCTATACATATACAATCAAAACTTTCCTGGAATTGCCTTATGTATGTACTACCATCCTCGTTCACTATCTCAACCCTCTCATCATCAAGGGAAACTGACAGTGATGGAAAGTATCTCCTTGCTACGTCTATGACCATTGCATCTATCTCGCATAGAACCACCCTTTTAACACCGGGATGCTTTAACACCTCTCTTACACTCCCTCCATCGCCGCCACCTATGACCAAAACATCTTCTGGGTCTTCAGCACATACCATGGGTACGTGAACAAGCATATCATGGTAATAGAACTCGTCTAGCTCGCTAAGCATGACGATGTCATCTAGTAGGAGTATCTTTCCCAGAAAAGAGTTCTCAACGACCTTTATGTTCTGATAAGGGCTTTGTCCCTCGTAGAGTACGCTATCTATCCTGAAACTCAGTCCACCCACCTTTCCTTCAAAATCCTCAATGAACCAGTCGTTTATTTTATGCATGTATAGATCGCCTCAACCCCAGAGTACCACCGCTGCAAAGGCACACCCACATCTGCTTACGGTATGCTCAACGGCAATACTTTTTATTTCTTTTATCTTCTTCTTTCTTATATTCATCCCGTACTCAGCCATCTTCCTCACGGTCTGTTCTACTTCATCTTTTCCAGCCCTTGCAGCGTGTTCCATTATTAGCCCTGCCTGTTCCTCGTCTTCGGGTATTGCTATTGCAACCCCCGCAGAGATAACTTCCCCAGGCTCTGTGGATGTAATGTATGCATATGCAACTGGTACAAGGGCACCTTGCGGAAGCTTTATCGGGCATATCTCTTCTGCATGGGGCGGACAGATGCTGCTCATCTTTACCAGGTTCGTGTTGCCCACGCCTGCATCAATTAGAGCACCGTCAAACGCGTTGAGCGGCATGAAGCCTTCAGACTGCCCTGTTGTCATAAAATACTTTGTCGGGGTCTTCATAATCATGATATACCTCTGTTATGTTATCTGGTTTGCACCTTGACCTTGGCATGTGGTCCTTGACTGTCCTCAAAAGGCCTCTTTTCATTTCCATTGTGGAGAAATCAGAGCTCATGAGCTTATCCTTCAGGTATGTATATGCCTTCCAAGGGTCCACTGTCTCGCCACAGGTAAAGATGTCGACTGCAGCATAACCATATTCAGGCCAGGTGTGTATGCTCAAGTGACTCTCGGCTATTACAACTACTCCACTTACACCATATGGGTTGAAACTGTGAAATGCCGATGCCACAACGCTTGCCCCAGCGATCCTTGCTGCCTCGTTAAGGTATTGCTCTATCTTGTTTCTGTCATTTAGTATATTGTTGTTGCAGCCATAATACTCGGCCAGTATATGAACCCCTAGCGCTTCCATCTCCATGCTACCCCCTTTCTCAGAAACTTGGCGGTGCAGAGATCCATAGGATCACTGCCTTTCTCTTTGACCTGTTTTCAATCCAATGTTGCCTGTTTGCCGTATAGTAAAAGGCGTCACCCTTTGAGGCCCTGTGCACGTCTTTGCCTAGCATGATCCATATCCTGCCTGAGATCACAATGCCGCACTCGTCTCCAAGGTGTGCATCCTCCTTTTTTGTTCTCGAATTGGGTTCCAAGGTCACCAGCATTAGATCCATTTCCCTGTCCTGTGCACCCGGGATCAAGACCTCTTTTTCCACCCCGTCTTCATCATCTATGGCTACCCTGTTTTCTTTTGTGAAGACAACGGTTGTCGGACCCTTGTCCGCGAAGAAGTCGCCCATGCTTGTATCAAGCGCGTTCAAGATAAGTTCCAGGGTATCAAGGGAAGGTGAAGTCAGGTCTCTTTCAAGTAGGGAGATAAATCCCTTTGTCAGGTCAGCCCTGTTTGCAAGCTCTTCCTGGGTAAGTTCCTGGGCTAGTCTTAGGTTTCTCAGCTTTTCACCTATCTTCATAAATCACCCTGGACATATTAAAGTGTTATGTTTTGTTTACAATAGCTAAACTGTAGGTGCACCTCTATATGTCAAGGATTCCTGCATGTCAAGCGTTGATTTATTTACATGGAACGGAATGCAGGTGCGGGGGTATAGGGCTTGGGAGGATTGAAATGGAGAATTTAGCGGGATTGTATTGACTGGCAAGAAATCAGAGATATATTATTTCAATATAAGAACTTAACCGAGGAACACAGGAGGGGATATGCCTTTTATAGATCTTGCAGATATTGATGGCAAGGAAATGTTGCCAGGCTACAAGGGCAAAATAATACATTCCGAGAGTATGAGCGTAGCGTATTGGAAAATCAAGGGTGGCTATCCCCTTCCAGAACACGAGCACCCTCACGAGCAGATAGTAAATATGATTGAAGGTGAATTTGAATTGGTCGTGGATGGTACACCGTATAGGATGGGTCCTGGAACTGTAATGGTCATACCCCCAGGTGTAAAACATTCTGGAAGGTCAATTACAGATTGCAGGATAATAGACATATTTCATCCTGTTCGGGAGGATTATCGTTGATCTAGCTTTTGAAGACTAGAGATAAACCTTGTCTCCATATAGATCAAGTTCGTGCGTTACCTTTTAAGCCTTGGATCTATGGCATCCCGTATGCCTTCGCCCAGGAGATTGTAGCCCAGCACGGTTAAGAGTATTGCAAGGCCCGGAAATACCGAGAGCCACCATGCAATCCCAAGCACATTCTTTCCCTCTGCAAGTATGTTCCCCCAGCTAGGTGTTGGTGGTTGCACTCCTATACCCAGGAAGGATAGTGCAGACTCAGTAAGGACTGCGGAAGCCACGCCCAGTGTTGCGGCAACCAGCACAGGAGCCATTGCATTTGGCAGGATGTGGTAGAATATAATCCTGAAGTCTGATGCGCCAAGGGCCTTTTCTGCCAACACAAAGTCTCTTTCCTTTAGGCTCATAAAGTCGGCCCTTACTAGGCGTGCAATGCCCATCCACGATGTAATACCTATCACAGCCATGATGTTTGTTATGCTAGGCTCCAGGAAGGCTATCACAGCAAGTATCAGGAAAAAGGATGGAAAGCAAAGCATTATATCGACCAGTCTCATTATCAGTACATCCACCCAGCCTCCGTAGTATCCAGCCAGCGCACCTAGTATGATACCTATGGCAGAGGCAATACCAACTGAAACTATCCCGACCTTCAAGGAAACCCCGGCACCGTACACCATTCGCGAGAACACGTCTCTGCCAAGCTCATCAGTGCCGAACAGGTGCGATGCAGATGGAGGGGAGAGTATATGATTTACGTCTATTACTGAGGGATCATATGGTGCTATAAAGGGGGCAAAGATGTAGGCAAGGAACAGCATTATGACTAGTACCAGACCCATAACAGCAAGCTTGTCCTTAAGCAACCTTGACCAAAAACTCATGCCTACTGCACCCTTATCCTGGGATCTGCTATACCATAGGCTATATCAGCTATGAGGTTTCCCAAGAGTGTTAAGAAAGCACCTATGGTAAGGCTTCCCATGATCATATTATAGTCCCTCATCATGATGGCCTGGTAAAACAGCTGACCAAGACCCGGGATGGAAAATATGCTCTCGAATATGACACTACCTCCTATGAGTCCTGGTATCGATAGTCCAAGGATGGTTATTACTGGTAAAAGTGCGTTTCTCATTGCATGCTTGTAAATGACCACGCGTTCTGGCAGACCCTTTGCCCTTGCCGTTGTTATGTAGTCCTGCCTTATTATCTCCAACATGCTGGAACGCATGTATCTACTCAACCCTGCAAGTGAACCCACGGCAGATATGGTAACAGGTAGGAATAGGTGCCTTGCCAGGTCAAGCATCTTTGCTCCTGGTCCCATGTAATAATAAGATGGTGAGTGTATGCCGGATATGGGCAGGAGGCCCAACCTTAGGCCAAATGTGTCCATGCATATAAGGGCGAGCCAGAAACCCGGTATGGAAAACCCGATGAATACGATAACAGTTATTACCCTGTCTATGAGACTGTTGTGTTTAACCGCGGAGATCACACCTAGAGGAATGGCTACAAAAAATATTATGATCATGGAGGCCATGTTTATGCCGAGTGTTATGGGTAGCCTCTGCTTTATCTTCTCCCATACTGGTCTTTCATCCGAGGATATGGAATTGCCGAAGTCAAGGTGGGAGAGGTTTCTGAGCCATATTAGGTACTGGATCCCGAGCGGCCTATCTAGACCGTAATGATGCCTCATCTGTTGGATGGCTTCAGGAGTTATATTTGGATTGAGCTCTGCCTGCAGTGCGGTTGGCTCACCAGGTGCTAGGTGTATTACGAAAAAGCATACGATAGTAATTCCAATAAACGTTGGAATCAGTATGGATATGCGCTTTACAAGATAGCTTATCATGATCTAGGGCAACACGTGGTATCTCTGAAGGTCTCTAGGCACGTACCAGTCCTCAATGTTATACATGATGCCAGCAGGTGCTGGTTTTATACCCCTGAACCTTGAGCTTACAGCAGGCAGACTGTAAGGCACGTAGAGAAACACGTAAGGTTGGTCTTGCGCCAGTATTTCCTGTATTCTGAAGTAGCACCTTTTTCTTTTCTCATTGTCAAAGGTGTGTCTACCTTCTTCAAGCAACCTGTCCACCTCTGGGTTGGAGTAGCCAACAAAATTGAGTCCCCCGGGTCCAGTATTGCTAGAGTGCCAAACCGTGTAAAGATCAGGGTCCTGTGTTATGTTCCAGCCAAGTATCACGGAATCGAAGTTTCTCTTGTCAATGAATTCCTTGAGAAAGACCGTCCATTCCACTATTCTTATCTTTACCTTTATCCCTATCTTTGCAAGTCTCTGTTGTATTATTATCGCAGCCTTTTTCCTCATTCCATTGCCTTGGTTTGTCATTATGGTAAACTCAAATGGTCTGCCATCCTTATCCAGTATGCCGTCTCCATCGTGATCCACGTATCCTGCCTTGGCGAGTAGCTCCAGTGCTTTTTCCCTGTTGTATGGGTATTTTCTTACGTTTGGATTATACCAAAATGTACCTGGCTTGTATGGTCCAGTTGCAACCTTGCCCAAGCCTAGTAATACACCCTTTATTATCTCTTTCTTGTCTATGGCATAGGCTATTGCCTGCCGCACCCTTCTGTCATCGAAAGGCTTTCGTCTAAGGTTAAACCCGAGGTATGTGTAGCCATCGGCAAGGTACCTGTATTTGTGGTACATGGTCTTGAATTTTTTGGTGTTTGTCTGCCTGAGATACTGTAGGGGACTCAATCCCATTATATCAATATTACCTGCCTTCAATTCCATAAACTGTGTTGTCTGATCAGGTATGATGACATAGGATATGCCATTTAGGTAAGGTCTCTTCATGAAGTAATCCTTGTTTGCCTCAAGTACTATCCTGGAGCCCGTATCCCATCGCCTGAACTTAAATGGCCCTGTGCCAACCGGCGCATGGGTAAGTGGAGACTTTGCAACTGGTATACCTTTCAAGAGATGTTCGGGCAATATCTCAAGCCCCCAGCTTATGAGTGCAGGTGCAAAAGGCTTTGCATAGGTCACCTCGAAGGTATACTTGTCTATTACCCTTGCCCTTTTCACTAGCTTATATTTGCCTGCATAAGCGGTCGGAGTTGATGGATCAATGATGGTTTTGTAGGTGAACATGACATCATGTGACGTGAAAGGTGCACCATCGTGCCACCTTACATTCTTTCTCAAGTGGAATATTATTCTCTTGCCTCCGTCTTTGATTTCCCATGATTTTGCAAGGTCACCCACTATGTGATAATCCTTGTCGTATTTTACAAGGCCGTTGTATATAAGGCTACATACCTCGTGCGATGTGCTGTCCGACGCTAGCATTGGTATGAGATTGGATGCATCACCTATGGAAGACTCAACAAGTACGTCCCCATATGCGGGGACGTCAGTATTTTCTTTGGTTATTACATGATGCTTGTGATTGCCGTCTGAACATGCTACTATTGTTGTTACCAAGGCAATGATGGCAAAAAGACACCGTACTCTTTTCATATACTTAGGACGCATTTTCCTAACAGGATAGCAGAACCTTATGGCAAGGACAAGACACTATTTCTTACATATCAGGGAGTGCAGGTTTTTCGTAAGGGCCGATGAAATTTTTAGCTGACCTACATGTCCACTCCAGGTTCTCAAGGGCTACTAGCAAGGATCTTACCATTCATTCGCTCGCCGTTGGCGCTAAGAAAAAAGGTATAGATGTACTGGGTACAGGAGACTTTACTCATCCACTCTGGATACAGGAGATTGAAGAAAACCTTGAGGAGGCAGAACCTGGATTATACCGCCTGAAAGAACGGGATTCTGGCGTGAGATTCGTGCTTACATCAGAGATAAGCACTATATACAAGCAAGGCGGTAAGGTTCGCAAGGTACATCACCTTATAGTTGCTCCCAGCCTTGAGGTTGCACGCAAGATAGGTTCTTCATTGGCAAGGGTAGGTAACATAGTGTCGGACGGTAGGCCTATACTTGGGATTAGCTCGAGGGACCTTCTCGATATTGTGTTATCGGCCGATAGCAGTGCATTTCTAATCCCTGCTCACATATGGACGCCATGGTTCTCAGCGCTTGGGTCCAAGTCTGGGTTTGATTCCATAAAGGAGTGTTATGGTGACCTTGAACCATACATATTCGCCGTTGAAACAGGTCTTTCGTCAGACCCCCCAATGAACTGGCGGGTGAGCTCTCTAGACAGATATCACCTTGTCTCGAACTCTGACGCTCACTCGGCTGCGAAGATAGGGAGAGAGGCGACCATATTCTCGTGCGATATGAACTATTACTCCATGATGGATGCCATGAAGACAGGGATTTCGCTGGAGGGCACGGTAGAATTCTTTCCAGAAGAGGGAAAGTATCACCTTGATGGCCACCGGGCATGCGGCATTGTGCTGAAACCCGAGGAAACCAAGGAACTCGGAGGCATATGCCCGGTATGTTCAAAGCCCCTTACGGTGGGTGTACTAAACCGAGTGATAACGCTTGCTGATAGGGATAGCGGGGTAAGGCCAAAAAGCGCTAGGCCATTCTATTCTCTTATACCGCTTGCAGAGATCCTTGGCGAGATAATGGGGGTTGGTCCTTCCTCGAAAAAGGTGCAGACCCTGTACGAAAGACTGGTAAATCATTTGCATGGCGAGTTGAGACTGCTCATGGATGCAGACCTGGAAGAGGTAAAATCTGAAGCCGGAGAGATCCTTGGACTAGCAATAGAAAGAATGCGTTTAGGAGACGTATACAAGGAACCAGGGTATGACGGTAAGTTCGGGAAGGTGAAGGTTTTTCATGAGAGCGAGATGCGCTCCTTGTTTGGAGGTCTCTCATCGTCTCGGGTCAGGGACAGTGCCTTATTTAAGAACAAAGCACAACCAATGGCAAAGAAAAAAGACAAAGAAGATGTTCGGGGTTTACTTACGGCTAATCAGGCTGACGTGGTGAAGTTCACAAAGGGCATGCTTGTCGTGCGGGCAGGTCCTGGTACAGGCAAGACAAGGGTACTGACCGAACGTATCCTTTACCTCTTAAACAAAGGTGTAAGGCCTGACTCTATACTTGCTCTTACGTTTACAACAAAGGCGTGCGATGAGATAAAACAAAGAGTTTCGAGGAATGGCCTGAATGTATATACCTTTCATTCACTGGCTGCCCGCCTGCTGAGGGATGCAGGTAGGACATTTAGAGTGGCTGACGACGACATACTGTCAAGTGAGTTTCCAGATAGAAAGGATTTGGTTGAAAAGGTCATGGCTAGCCTAGCAAGGTCTGAGGACCTGTATGATAACGCTCAGGCCGTGATGGATGAGCTCAGACTTAAGGGTTTGTATCCATTCGAGATGCTCATCTATGAGGCCATGGGAGTAGTATCGTCCTCCAGGATAGAGATCCATTGGGACCATGTAATGGTGGACGAATTTCAGGACACTAGCCCCTTGCAGTATTCGTTTTTAAAGTTGATTGCTAGGAAAGCCGAGAGTGTGCTTGTGATAGGAGATCCACGTCAGAGCATTTACGCGTTTAGGGGTTCTGATCCAAGGATATTCGATCATCTGTGTGATGATTTTAGTGGAACAATGGAGGTCAGCTTAAAACGCTCATATCGCTTAAATAGCACTGTAGCTAGTGCATCCAACAGCCTTATTGGCGAGGATGCAGTGGATGGTATGAGGCAAGGCATGCCTATAGAGGTAGTGAAAACCCCTTGGCCTGCCACATTCGTTGCCAGGGAGATAGAGCTCTTATCGGGTGGGCTATCACACAACAGCGCTGGAATGGCAAAGGCAGATTATGCATTGAGCCAGATAGCTGTTATAGTGCGTACAAGGGCGCATGCTAAGGCAATAACAAGGGCCTTGTCAGATGCATCCATACCGCACGAGGTTGCCTATGAAAGGCCATTCTCAGAAGTGAACGGTATCAGAGAACGGCTAGCCATATTGGATGATGGCGACTGGATACCCTGCGTAAGGGGTGTCGGTGAAAAGGCACTGGTTAAGCTTAATGCAGGTCAGGACATAGGTAGAGAGCTAAGCCAGAGGATAGAAAAGGCAAGAGTGCTTGTTGAGTCTAGGGACATCCCCATAGAGCAGAAGATACGCATGGTTGAGGAGTCCAACCTGTTTAACCTGGCTCCACTCCCGCAGGACCATGAGTTCTACAGGTATGCGATCTTGTTCGGGAACGACCTCGATGGCTTTATCCAGTGGTGCAGGCTGAAAAGGGATCACGAGGGTATGGGAGGAGAAAAGGTAAGGGTGCTCACGGCGCATGCAGTAAAGGGAATGGAGTTCAGGTGTGTGTTTATAGTTGGGCTTGAAAAAGGATTGTTCCCGTTGGCCAAAGAGCCTTTAAGAGATGAGGAAAACCTGTTCTATGTTGCCATGACCAGGGCAATAGACAGGTTATATCTTGTGTACTCCCATGAACCGTCATGTTTCATTGAAAGAATTCCAGAGGTGCTAAAGGTGTTTCACGGTATTGAAGATAAAAATAAGGCTCCCAGGCAAATGATGTTGTTCGATTGATTGGTGGTATGTGAAGTGGATGTAAACATCAAGGTTACCCTATATACGTTACTGCTCTTTGTACTCGTATTTCTTTCTGCATTCTTCTCGGGAAGCGAGACCGCGCTCATGAGATCCAACAGGTTCAAGATACGTCACCTGGCAGAAAAGGGTAACAAGAAGGCCTCCACTGTAGAGGATATATTGAAGGAACCCGGGCAGCTAATAAGCTCCATACTGCTCGGTAACAATTTCCTGAACGTACTTGCCTCTGCCATTGCCACGGCACTTTTCATAAAGGTATTTGGAGATAGGGGAATAGTGTATGCCTCTATTGCAATGACTGTGATACTTCTTCTCTTTGCAGAAATTACCCCAAAGACAATTGCAGCCTATAGGGCTGACAAGATGTCCATGGCTGTGGCACGGCCACTCAAATGGATCATACTCTTTTTTAGCCCGGTGGCATCGATACTTACAGCTATATCAAGAAGTATGCTCTCTATCTTCGGGGTACGCATGGAAAAAGAGGACAGGATTACAGAGGAAGACATAGGCTCTGTTATCGTGATGGGCAGAAAAGAGGGCTTTATACAGGAACCAAAGGCCAAGATGCTTATAGCAATAATGGACATGGATTCTGTCCCGGTTAAAAAGGTAATGATTCCGCTGAATAGCGTTATCTCCTTGCCAAAGGAGAGTAGCTTTGATGATGTGGTAAAAACCATAAGGTCAAGGAACTATTCCCGTTATCCTGTCTATGAAGGCAACCCTGATAATATAATTGGATATCTCCACATACGGGATCTATGGCAATATGTGAACAAAAGGAATGATTTCAGCATGGACAAGTGCTTGAGAGAGGCCATATTTATACCAGAAACAAAGTCCATACTAAAACAGCTTGTAGACTTCCAGAACATGCATGTTCACATGGTATTTGTGGTTGACGAATATGGTTCGCTCAAAGGTATGATTGCCCTTGAGGACATATTAGAAGAGATAGTTGGAGAGATAGTGGATGAGCACGACGAGACGTTAAACCCCGTAGTACCAGTAAGACCTGGTACGTACCTGGTAAGGGGCAACATAGGGCTCAGGGACCTAGGTAGGTACATGAAAAGGGATTTTCCCGAGGACTTTGATACGTTGGGAGGTCTTATCTTCAATATACTTGACAAGATCCCAGAGGAAGGAGACCAGGTGGAATGGGATGGTATGGTCTTTAAGGTAGAGCGCATGCGTTCCAACCGTATTGCAAGGGTAAAGATAATAGTAACAGGGAATAGAGATAAAGAGGGCAGCTCTGATACGGATAATATGGATAGTTAGATTGACCCAATACCTGGATTCTCGGGTGTTTTGATGAGAGGATAATACCTATACCTTGTTTTTCCTTAGTAGAATCGTTGCATCTGAAGCACGTACATAGATCGGCTGTACATCAGTCTTGCCATCCACACGTTCTTTCATGCCCAGGATCCCTATTATGTATGCCCTTGGAAACCAGAGGGACATTGGACCCTTATGAAAGAGTTTACCGAGACTGCTTTCAAGGATATCCGAGTAAATAACAAGCCCGTCTCCTATGAAAAGGCTGTCTGTGGAACAGATATGTACCATGTCTTGGGGCCTTAGATTAAAGTAGGGACTCAATATTTCTCCATCCGGCGAGTATATTGAGCAGAACACCTCTTTTTTTCTCGCATCCATCACAGGGATTATTTGCATCTCTTGGGGGCATGCATTATAAGCGAGTGCATCTAGGGTACATACACCCACCATTGGAGAGTTTACTGCCTTGGCTATACCGCTGGCAGTGGCAATACCTATTCTTATCCCTGTAAATGATCCTGGGCCACGGCCCACTGCAACCAGATCTATGTCATCAAGTCTTATTTCTGCCATGTTCAGTGCATGATCTATAATGTTGAGGAGTGTTTCAGCGTGCCCCTTGTGGAGGTTCGCAGTTATTTCGCATACGTTTCTTCCATCTTTCAACACTGCAACGGATGCAATGGCAGTGGATGTATCTAATGCCAGTATGTTCATTGCTTGCCCTTGGAGAATATCCTTATGATGTCACTGTAGAATGCAAGCAGGGTAAGTAGGGTGAGCAGAAATATCCCTATTTGCTGTGCTATTTCCCTTGGCCTACCAACAACCGGTCTTCCTGTGATCCATTCTATGCAAAGGAGAAGCAGGTGGCCTCCATCTAGTATGGGGATGGGGAGCAGGTTTATCAGGCCTAAATTGATACTTATGAAGGCTATCATGGAAAGGAAGGGGAGCCATCCCTCTCTGAATGTCTCTCCTGATATCTGTGCTATCATGATAGGCCCGCCCAGGCTTTTCCGTATATCAATGGATCCGTTCAAAACCTTCCAGAAACCAATACAGGTGATCTTGAGAACTCTGTAACTTTGTGCCATTCCCCAGTACATGCCTTTAAAGGGCCCATACGTTTGTATCATTGTACTACCCATTGGGCTTATACCTATTATAGGCCTCATTATCCTCTCTCCGAATATATCTTTCGTAGTCTTCATCTGGGGCATAACATGTATGATTAAAGACCTAGATTCTCTCTTTACGGTTATTTCAAGAGGTTTATTTTTCTTGTATGCCTGCTGTATCACGGGCGAGATATCTTTCCATAGCTTTATGCCTTTGCCGTTTATTGATATTATTGTATCCCCTTTAGATATCCCCGCGGAATACGCCGGTGATTGTCTTTGAACCTCCCCAACAACGGGTAAAAGCCTAGGTATGCCTGACCATGCAAGGACTGTGTATATGATAAATGCCAGCACCAGGTTTGCCACTGGACCTGCTGCCACGATGGACGCCCTTGAGAGTAAACTTTTCCTTGAGAATGATTTCTCTGGTTCAATGTGGGTTAGTTCTTCGTCTTCCTCGATATTTTCTCCAAGTAGTTTTACATAGCCCCCAAGAGGGACGACCGAAAGCGCATACTCTGTCTCACCGATACGCTTTTTCACAATTGCAGGGCCAAAGCCAAGTGAAAACTTAAGCACCCCCACCCTGTTTAACTTTGCAAGAGTGAAATGACCAAGTTCGTGGAAGAAGATGAGTATGCCAAGAACTATGATAAATGCGAGTAACGTGTTCATTTGATCAATTTCCTCGTGTATTCACGGGTCTTTTTGTCCAACATAACTATATCCTCGGGCGAGTGTATCTCCTCATTGTAAAGACCCTCCATGGAGGCCTCTACAATCTCTATTATCTGGTCAAAGTGTATGCGCCGTCTAAGGAAGGCATCAACGGCAACCTCGTCTGCAGCGTTCATTATGCAGGCTAACTGTGGTTTTGCAGCTGCTTGCCTGGCCAGTCCAAGTGCAGGAAACCTATCTGGGTCGGGCGGGAAGAATTCTATTGCAGGCACATTGCTAACCTCTAGAGAAGGCAGGTCTGTTGGCAACCTAAAAGGCCATCCAAGTGCATATGATATAGGTATTTTCATATCAGGGAATCCCATCTGTGCTTTTATACTTGTATCTTCGAATTCAACCATAGAATGGATTATACTCTGCGGGTGTATCCATACATCTATGTCTTTTACATCCATGTCAAAGAGCCACGATGCCTCTATGATTTCGAGGCCCTTGTTCATCATGGTTGCTGAATCTATTGTAATCCTTTTTCCCATGCTCCACGTGGGGTGTCTTAAGGCCATCTCTGGTGTTACTCCACCCAATTTTTCTTTTGGTATATCCCTGAATGGACCGCCTGATGCAGTGAGAATTAGGCGTTTTACACTATTTGATGCCTCGCCTCTCAGACACTGGAATATGGCTGAATGTTCTGAATCGACCGGTATTATCTGAACATCATTCTTAGCTGCTTCTTCCTTTATAAACCTGCCCCCAATGACCATGGATTCCTTGTTCGCGATGGCAAGGGTTATACCCATACGTACGGTCTCCAATGAAGGTAGGAAACCAGCGCTTCCTGATATGCCATTAAGCACTATGTCGGGCTTGGTGTGTCTTATGAGTTCAACTTGGGCATTTTGTCCTGTTATAATGCCTTCGTGTTTATCAACGGTTCCTTTGGGGCTCGAAACTGCAATCATGTCAACATTGAACTCTTTTGCCTGTTTCATGAGCAGCTCAATGTTTGCATTGGCAGATAGGCCAACAACGTTGAATCTAGACCTGTGCATCCTTATGACTTCAAGCGTTGACCTTCCTATGGACCCGGTTGAACCAAGTACTAGAACATTTCTCTTCATCAATAGAGGGCCTTTGTAAGGAAATATAGTACCATGCCGACAGGTACTATTCCATCCATTCGGTCTAGCATACCACCGTGTCCGGGTATCAGGTTGCCCATATCCTTGACCTTGCGGTCCCTCTTTATCATTGATGCCGTAAGATCCCCTGTAAGATCGAGTAAAGCTATACAACAACCTATTGTCCCTAGCGTAACCAGTCCTAGCCCGGCATTAAACGGTAACCAGATCTTCCAGGTAAGAGCAAGGAGGATTGCTGCAACTGCGCTAAAAAAAACACCGCCAAACAGTCCTTCCCAGGTTTTCTTGGGGCTTAATATCGGTGCTATGCCATGGCGGCCAAGGGTTTTACCCACATAGTATGCACCGATATCGGATGCAAAGGTGCATAGCAAGCCAAATATCATCCAAAATCTACCATCTTCGCCATTACGTAGAAGTATCCAGAAACAGAGCAAGCCAGAGGGGTAAATCATGCCAGATACTGCAAATATGACATCCTTGAGGTCTGAGCTTTTTCTTTCGTACAGGTACAGACCAAGTATTATAATAACCAGCGAGACAATTGAGATTGAGAAATATACAAGGTCAAGTCTTAGGATATATGCAGACCACATAAGTGCTGTGGCACCAACGATGCCGGTCCACATCAAGGGTCTTGAACCCCTGTCCAGGCATACGTTGTAGAACTCAAAAAGGCTAACATATATAACCACGTGAGCTGCTGCAAAGAATACCCACTGAGGCCCAATTATCACTGGTACTGCCAGGATTAAGACAAGGGCTAAAGCACTCAGGATCCGCTTCATTCAATCACCTGTTCACTCGTCATTCCAAATCTTCTCTGCCTGCCCGAGAACCAGTTTATGGCGTTATCTAGTTCCTGCTCGTTGAATTCTGGCCAGAGCACATCCGTGAAGTATATCTCGGTATATGCGAGTTGCCATAGTAGAAAATTACTGATTCTCTTCTCACCTCCTGTACGGATAAGGAGATCTGGATCAGGGATGTCACTTGTGTCAAGAAAATCCGGGAAGCTCTTCTCGTTGATCTCCTCCGGTGGTATGGACTCCATTATTATCTTCTTTGTGGCCCTTATTATCTCGTCTCGTCCGCCGTAGTTAAGTGCAATGGATAGGACCAGGTCGCGATTTCCTGATGTCTCAACTATGCTATAATATATTTTTTGCCTTAGTCTACTGTTAAACTTGTCTAGGTCTCCTATTACCCTCAATTTTACGCCATTATCCTTGAGTTCCTGGATCTCTGTTTCAATGAACCTTTCCAGCAGCCTGAAAAGGCCTTCAACTTCATCTTTTGGCCTTTTCCAGTTCTCGGAAGAGAAAGCATAGAGCGTTAGATACTTAATGTTTCTTGCCTTTACTGCCTTGGTGATATCCTTTGCAACCCTTGCTCCCTTTTCATGGCCTTTTAACCTCATCAGGCCATTTCTTTGGGCCCACCTCCCGTTACCGTCCATTATAATGGCAACATGGGTTAAAGGATTTTGCATAGGGAGTTGATACCACATGGAAGATACACGGGTCAACATCCAAGGTTTGATGCGTGCTGGAATAGATGGCAGCATTCTGTTTTAGTCTGGTTTATTAGCCTTGACTACGCAAGGCCATTACAATAATACTTTGTTGGGATCAAGATATCCAATCAAGGGAAGGTTTCTAATGGACATTACATCTATAAAGGGCTTTCTTTCCGAGAAGGAGGGAGAGCGCTTGAGAGAACTTGCAAAGCAGGCCTCAAGATTGGGACCTTGCCTAGAGATAGGTAGCTATTGTGGTAAGTCGGCTGCGTATATAGGTTCAGGCTGCAAGGAAACTGGTGGCGTCCTGTTCTCTATAGACCATCACAGGGGATCAGAGGAGCAGCAACCCGGGGAAGAATACTTCGATCCAGAGCTGTTTGATGAAAGATATGGCAAGGTGGATACCTTCAGGTTTTTCAGGGAAACCGTAGAAAAGATGGGACTTGAAGATACTGTAATCCCAATAGTGTCGGCCTCCAGCGTTGTGGCAAGATTCTGGAATACACCCCTGTCAATGGTATTTATCGATGGTGGCCATAGCTATGACACGGTGTTCACGGATTACAACTGTTGGGCACACCACATAATTCCTGGCGGATACCTTGCCATACACGATATATTCCTTGATCCATCAAAGGGAGGCCAAGCACCCTACAAGATCTATAAACTTGCACTGGCATCTGGACTCTTTAAAGAGATGCCCATGGTAGAGACATTAGGTGTCCTCATCAGGCTAAGGCCCGGGGAGAAACCATAGTATCTAGCAGACTGCTTCTCTGTAGGGACCAGTCTCATTTCTTGTATTGTGCGTCCAGTACCAGACAAGCTTGTTTTTTATTTGCCTTGACCTTATGTATCCTTTGTCTGCGAATAGCCTCATTGTCCTTTCAATGGTATCCGCGTCCATGCCCGTAACATCAAGTATCTTTCGGTTTAGTAGGTCCAGAGGAGAGAGGGCCTTGGTCTTTTCTATAGGGAATATGCAGTGTTCTTCTATTATGTCTTCTGATAAAAGGCGATAGACAAGTTGCATCTTCTTATAGCCCTCTACCCTTAGGTATTCGTCTGGCCCGCATTCACCTTGGGAGCATCTCCTCTCCGTCTCTTTCCACTCTTTCTGGTTTTTTCTCTCGAACTCGGCCACAAATTCATTTATTTCCTCTGGACTTAGGCTGGACGTCCTTACAATGGCACTGTTGGCATCGTATCTGGACCAGTTGTCGGTCAGTATCTCTAGGTCGTATTTGTCTATCTCATCCCTTACCGTGGTGCCAGGAAATGGTGCCAGAAAGTGATATCCGTAAGCGATATCCAGACTTTCTGCAAACTCGCTCGAGTCTCTCAATGTCTCGCGGGTCTCACCAGGGAGGCCCACGATAAAGGATGCATGGGCTATTATGCCCACTTGCTTGCACGCCTTTACGGCTTTTCTCGCATGCTCCAGGGTTATACCCTTTTTTATCCTTTTCAGCATCTCTGGATTACCCGATTCTATACCAAAACTCACGGTATCGCAGCCTGCTTCCTTCATTATCTCAAGCAGTTCACGGTCCACAGTATTCACCCTGGCAAATGCGCTCCATGAGAACTTGAGAGAGCGTCTCTTTATCTCGGTACATAGATCTGTGACCCACCTCCTATTCGCTGTAAACAGATCGTCTGCTATGTTTATTCTTGAAAAGCCATAAGACAGGATCTGCTCAATCTCATCAGCCACTGAAGATGCTTTCCTTACCCGAATCCTATTGCCGACCATGCGCCTGCCTACGCAGAAAATGCATTGATAGGGGCAGCCCCTGCTTGTTGTTATGCTAACAGGGAAACCTAATGCCAAATACCTAGAGACAGGTAGTATCTCCCTATCAGGCATGGGTAGCGAGTCTAGGTCCTTAATGAGCTCGCGTGGCCTTGTTACGACTACCTCACCATCCTTTCTGAATGCAATACCATCTACCTTACTCCACGAGTCCTTATCTTGTATGCATTGCATTAGTTCCATTACGGTCTTTTCACCTTCGCCCATGACTATTATGTCGACCTCTGGATATTTCGCTAATGTGTTTGCTGCGTCGAAGGACACGTGAGGGCCGCCCATCATGGTTATTATGGATGGATCATAGGCCTTTGTTGTTTTAACAATGTCAATAGCCTCAGGGAAGTTCATGGTCACGGATGTAACACCAACTATGTCAGGCCTGAAATTTCCAAGTTCCCTAGTAAGTTTCTCACGGCTGTACCTTGAGACAATGTAATCGATAAGGATCACCTCTGCACCCATAGCCTCAAAGCTTGATGCTATGTAGCAAATGCCCAAAGGAGGAGAAGGGGCCTCTTCAAGAGGATACGGTGGTGCAACTAATGCAACTTTCATCTCTTAATCTCCTTTTCTCGGAAAAACTAGGGATCTCAACCAATCGCTTATTGTATTACCCTCGAGTTTTTCCCTGTCAAGCTTATCAATCCTTGACTGTAGGTCCCCATAATCTGAAAACCAGTGTGCCCTTGTCCTTAGTTCCTCTTTGTTATCTAGCTCCCTTATAACAACTGCAGGATTACCCGCTGCAATGCAGTTTGGTGGTATGTCGCCCGTAACCACTGCGCCTGCGCCAATTATACTGTTTTCTCCTATGCTGACACCTTTGCAGATGATCGAGCTATCTCCTATCCACACGTTATCACCGATGTTGACCTCCTTGGCCTTGCCCACAGGTAGGCTTCTGTCGTATATGCCGTGCCAGTCAGCATCGGTGATATACACTGAACTTGCTAGCATACAGCTATTACCTATGCTTATCTTTCTTGCACAACTTATCCTTACACCCGGACATATGAGACAGTAATCACCTATGATGATACCTTCTATATCGTCTATTTCCGACCATATGGTAAGCCTGACCTTTTGGTCCTTTGTAGCTATCACGTTAGCATACCTACCCATTTTTATTGGCTCACCGAAGACATCCACATGCCATGGTTTGAAAAAAGTAAATCCTTCTCCAAGTCGTTCGAACTGCGGTGTCAGGAAATGCCTTACATACCAATCCTCGAACTGTAGCTTGCACTTCTTGATGAGATACGGACGATGATCTCTCCTCACCCCTTCATATCCTTACTCAGGTATCTCTTCAAAAAGCTGCGGTGCAAGTGATGCATACTCATGATCTCTTTGGTAGATATTATATTGTATATTTTGAGGTACACCCTCTACAGACTGCCAGAAGGAATGTTTAAACAGACTACTAGCTGGTGTTATTCCATAGAGCGTGTCTAGGGCAATTAATACAGCTGCTGCTGTCCACGTGATTTTCTCCTCAGGCCAAATCACGCCTTCTGGGAAGGTTACTCCACACCAGTAAAACCCGTCCTCGTATTGCTTGTCCAGTACCCAGCTAAATACCTTCTCTGCCTTTTTTTTAAGCCCTGCACCAGCAAGTGCTATTGTAAGTTCCGAGGTTTCAGCAATGGTTACCCATGGCTGGTCTGAAACGCACCTAACCCCTAGACCTTCGACAATGAAATCTTCCCATTTCCTTCTTATCCTCATCACTGCATCAATGCCAGTTAATGCGCCACACATTACCGGATAGTACCAGTCCATCGAGTAGCGTGACTTGCTCATGTCGAACAAGTATTGTTTGTACCTTATTGCTGCGCCAAGCCTGTCTAAAGCATGTTCCCATCTAGGTTTTTTTATCCCCATGAGGGATGCTATTCCCAGCCCGCACTTTAGGCTCATGTATATGGAACTGCAGCCCGTGAGTAGGGCCATTGGATCTATCCTACCCAGACGGTCTCGTGCCCAGTATATTTCTCCTTCCTCGGTCTGTAGCCCCAAGGCATAATCCAGGCCTGAACTTAATGTTGGCCACATTTCCCTGACAAAGGCCATATTATTAGTTATTAAGTAATGGTGGAAGACTCCGACGGCTATATAAGAGCTCATGTTTGTTTCCCGTGTAAAGTCTTCTATCTTGCCGTCACGGTATGATGAGTACCAGCTGCCGTCTTCAAGCTGCATCCTTGCCATCCATTCGTAGGCAAGCTCAGCCTCCCTGAGATAGCCCCCAATGCTCAGACCCATAGCCGACTCAACGTGGTCCCAAGGATCTGTCTTGCCATCCACATGCCAGGGAATTTCGCCGTTTTCTTTCTGCACGCTAGCTATCGATGATGCAATAAGCTCCACGTCAACAGGTGTAGTTACTATGTTACTGGTTAGGTTTAGTTCCATCTTAACCACCTTTCTTTAGGTAAAGGACGATGCTTTTAGAGATGAAAGGATTCAGTACATTTTCCAGCGTCCTTGTTAGTAAAGGCTTCTTGATGATATCCCACACAAGAAACCTATGGTATGCCTTAACTAGCCAGAAATCGTCATTCTTGTGTCCAACAAGGCACTTAAGCCACCAATAGGGGCTGTGAAGCGCATGTGCATTTGCTTTGGACACGCACCTAGTCCCCGCAGATTCAAGGAGTCTCACCAGTTCTCTTTTCTTGTATATCCTTATGTGTCCCCCTGCCTCATTATGGTAGGACTCTGAAAGTGCCCAGCATATACGCTCGGGTAAGAACCTCGGAACACTTACTGCTAGAGACTTGCCCCTTTTTAGTACCCTTACTATCTCTCTTATTGCCTTGGTATCTTCAGGTATGTGTTCAAGTACCTCTGAACAAATGACACAGTCGAATGCTTCATCAGGGAAGGGTAGGTTGGTTACGTCGCTTGATGCTACAAGCCATGAACCTCCACCTGATTCACCTTCTTTTTCCATAATCTTGAGCGTGTTTTTCGCAGTTATAAGGTCATGTTTCTTAAGGTCAATTCCAACCACACTTACCCCGGTTAGCCTAAAGGCCTCGGATAAGTGCCGACCGGCCCCACAGCCTGCATCAAGGACCCTTGAACCTCTGTCCAAATCTAACCTTTTTAAATCAACCGTGATCATTAATTGCCTCTCTGTACACATCCAAATGCTTCAACGCGGCATTTCTCCATGTAAAATGTTTCATAACCCTGTTATAACCTTTTTCTGCAAGTCTTTTCCTTTCCTCAGGGTGATCTAGGAGGAAGAGGATGGCTTTTTCGAGTTCTTTCGCATTACCCGGCGGAACGAGGATTCCTGCATCCCCGACCACTTCGGGTAGGGCTCCCCCGGTGGTGCTGATAACAGGAACCTTGCAGGCCATGGCCTCCCCAGCTGGCAAGCCAAACCCTTCGTATAGTGAAGGGACAACGGCAATGGTTGCCTTGGCATAGTAGTGGGCAAACTCATCGTCGCGGATACGCCCCGTGAAATGCACGTTCGATGAAACTCCAAGGTCACGTACAAGCCTTTCTATTACACCGCCTTTCTTGGGTTTACCGATTACGGTTAACCTGACATCCCGCTTTGTCTTTCTAATGGCAACCAGCGCTTCAAGTAGAAATCTAAGTCCCTTTAGAGGCGTGTCAGCGCTGTTGGTGACCATTATATGGTTTTCATCACGCTTGATACCATTAAGGGGATAAAATATATCGGTGTTCACGCCATTGGCTATCACCCTAAACCTGTGGGTAGGAACACTAAACTCTTTGCTTATGTCTTGCTTGGACCTGTCAGAGACCGTTATGATATGGGACAATCTTTTGGTGACCCTCTTTTGCATGCCTATGAACGTATACCATCTCATGACCTTGAGTTTTTTCCACCACACTTCCGCTGACTTGATTTCTGTTTCCCTGTCAACAGTTATGGGATGATGAATGGTTGCAACAGTAGGAAGGCCCATTTCTTTTATCTTTAGTATACCATATGCAAGACACTGATTATCGTGTATTATGTCATAGTAACCAGGCCTCTGCCTGAGGAACCTGTATGCCCTTATGCTGAAAGTTAACGGTTCTGGAAAACCTCCACTAGATACATCAAGCCATTCGAGTAGGTTAATAGGTGATGTCAGCTCCCTGAGCGTAGGTACACGGAAGAGGTTCTCAGGGTTGTAAAGGTCCAGGCTGGGTATACGGTGAAGGGTTACCCCGTCTTCGAGGTTGGGATAGGGTGGACCCGATACAACATCCACGTTATGGCCGAGTTCTCTTAGTGCTTTGCTTAGGTGCTTTATATAGATTCCCTGGCCTCCGCAGGATGGATTTCCTCGGTAGGTCAAAAGACATATGTTAAGCGGTTCACCATTACTTTTTGTTTTTGTTTTTCTTGATAAGACGTGAGCTTCCATGCGCTAAGGTTAAAAGCCTCCATATCTACTTGTATGTAAAGGAATCTTTTTATTCACTCCTCTGAGTTTAGAGATCAATATCAGCAAAACCGGAATATACCAATTATAGATACATAAATCAATTCTTAAATCACTAAAAATATTACATAGCCGGCACAAAACGTGCGAATTTACAACATGTCATTTTATAATTTGGTTGTTTTGTTGTATTTTATAGGCTAAATATGCCGTATTATAGATATTTATCATACTTATATATACTAGGTAAAGGAGGTAGGTATGAAGGTTCTTGTACTAGGTGGCGCTGGAGACATGGCTGTTGATGCGCTTGATGAGCTTTCTAAGGAAAAGGACGTGAGCATGGTGACCATAGCTGACCTTAACATTGAAAGGGCGAAGAAGGAGGCCGATGCTAGGGGTGACCGATTTGTGGCAATAAGGCTAGATGCTACTGATCACGCTCAGCTTGTAAACATCATGAAAGATCATGACATCAGCCTTGGATTTGTAGGACCTTTTTATTTCTTTGAAAAAAGAATGGTTGCTGCTGCGCTTGAAGCTGGTGTGCCATATGTGTCTATATGCGATGACTATGAAGCATACCTTGAGATAATAAAGATGGATGAAGAGGCACGGAAAAAGGGGATTCATATACTAACGGGTTGGGGTAATTCTCCAGGTCTTACTCAGGTGCTTGCCCGTAAGGGTTATAACTCCATGGGACAGCCTAGAAGGATAAACATACATTGGGCTGCGGGTTCTAACGAGTCGGTTGGTCCTGCCAATCTGGCTCATCTGTTTAACATATTTCATGGTACGACTCTACAGACCATAAGGGGAAAGGAGATTGAGGTGCCAACAGGTGGTGGGCGAAAGGTAGTTAGATTTCCGTTTCCAATGGGTGATCTTCCAGTCTACTATACTGGTCATGCAGAATCTGTATCCATACCGAGGAACCTCAAGGGACTTACCGAGGTCACGCTACATGGTGGAGTGCAACCTGCCTACATACCCATACTTTTAAAGGTGCTAAGGATGAGCGGGCTCTTTAGTACCCATGAGAGGCGTACGGCTTTTGCCAGGTTCATAATAAAGATGGAAAGTATATTTGCCTCGGGTGGGCTGGACAAGTCGGTGGGAAGGGTAGACGTGTATGGCTTTGACAAGGGTGGGACCGTGCATCGTACATACACATACATTGGGCATATTGGTGTTATTACCTCTATACCTTGCGTCACAGCAGCGCTCTGGGAACTGAATGGTAGGTTTAAGTCAGTACCTGGGGGCGTGTACTCTGCAGAGAGACTCCTTGAAGACCCTGATCCCTTCCTTGAGGAACTCATGAGACGTGGAGTAGAGATCTTCTTTTATGACAAAGGGCTGGATTGATGGTCTGAAAGGTAAGAGTGATATTAACACAAATGGATTGAATGGAGGTAGTCTTGTATGAAGGATAAGGTTGTCATAATTACGGGTGCAGCAGGTGGTATTGGTTCAGCCATAGCCAAGAAGTTCTCTACTGCAGGAGCAAGGCTTGTACTGTCAGATATAAACAGGGAAAGGCTGGATGATATCCTCGGCATTCTTGGCAAGGGGCATATAGGCGTAACTTGTGATGTCACGAAGGTGGATGACATAAAAGGACTTGTTGCGCGGGCACTCGAGTATGGGAACAAGATAGACGTCATGATCAACAACGCTGGTATAATAAGACCAAACTTTTTGGATGATTCTCCTTACGTTGATATAAGAGACCAGATAGATGTAAACCTTTTCTCAGTAATAGCAGGCTCAAGGGAAGTAATTCCGGTTATGAAGGATCAGGGTTATGGACACATAGTAAACATATGCTCCCTTGGAGGTATTGTACCAGAGGCAGGGTCATCCGTTTATACTGCCACCAAGTTCGGTGTCAGGGGCTTTAGCCTTGCTCTTGATCTTGAACTCAAGAGGTTCGGAATTAACGTGTCAATTATAAACCCTGACTCTGTTGAGACCCCAATGCTAAAATACGAGGCAGAATGTGGTATATCGGGCGTTGCCTTCGCAAATAAGCCGTTGAGGCCTGAAGATGTTGCAGATGCAGTGTTTAGGGCTGTGGTAAGGAAGAAATTAGAGGTATGTGTACCATATAGCGAGGGTATAATGGCAAGGCTTGCGCTTGTATTGCCATGGGTTCTTAGGTATGTTCTCCCGGTGTACGAGAGAAAGGGCAAGAAGAATCTCTCAAGGAGGAAGTCTGAATAATGGACGTAGATGGCAAGATAAAGCTGGTTGCCTTGTTGGAGATCGTCTCAGGTATTGGCACTCTAATGTTCTGGGTACTCTTCTTTACTGTTGGCCTGGCACCTGAGGTACCGCCGCAATGTTATCTTGCATATGAACTTTCTTTCCCTGTTGCCGATACTATGATGTCCATTGTCCTTATTATTGCTGGAATACTTATAATAAAAGGACATGTAAGTGGTATTGCCTATTCACTTACCGGAGCTGGTGCCTTTGTATTTCTGGGTATACTTGACGCGAGCTTTAACTTTAGGAACGGTATATATGCCTCTGGAGGACCTGACCTGTTCTTGAATGCCTTTATAAACATGTGGTGCATGATATTTGGTGTTATTGTAGTGATTGCGATGTCAAAAAGACTCATAGGTTTAAAGGGAGGTAAAGGATGAGGTTTGTCGGAAAGAAGGTCATAATAACCGGTGGTTCGAGTGGCATAGGGAAGTCAGCTGCAAAGATTTTTGCCAAGGAAGGTGCTGACATAACCATAGTAGCAAGGCGTGAGAACGTGTTGCAGGAGGCAGTGTCTGAAATATCATCACATTTAGCATCTAAAGATCAGGGCATAGACTATAAATCTGTTGATGTCTCTGACTGGGAGAAAGTCAGCGCATTTGCAAGTGAATACGCATCAAATAGGGGTGCCCCAGATATAATAATAAACAGCGCTGGCATATCTCATCCGGGATATTTTGAAGAGATACCGTACGAAGTCTTCCAAAGGGTCATGGATATTGACTTCTTCGGGGTGGTTGGCATGTGCAAGGCCTTTGTACCTCTGATGAAGGAAAGGGGAGGGTATATAGTCAATATATCGTCCATAGCTGGTTTCCTGGGGGTCTTTGGTTACAGTGCCTATTGTCCCGCCAAGTTCGCGGTTTTTGGCTTTTCGCAGGTATTGAGGAGCGAACTGAAGAAGTACAATATTCATGTCTCCATTCTATGTCCACCTGATACTGATACGCCCCAGCTGGAGATGGAGAACAAGATAAAGCCAGAAGAGACAAGGGCAATTTCTGGCAATGCTGGTGTCATGTCTCCAGATGATGTAGCAAAGGTCATGGTAAATGGCATGTTAAGGTCAAAACCTGTAATTGTACCTGGTCTTAATGGGAAATTTGTTCTCTATGCATCCAGATGGATACCCTCTGTGGTGGAATGGGTTATGAATAGGGAGATAAAAAGGTTTTCTTAGGTCAGAAGAGTTTCTACATCTCCTTGTTCTCCATCCTTAAGCTTCTAGTTAAGGTTTGCTTAAGCTTTTTAATCCTTTCCTTACTCAGGGTGTTGAAGGTTTCGCAACTCTTGGAGAGCCTTATGGTGAGTGAATAGGTGTGAAATATTACCCTACAATGTTTGCACTCTCTCAAGTGCGCCTGTATCTTCTCCATGGTATCTCTAGTCAGCACGCCATCGATGTAATCGTCGAACAGTTCTATGCACTGGCTACATCTCACTTTGTTCACCTCCGGGCCTTGCTGTAGCATACTTCTTAAAGTAATTGGAAAGGCTCTCCCTTAAGAGGAGCCTTGCCCTGTGAAGCCTTGACTTTACTGCAGGCAAACTCAACCCCAGGGTCTTTGCAATATCCTCGTTTTTTAAACCCTCCACATCCTTCATTAAAACAACTATCCTCATGGGCTCAGGTAGTGAATCTATGGCATCTTTTAATATCTGCTTGCTTTCATCGGATAACAAAATGTCTTCTGGTAGGCTTGACCAGTCGTATATCTGGGAGGTATCTTTTTCCAGGTCTTTTACGCGGAGATCTTCTAGGTTTTTCTTAACCTTCCTTGAATCACGCATGTGGGCATAAGCTGCGTTCGTTGTGACCCTGTAAAGCCATGTGGAAAAGTATGCATTGTTGTTTAGGGTATGTATCTTGGACAGAACAGTAAGGAAGACATCCTGCATTATCTCCTCACTGGCCGTGGGATCCCTTGTCAGGTGATATGCCAGGTTGTAGACCTTGTTTGAATAACGTTCAACGATTGCCTCCATTGCTTGTGTGTCCCCCTGCTTAACCCTTTCCACCAGAGATGCGTCTGTGATGGTCTTGTCCTTACTCATTTAGATGGGGACTCTTCTGTATTGGATTCTCTTGTCTTCCAGCTAAGTATGAGGTTCCTAGCTGCCCACACCTCGTCAACCCTTGATACAGGGGTGGATGCTGGCATGCCTGAAAATTGCCCCGGGTCTTTCTTGGAAAGCTCATCGATCTTCTTCATGGCATCTATGAAGCGATCTACCTCGGTTAAGGGTTCGGTCTCCGTGGGTTCTATCATCATGGCACCTGTTACCACTAGAGGAAAGTATATCGTGGGTGGGTGAAACCCAAAGTCCATTAGGGCTTTTGCAATATCCAAGGTGGTGATGCCTTTCTCTTTCTGGTATCTGTCTGTCAGGACAAACTCGTGCAGGGTAGGTGTGTTATACGGCAGGTAATAACAGTCTTCCAGGGATTTTTTCATGTAGCTTGCTATGAGTACAGATGTCTCCGCAGCCTCCCTTATGCCTTCCTGCCCCAGGCTTATTATGTAACAAAGGGCCTTCATAAGCACTGAGAGGTTGCCTAGACCTGAATGTATACTCCCTATACTTTTTGGTGCATTACGTACTAGTCGTAGTCTTCCCTCATTGTTTCTCACTATCCAGGGTACAGGTAGATAAGGTTCCAGTTCATGCTTTACAAGTACCGGTCCACTTCCAGGGCCGCCCCCACCATGTGGTGATGCAAATGTTTTGTGTAGGTTAAGATGCATACAGTCCACGCCCATCTCCCCCGGCCTTGCGATTCCCATGATGGCATTCATGTTTGCGCCATCCATGTATAGATAAGACCCGTTTTTATGTAGAAGTTCAGATATCTTGCCGATTTCCTGTTCAAATATACCAAGGGTGTTAGGGTTGGTTATCATAAGTGCTGCCACATTCTCATTTATATATTTGCTAAGGGTAGATGCCTCCAGGTATCCCTTTTCACCAGATGGCACTTTTACTGCCCTGAATCCTGCTATTGTACAGGATGCAGGGTTTGTACCATGGGCAGTATCCGGTATAAGTACCTCAGGTCTGTGTTCTCCTCTTTCCAAGACGGCTTTCTTTATCACCATCATGCCCGTGAGTTCTCCATGAGCACCTGCCGCGGGCCAGAGGGTGCATGCATCCATAGCGCATATCTCTTTAAGATGGCTTGCAAGGTTTTCTAGCAATTGGAGTATGGGCTGCATGGCATCTGTATCACCCGGATGGATGTTTGATAGTTTTGTTGCAATCTTCTCGGATATCTTTGGATTGTATTTCATCGTGCATGATCCCAGTGGATACATGCCTTGATCTATGGCGTAATTCAACCTTGACAACCTGGTGTAATGCCTTACGGACTCAACCTCTGATATGTCAGGTAGGTCAGGTGGATCGTCATTGATCAGGGGCCCCTCTATGTCTCCAAGGCTGGTCTTGGGAAAGGGCATCGGTAATATGGCCTTATTCTTTCCCTGGCCTGACATGGAGTAGATAACAGGTTCCAATAGCTCGATGGAGCTTGTTAAATTATCTCTAATAGACATTTGCAATCCCTTTCAGAATTTAGCTCGGTTACTGTTATCAAATGACCGTCTGTTATCTCTGGGTAAAAGTCGTCTATCCTTATTCCCGGAACAATACCTTCCTCCTTTGCCTTCTCAAGGGAGCCCTCACCTATTCTCAACACAAACTCGTTGAATACTGGACCCGTAAACACGCTTTCTATACCCTTGTTTTTTAGGAGAGACATTAAATAACGAGTACCATAGGCGCATTGTTCAGCGATGGCCCTTAGCCCGAGCGGACCAACAGAGCTCAAGTATGCTGCTGCCCTTAGAACGCAAAGGCCTTGATTTGAACAGATGTTTGACGTTGCCTTCTCCCTTCTTATATGTTGTTCCCTTGTTGCCAGTGTAAGGCAAAAGGCCTGCCTGCCATCTTTATCCCTTGTAAGACCGGCAAGCCTTCCGGGCATGCGTCTTACGTATTCATTCCTCGTGCAAAAGAACCCTAGGAGAGGACCACCCGCAGTCGGTGGATTGCCAAACGACTGTGCCTCGCCTACAACTACGTCAGGTCCATAATCGCCGGGAGGTCTCATAATGCCTAGGGAGACTGCCTCTGTTACAACAACGCCCCAGAATGCCACGTCCTTCATCATAGAGGCAACCTCGTCCATGGGCTCAATTATCCCAAAGAAATTTGGGTTTTGTATGAAGAAGGCACTCCTTCTCGTAAGTGCATTCCTAAGGGCATCCAGATCAATCCGGCCAGAGATTGCATCAAATGGAATCTCTTCTATCTCTACATCGCCCATTGCTCTCAGGTAAGTCCTTGTCACCGACCTATATGAAGGGTTTATGGCCTTGCTAAGTAGTATCTTGTCAACATCTTTCGTTCTTATTGCCATCAGGCATGCCTCGGCAAGGGCAGTCGCACCGTCATACATGGATGCGTTCGAGACGTCCATATGCGTGAGCCTTGTCATCATACTCTGGTATTCAAATATAACCTGCAACGTACCCTGGCTGAGCTCTGGCTGGTAGGGGGTATAGGACGTGTAGAACTCCTGCCTTGCTGCAATGGCCTCCACCATTGCCGGTATATGATGCCTGTATATACCTCCACCTGCGAATACAACGCTAGACGGCTCAACAGAAAACATAGATTCAATGGTCTGCTCATCATATGGACCGGGCACGTGGAGGCCTTTTTCTAAAAGGAATTCCCTGGGGATGGTCTCGAACAGCTCCATGGTATCATGGATGCCTAGCGTATCAAGGAGCTTTTTTTTCTCCTCCTGGTTTAGAGACACAAAGGACATTTACTTTGCCTCTTTTTCCACATATGACCTGTATTCTTCTGAATCCATGAGCTTGTCCAGTTCAGCAGGATCATTCATCTCTATTACAATCATCCATCCATCACCGTAAGGATCCTTGTTTATTATCTCTGGTGCATCTACCACAGACTCGTTGATTTCCACTATGGTACCACTTGCCGGTGCATACAGCTCCGAGACCGCCTTTACTGATTCAACGGTTCCAAAGACAGCACCCTGCTTGATGGTACTGCCCTTTTCATTAAATTCAATGTAGACTATGTCACCGAGTTCATCCTGAGCATAGTCGGTTATACCTGCTATAAGCCTATTGCCCTTTGCTTTACCCCACTCGTGGTCCTTTGTGTACTTGAGATCTTCAGGAAATTTCATTTTCCACCTCGCTTGGTATCATTTATGTATTTGCCCCCTCACAAAGGGAGGTTTTTTTACTATTGCCCTGGTTGGCTTGGATCTTATCATCACCAAGATCTTGTCATTGTACTCGATTCCAGCATCCAGATAGGCAAGGGCAATACCCCTATTGAGAACGGGTGATATGCTTCCAGACGTTATCCTACCAATCTCCTTGCCTTCTTTCATGCAAGAATAGCCCTGCCGGGGTATGCCCCTGTCCTCAAGTACAATGCCCATCAGCTTTCTAGATAGTCCATGCTTTCTTTGTTTTGTAAGTGCGTCTTTTCCAATAAACCTGTGGGTGTCCATGTCCACTGCAAAGCCTAGTCCTGCTTCCAGGGGTGTTGTGCCTTCGTCTATGTCGTTTCCATGTAGCGGATAACCCATCTCAAGTCTCAAGGTATCCCTTGCACCCAGACCGCATGGGATTGCACCTGAGTCGACAAGCCTGTTCCAGAGTATCTTGCACTTTTCTTTGTCCATGAATATCTCTACCCCGTCAGCCCCAGTGTAGCCTGTCCTTGATACGAGAAGCCCTGTTTCTCCCCCCAGATCTGCCGTGTGAGTTGTAAACCTGTAGTATGCAATGGATTTGAGATCAAAACCAATGCATTTCTCCAAATGACGAGCAGCATCAGGGCCCTGAACCGCCAGCATGCCAGTCTCAGGGCTCTTATTCTCCAACAACCCGTCTGAGCCCGGGATGGAAGATAACCACTCAAAGTCCCTCGTGGTGTTAGATGCATTTACACACAGCATGTAATTATATCCAGGCTCAAGGCAATATACGGTTAGGTCGTCTATGATACCACCACTGTTGTTTAGCATGAAGCTATACTTAACCTGGTATCTCTCCATGTGGGATACCTTTATTGTAAGTGCTGTTTCCAAGAAATCCTGTGCCCCAGTACCCTTAACGTAGATCTCACCCATGTGGCTTATATCAAAAAGGCCACATGATGTCCTGGTGGCCATGTGCTCCCTAGTTATACTGGTATACCAGACTGGCATCTCCCAGCCATGGAAATCTACCATCCTTGCACCTAGCTTTACGTGTTCTTCGAAAAGTGAGGTTCTCATTAAACCATCTCCAATATCCCGGGTATCATCTCTTCCATGCCCATAGCCATTATATGGACACCGTCAGAGACACCCTTGAGTTCCCTTATAATATTTGCAGCTATCTCCATGCCTTTCATGAGGGGGTCCTTGGAATTCTCTATTTCTTCAATGAGATTCCCCGGTACCGTGACACCAGGCACATTCTTGTTTATGAAATGGGCCATTCGTGATGACTTTAGCAGGAGAATTCCGGCCAGGATCTTTACACCCCTGTTGGCCACCTTGTCCATGAATTTTTTGAAACCTTCGATATCGTATACTGCTTGCGTCTGGAAAAACTTTGCACCTGCTGATATCTTCTTGTCAAACCTCAGTAGATTGAGTTCCTCTGGTATTGAGAACGGGTTTACTACGGCACCAGTGATAAATTCTGTTCTACCCTTTAATTGTGTGCCTGAGGAGCTCAGACCTTTGTTCAGGCCGGATATCATGGATATAAGCTGTATGGAATCTAGATCAAATACCTGCTTGGCCTCTTTATGGTCACCAGCAGAGATGTCATCGCCCGTTATCGCTAGCACATGTCTTATTCCAAGTGCGTGGGCACCAAGGAGATCGGCCTGTATGGCAAGGCGATTCCTGTCCCTGCAGGTCATCTGGAGGACAGGAGTTATTCCCTCTCTCTCGAGGATCACACATCCTGCAACGGATGACAGTCTCAAGGTTGCCCTCTGGTTGTCAGTCACGTTCAGTGCATGTACCTCTTGCTTTAGCAAACGTGCCTTTTCTATAAACCTTGATATGTCCGGTCCCTTTGGTGGCTGCAGCTCTGCAGTTATAATAAAGTTTTTACCTAACATTTCTCGTTTTTCTTATATCCCTTTTAGATGGATGCCTTGACCTGGAGAAGTCCTTGGGAGGCACTATCTTTTTCAGGTTTTCTATCCGGCCTGTTTCCTTGAGTCTCTCGTAAATCTCGATCCATGCGCACTTCCTGGTTCTGTCCACCTCGCACATGCCGTTGTTGTCAACCCCCCCGCATGGCCCGTTGAGTAAGCCCTTTGGGCACCTCGTAACCGGGCAAACACCTCCAGTAGTGGCGAGAACACACTGGCCACACATGCTGCAGTACTCCTCGAACTGGCCAAATCTTAAGGTATCACCTAGAAATAGACTGTTGAGAGCAGGGATTGCTGGGATATCCAGGACGAGTGCAGTTGCCTGTACACCGGCCCCGCATGACATTACAAGAACGGCATCGCTTGCTTCGATCTCTTTGGCATGTTCTCTGTACGCTCTTTTCGTTAACAACACGTGGCATGCCTCTTCAATTACAGTGGAGCCTGTTACCTTGAAACCATTATCCCTGAGTACTTCGGCCATTTGTTTTACTTCTTCCTCGCCGCCTGTTCTACAGGCAGCGGCACATTCCCCACAACCTGTTATAAAGATGTTGGTGAAGGGCCTGAGACTCTCTAGGATTTCTGGAATGTCCTTTTGCTCGGTTATGATCATGCAACATGTCCCTTTGCAAGCATTATGGTATTCATGAGCAACATGACTATTGTCATTGGTCCAACACCACCTGGTACCGGTGTGATAAGGCTTGCCCGGTCCTTGGCAGTCTCAAAATCCACATCCCCGCTAAGCCTTCCATCCTTATCTCTTGTAATACCAACATCGATAACCACTGCCCCCGGCTTTATCCAGCTTCCCTTCACCATGTGAGGCCTACCGGCTGCCGAGACTAGTATGTCTGCATTCCTTACCTTTTCCTCGAGATTTTTGGTATGGCTATGGCACACAGTAACCGTTGCATGGGCTAGTGTAAGGAGCGTTGCTATGGGTTTACCCACTATGTTGCTTCTCCCTATGACAACTGTATCTTTACCGTCAGGGTCTACGCCATAGGCCTCTAGCATGTACATTATACCCCTGGGCGTACAAGGTATAACAGTAGGCAGGCCCATGAGTAGCCTTCCGAGGTTATAAGGGTGAAACCCGTCAACATCCTTTGTAGGTTCTATACTCATAAGGACCTGGTCAGTCTTAATGTGATGTGGTAGGGGAAGTTGTACCAGTATTCCGTCAACATCTTGCCTTAGATTTAGCTCTTTCACTAGGCTAGTTAGTTCCGTCAAGCTTGTCTCGGTTGGCAACCTGTGATCGAACGATATTATACCCGCGTTCTTACACGCCCTTTCCTTGTTCCTTACATATACGCTGGAAGCAGGATCTTCTCCCACAAGTATTACTGCAAGACCAGGGGGCCTTCCATAATCTTTAGTAAATGCAGAAACCTCTTTATTTATCTTATCCCTTAGCCTTTCTGACATAACCTTTCCGTCAATAATCTTTCCCAAATTGAGCCTCCTGTATCGATGTAAGACTAGCTCTTGTATACCCACTTAGCGCGTATAGGTCTGGACGTTATGGAGTCGGGCAGAGGTAGGACCAGTTCAATATCAACTGCCAGCCAGTTATAATCCGGGTTTACTATCCTTAATTTACCGTCCATAGGTGGCACACCCCACTCTGTGTGCCTGTACATCACGAAGAATAATACCGCATAGTGTTCTTCTGTCTCACCGAGTACATATCCCTGGCGAAAGGCCTTCATGTTAATGCCGTTTGATTTGGCGAGTTCCTCTGCATAGGTCTTGTCCAGCTGAATTATTGCATACCTTCCCACACCTCTCTCCGAGTACCTAGTAAACGTCCTGCTCTCTGAGCTTGAGACATAGACCGTTGAGAGCCCGGGCACGCTTTTCAGATACTGGGCTGCAACCAGCGCAGCAGTCCTTCTTCCACCCACGGATTGATGATGCCATCCATAATACTCAAAGAGCTTTTGCTGTAAAGCATCTGCATATCTCTCGCCTTTCTCATACAGGTTTTTTGATATGTACCTCAGTTCCTTTGCCAGGTCTTCTGCAGCCTCAGCAGTTGGCCAGTCTATCTTAACATGAAAATGAGTTAGCGAGTATCTGTTGCGCTTTTTGTACCTTGTATCTCTCTGTATAAGGAGTGCATAGTCCACATCCAGCAGTTCTTCGAGTAGGTCAAAGAAGGGCTCTTTCTCGAAGAAATGTACACCCGAGTAAATCGATTTTTGTAGGTTAAAACCGGGTATCAGTGATATGTTATCTTTTCTTACCTTGTTTGAATTACTGAACCTGATATATTTCTGGTGCTCCTCGGAGAGTGCCTCTTCTAAGAATATTATGAGAAATGGTCTTGTATCTAGGTATTCCCTGGACAATTCCCTTTTCTTTGGTCTCATTTCCCCGGGTTCTGCAAAGGGATAAGGAACGCCCCTGGCTTCGCATGACCTGTAGGGGGCAACAAGTGCTATGTCAAGTAGCCTGCGTTCGAGCTCATCTCTCAAGAAAACATAGACCGAACGCCTGATCTTCTCTATGTGACTAACTTCAAACCGCGAGATATACATAAAAATATCATCCTCAATCAGTTATGGGCCAAAGCAGGTCATAAGCCGGGTTCTGTTTCTGGCAGAGGTTACCCCCTGCCAGGTGGCAATCATTCATCTAGGATAACAGTTGCCTGTCATCTCAAGCGACCTACCCAGGGGCAGGACGGGCCGCCCTTTAAGCCCCTCTATTGGTCTTGCTCCGGGTGGGGTTTACCTAGCTTTCCAGGTCACCCTGGAAACTGGTGAGCTCTTACCTCGCCGTTTCACCCTTACTACCCTTTGCAGGATAGCGGTCTATTTTCTGTGGCACTTTCCCTGGGGTTACCCCCGGTCGCCGTTAGCGACCACCCTTGCCCTGCGGAGCCCGGACTTTCCTCTTGCACCCTAATAGGAGCAAGCGATTGCCTTTCCTGCTTCAACCCATTATAATTTTTACATATAGTATGCGGATGTTATTTTCAAGAAATAAATAAAAACCACGAGTGGTCTGCATTCTTGCAAATATGCATACTGATTTTGTTGCCTTCAAGGCACATGCGTGTTACAATAAAAATATATCCGACCAGTGGAGGACATATGATCTCGCAGAAATTGGTGGACTTGATTGAGGAAAATGCAGAGGAATTGACCAACCGTTTCATGAAGGACCTTTTCAGCAGGGAGGAAACCAGGCATTATAAGAAAATACCAGAGGATCGTACGCACGAAAGGGTTTTTGACGTCTACAAGAGGCTTGGTTCTTGGTTAAGCAAGAAAAGATCCATGAAGGAAGAGATCAAAAAACATTACACGGAGCTGGGCAAACAGAGGTACAAGGAAGGTATCCCCTTAAACGAAGTAATAATGGCCTTTCTATTGGTAAAGAGACATATTTGGTTATACGTAATGGACAAGCACGTGATAGATTCGGCATATGAGCTACAGGCCGTCCTAGATTTGAATAACAGGGTTGTCCTGTTCTTCGACAGGATAATTTTTTTCATAGCAATGGGTTACGAGGAAGAGCTCAAGAAGGACCTTGCAAAGGTTCAGGTAGATTCTTCGTCTGGAAGTCCAGGTTTGTTATCAAGGTTTTTTGGCAGAAAAGAGGTTTGATTTCGCTATAGCCTGAAGTGTACGTCTGTCTTGAAAACGCGGCTTGCTGGAAGGTCCAGGATCTTAACACCTAGTCTCTTTGAGATCTCTGAGATTATCTCATTACATCTTCTTCTGTCTCGGCTAATGACGGTAAACCAGCAGTTGGGTGTTCCACTACGTACGTAGTTGTGAGTTACTTCCGGAAAACTGTTGACAACGGATGCATACCTATCAATCATGTCTTCAGGGATCTGCACCCCGCAAAGTGTCGAGACCCAGCCAATCTTTCTCGGGTTTATGGTTGCACCAATCCTCCTTATAATACCCTCTAGCCTTAGCCTCTTTACACGTTTAAACGCTTCGTACTCACCTATACCGACACTATCTGCAATCTTCCTATAAGGTCTTCTTTCAACCGGAAATGCCTTGCTTATAAATGTGAGGATTTTTCTGTCTACCTTGTCCATTGCACCTTGGCATGATTTAATACCAGCATATGGGATCGAATTCAAGGTAGTCCCCCAGGACTTCGTATGCCCTTGCCCTGCAACCTCCGCATACATCTTTGTACTCGCAGCTACCGCATTTACCCTTTAATAATGATTCGTCTCTCAGGTTGATGAGGGTGGGTGAAGTAGACCATATCTCTGCAAACGGTTTTTCTCTGATATCTCCACATGGTATTTGCAGAAACCCGCACGGTTGAACTATACCAGTAGAAGATACAAATCCGAAGCCTGTGCCTGCAAGGCAGCCCTTGGTTGTTATGGGTTCTTTGTTTTCCTTCAAGAGCCTATAGAACTGTGGTGCACAGGTGGCCTTGCATTCTATCCTAGCCTCCTTATACACATAAAAGAAACCCTTTAGCATTTCCCTGTATTCCTCTATCTTTGCCGGTTCTAGTGAATGTCCCCTGCCGGTTGGCACAAGAAAAAACACGTGCCAGGCCATGGCACCAAGGTCTTTGACAAAGGATGGAAAGCTTTTCATCTGGTGCACGTTCATGGCCGCCACAGTGGTGTTTATCTGGAATGGTATACCAGAAGAGCCCAGTATACTTATACCCTTGAGCGCCATGTCGAACGCGCCAGGCATACCCCTGAACTCGTCATGCACCTTTGCAGTTACACCATCAAGGCTTACAGAGACGCGGGCAATGCCAGAATCCTTTATTTTTATCGCCTTTTCACGGGTGATGAGAGATCCATTAGTGGCGAGTGTCATCCTCAGCCCGATTTTAGAGCCGTATGATGCTAGTTCAAAGATATCAGGTCTCATCAGGGGCTCGCCACCAGAGAGTATAACCATCCTTGTCCCGAACTTGGCAAGGTCATGTAGGAGATGTTTACCTTCTGCTGTATCAAGTTCCAACGGGTCTCTTGTCTTCACAGCAGAGGCCCTGCAATGAAGGCAGGCCAGGTTGCAGACCCTTGTTACCTCCCACGCAAGGATGAAAGGTGGCCTCATGTTATAAGTCTCGCAACTGTAGGTGCGAAGTATGTTATGATGATATCGGCACCTGCTCTTTTTATAGCCGTGAGACTTTCCATGATCACGGAGTCCTCGTCGAGCCAGCCGTTTGTAGCGGCAGCCTTTATCATGGAATATTCTCCTGATACTTGGTAGGCCACAAGCGGCGTGTCAAATTCCTCTGAGACCACCCTTAGCACATCCAGATACGGCATTGCGGGCTTTACCATTAGGAAATCCGCTCCTTCTTCCACATCTAGCATTGCTTCCCTCAATGCTTCCCTCACGTTTGCGGGATCCATCTGGTACCCCTTACGATCGCCGAACGCCGGGCTTGAGTCTGCAGCCTCCCTGAAAGGCCCATAGAATGCAGATGCATACTTTATGGCATAGCTCATAATGGGTACTTGTTCAAAACCACCTTCATCAAGAGCATCCCTTATGACTCCCACTCCTCCGTCCATCATGCCTGAGGGTGCAACTATGTCAGCCCCTGCATTGGCATGGGATAGCGCTATCTTTGCAATTACTTCCAGCGTGTCGTCGTTTGACACCTCGCCCTGTTCCGTCAGTATACCGCAGTGCCCATGGTCAGTATACTCACACATACACACGTCGGTTATGACTAATAACTCTGGAGCAGCATCCTTGATGGCCTTTACTGCTTTCTGCACTATGCCGTTTTTCTTATATGCCTCCCTGCCAAGTGGATCCTTCTTTAGTGGTATGCCGAACAGAATCACCGCGGGTATCCCGAGCTTCTCCACCTCTTTTACTGGTTCCCTTAGCATGTCAAGGGAATACCTGAATTGGCCAGGCATGGCTCCAATGGGTTCCTTTATGGATTTGCCCTCCTTTATAAACAGGGGATAAACCAGGTCATCCGTTGAGATCTTTGTCTCTCTGACCATTCTTCTTATTGTTTTGGTACGCCTGAGCCTCCTCGGCCTGTTCTCAGGAAACATTGTAATCTCCTCCTCTCTGGCAATATTAAGTGTTAAAAGCACATGTTGGCTGGCATGTCAAAGACCTTGAGGAAGACCCCCAAGGATGTACTGAAAGGCACTGAAAGCCGGGACTAGATACACAAGCTAGCAAGATAAAAAAGGCTCAAAGTGCTCCTAGATCCTATTCTGATGGGCAAATGTGCCTACCACGTTTGCTTCATTGAGTTTATCGTCCTTTATGGACTTTAGGTATATGCCTACCTGAGATACTATGTCACCCATACCATCGAAAAACAAGTTCACAACAGGGGAAGCCATGTACTGTGGGTTGGACTGGAATATGTAGGAAGTAATCCTGCCAGGCATACAACCAAAGGGAGCACAATTTACAACCAGACTTGCTCCCTGATCCGAGAATATCTTTGCCCTTCCCAGAGTGAGTATTGCCTCCCCTTCGAACTCGAAAGGTATAAACAAGCTTGCTTCATTTATTACCTCATCTATATTGGGTTCTGCCATGTCATCCAGTACTGGGGAGAAAAGCCTCAGGATCTCGTGCTCAATCTTGTGGAGATAGTGGTTCTTAATATAGGCAAATGCCCTGCTCTTTATACCCTCCTTTGTAGCGACCAGCCTGTCGACGTAGTGTATCCACTCTGTCATGGGTGATAGCCACGCCTCTCCACCCGATTTTTCTATAACGTCTACAAGGTGCTGGTTTGAAAAATTATTCATCCTTACAAATATCTCGCCCACGATACCCACGACAGGTTTCCTGGGCTGGTCATAGTCTACGGTTTTCATCAGGTCATGCACGAAAGACCTTATATAATCGTCCCATGGGAGGCCCTGCTCCATGAGAGAACAGAGCTCGCTGAGTGCATTATCAAATACAGCCACTGCCTTATCCCAGTCAGGCATGTAAGGCACTGTCCTGCACCTGAGCTTGAAAAGGTCATCGCCTAGGCATATGGCCTTCCACACCTCTTTTCTCATGGCAGGGGTCAGAAAGTCATAGCCATCTTCTGATGTGGGTGAAAAGATGGCAGCGTTTTTTACACCGGCACGATCAAGTATCTTTGACTGTAACGTGGCATACTGACCATACCTGCAAGGGCCCTCTGCTCGGGGCATAATAAGTATGTTGTTCGTATCCTTCTCGCTTGGCCTTGAGTCCCTTGCAATGGAGAGAAACTTGCCAATGGTTACTGCTGCAGGCAGGCACTCGCTTCCTCGGCAGAAAGACTTGCCAAGTATGCACTCGTCACCTGTTTCCTCACCAGTATTAAAGGCATTATAGCCAAACCTCCTTAGCGTTGCAGCCCAGAGCTGGGGTGTGTATGGATGTATCTGCGGGATCCATATCTTCGTGTTATCCCGTATGTCCTTTAACTTATACTTTATATTCAGACTTGGTATGGCACTAGTCCTACTTTCAGGGATCCTGTATTGGTCAACCATGTCAAGAAATGCTTCGATCCTTGTCTGGTAACCTGTTGATGAACCGTGCTCATCCATCTCCAGTATGAGATAGGGTTTGTTTCTTGATATCTCCTCAAAATAACTGAGCATAAAGGAGTCAGGCCCGCAGGAAAAGTTGGAAATAACAAGAGGAAACAAGTTGGGTCTCTTACTTATAGCAAGTGCCTTTTTCAGTATTCTCTGCCCCTGATACCAGTACATATCGGGGTACATGTCGACTATCTCCTTGTTGCTTACCTCCTCGGGCAGTATATCCATGTTTATAACCCTGTACCCTAGGGATTCTACGAGGTCTGGTATGTTCAGGTTGAGTATCCTGTGATAGAGATTGTAGGGCCTGCCAAGTATAACGATTGTCTTTTCATTGTCAGGTATCTCATCCAGTATATGCCTAGCCTTGTACACGATATTCTTTCTGTACTTTTCAAGTTCGCTAATACCTTCTTTTACTGCTCTTTTTATCCTGGTAAGCGCTATGCCATCTAGGCCTATGTCATCTAGCAGTGACTTAATCTCCTTTGCTTGCCAGCCTACTTCCCTGGCCAAATCTATGGAGGGGGCCAGCACTCTCGACCTGTATGAGGGTGATTTGAAGATACTTGCCATACCTGTTACAAAGGGGCAATACAGACTCCTTGGTCTTATGCGGGGATCCTTCTCCTCCTGGATTAGGTAGGGGATGAGAACCTTATTTTCCTTGTACTTGTCTATAATAACGCTGGCTGATGCCATTGCCAACTTGGCAGGGTAGCAAAAGTCTCCAGTGCCTATGTTGCCAAGTTCTTTCTTTATTTCACCGTCGCTTGGGTAGACAACCTCGACATCAAACCCAAGGTTATTACCGATCAAGTTCCAGAAAGGCAGGTATTCCTCGTAAAGGGTAAGGGCTGGCATCTTGAGGTGCACACGGTTATTGTTTCCATCCCTGGGCTGGTATTCACGTAGAAGCGTATTTCTTATTTCAAAAGATGGATTTGGTTCCTTTCCCTTTGCAGTGGCCGAGTCAGGTTCCTTTCCACACATGTAGCCCCAGCTCATTCTCTTGCCACCAAAATTGACTATCGTTATTCTACAGTTGTTCTCACATGCCCTGCAGTTTACCTCCCTGATCTTGACCTCGGGTATATCAAGGCCGTTGAATTTGGTCTTGCCCTTTGTCCTTTCCCCTGCTATCAAGGCCACACCAAAGGCCCCCATTACGTGGCAAAAGGGTGATACAATGACACGAGCACCTGTTAGCTGTTCAAGGGCAGCTACGAGCCCTTTGTTCCTGGCGGTTGCACCCTGGAATACTATCCTTTGCTTGTTGTAATACTTGTTGCCTACCACGCGGTTTAGGTAATTCTTGAATATGGAGACAAGCACGCCTGCCATTATTCTCTTCTTGGGTTGGCCTGCCTTAAGCTGCCTGGTGACCTCTTGACCCATGAAGACCGTGCAACGGTCTGAGTTGGCGAGTGGCCTTACTCCCATAACCTCTTCCCCAATGTCGTCAAGCTTCATGTTAAGTATATTGGCCTGCTCCTC
Source organism: Deltaproteobacteria bacterium (assembly GCA_015486075.1). Taxonomy (GTDB): domain Bacteria; phylum Desulfobacterota; class Desulfomonilia; order UBA1062; family UBA1062; genus B14-G9. The sequence goes on from WFSG01000044.1 coordinate 79,758, forward strand.
CACAAACGAACCTGTTCCTGCGGCACACACGTAGTTCATGTTAACATCCACGATACGTCCCTGCTCCAAGCGTATGAATTTGGAGTCCTGGCCCCCTATCTCGAATATAGTCTCCACCTTGGGGTCAAGCGTGAGTGCACCCCTGGCATGGGCCGTGATTTCGTTTATTATGGCATCTGCCCCTATTATCTCACCGATAAGCTTCCTTCCTGACCCTGTTGTACCGCACGCCGTGATCTTGAGTTCAATATTTAGGTGTTCCACTAGTGCCTTTATGGAGCCGAAGACGCTTCTTGTTGCATCAATGGGTTTTCCCGAGGTCTTGGTATATATGTCGGCCCTTATGTTGTTTGAGTTGTCAACCAAGACAGCCTTTGTTGATGTCGAGCCTATGTCAACACCAAGATAGGCATCCAGTGCCTCACCACGTGAGAGGTCATGCCACACCTCGTTACCAAGGTCATCCTTGTCCCTTCGCATCTCCCTGAGCGGGAAAGGACTTTTCTCTAGCGCAAGGGGCCTTGCATCCGACACCTCGAATGACATGGGCTTTAGAGATGTTAATGCTTGTATCAGGCCATCAAATCTGTTGCCATTGTTCGCCCTTGCCATCCTGGCAAGGGCTATTGCCCTGAAAAATGCTGGGTTCTCTGCAATAGTTATGAAGGGCATCCTTTTCGACAGGTAATGCCGTATATGGGGGTTCGCAAGTAGTCCGCCAGCTGCAAGTATACCCTTCCCATCGGGTATTCGTCCGCCGAATACACTCTTTAGCCCGGAGATCACCATGCCTCGGCACAGACCATTGTACATAGCCTGTGGGCTGTACCCTTCCTGTTGCAGATGAATCAGGTCTGTCTTGGCAAATACAGCACACCTCGTAGCAACAAGGGGGGCATCCTCCTCTATAGGTATTGAGGATATGTCTTGCATGCTGAGTCCAAGTCTCTTCATCTGCTCGTCAAGAAAGGACCCTGTTCCAGAGGCACAGGGTGGGTTGGTCTGATAGTTCATGATGCGTCCCTTTGGGTCTATCTCAATTAGTTCTATGTCCTGGGCACCCATGATGAGAAGTTTCCTCAGGTCGTAGTTGTTCTTCAGGTACTCTATCTCTGCTAAGGTACCGTCATACCGCCATCTTTCTATACCGTCCCCCTGGATGTTACCTGACAGGCAGACATTGGCATCCTGCACATTCATATGTGTTATTTCCTCAAGGAGCATCTCCTTTGGTGATCCCCTGTGGTGTAGAATCGTACTGTAGATAGGCCTTAGATCCGAGTCCTCGTACCATATCTTGAGGTATGAGCTGCCAATGTCAATTCCCAAGCTGGTGCGTTTCATATTGAGTCTCTCCCTGTAAATGCATTTTATTGTGTTTATAAATAATCAGCATGGCTTTGAATCAATTAAGACAAGTCTACGGGCAAATCAACAGGAAACATGGGATCAAGTAATTATTTTATCAAAACGGGCCTGTGCACTCGCGTAGTTTACTTGGACTAAATGAGCGGTTACTACCCTTGTCAGATATCAAGAATGCTTGCTATGTCATCCCAGTCATCCACTTTATAAAACGGGTGATGGTCCTTGTTCCATGGTTGATTGTATACAACAGGTACGATGTCAGCCTTTTCAAGCATGTAACACGTATCGAGCCTGTCATCCACGAAGTACTTTATGCCATGTTCCTTTAGTACTGGTAACTTCCTTGTATTTTCTCCTGTTGCAAAAACTTGTATGGATGCAGGGTCGATCTGTGGAAAATGCTTTTTGAACCACAAGAGCACTGGTTCTCCGTACGGCCTTGCAGTTACCAGTAGTAATCCTGTCCTAGAGGATATCCTGGGTAGGACCTCGGATGCACCTTTGTTGGGCATTATGTTTACCTCGTGGGGTCTGCATGTAAGGGTCTCTATGATATCATCAACTGCCTGTCTTTTTGCATCTATTATATTCATGAAGTCGTATTCAGTTATGTGCTCGTAATCTATAATTAGTCCATACTTTTCCCTTGCAATCTCTATGAATGTTCTGAACGTGTCCGCTACTACCCCGTCAAAGTCAAAGGCTGTCTTTTCAATCTCCAGCTTCACAAGGTGTTCTCCCTCGAGAATATTTGCCAATACAATACAACAAATTTTGCACAAAGGCAATTTTGTTGGAAACGATTAAGGCCGTAGTATGCAATAGATATGCAATACATATTTTTCTGCGTACTGTGGGGGCAATCTATGGCAATGGATCCATAACGATTATGTATTAAAAGATACCCGAGATGAATCTGGTTAAGAAGAATATTGCGTTCCAAGGCCAGCTAGATTATCCATTGTATCTATGGAAGATGCACCGAATGTTGTATTTGCAGACGAGGACGGCAGGGTTCTAGATTTCGAACCCCTTTCCATGGTTGCAAGGAGCGGAGATTACTTAGTACCCGTAGGAGGCAAGGATGTCATCCCCATGCCTAGAGGATCCTTACTGTATGTACTGAAGGACAGGCATCCTGTTGGCCTTGACAGAAAGACAGGGGAGATAGTGGTAATGGATGAAAATCCTTTTAAAAGGGGGAGTCCTGCATTTGCGGTAGCAATATTCCTGCCGGCTGCCTATACTCAGACATACCTTGCTGCTTGGGAAAATGTGGATGGTGCCTCTATCCTACCTTTTTTCTCTTATACTGCCTGTGGTTGGAGAAAGGATGGTTTTGTAACAACAGCCATGAGGACAGACGGGTCGAGACGACAGGATCCGGATACCTTAAACATGGAAAAGGTAAAAAGGGGTATCGAGAAATGGAAAAAGATGTTTCCAAAAAACAGGCTTGTTCGGCACCTGGAGCACTGTGCTTTGGTTTACGGTTGCCCTGCGGCAATAAACATGTTCCAGTCTAGGGAAGAAGCACCCTTACCGACCTCACCGTCCTGTAATGCCAGATGTGTTGGATGCATATCGTACCAAGACAAAGGCTTTCCACCCTCGCCTCAGCAGAGGATTTCCTTTATACCAACACCAGAAGAGATAGCAGAGGTTGCCCTATTCCATATAGAGAACGTTGAAAAGCCAGTTGTTAGTTTCGGACAGGGATGCGAGGGCGAGCCACTGCTTGCAGGGGATGTTATAGAAAAGGCAATACAGATGATAAGAAGAAAGACGGACAAGGGCACCATAAACCTTAATTCAAATGCAAGTCTCCCCGATGTGGTAGCAAGGCTTGCCGATGTAGGTCTGGATAGTCTCAGGATAAGCATGAACTCTGCAAGGGAGAGAAGCTATAAGTCATATTTCAGGCCCACTTATGACTTCGGGGCGTTACTCAATAGTTCCCTTGAAATGAAGAAAAGGGACAGGTTTGTATCTTTGAACCTGTTTGTTTTCCCGGGTGTTACAGATGCTCCTAGGGAAGCGGATACGCTGAGAAGGTTCGTTAGGCATGCCCGCATAGATATGATACAGTGGAGAAACCTCAATATTGATCCTGACCTATACCTTGTTACCCTTGATCAGAAGTTTCCACCCGGGATCGGCGTTGCTAGACTCATAGAGGAAATGCCAGTAAGGAGGGGCTACTTTAACCCGTACCTGTCAAAACTCTATGAGTAGGGCGGTAAAATCGTCATCAAAATGGTCTTTACCTGCGAAATTAATGATTTCTTTCTTTATGAACTCAAGTGTCTGCTTGCCGTCCGCCTGGTCCAATGCCTCTAAGAATAGTTTCTTCAGCCTTTTCTTTCCGAATTGAGTACCTTGCTCGTTAGTTACCTCCAGGAGGCAGTCCGTGTATAGAAATATCTTGTCTCCACTTTGTACAGGAAGCGTCTTTTCCCCGTACTTTCCATCGTCAAACATACCTATGAAAAAGCCATCTGTGTCCAGTTCAATAATGTTGGAGTTTGACTTTCTAAAGAGCAGGGGAGTAGGGTGACCTGCGTTGGAAAAGGTTATGCTTGATGTTATGCTGTCGTATATAAAGCAAAAAGAAGAAACATAGTCCTCTCGCAACACATTGTTCATTTCCTTGTTCAGGAGTCTAAAAAGCAGTCTTGGACTGGCAACGCTCTTTGTCTTCATGTGGAGACTCATCTTGAACATGGCTGCAACAAGCGCTGCAGCAACACCGTGCCCAGAGACGTCTGCTATGACAATGGCCGTGATGTCATTGGCCATCTCTAGTATATCATACAGGTCGCCACCTAGGTGTATGGATGGTATATACATCGCCGCAATGTCCAAGCCGCCTATGTTTTCATACTTGTTTGGCAGAAGGCTCTTCTGTAGCTTCCCTGCCATCACTAGTTCGTTGATCATTATCTCGTTTTGTTTTTCTATTATCTCGTTTTTCTTATCGACTTCTGCAAGTGCTAGAGCAAGCCTCCCTGCTTGTTCTTCCATCAGGTCCTTTGTCTCTGTTATCTCCATGATGTATGTCTCAAGTTCCTGTCTTGCCCTAACAAGTTCTGTAGTGTCGGAGAAAACCACTATAAGACCTCTCAATTCCTGGTCCAGGTCAATCCTGTGAACACTCTTCTCTATGAAGCAATCTCCGTCTTCCTTTTGAAGCACAATCTCGTTTTTATCTGCATCAAGGAGACTCCTTACTATTTCCGGGAGTTCGTCTTTGTGCTTTCCATGGATATTGAGACTGTCAATGGATGTTATATCAGAGGCACACTTGTTCCATATTACCACGCGTTCGTCCTTATCCAGGACCAGAAGCCCTGTAGGCAGGGCATTGACCAGTACCCTAAGAAACTCGTCGAAGCTCTGTTTTTCCTCTTTTGCTTTCTTTACCATGCTTGAGACCCTCGCATGGTAAAGGCCTTCTTTAATGGCGCTTTTTAACCTCTCAGTGGAGTTGTGGTTATCCTTGAGTATGTAGTCGTCTGCACCAACCTTTAAAATTTCCCTGAATATCTCAGGATCCCTGGACTTGGTGTATATTACATAGATGGAGTTAGAGTCTAGGGAGCGCATTCTTGCAATGAGATCAACGCCGCTTATCATTCCCAGTTCTACCTCGGTTACTACCACTGAGGGTTCAATGTCTATATAGTTGTCTAGTGCCTTCCTTGGATCACTGTAAGCATGTATGTTAATCCCATCTAAAGAAAGTTTCTTTTCTAGATGTACCAGCAAATTCTTATCCGGGTCTATGATGAATACGTTGTTCACAGCTATGCCCTGTACTTTATCATTGCAACCACTGATGGATTTCTACGTATTATCAGGCGGTCAGTAAGCCTTCTCATGATCATTATACCCCTCCCACGGGGAAGAATCTCTCTTGGCATTGGAAGATTCCTGGGTATACCCTTTCCTGGGTCTCTTACCCTTATGATTACCCTTGCATCATCAATGGAGATACTGATCCCGACCTCTTTGTTACACCACCTTGGATCCTTTAGACGGTATGCAAGCTCTTTGTGGTATGTTGTGGGTGATGTCAGGTCATTACCTTTGTTATAGGAATCTAGCATGAGGCAACCATAGTCCCTTGCGTTTATCAATGCCTCTACCAGTGCGGTTACAAGCTCGTGGGCCTTGTCCATTTCTAGAATACCGGACCTGACCAGGGCATTTTTGAATACATTGCCCAGTCCGTCAGGATCAAGGTCTTTCGCCTTTACCTTGAAACTTATGTCTGCCTTGTTAATCTTGCATGAAATGTCTGCAAGTAAATCCACGGGATTCTTGTATCGTGTAGAATGGGGGTAGGAAGGTTCTGTAGACTTTGCCATGTTCTTCTTAGTTTCACCCCCTAATGTTCCTGCCTTTGCCTTGCCATCTGCACCATGAAGGGTGCGATCTCACTCAGGGGGAGTACCTTTTGCGCCCCTCCCATGGCTATGGCTACGCGAGGCATCCCAAACACTACACATGATTCCTCGTTCTGGGCTATTGTAAATGACCCGGCATCCCGCATTTCCTTCAGTCCCCGTGCACCATCATCACCCATCCCAGTGAGGATTACGCCTATCGCATGGGAACCAAGGCTGTTTGCAACGGACCTGAACAGCACGTCCACGGAAGGCCTGTGACGGTTTACCGGCGGGCCATCCTTGACGTTTACATAAGGACCATTGGAATCCATGTTTAGAATCATATGCCTGCCGCCTGGTGCAACCAATGCCTGTCCCTGAGTTAGTCTGTCAAAATCTTTTGCCTCCCTGACTTCCATTGCGCTGTTGGTGTTAGTCCTCTTGGCAAAGGACTCTGTAAATACAGGAGGCATATGCTGCACTATGACTATTGGTGGAAAGTCTGGAGGAAGTTGTCTTAGTATATGATCTATGGCCACGGTTCCACCAGTGGATGCACCTATGGCTACTACTGTGGCTGGATTACTTATGTTATGGTCGAAAGGTCTTTTCTTTATTACCGAGTCCATGCCTAGCTTTGGAGTCAGATCCAAGACAGACATCCTTTGCATGGACACGTGAGCTGATGCTGCAACCTTTATCTTTGTAACAAGATCCTCGGCCATCTCCTCCATTGCCTTGGAGAGATTTGCCCTTGGCTTTGCAATGAAGTCAACTGCTCCAAGGGACAGGGCCCTTATTGTTGCTTCCGCCCCTCTTGATGTGAGGGAGGATACCATCACAACTGGCATTGGATGGGCTTTCATGAGTTTTTCAAGAAACGTGAGGCCATCCATCTTTGGCATTTCAATGTCAAGAGTCAACACATCAGGCTTAAGTTGTTTTATCTTCCTTACCGCAATAAATGCATCAGGAGCCACCCCTACCACATCTATTCCAGGGTCGCCGGCAAGTATGTCCGAAAGTAACTTTCTTACCAGGGCCGAGTCATCAATGATAAGGACTTTTACTTTATCAGCCATACGTACCACATCAGAAAAGGGTTAACCCGCTTCTCAAAGACCTTTTCTCAGAACTCTCCTTGAATACCTTTGCCTTGTATTCTTCTTCTGCCCTTATGGCATCAGGTTCTGCCTGAGGGCTTATACGCTTTAGCAGGACCTTGCCTGTATCAGTAAAAAACAGAATTTTCCTTCCTTTGTTACCGCCGACATCCTTTGAAATAACAGGTATCCTTTCCATCGAGAGGTATGCCAGGACGAACTCAATGTTGGAGTCTGGGACATCTCCGTCCGTTTTCCTGAAGTTCAACACGTGAGCTCCCCCAAACACCTTTGCCACCATGCCCTTTCTGTCAGCGCCCCTCTTGACCAGCTCTCCGATAAGGAGTTCCATTGCAAACATGCCGTACTTTGCGGATGATGATACGAATATATCCCTTGACCTTACATCTCCAGGTAAAAGGAAGTGGTTCATGCCTGCAATCCCTGTCCTAGCATCCTTTATGCATACTGATATGCATGAGCCAAGCACGGTAGAGATTATATCCTTGGTGCTGATATAGTACTCGCCTGGGTATATAACTACCATGTTCTTCTTGAACCTGATGCTGTACCTTTTACCTATCATCTTGTTCTTCACACCTTTTTATATATGGTGTTCTTGATGTACATAAACCTGTCCTTCATATCCATGAGAGACTCTGAATGGCCCATGAAGATGAAGCCATCATCTTTTAGATATTGGTAGAGTCTCTGCATAAGTGCTTTTTTTGTTTCCCTGCTGAAGTAGATTATAACGTTTCTGCAGAATATGATATCGAATGGTCCTCTCATTGGATAGATTTCTCTTATCAAGTTCAGTTTCCTGAATACAACCATTGATTTGATGCTTTCCTTCAAGTGGTAACCATCATCCCTCCTTACAAAGTATCTCCTGAGATATTTACCTGGAACACCCACGATACTATTGTGAGAATAGACGCCTTTTATGGCTTTTTTCAGGACATCGGTATCCACGTCAGTGGCAAGTATCTTTATGTCCCATTCCCTAACGCATCTGAAAGCCTCTGATACTATCATTGCAATACTGTAAGGCTCTTCCCCGGTTGAGCAGCCTGCTGACCATATCCTTAGTCTCCTTGGCATGCGCAACTTCTCTGCGTTCTTTATCATAAGGGGGAAGACATTCTCCTTGAGAAAATCAAAGTGATACTTTTCCCTAAAGAATTCGGTCTTGTTTGTGGTTATACGGTTGATCATGTGTACCAGTTCATCCGAAGAGTTTGGACTTTCTTGAAGATACCTGTAATACTGAGAGAAGTCGGCTAGATTGAGTGCTCTTAGTCTTTTTGAAAGCCTGGAGATGAGTAGAGTTTTCTTCTTGCTGGAGAGGTAAATACCTGTATTCCTATAGATTATTTTCCTGAACTGTTCGAATTCCGCGTTGCTGAGTTCGAAGTTGTTTGTAAGCAATCCTTATACCCCATCTACTACATTTAATTCTTCGTCTGAAAGTAACCTATCAATGTCAAGAAGGATAGCGAACTTGTTATCCTTTTCACCCATTGCCTTTATGAAATCTGTATTTATACCAGAATTAAAGCTAGGGGGCGGTCTTAACTGGTTTTCCCCGAAAGACACGACATCCTTTACGCTGTCTACTATGAGGCCTATTGTTCGTCCAGACATGTCAAGTATCATGATAACGGTGTAATTATTGTAAGGTGCACTCGGCAGGTGAAAGTGCTCCCTGAGGTCTATTACTGGCACTGCAGTACCTCTTAAGTTCAGTATACCCTTAACAAAAGAAGGAACATTTGGGATTCTGGTGAGCTCTCTAAAGGCAATAATCTCTATCAATTTGAGTATGGGTATGCCATATGTCTCACTCCCTAGTTCAAAGGTAATATATTGTGTCTTAGCTTCCTTAAATGCGCTGTTATCTATGGACTTTTTCATATAGTAGATTCCTAGAATTCCTCGAACTCGTCGAGAGAGTCATCTGTATTGAGATCCATGCTGCTGTTATTATAGCCCTTACTTATTCTATCCTGGGGCCTGCTAGTGCTGGTCTTGTTATTTACCTTTGGACTGTCTATCTTTTGCTTGGAGACCTTGAATCCTTCTACTGTTTCCTCAAGTTCTCTTGCCTCGTTGCTGAGCGAATCTGCCGTACTTGCTAGTTGCTCAATGGTTGAGGCATTTTCCTGCGTAGAGGAATCTATTTGTGCTATTGCCCTGTTGAGCTCGTCGATGCCACGCGCCTGCTCCGAACTTGCTGCTGCTATTTCATCCATGGTCTGGGAAACCTCTTCTATCCTGGATATGATCTCTTTGAGTGATTCCTCGGTCTTTTTTACCATCTCATCACCTATAGATATCTTGGAGATGGTGTCCTCTATGAGTTCTTTTATCTGCCCTGCTGCATCAGCGGAACGCCTTGCAAGGTTCCTGACTTCTTCTGCAACAACGGCAAAGCCTTTTCCATGTTCTCCAGCTCTTGCCGCCTCTACCGCGGCATTAAGCGCTAGAAGGTTTGTCTGGAATGCTACCTCATTTACAGTATTTATAATGTCACCTATCTTTTTTGATGCATCGGATATGGCATTCATTGCGTCCTGTGTCTCGGACACAACGTTGCCTCCGTGATTGGCCACATCGACAGCCTTTTTTGCCTTTTCCTTGCCTTGGGTTGCATTGGAGGCATTTTCCTTTATCGAGGATGTCATCTCTTCTATTGTGGCTGCAATCTCTTCAACCGCAGAAGCCTGTTCCTGGCTTGACTGTGATAGCCCCTGGGCACCAGTGGAAACCTCATCAGTTGCCGTGCTTACCTGCATGGCCGTCTCTTTTACCTTTGATATCACGTCCTCCAGGTTCTCCATGAAGTCGTTGAACCAGTGGCCCAATTCACCTATCTCGTCATCGGAGGCAACCGGTAACCTCATGGAAAGATCTGCTTTACCTTCTGCTATATTCTTCATGCTCTGGGTTACCGCATTTATACGCCTGATTATGGCCCTGGAGAACATATACCCGACTATTACTATGAGTACGGCAACTATGGTTGTAAAGCCATACAGTTGTTTTTTAAGAACATAGTTTTCCTCGAAAACCTCTTTCTCCGGAGCCGATGCAAACATGATCCAGCCAAGATCCTTGTTGTACACAAGGTAGCCTATATACGTCTCGTCCCCTGATTTGTAGCTAAAGAATCCTTGCCTCTGGCGTACAGCATTCCTGATGTAAGCATATTTGTTGTACAGCAGCATGGAACCCCTGTATTCTTCCTTGGGATAATACAGACACATGCCGTTTGAGCTGAATATGGATAGAAAACCCGTCTTAAAATACCTTTCGTTATTTGCAGCCTTTATCATGTTCTGCTTTAGGTTTTTTACGAGCTGTTCCCTCACCAGGTCTATCTTGGAATTTATCGAGTCGTAGCCTATTTGGACTACCTTGGCAAAGCCACGTGCCTCTGCCTCTAGGTACATCTTGGCCTGTTTCTCAATCTGCACCTTTGCACTATGCACACCCCATAGGGTAACTATTATGAGCGGGGTTATGCCCACTACCAGAAAAAGTATGACAAGCTTTTCCTTTAGCCTAAACCTGATATTCATTACGTTCCTCCTTTTCCTAATTCCCTTTCTGAATAATTATGTGAAGTTATACTATGCATTAGTTGAAATCCTTATGGTTCTCTTGTCATTAAATGCAAGACGTTCCATGCCGTGTATGTCTAGGATAAGGGATACCCTGCCATTACCCAGTATAGTCGCACCTGATGTGCCCTCGATTTTCCTGAAGTTCTTGTCAATACTTTTGATGACAGCCTGGGACTGTCCCAGTATGTCGTCCACGAGCACACCAAACCTGTTAGCAGTCCCCTGGAGAACAACCACGAATGCGTCTGCCGGATCTGTTTTCTCGGGTGTTATATTAAACAGGTCGTACAGCCTCACGAGGGGTATGTATTCGCCCCTGTTGTCTATAAGCTCTCCTTTTCCTTCCACCGTCTTTATTTCTTCACGCCTTGGCCTCAATGATTTTTCTATAACAGATAGTGGTATTGTAAATACCTCGCTCCCCACCTTAACAGTCATGCTGTCTATGATGGCAAGTGTCAGTGGAAAGCGGATTTTGAAGACAGTACCGACATCTTTACGTGATACAACCTCGATAGAACCCCTCAACTCCTCTATGTTTTTCTTCACCACGTCCATACCAACGCCACGTCCAGAGATCTCTGTTACCTTCTCGGCCGTGGAGAGGCCAGGTGCGAACATAAAGTTAAATATCTCTTCTTCGGTGTATTGGTGCAAGGGGTCTGCAAGACCCTTCTCAACTGCCTTGGCAAGCAACCTCTCCTTATCTATACCTCTACCGTCATCTGCTATCTCTATGAATATTGAACCTTCTTCCTGGTATGCCTTAAGCCATATGGTACCTACCTCAGCCTTGCCCTTTTTCTTCCTTTCCTCAGGCGTCTCTATCCCGTGATCTATGGAGTTACGAATCATATGCTTGAGCGGGTCACCTATCTGTTCCACCACATTCTTATCAAGCTCGGTATCGGTACCACTCATCTTCAAATCGATATTCTTACCCTGTTCAAAGGCCAGGTCTCTTACCAGGCGCCTGAACCTGTTGAACGTACCTTCAACTGGTATCATGCGCACCCTCATTACCTGCTCCTGTAGTTCTCTTGATACCCTTTCCAGTGCAGCAGACGAGGTCTCGAATGCCCTTGAAGATAGCGGATCTTTTATTGCCGTTGAAAACTGCACCATGCGTGCAACGCTTATCACCATCTCTCCAACGAGGTTCACAAGTTTGTCTAGCTTTTCCGTATCAACGCGGATCGTTTTTGACTTTGCTATTTTTCTGCTTCGGGTCTGTATCTTGGCCACGTTCTCTACAATATCTTTAGGGGCCTTGCCCTTTTCGACCAGTTGCTGTCCCGTGGTCTTGTGCTCTTTCAATGCCTCAACCAGGTCTTTTTCTTTTATAATGCCCTTTTCAAGGAGTATTTCACCTATGGGTTTTTCCGCAAGGTCAAGGTTCCCACCATCCAAGTACCTTCCTGTTACGTCGTCTATGTGGATATCATTGTCATCCTCCACGAATATGAAAACGTTTTTTAGGCTAGCAAGTGGTTGCTCTGTCCTGATTATAATCTCCCACCACACGTAACAGCAGGTAGGATCTAGGTTGTAAAAATCAGGTATCCCCTCTGTATGTGGATATGTCTCAATGATTTCACCTATGCTGTACAATTCACGTATCAACATAAGGGGATCCTGGCCTGTTGTGAATATGTCAGGCCTAAACTTCATTGATATTGCGTATACATTCTCTCTGGACCTACCTCTGATTATCCCTGAACCTGCTGAAGGCAAATCCTTGTCTCCCGGACCAGGATACGTGAATCTTTTAAGGCGGGATGTTATGGATAGCATCTTGGCCTTGTCCACGCTCTCATTGTTGATTGAGGCAGATATCAGCCCCTTGAGGAAATCTACTGCTTCCAGTAGAGATGTTATTAGGTTCTTGGTTATCTTAAGTTCTTTGTTCCTTACCCTGTCAAGTATGTTTTCCAGGTTATGAGTGAAATCTGCTACATCCTCCAGGCCAACCATGCCCGCAGATCCCTTTATGGTATGTGCTGCACGAAATATACGGCCTATATTATCTGTGTCTACATTGTCCGGGTCTTCCTCAAGGCTTATAAGGCCGGCCTCCAGGTCTCTGATTTCCTCATCACTCTCCTCCATAAATACCTGTATTAGTTCGTCGTTGGACATTACCTACCTCACAAACTTGCCGATGACGTATAGCAGCTGATCTGGCCTGAATGGTTTTACTAACCAGCCAGCTGCACCTGCTTTTTTGCCTTCAAGTTTTTTCTTTTCCTCTGATTCTGTTGTAAGGACCAGTATGGGTATGTACTTGAACGATGTTTTCTTGACTTCCTTTATGAAGGTTATTCCGTCCATAATAGGCATATTTATATCGCTTATTATCATCTTTATATGCTGGCCATCTTTCTTTGCTTTCTTGAGTTTCTCAAGGCCGTCTTTACCATCCTGGGCCTCTATTGTTTCGAATCCAAACTCCTTTAGAGTTATGCGTACTGATGCCCTGAGTGTTGCAGAGTCATCCACCACAAGTATATGCTTCTTCATGGCATATTCTCCTTGAGCACCTGGTCCAAGCCAGAGACGCGGATAGCTTCTTTTAGCGGATTGCTTAGGTCTTTTATATAGAAACTGCCTGATTCCTCTGCAGTCTTCTTTAATGACAATATGAGCTGTAATCCTGCTGTATCTACTTCCTCAACATTTACCAGGTCAACGGTGATGCTATTTGAAACCTGTTCAAGTAAGGGCTCCAGTTTTGGATAGGCTGTTTCAATCTCTGCCACCACGAGAGAACCTTTGATGATAATGGTATTGTTATCGTCTTTGTATATATCCATGGTTATGTCTTTGTTATGGGGAACAACTTGTCTAGTTTTATCGCCTTGAACAGCCTGTAGATATTTTCCTGTATACCCTTGATCTCGAACGACACCTGCCTCTTGTTCAGTTCCTTGAAAAAGACGAGTATCTTTCCTATGCCCGAAGAACCTATCGCAGATACCATTTTCAGGTCCATCGTTACCTTGCTTGGACTCATCTGCAGAACCCTTGCAAGCTCTGACCTAAGTTCCTCGGCTGCCTTTGTATCTACATTGCCCGATATCTTTATCTTTACCTGGCCATCGTCCTGACTTGTATCAACTTGCATATCTCCTCCTTGCCTTGGTTGTGATGCTCTCCCGGGTTCTTGCCTTGGCATACATTCTTTCCGTGCAAGCAGGTCCAAAAGATCATAATTTGCCCCTGGAGTTTTGTTAGTTGAATATCGGATTTGTGGGCGGCAATCTTTAACCTTGAATCCCAGTTTTCCATGCATTACTAGGGTCATGACATGGAGATCTTGAACAATATTGAGGATAGCTGACGGCCCGTTTATTTGAGAGCTAATACTTGATTGACACTGGTTACCATGAGATATATCTTGAGCTAACAAACTAGAGGAGGATGAAAATGCTCGACGAGGTTACTATAACAAGGGCTATACTTGACAGGTATATGGTCAAGTTTAAGGATGTGCTTGAGTTGGATGTTGCGATAGTGGGTGGTGGGCCGTCTGGTCTTGTAGCTGGGTATTATTTGGCCAAGGCTGGTAAGAAGGTGGCGTTGTTTGACAAGAAGCTCTCCATAGGTGGTGGGATTTGGGGTGGTGGTATGATGTTTAACGAGATAGTTGTGCAGGACACAGCATTACCTGTTGTGAGGGAGTTTGGTATTGATGTAGTGGAATACGAGGAGGGGTATTACACGTTTGGTGCTA
>WFSG01000045.1 GCA_015486075.1 Deltaproteobacteria bacterium
CGGAATCCAAAACCAGTTTTCGGAAGGCAAATTCTCCAATATACATGAAATCGCGGTTTTCGGGGATAATGGATAACGCGGGCGGAAATGTCATTGAGCTCGTAACTCTTTGAGATAGCGGAGGATGCAAAAGAAAACGCCCCACGAATTCGCAGGGCGTTAAACAGTTAAGCAACCGGTTAGGGAAGCGGTTGCATTCGTTCGTGGCTCCCCGGGAGGGACTCGAACCCCCAACCTAGTGGTTAACAGCCACCCGCTCTACCAATTGAGCTACCGGGGAATGGATTTTCTTTTATGATGATAGCCTCACCATGTCAAGGGCTATGTATCGGGATGGCCGCATGGATAGGCTACTTGACATACTTTCTTACAATTCCATCTAGAGTCATTGTGGCATCAGCCATGGTACCAGTATTCAGTATGTACTCATCGGCTAGCGCAATGGGCACAGCCGTACCATAGGTTATCTCCCTAGAATCACGTTCATCAAATGCATCTAAGGAGTCGTCTGCCCTGCCCCTTGAGATCACCCTCTCGCGCCTGAGCCACCTAGGTGCAAGGAATGCAATCACAATGCACTCTGTCTCTGACCTTACAAGCATGATTTCTGGCCAGGAACGCATGCCTTCCATGAACACCACAGATACATTTGATCTCAGGGCTTCTTCAAGGGCACGTCTGGTCACACCCATGCCGTCATCGCCTCTCAGCTCATCAGAGACCTGGGCAGTATTTCCAGGGCTGGGGTCAAGCCCCCTTTTCTTTACTTCCGAGCGAACTATATCACCCGTGGCAAAGTAGGGGATATCCCTTGAAGACGCATAATCACGCGCAATGTTTTTACCCGAGGCTGGCATACCCACAATAACAAATATCATCAAAGAAACCTCCAAACATGCTTTAATATGAGCCTGTACAACGTTACAAGTCACTAATGCAAGCATTTTCGCAATTATTTCATACGTTACTTTGCTATGTCTCAGAAATCAGCTCAAGCCATTAGGCCTCAGACCCTTTAGCCTTTAGCCTTATGATTTCTTGCCCTCATGCACAAAAGCCTTATACCATACGTCACATACCGATAATATCTAACAGACAAGTCTTGGCCATGATACCCAAAATATGATATAATATTTAATCATGATCCTGGCTGGGAAAACCTAGCCGGCCCTGTGTAATGTATTCTCCAATAACGTTAAAAGGAGGGAAAAGCATGGCAATCACGGACAACAACTTCTTCTACCCAGTTGAATGGCTGGGACAAGAATCCATTGAAATAGCGAGGAGTGCTGCCAGATGGGCTGATTCCGAGTTAATAGAAAAACGACTTACTCTCAGTGAAAACTTCGATCACCAGATGCATTGTCTCAAGATCCTTGCAAAGGACATAGGCCTGCATGGACTTATATTACCAGAAGAAATAGGTGGATCCGGGCTAGAGCCAAGCCAGGCCGCATCCACCCTTGTACGGGTATACGAGGAGGTGGGCAGGGCTGACCCATGTATTGGCTTCCTGTCGGCAATTAACATGGCCTTGGCAGTCTTTGTAATGGAGAATAAAGACGCCACCGAAGAGCTTAAAAAGGAGATGGCATCTTACCTGGTTGGACCAGGAGCTGTAGACCTTGTATCGTACGTGCCCCCAGGACTAGGGGACAATGAAAAAAGGCGAGGAATACTCATGGGAAGGGAAGCACAGGCTGAACTCGTCAAACATGACCAGTCATGGTCCCTTGAAGGAGAAAAGGCAAGGCCAATGAACTCGGGATATGATGCACGCATGTATGCTGTCTTTTCATCGGCTAGCGATGGATTTTTCCTGGCCTTTGTACCCTCGACCACGCAGGGTATAACAAGAGGGGACATCATAAAGACAACAGGCCTTCTTGCCAGCAGGAATACAGACATTGATTTTGCCCACGTAACGATACCGCAAACCCACGTTGTGCCCATAGACGAGGTAGGCTACATGGAGGTTAGCATATGGATGGACCTCCTCCTTGCTGCTATTGCAATAGGCTCTGCTATAGATGTATTCAGGCTAGTCAGGGACTGGGCAGACAACAGGATCATAAAGGGAAAGGGGTTACTTAAGGAAAATCCCATGGATGCTGCAGTGCTTGCCCAGGTAGCCATGGACATCGTAAACTCCAGGCCCAAGGTTCACAACCTGGCAAGGGCAGTGACCAGACCTGAATCATTCGGTATCCAGGATACCAGAGGTCTTTTTATCCTTGCCGAGAGCATATTTCTCGATACCATGGACAGGTGCCTACACTCGATAAACAGGGCCATGGAGATGATGGGCTCTGCCGGGTACTCGAAGGAATGGAACGTGGAGAAACACTGGAGGGATCTGAAGACCATGCAGGTGTACATGGGGGGGAGGACACCGATGGAGATGGATGCGGCAAGGTACTTTTACGGCTCAATAGAGGTATAATGAAAAGGAGGTTTTCATGGACATACAGAATCCTTTTGATATGAACGTAACATCGTCACCTGCAGAGACCTACATAAGAAGGATCATAAGAAACTGGGCAGATAACGTCGTAATACCCCAGAGAAGACAATACGACGAGGACTGGGAAGAACACAGATTGATAGGGCCTGCTTTCAAGGTGCTCCTAGCCGACCTCGGATTCCAGAAGGCTCTTGTCCCGGCCAAGTACGGCGGTTGGAACATGGGAGAGAGCGATTACCTAGTTACTGCATCTGCCTGGATGTTTGAGGAAATCGCCAGGGCAGACGCCGGCATGGCCGTTGCCTTTGGCGTATGCTACTGGCCATTCGTGATGATAGCTGTAAAGCCGCATATCAACCACAGGCTATGCGCTGAATTCGCACCCATGTACATGAACACGGACAGGCCTGTCTTCAGCGCTGTTGCCATGACAGAACCACAGGGAGGATCAGACATTGAGAACATTGACCTGCTTCACGGCAAGACTATAAAGACAACCGCCTTCCTTGACAAAGACGAGTGGGTTATCAACGGCCACAAGCTCTGGCCATCGAATACAGGAGGTGAAGCCGATCTATTCGGTGTTGTGTGCACAACCAACCCTGGTTCAACAAGGGACGAGGATATGGCATTTATATTTGTCCCTGCCAACACGCCCGGCGTGACGCAGGGCAAACCCTACGAGAAGGCAGGTATGGCTGGAGACATGAACGGTGACGTGTGGTTCGAGGACGTAAGGGTGCCAAGCTGGTATAGGGCACATGGTCCAGGCCTGGACGCGCTTTACTTCAGGGAAGTCCTGACACTCGGCATGATGTCGGCTGCATTCTCTATAGGACCTATGATAAACGTGTACGAGATCCTCTGCGACTTCTGCTCAAGAAAGACCCTGAACGGCAGGCCTTTAAAGGAACACGATGCCATCGCGGCAGAGCTTGCCGAGATCGTAACAGGCATAGAGGTCTCAAGGTCAGCCCTATACCGCCTTGCTTACATGCTGGACAGGACCGATATCTATGGCCCGAGGTGGTCACCTGCCATGCTTGCAAAGGCAAGGCTCACAAAGATGTTCGTTGCTGATAGGTGTCTTGAAGATTGCAATAGGGCCATGGAGATAATGGGCACCTATGGTGCTGACCGCACGTGGGACGTGGAAAAGCACTGGAGGGACATAAAGATGGGACAGCTCTACGAAGGGGGAAAACAACTTGCCCAGATGGATACAGCAAGATATTACTTTGGCTGTAAGACACTCTAGTTGAAGGTACACGCCTAGTCCTGGCCCCATTACCAAAAGACCCTAGGAACTATCTCATGGGCTCTTTTACTCTTGTTGCTGCTCGACATGATTCCACCATGGATCGTTATTGGGACATCTAGCTTCCGGGTATAATAATTTAATTATCCAGGAGGTCAAGGCCTCAGGTGACTCCGTCCCTTCCGAGGCAAACCACGTCTTTTCATACCCATGGTCAAAACCCCACGTCCAATACCTGTTGACATTCATTCTGCAAGGGGCATAAAGGTTTTTAGATATCATGCACCAAGGTCAATATCTGCCGCAACATGTCCAAACGCCGGTAAAAAGGCGGGGATAAACGAAGAGGAGGAGGAGGAGTAGAAATGACAGCCCAAAGGCACCCTAGCCTTATAAAGTTACTTGATGACATATACGCTGTTCCTGTTACCATAGCAGCGTACACACGCTTCCCGGGCGTGTATGCATTTATCCTGGTGAGGCAGGACCCGCCGGGCATCATGCTCTTTGATACAGGCGGGCTTGGGAGCGGTCGCATTATTTACAATACCATGAAGGCCAATGGCTTGAACCCGGATGACCTGAAGGCAGTTGCCATAACCCACTGGCACGCAGACCATACGGGTGGACTCGCAGAGCTTGCAAAGATGCTGGGCCCGGCATCCAAACCACTCAAGGTATACATGGGCGACAAGGACATCATACTCATGCTCGATAGAAAACCGCACAAGCTGGTCATCCACCCAAACCTACGCATACCCGTAGCCTACATGCCAGGTAGAACACCAGCACCCGAAGACGTTGAATTCATCCCCCTTTTACCTGGTGGAGATGAAAATCCCCTTTCCGAGTGGGACATTGAATACATACCCACGCCCGGGCATACTCCTGGACACACATCTTACCTTCACAGGCCAACAGGCTCACTTTTCCCTGGCTGCGGGCTCTCGCTCATAGGAAAGGATACCGTGGGCATACACTTTATGTCCACAGACCACAGGAAAGCTCTTGAGTCGGCACGCATGCTCGCCGAAATAGACTTCACCTACCACTGGCCTGTGCACTGGGGAATCAACAGGGCCGAGATACCGCGCGAGAAGCGCGTACCAATAAGAAAGGACGCCAAGTTCTGGACTTACAGGCTCCTGGGATTCTATCCCCTTTTCAGGTACCCGGCTCCTTAAGACATTGGCCAGCACCCGTAAGGTCGAATACCAGGCCCATGGCCATCTCTGTTATCACCCGTGTTTCCAGTTCCCTGGGTTCATGATGCCTCCAGGGTCCATGACCCTTTTTATGCCATCCATTACAGAGAGCACAACAGGGTCCATCCTGGCCATGATCTTAGCTTGGCCTTCCAGTTCTGACTTCCACGGTGTGCCCCCCAGTTCAAGTGCCATGTCATTCGTGTCGGCAAGGGCATCCCTGGACCTCTGCAAGCTCTCCTCGTCCGCCCTGTTGAACGGGTAGGCAAAGGCAAATACCACGCCATGACCTAAGCCCACGTTCCTCACGGTGTATAAAGGATCGAACCCGTGTTTTCTTGCTATCTCCTCGCCCATCTTCCATGCAACAGGCACCTTGCTAAGGGGCAAGACAACGCCTACGTACTCGAAGCCGCCTCCTTTCTTGAAGTCAGCTGTTGCAGCGGCGTACTGGGGTTCTTCCATAAAGCCATGTATGAGCTTTTGCGGTAGCATCTCCTTTGGGGTAAAGACCATTCTTGATCCTTCCTGGCCAAAGTCCTTGAACATGTCCACGAAGAGCTCTTTCTTGAAATCAAGTTCTTCATGCGTTTCAGCTGTTAAGTAGACCGTGAGGAGCGAGATAACAGAAGGCGCCTTTGGCGGTCTTGATGCCACTATGAGCACGTCCTCCATCATGTCGGTAGATGTTATCATGGAGACTGCTTGGGGTATGGTTTTCGGATCCTGTACCAGGAATATGAGCATGTCTCTCAAGGGGTGGGACGGGTAGAGCTTGAGTGAAAGCCTTGTTACAATGCCAGTTGTACCGAACCAGTTTACAAAAAGGCTTACAAGGTCAGGTAGAGGCCCCCTCCCAAACCAGTATGGGGAGAGGGCGCAGGATCCCAGTCTTAAGACTTCGCCGTCACCCAGCACAACCTCGAGCCCGTTTATCATCTCCGAGTGCGCACCGTGCTTGGATAGATGGCCAGAGCCATAGATGAGGGTGTTACCCACAACTGATGCGGACGGCGGTGCATCAGGCATTGAGTGCCTGAGCATGGGATAGTTTTCCTTTAGGAATGAGAGGAGCTTCCCCTGGGATACGCCAGATTCCACCACCACGTACCTCGACCTCTCGTTGACCTCTATTATCCTGTCCATGCGCCTCATGTCCATTACAATCCCACCCTTTACCGGCACTGCCAGGCCAGAGAGAGTAAGTCCACCACTTATCGGTACAACAGGTACCTTCATGTCCCTTGCCAGGATGACTATCTTCTGAACCTCATCCGTGGTACTGGGCAGGACCACCCAGTCTGCGCTCCTTGGAATGGATGCGCCCGGGTCTCTCGAATACATGTAGAGTTCTTCTCTATCCCTGGATACAAAGGGATCGCCAACTATTGTCCTTAGTGCCTCGTAGACATGGTCTTCACCACTGGCCATGGCTTCAGCCTTCCTCTGCACTGGTTATTGCATCAAGCACGATCTCCGAGATATCATTACACATTATCTTCTCATCCAGGTCCTCTCCCTTTAGACCGTCCTCGATCATGGTCATGCACGTGGGGCATGCAACCGCGATGATATCTGCTCCTGTGTCAGCTGCCTCCCTCACCCTGATCCTCGAGGGACTGCTTTCCCCGCCACCTATTATGTCTGTGTAGAAATTGCCACCTCCTCCACCACAGCAGAATGCATTTTCCCTGTTCCTCCTCATCTCCACAAGCTCTACACCATCGACTGATTCTAGGACTTCCCTGGGTTCGTCGTAAATGGAGTTCCACCTCCCCAGGAAACACGGGTCATGGTATGTAACCTTTATCTTTCTCCCACCCGGAACTTTAAGCCTTCCAGAGCTAATGAGTTCCTTCAGCAACTCTGTATAGTGCACCACCTCGAAGTCACCGCCAAGCCTGGGGTATTTATTGCGCATCACGTTGTATGCATGGGGCGATAGTGTTACAATCTTGTTAACACGCCTCTCCTTGAACAGCTCTATGTTCTTTTGCGCAAGGTATTCAAAGAGCCCTTGCTCTCCCATCATCAAGACCTCGTTACCGTCACAGTATTCATCTTCTCCCAGTATACCAAATGACAGGCCTGCCCTTAAAAGCAATTGTCCGAAGGCACCCGCCATCTTCTGTACCCTCTGGTCATAAGAGCCTATGCACCCTACGTAGTAAAGGTATTCGTCGCCCGGTTTATAGACGGGTATACCATAATGCCTTGCCCAGTCTCCCCTTTTCTGCTGTGGTTCTTTCCAAGGATTGCCACTTAAGTATATGTTCTTGAAAAAGTCCCTTGCTGTTGGAGGCACCATGCCTGACTCAACCAGGGAGGCCTTACCTTCCATTATTATGTCTACTATATCGTCATGAAACTTGAACCTGCATTCTTCCACGCAGTTTGCACACATGGTACAGCTGTAAAGTATGTCTGCAAGGTGCTGGCTCGGCTCTATATCTTTCAGCATCATGGCCCTTATCAGCCACATCCTACCACCCGGGGAAAATGTCTCGAGCCTGAACTTATTGTACGGTGGGCAGTTGAAATCGGTATAATTACTCGTGAACTTGCAGTATCCACACCTGAAACACCTGTGTATTACATCCTTAAAATCATCAAGCGCCATGTCAATCAACCTCCCAATTACCCGGGTTCATGATCCCCCCTGGATCAAGTAGCTTCCTGATCCGCTGCATGAGTTTAAATGTGCCCTTATCCATTTTCTTTATGATCTCCTTCTGACCGTCCACCTCTGGTTTCCATGGTATAGCACCGAGAGCAAGGCTAAGCTTCTGTGTTTCCTTGAGTGCAGAAAGGGCATTATGCATGCTAACCTCGTCCGCGCGGTTAAAGGGATAGCTGTAGGTGAAAAGCACGTGGTGCCCACCTTCAACCACGCGTATTGCATAGGAATATAGCATGTCAAACCTGTGGGCAATGTCGATCCCCTTTTCCCAGGCCTCAGGTAGTGTATCAATTGGCATTATTGCACCCACGTATTCAAAGCCGCCTCCCTTTTTCCAGTCTGCCACCTTTGTGGCAAAGAAAGGTAGTTCCATGAACTGTTCCTTCAGCTCTCCAGGTGCCTCCTCCATGAAGCTTACCTTAGACTTGAACTCCTCTTTAGAGATCCTCTTTAGGTAGCTCTTCTTTAAATCAAGTTCCTTTTCTGTGTGGGCAGATACATAGGCAGCTATTATTTGGTAGCCCTTCATCCATTCCGGCCTTTCCTGGCCAACTATGGACACGTCTTCAGCTACCTCGGTATGGGTTATCCTGTACACAACATCAGGCACAATAGATGAATCCTGCATCATGTATATCACCATGTCCCTTATAGGCGGCCTTGGATAAAGGCGTATGGAAAGCTTGGTTACAATGCCTGTTGTACCAAGCCAGCCCAGGAACAGGCCAGTGAGGTCAGGTAGAGACCCCCTTCCAAACCAGAGTGACGTGGAGAGCATGGCAGAGCCTGTTCTCAATATTTCTCCTGTGGGCAAGACCACTTCAAGGCCATTTACCATCTCTGCATGGGTCCCATAATTGGTGGAAAGGTGACCATAGCCGCATATAAGGCAACTACCTGCAACCGTTGCCGATGGTGGTGCGTCAGGAACCGAGTGCTGCAGCATGGGGTATTTTTCTTCAAGGTAAGAGATGAGCTTTCCCTGGCTCACACCTGCCTCTACCAGGGCATACCTGTCCATCTCGCTTACCTCTATGATCTTGTCCATCCTTCTCATGTCCACGACGATGCCGCCTTTCAATGGTAGAGTGAGCCCTTCCAGGTTCAAGGCAGCGCCCATGGGTATAAGGGGAATGCCCTTTGATGAAGCCAGCTTCACTATTGCTTGCACCTCTTCAACGCTGGAAGGCATGACCACGTAGTCGACAGGCCTGGGTGGATTTGCGCTCGAATCCCTGCTGTATATGTAGAGCTCTTCTGGCTCTTTTGAGACGAACTCCTGGCCAAGAATATCTGTCAGGCCAGCATACAGGCTATTTCCATCCTTCACAGGCATAATTCCCTCCCCCGGGTTCGCGCACAATCCTGATATGTATATCCTTAAAAATGTGGAGGTTGCAAGATGAAAAAAGATAGGCACAAAGGGATGCCTTGTGCCTGATTTGCATTTGACATTATGTAAATTTATACATAAAATACAATCCTTATTTTTTAAGAGGAGGCGTGCATGAAGCATTACATTGCCATATTTGCGCTCATGTTTTTTATACCTTCAGCACTTGTTGCAGGTCCTCTTAAGGGAAAACTTGTCATTTTTCATGCAGGTAGTCTCTCCATACCATTCAGGGACATCAGCGAGGCATTCATGAAGGCACATCCAGGTATTAAGATCGTAAGGGAGTCCAGCGGCTCCAGGACAGCTGCGAGGAAGATACGCGATCTTGGCAGAAGATGCGATATAATGGCATCAGCAGACTCAACGGTTATAGACGAGTTGCTCATACCAAGATATGCAGATTTCAGGATAAACTTTGCCACCAACGAGATGGCAATTATGTATACCCCTAAGTCCAGGTACGCGAGCGAAATAACCCCTGATAACTGGTTCAGGATAATCTTGAGAGACGGCGTGGAGTACGCCCACTCCGATCCTAATACAGATCCATGCGGCTACAGGACACTCATGGTCTGGCAGCTCGCAGAGAAGTATTACAAGAAGATCGGTCTGTACAAGATGCTCACAGAGCACTGCCCAGAGAAGAACATAAGGCCAAAGGAGGTAGATTTAATTGCACTCTTGGAAGCCGGAGAGCTCGACTATGTTTTTATTTATCGTTCAGTCTGCAAGCAACATCACATGCCCTTTGTGAGACTACCTGACATGATAAACCTGGGCAATCCCAGGTATAATAATCTTTACAAAAACGCGTACGTCAAGGTGACAGGAAAGAGGCCAGGCACATTTATTATAAAGAGGGCAAGTGCCATGACCTATGCACTTACAATACCTAAAGAAGCACCAAATAGGAAGGCCGCAGTGGAATTCATTAAGTTTCTACTCAGCAATAAGGGTAAGGAAATCATTGAGAGAGATGGCCAGGGTTTCATATCGCCCCCGGTAGCTGCCGGGTACTCTAATCTCCCTGAAGAACTCAAACCCTTGTGCAGACCCGAATAAATGACAAAGGCCCATGGTTTCGCAACAGTCTTTATAATAATGGGCACAATAATAGTGCTCTTTGTCGTAGTGCCGATACTTGGTATAGGTATTGCCACACCAATACGTAGCCTTATTGAGACTGCAAGGGATACCGAGGTAATATCGTCCATAAGACTCACATTTATAAGCGGGCTCTGCGCAACCATATTTGCCGTGATATTCGGAACGCCGCTGGCTTACACATTGGCAAGGTACAGCTTTCCCATGCGAGAAATAGTAGAATCCATAATAGACCTGCCCGTGGTCATACCCCATTCTGCTGCAGGTATTGCACTGCTCACGGTCCTGGGAAGGAACAGTGCCATTGGTCATACCTTCTCTGTACTAGGGATACATTTTACCGGCACCAGCATTGGGATCGCCACTGCCATGGCATTCGTGTCCATACCCTTCTACGTGAACGCGGCAAAGGAAGGCTTTGCATCTGTAGACAGGAGGCTTGAGAAGACAGCCTATACCCTGGGCGCATCCAGGAGCCGTACCTTTTTCAGCCTCACCCTACCCCTTGCAAAGAACCACCTCGTATCAGGTGCCATAATGATGTGGGCAAGGGGTATAAGCGAATTCGGTGCAATCGTCATACTTGCATACCATCCCATGGTAGCACCCGTTCTCGTGTACGAGCGTTTCGAGTCTTTCGGCCTTGCATACTCAAGGCCAGTAGCATGGCTCATAATCCTCATATCCCTTGTTGCCTTCACCACATTAAGGTTTATAACCCGGAGGCGCAGAGATTGATAGAGCTGAACAATGCAACAAAGATGCTGGGCGGCTTCACCCTGGGACCACTGAATCTAAGCATTCAAAGGGGTAGCTATTCAGTTGTACTGGGACCCTCAGGTGCAGGTAAAACCCTCCTCATGGAGGTCATTGCTGGGCTTACAGGTCTTGATTCAGGGACTATACGGATCAATGGCAAAGACGCGCTCGAAGTGCCGCCCCAAGGGCGTTCCATTGGTTTTTGCTACCAGGACTATGCCCTTTTCCCCAACATGAACGTATTCGAAAACATAGCATTTGGACTCAAGGTAAAAAAAGATAGAAACATCCAGTTAAAGGTGGAAAAGATCGCCCATCTTCTGGGCATAGAGGACTTGCTCCAAAGGGGTGTGAAGGACCTCTCCGGTGGGGAAAAACAGAGGGTCGCCCTTGCAAGGGCGCTTGTCATAGAACCTGATATACTGCTACTGGACGAGCCACTCTCGGCACTGGACAAGGCCTATGCCTCACAGCTCATAAAGGAGATAAAACACATACACAGGACAAGGCCAGAGCTCACCATAGTACACATCACGCACGACTTTGAAGAGGCACTATCCCTTGCAGACAAGGTCCTTGTAATGAACCAGGGCAAGATTCTCCAGGCAGGTGAACCCAGGGAGGTATTTACAAGGCCAAAAAACCCGTTTGTTGCTTCCTTTGTTGGGCTCAAAAACATCTACAAGGGAAGGATCACAAGACATGATGGAACACCTGTATTCGAGACCGAAGAACTCAGATTCATGGTGACTACAGACTTTGATGGAGAGGCATACGCCACCATAGCAGCGCACGATATAATCGTGACTCTAGAGCCATCTGATACCAGCGCAAGGAACTCCTTTGAGGGCATTGTAAAGGACATGGAAGAAAAGGGCATGCTCGTGGAACTCGCCATAAACATAGGCATAGAACTCATGGTCATTGTCACCAAGGAATCTGCATCGCGCATGGGTTTACATGAAGGAAAAAGGTGCCGGGTATTGATCAAGGCAACTGCCATACATGTATTCAAGGCCTAAAGGTGAGAATGTCATCTCTTTCTCTGCCACATTCCTATGCCCTTTGCCCTGGCCTCTTTCTCGTAGCTCAGGAATAGATCCTTGTACTTGAAATCAAACCTTCGGTATACCCTTGCCCAGCCGTCTTTAACGATACGGGCATTTACCAGGGTGCCATCGGTCAGGTAGACGTAGGCAAGCGTCCTTCCGTACTTGTCAAAGGGTTCGGGGCCAACAGATATCTTTACCTTCTCGTCCAAGAGCATGCGGGTGAGATATCGTTTACTATCGTAGCCAAAGGGTTCTGCCGACCCATAAGGAGAGTTTATCTCGGGTGCATCAATACCTATAAGGCGGATCCTGGTCCCATCCTCTATCTGTATTGTATCCCCGTCATACACCTTTATCACGGTATGGACATTCAGTGATTTTGCCTCATGAAACAGGTAGGCCAGCACAACGACAACCAGTATCACCAGGGGCCAGCGCACGTATTCCTTCATGCAAGACCTCTTACAAGTCTCCTTGCCACTTCTATTCCCTCGTGTCCCCTGTACCCTCGAGCACGGCATCAAGGTAGATATCTGCATGTGTAGCAGGCCCGAGGTGATTACCCGGTAGTATCCTCAAGGTGAGGTTTACGCCCCTCGAGAGCTCTTTTGGGTAAAACCTCTCCCAGAATGCCTTTATTTCCTCTTCCCTGGGATTCATGGGGTCTTTTATGCCTGCCTGCTTACTGACATTGATCAGGCTATCCTCTGCACCGAAGATTACTACTATGTTTTCCACGCCCTTCAGGTCCATGTTGGAATCGTCCAGTAAAACGGCTGCGTCGCTTATGTCTATCCAGGGCCTTAGCATCTTAGAAGGCCTTGACTCCTTTATACCAGGTAATATGGCACGCGCAAAGTCGCCAAACACGCCCCTTGTTATACCAAGCGCAGAGCCAAGCACGTCAGACGTGTACCCCTTGAACATGAGCCTTGATATAAAGAGTGCTTCCCTTGAGAACTTCAGTAAAAGCCCTTTCGCATCCCATGTGCCATAGCCAGCAGGGCACATCTGGGCCATGGACTTTATCGATGCAGGATATGAATGAGCAAGCCTTCTTGCCAGCGCACCCCCATGGGACCAGCCTACAGCTGTTAGCCCTGCCTTTGCATAAGACCCAGGCATATCCAAGGCCTTACCCATCTCTGTTGAATCTATCACCACCTGCATGTCAACTATAGGCTCATAGCCGTCCACATCTATTCCCATGCCATAGAGTATGTATCTCGTCATCTCCATGAGGATCACGTCTTTGCCCTTGTCGCCAATCCACCTATCATCACTTCCACAGGGCGTATCGCATACAGGGACTACAACAATGCCTGAGCTCGACCTCATAGCCAGCCTAGACGTGAACTTGTAAAGGTCAGTTGGCCTCTGGCCATGACCGTGGAGGAATAAAAATACATCACCCTTAAGATGACCTGCCTCTATGTCGGCCTCTTTTTCCTCCTCTGTCCTTGCATCTATCACTATGTAGAAGCCGGAAAGACTTTCCTGGTTGAACTCCACCTTTAGCCTTCTCATCCATGGCTTTTGAGATAACACCCTGTGGAAATCACCGGAACGCAGGTTTTTCATTAAGCGCCTCCATTACGCCAGATGGACATCCAGCATGGCATCAGCTTATTGGTATGCCTTCTCTCTCTACCATCTTCTTCCAGTAGTGGTTGTAGAGAGGGTGAAATTCCTCGTGCATGGCAGATATCCTCTCCATGTATCTCCTCTCCATCTCGCGCGTGAGTTCAAAGCACGACCTGGATATGTTATTTATGTTCTCATCATCGCTTGCCCACGTGTAGAAAGGTATGGACAGCATGCTGGTCTCTAAAGAGCGTATTTCATCTAGAATCTGACTCCCTAGAACGCTGTAATGGAAAAGCATGCCAACGTGAAACATCTCGTGCATCCACCACCAGGAATCACTGGAGAATCCCTGGCCTCCCCTGTCAATGCCTGCTGGCAGGCCTTCCTTGGCCCCGGGTATAACTGGCTTGAACATGCTCATGCACGGTGCAGACCCAGCCGTGACAAAGACCTTGAAACCATCCGAGTCATCAAGGCATACCACCAGGGACCCTGTTGTCTGGGACCTCCTTATCAAGGGTCCTGCAGCGTGCATGCATATATCAGAGTTTCCGCCCCTCGCAGGTGAAGAAGACCGGTGGATGCGTAGTATCTCGAATGCATCACTATACGTAAACCTGCCCTTTAACTCGGCCATGCGTTCCAGCACCTTAGAGCGCCTTCTAGCAGCACCTGAGAAGAACGTCATTATCTTATCCTCGAGACGTTTCACGTCAGTGCCCTTATCAAGAGAGCCACTGTCCCAGGAATTGCCCAGGGTTGTGATGTTCGATATGGCGGCTTGCTCGCTGAAGGACTTCATGACATGGTCCCTGCCAAAGGTCTCAAGCACTATGATCTCTTTCCTGTCCATTATAAGGTAGGAATTCATGTATGTGAACTTCTTGTCCCTGTACCCGCAGGGCCCAGACTGACCGTATTTCTTGAGGAGACCCACGATGATGCTGGCTGCCTCCTGTGCCGAGCCCCCTCGCTCCAGTCCCAGCCTTAACAGATCCATACCTATGAGACCAGGCACCTTTTCAGGTTTCATTCTGGTGAAAAGTGCCTCGTTACCTATGGCAACGCCCCTCTCGTTCACGCCCATCTCTGCACCCCATATCCAGAAGGGCTTGCAGAGTAGCGTTGAGTAAGTCTTTTTTGCCTGCGGTATCTCTATGTACGTGCATTCGACCATCTCGCCATCCGCATGATCTTCCCGCGGATTAGCAACTACAAGGTGTGTCTCTCCTGGTTCCCTGTCAGAGTTCTTGGCAAATATAAAGCTTCCGTCGGCAGTAAACGCGGAACCCAGGGCAAACGTGTCACACAACTTGACCTCCTTTCGTGTCCGTTGCCACCAATAAAGAAGCCGTCAGCTCTCAGCCTTCAGCGATCAGGTTATTTACCCGAGACCCGATACCTGGAACCTGGCACCTAACCCAATACCCTGTACCCTATACCTTGAACCTTAATACCTCTATTTTGCTTTGTACCTCTGTCCCTTGTCTTCTAGCTGAGAGCTGACGGCTGAAAGCTATTAACTAATCAATAAAACATCCTACCGAACAGCTCTTTACTCTTGCCCGTAAGGTCAGCCCACTTGCATGGTCCACCCTTGTCGGGCGGGAACCCTGTGCCCCATATCATGCCTATATCTATAGCCCTGGGGTCTTCAACCACTTTCCTGTCTAGGAGATCCCTTGCAACCTTTACCATTTCGGAAAACAGCATATCCTGTATCTCTTCTTCGCTCATGTCCTTGTGTCCCTTCACTGGTATGAGCGGAAGCACATCTGGATCAACGCTACCATCAGCCTTGAAAAAGCCCTTTCCGTTCTTCTTGAAGCCGTAACGGCCTGCCTCTACAACGTTCTTCAGGGTCTCAGGCGGTGTTACACCTATGGATTTCATGGCCTTGTAGGGCACGTCGATACCCACCTCATCAAGCAACCTGATCGGTCCTACAGGTACACCGAAATTCTTCCAGGCAGAATCAATTTTCTCTATGCTTATACCCTGTTCCAAAAGGTTAAGGGCCGTGTTGAGCACCGGAAACAGCATTGCATTTACGACAAAACCAGGGTTATCCCTGCATACTATAGGCCTCTTCCTTATACTGGCTGCAAAATTCAACAGGTTATCCACAGTATCCTGGCTTGTCTTCTCTCCTCTTATTACCTCTAAAAGCTGCATCATCCATACAGGTGAGAAGAAATGGGCACCTATGAATCTCTCAGGGTTCTTTACGCTTTCGGAGAGCTTTGTAATGGGGATGGAGGATGTATTGCTTGCAATGATACAATCATCACTCACTATCTCGCACAGTTCCTTATATGCCTCGGCCTTTACCTTTGGATCCTCAAACACAGCCTCGATCACTATGTCCACATCCTTAAAATCATCAGTGTATTCTGATGTTACTGTTAAAAGCTTCATGAGGTCGTTGACGTCTGCCTTAAGGCGTTTTTTCTGGGCCATGCCATCCAAGACCTTCTTCAATGCCTCCTTGCCTGGTTCAAGGGCCTGCGGTATGTCCTTGGCAATAACAGGAATCTGCATACGGCGAAGTATCTCTATGACAATACCCCTGCCCATTGTTCCAAAACCAAGCACAGCTGCCTTCTTGAGAGACTTGGGCTGGAAACCCTTTGTCATCATGGACCTTGGTTTGTCACTCATGGTCTTCAAGAAAAACGTATGTATACCCCCTTTTGCCTGGTTCGAGAGTACGCATTTAACAAAGTTCTTCTTCTCTATCTCTATACCTTCGGCCAAGGATACCTTTACACCCTCCTTGATGGATTCAAGTGCCAGCATGGGTCCTGGTACATATCTACCCCTAGTGGCCTTGAGCACACCCTGCCGGGCCATCTCTGCAATGTCATCGACCTGCGAGAAATCCTGCTCAGGCCTCTTGAGCTGGGTCTTGCCCGAGACTATTTCCTCAAGGAATTTCGTGGCCTCCTGAAGCAAGTCTGCATCCTTTGGCACCACCCTGTCTATCATTCCCAGTTCCAAAGCCTTCTGGGCAGAGACCATCTTACCCCTGAGGATGAGATCAAATGCATTGTAACCTATAAGCCTGGGTAACCTCTGTGTTCCACCTCCACCTGGGAAAACTCCCACCTGACACTCTGGAAGGCCTATGTTGGTAAGAGGATTATCTGTTGCTATGCGCGCGGTGCATGCAAGTGCAAGCTCGTAACCGCCCCCGAGGCAATAACCATTTATGGCGGCTACGGTCGGGAAATCCAAGGATTCTATCCTGAAAAAAGCCTTGTGAAAAACATCCAGGCCTTCCAGGGCTTCCTCCTCGTTTTTCATGGCATCCAGCATGTTCAGGTTTGCCCCTGCATGAAAGTTTGTCTCCTTGCCAGAGATAATTATAAGACCTTTGAGATCTTCGGTTTTCCCGATCTCCTCCGTAAACTTGCTGAATTCAACAATGGCTTCCTCTGTCCAGGTGTTCATTGCCTCCCCTGGGACATCAATGGTAAGGATACCGATCCCATCCTTTACCTCGTACCTGAAATTCTTCATGGCTTCCATATTGTACCTCCTCCTTGCTCTTCATTCCCCATGCAGTTCACGCATGTGGGAACTAATTTATAAGATATATGCCACTATTGTGAATACTAACAAATGGCGGTTGACAAATCAAACCTTTTAAGAACAGTTATGGGTCATTGTTACATGCAATTGAACAAAGCCCATGCCTTCTAGTTGTGACATGCACGCAAATGCAGCTTTCTGGCGCCAGAGCTCTTCAGTTGATAACGCATACAATCACCACCTTAAAAAAACAATGTGGCCTATTAGACTAAACCTCTTGCAAAAGCTCCAACTTATGGGCTATTGTTTCAGGGATATGCCAGATGACAAACATGTTGAAACCGATTCTGGGAAAAAGTCCTACCTAATGGAAAGCAAGGACGAGGCAAAGCGTCTGGACATAAAAACAGACCCTGATGAGCTCAGGCAGCAGGCAACCTGGTGCAACATAAGGCCTGGTACCAAGGTCCTTGACGTTGGATGCGGTCCTGGCAGGACAACATCTATACTCCACTCGATGTTACAGCCAGGTGGTTCCATTGTAGGTGTAGATTTCTCAGAGGAAAGGGTTTCCCATGCAAAAAGGCTTTTTGGAAATATACCGGGAGTAGATTTCAAGGTACGTGACTTCACAAAACCCATGGATGACCTAGGCAGTTTTGACATCGTTTGGGTAAGGTTTGTATTGGAATACTTCAAGAGAGAAAGCCCTGAAATAGTTAGAAATCTCATATCAAACCTCAACCCGGATGGTCAGTTGTGCCTCCTTGATCTAGATTACAACTGCCTTAACCACTATGAACTGCCATCCAGGATGAATGACATCATACACAGGTTCATGGAACGACTTGAGGAAAGACATAATTTCGACCCATACGCCGGACGCAAGTTATATTCCTACCTATTCGACCTAGGATTCAGGGATATTGAGATGAACTTAATGGCCCATCATCTTATTTACGGTGAGATACGCCCAGAGGACGAATTCAACTGGATAAAGAAACTCGAGGTTGCATCAAGCCACATGAGGGACATATTCAACGACTATCCTGGGGGTTACGATGCTTTCTTTACTGACTTCAAGACATTTTTCCACGATCCAAGAAGGTTTACCTATACCCCCATAATAATGGCCAGAGGGAAAAAGCCCCTCGGCTAGGGCCTAAGGGTAATAGCTTGCGCAGTGGGCAGCCATGCCACTGAAATCTTGTGCCAAACCAGGTGTACATGAAAGGCAGGCAATCTGCGAAAATAGACATGTACATGTCTAAATCTTACTACAAGTACTTGATTTTACGGATCTCGGTGTTATATATGCCTTAAAATATTAATCTTTAACAACAGGACTTATATATGGCTTTATCAAGGGGCCTTAGGGTTTTGGTGGTGTATTAAGATTAGCATCTTTTAGTATCTTTTTTGATGGTAGTACATGTAATCCTTTGTAGCCAACTTTTAACCTACCATGTGTACATGGAAGGTTAACAACGAGAATTGGAGGTGGACTTGAGCCAGCGTTCTACAACCGGTAAACAGGGTAGGGTAAAACCAGAGTCAATCCTTACGCCCACCGAGCAAACCTTCCTAGAAGGCAGGCTGCCGACAGAGTCATCCAGATTAAGGCTAAGGCCATTCAGGCATGTTCAGGTCCTAGAAAACCTCGAGAAGGCAAAAGTTCTAAAGCAGGCAGACCTGGTAAACAGGATAAACTACATACACTTTACAGGGGGAGAGGTCCTGGTACACGTTCAAGACATGAGGTATGGGGCTGACTTGCTCGTGAACTCAAGGCCTGAGGCCATAGCGGGCCAGAGGGCGATCTGCAACATCACGGAACTGGACCCCCTGGAAGGTGATATGTACGTACCTCTTCATCTCATCTTACCCCTAGATAACACCATGGTGGTAGTGGACATAACGCCTGGGTTCACGTTATCGGGTTATCTCTCGTTCGAGTTACCCGACAAGGGCTACGAGGTGAATACTAGACAACTAAAAAGGTATGTATGCAAGGATGCTACGGTTGATGTCAGACAGAACGCCTTTTTTGCCCAAGGAAAGTTGGTGGATTTCAATCCACGGGGTATAAGGATATGGATACAAGAGGGAGATTCGTCATCTTTCTCCTGGTTCAACGAAGAGGCAAAAATCTCTATAACGGTCAAATCAGAAGGCAAGGCAGTCCTGTCAATTGATACAACCTGCATACGCCAAGACAGTATGGCACAAGGTCGGGAGATAGTATTAAGACCGGTTGAGACAAGTATACCCCAGTTCAGGGAGAGAAAGATACGTAACCCGAGACATAGGATGGCCCCGCCACTTGAGGCAAGGTTTAACCATCCTCTGTGTGGATTAAACATAGCAAGAGCGATCTATGACGTTACTAGTTCAGGTTTCTCAGTATTGGAAAACAAGTGCCATCAAGTGCTTGTCCCGGGATTGGTAATACCAGAGGTAAACCTTGACTATGCCGGTGTACTGAAGTTGAGGTGCATGGCACAGGTGATATATACCATGGAGCATGATGAGGAGAATAACAGGTGTGGACTAGCCATACTGGATATGGACTTGAGCTCATATACCGCCCTGGCCAACCTTCTTGCCTCTACCATAGAACCTCACGCACGGGTATCGTCCGACATAGACATCGACGCCCTCTGGGAGTTTTTCTTTGATACCGGGTTCGTCTATCCTAAGAAATATAAGTATGTCAAGAAATATAAAAAGGACCTAATAGATACATACACAAAACTTTACACCAGGCATCCCGAGATAGCCAGAAACTTCGTCTACAAAAGGGACGGCAAGATATACGGCCATGTATCCCTGATACGTGCCTATGAAAAGGCATGGATGTTCCATCACCTTGCAGCAAGGCCCCTTAACAGCACCTTGGGTGGTTTCGTTGTAATGAAACAGATAAATCACTTCTGCAACGAGCTATACCGTATGCCATCTGCAAACCTGGATTATTTCATGTGCTATTTTCGTCCCGAGAATAGATTTCCCTATCTCTTGTTTGGTGGTTATGCAAAAAAGCTTAAGAAGCCGGACATGTGTTCCCTTGATGAATTCTCCTACATGATGGTCCCTCACAAGAGACCCATGAGACAAGACCTGCCGGACGACTGGATCCTGAGGGAGTTTATGGAGATAGACTTGGAGGAGCTGGAGCTATCCTATAAAAAGAAGTCGGGTGGACTTCTCCTAAAGGCCTTGGGGATTGGTAAAAACGCCAAGGGCAAAGAGGGGCTGGAGAAGCTCTACGAAAGCATGGGGTTCATAAGAAGGTGGCAGATATATTCACTACTTCACGACGGCGAGCTCAGGGCACTAATGGTTGTTAACCAGTCAAACATATTACTCAACCTGTCTGAGCTTCTTAACTGCATAAAGGTAATCATAATAGATGAGAAAGACCTGCCGTGGGACGTGCTAAATACAGCCATAGGGAAACTCTCCGGGGTTTACGCAGCGGACACTATTCCTGTCATGGTGTATCCATCTATATACATGGAAGAAAGAAACCTTGGATTCGAAAGCAAGAAGTACATGCTCTGGATATACGATGCACGCTACGTGAGCGAGTTCATGGAGTTCATGCAGTCAAGGTTCAAAATAAAGTACTGGTAGGGACATGACTCAAGCATGGACCGAGGAACCAGGCAGATATTATTTAAGGTTGGCATTTACCAAGGCATCTACAGGTCAAACCTGTATATCTCAAAAACTATCCAGTGTTAGTGGACAAGTGAATCCAGCACGGTTTTTATCCCACACACACTTTGTTCCAGGGCACTTTCCTCATCCAGAGAGAGCCTGAGCGGAAGCGTTCTTAGTATGCCCTTGCCCCCAACGAGCCTAGGTAATGATACTGTTACATCAGGTATACCCGCCACTTTTTTATCTGGAGTACACACGGTAAGTATGGAGCGGTGGTCATGTGCGATCACATCAACTATTCTTGCGATAGCTGCGCTTATCCCGTAATAGGTTGAGCCCTTGCCCTTTATTATCTTATATGCAGCACCCCTAACATTACTATCTATGCGTGCCTTTACCTGCTCGTCCATTTCTTTTCCAGCAAACTTGGCATAGTCCTCAAGGGGCAGGCCACCTATGTCTACTATGGACCAAGTCAGGACCTCGGAATCCCCGTGTTCACCAACAACGTAGCCATGGACATGCTGTGGATCAACCCCCAGAAAATCGCCTAGTAGAGCCCTGAACCTGGCAGTATCAAGTGTTGTACCCGTGCCTATAACCCTGGTGGGATCAACCCCGTATTCCGATGCATAACTGGCAACCAGATGGGTGATCACGTCCACGGGGTTTGTGGCAACTATAATTATTGCTTCCCCTGCATAGTAGAGCGCACGGGATACAATATCCTTGAGGATAAGTGCGTTGCGTCCAAGGAGTTCCAGACGGGTCTCACCAGGCTTCTGGCTGACACCTGCTGTGATTACCAATATATCGGAGCCATCAAGGTCAGGATAGTCACCTCCTGTTATGTTCACAGGGTGAACATAAGGTGCTGCATGCTGTATATCTGCTGCCTCTGCAAGGGCCCTTTCTCTATCCATGTCAATCAGGACTATGTTGCTGGCTAGCCTGTGCATCATAAGGGCATATGCGCAAGTGGAGCCCACCATGCCGCTACCAATTATACTGACCTTCATAGGCGCCTCCTTTGGACAACAATATCAAGAAAAGACTAAGCCTGAATAACTACCTGGTCAAGTATCCACTTTAACAAGGCACAAGGCATAAGGCGTAGGGCGCAAGGTTTAAGGTGCAAGGCATAGGGTTACAAGGTATAAGGTTAAAAAGACAAGGGTGCCGGGTCTCGGGTACCAGGTATCGGGTAAATAATCTGAAGGCTGAGAGCCAATCTAAACCTTTGTACCTATGTGCCTATGTTTTATGTCCCTTTGTGCTTTATCTATCCTTTAGCCTTCTGCCTTAAACCTTGCACCTTAAACCTTGTACCTTACGCCTTGCGCCTTGCGCCTTTTTTATTGACAAACAAATATAATCAGGTATTATGGTACCTGAATATTTTAATAGGAATAAATATGAACAATTTTCACATGCTCAATGTATCAGGTGCAGCTTCCCTTGCGATCCATGCAATGTTGCTACTAGAGCTGAACAAAGGTAGACCTGTTTCAGCCAGAGCAATAGCGGCCAGATTGAACGTATCCCATGCTCACCTAGCTAAGGTATTACAAAGACTGTCCAGGGCCAGACTGGTGAGCTCTTCTAGGGGTCCCAAGGGAGGATTCATGGCATCCAAGCAAGCAAAGGATATCTCTTTACTTGAGATTTATAACCTCATGGACGGAGACCTCCTATCCTTGTCTGCGGGTTGCCTCCTTGGTAGACCAAGGTGCAAGAGCAAGAGATGCGTTGTAAGTGACTTTATTGAAGACATGGCAAAGAATGTAAAGGCCTTCCTGGCAGAGACTCGTCTCTCTGACCTGGCTGAGTCATGGAAATAAGGAGACAAAGGGAAAGGTATAAGGTTCAAGGTATAGGGTATAAGGTATAAGGCAGAAGGGGAAAGAAAGGCCTGAAGAAATTTTTTTGCCTTGCGCCCTACGCCTTTTGCCTTTCGCCTTGTTTCCTAGCTGAGAGCTGACTGGAGAGGATATTAACCATGAAATGGAACAGAGATGCTGAAAAGGAATTAAAGAAAGTACCTTTCTTTGTCAGGGGGTTTGTAAGAAAAAAGGTTGAGGAACAGGCAAGACAAAGGGGACTTGAAGAGGTAAGCCTAGAGCAGTTCATGGAGGCTAAGAGGCGTTTTAAGACTGTCATGGCTGGTAAATCCAGAGATGAACTCATGGCCATGATGCCACAAGCCAACAAGCCAGGTGCAGAGATGCTCATAATAGAGACATGCCAGCACGAACTCAGCAGATGCCCGTATGTGCTTATCAACACAAAGGAGATCAAAGAACCCATAGAGAGGTGGGCCATAGATAATAATATAAACGAGAGGCTAAGAAGGCGTATAGATTCCGAGACCATCCTGTACCACAACAAGTTCCGCATCTCCATATCTGCCTGTCCTGACGGATGCTCGAGGCCGCAGATAGCAGATATCGGCATCATTGCCTTTGTACGCCCTCAACTAGATGCAGGTAAATGCACGGGGTGCGGCATATGCGTGGATGCCTGCCCTGACCTTGCCATAAGCATAGAGGATGGCATAGCGTGCTTCAACAGGCAAAGGTGCCAAGGATGCATATCATGCCGGGATGCATGCCCAGTGGGAAGTATATCACTATCCAGTGTAGGGTTTAGGGTGCTTGCAGGCGGTAAGCTCGGTCGCCACCCGAGATTTGCCGACGTAGTGGGTGAGTTTAGCAACATGGAGAAGGTCATGGAATTTATCTCAAAGGTAGCAAACGCATACATAGAGGAATCAGGATCTTCTGAACGCTTTGCAGATTTCTGGGCACGTTCAAAGGCAGCATCAAACCTGGCACAGCAGGCATAAGACAAAAAAGAAAGGAGAAAATCATGTTTTGTTACCAGTGTGAACAGACACTAAAAAGAAGTGGGTGCACCCAAAGGGGCATATGCGGCAAGGATCCTGATACAGCTGTATTACAGGACCTCCTTATCTACGCCACTAAGGGTATATCCCAGTATGCGCACAGGGCAAGGAAGCTAGGGGTTTCAAGCAGAGACATAGATGTTTTTACAATAGAGGCCCTATTCTCTACCATAACGAATGTAAACTTTGACCCCGAGAGAGTGAAAGATCTTATCATGGTTGCATACGAAAAGCTAGAAAAGGCAAAGACCATGTACGAAGAGGCCTGTAAAAAGGCTGGCAAGGCACCTGAGAAAGTCGACGGCCCTGGGGGCTGGATACCGGAAAACAGCATGGAAGGCCTTATCCACCAGGGAGAAGAGATAGGTATAGACAAGAGAAAAAAAGCACTTGGCGAGGATATAACAGGGCTTGAAGAACTCCTTACCTACGGTCTAAAGGGTGTTGCAGCCTACCTGGACCACGCACAGATACTGGGTCAGGAAGATGACAGGACATATGCATTCATACTGGAAGCCATGGACTTCATTGCAGAAGATAACCATAGCATCGATGAACTCCTAGGCATGTGCCTCAGGTGCGGTGAGGTTAACCTCAGGGCAATGGAACTCCTGGATGTTGCCAACACAGGAACGTACGGTAACCCAGTACCCACAAAGGTGAGGATAGAGCCTGTAAAGGGCAAGGCAATCCTGGTCTCTGGCCATGATTTGAAGGACCTGGAAGAGATACTCAAGCAGACCCAGGGAAAGGATATAAACGTATATACCCACGGAGAGATGCTACCTGCCCACGGCTATCCAGGACTCAAGGAGTATAAGCACCTGGTGGGTAACTATGGCGGTGCATGGCAGGACCAGAGAAGAGAGTTTGATAGGTTTCCAGGTGCCATACTCATGACAACGAACTGCATACAAAGGCCAAAGAGGACCTACATGGATAGGATATTTACTTCAGGCCTCGTTGCATGGCCTGGTGTTCAGCACATAAAGAACCACGACTTCAGCCCTGTAATCAATGCAGCCCTCAAGGCAGATGGCTTTAAAGAAGATGGACCTGAAAAATACATAACAGTGGGATTCGGCCATGAAGCGGTCCTGAATGTAGCACCCAAGGTCATTGACCTTGTAAAGAAAGGCAAGATAAGGCACTTCTTCCTTGTAGGGGGTTGCGATGGAGCAAAGAGTGGACGCAATTACTATACTGACTTTGCAAGGGCAGTACCTGAAGACTGCCTTATACTCACACTTGCATGCGGTAAGTACCGTTTCAACAAGCTTGATTTCGGGGACATAGAGGGCATGCCAAGGCTACTCGACATAGGGCAGTGTAATGATGCATACTCTGCAATCACTATTGCATCTGCACTTGCAGAAGCATTTGGTACAGATGTAAACGGCCTTCCACTGTCCATGAACCTGTCCTGGTTTGAGCAAAAGGCAGTGTGCATATTGCTCAGTCTCCTCTACCTTGGAGTGAAAAACATCAGGCTTGGGCCGAGTCTACCTGCATTTGTCACCCCAGCCGTATTAAGCGTGCTCAAGGAAAACTTCAATCTCATGCCAAACACAGACGTTGAACAAGACATGAAGGCCATGCTGGCTGGAAACTAGGAGAAACATAGTAAAAGGGAGAATATTGGAATGAAAAAGGAAAGCCCTCCGCTAAAGCCGCTGGCACTCGGAAGTTTCAAGAGGATTGACGCAGAGCTTGGCCGCATCACGGGGAATTTCTGGAAGCTGGTATGGAATAAGGAATCGCCGGCGATAGACCAGAAAACCAAGTACCTCTTGTCCCTTGCAAATGCAGTGGGGGCTAACAGGTTTAGACAGGCAACAAGGGAGCTGGTAAAGGCATATGCAATCGGTCTAAGTGTGGATGAAATGGACGAGTTGTTCACTCTCTTTGCATGGAATCAGGGTATAGGAAACTTTGCATCTGAGATAGCATCATCACCTGTCTTTGCTGCATACCAGTTTATAAAGACAGAGGAAGCCAAGGGTAAAGAAAGGCAAGAGATCATGAAGAAACTGGTCGAGAACTTTGGAGAGGACAATCCCCATGTAACAACAAGGCCGGGGACATCTGGTAGGTAAAAACAGGTTACCTTTGTAATGCCCTTGGCATCACTTGAAAATGCAAAGCTGATAGTGGCATAATCTTTGCTTTTTTTCCTTTGTTGCACATAGCTTATTATTTTGTAACACCTGCTTTCCAGGCAATTAACTAATTCAAAAAAATATGGGGCATGATATCATCATGCCCCATATTGGTCCAAAAAGGGTATTTGTCTATGCTAAAAATCTAGTTTACCAGTTCTGCCAGCCTACTGAGCACATTTTGAACATATTCTTTTTCCCCTATGATCCCCTTCACGCTCCATCAAGACCGGTGTGCTCGTGCTCTGAGAACCATGAGGCTGGATCAGCAAGGTATAACCTCAGGTCTGAGAGCAATGCATGATGTCCCTTTTCCTCAAGGATCATCTGCCTTATGAATTCTTTCTCTTCTTCATCCTTGGCCTTACTGAGTTGATCCTCGTAGAACTTCACGCTCTTGAGCTCAAGGTCCAGGCCTATGTCAACTGCCTCTATGTCTGTCGTAGTTGCCTTTGCATTCCTGCCATACTTTGCTACAAGTTCACTGAATATGGATTTAAGGTCTTTATCGCCCACCTTCAGGTCTCTCCACTCTTCTGTGAATACCTTTTCACCCTTAATAGAACCGTAAATCTTTTTTATGCGCTCAATGTGCTTTTCTTCGTCTTCTTTAAGCCCTGCGAATATGTCCCTGCCAAGCTTATCTTCAGTTGTTTTAACCACCCTTTCATAGAAGCCCTTGCCCTTTTCCTCCATGTCCAGAGCGGTCGAAAGCATCATGAGCGTTCTGTCATATTCCTGAGTCATGCCCTTTCCTTTCAAACAAATAAAATCGCCCCGGGCCGGCTTTTAGCCGGCCCATCCCTTTATCGGGTCAGGGCTTCCATACCTTCCAGACCTTGCCCACGAGGCCAGGACCCACTTTGAGCGTGGTGCCACCTGGCTCCCAGCCCGAAGGCGTTGCTTCTGCTCCCTTTGTCTTTCTCACGAGCTGGAAGGCCTTTATCTGCCGTATGGCCTCTTCCACCTTCCTGCCCACTGCAGGTGTGAGAACTTCCATTGCCTGGACAACGCCGTCAGGGTCTATTATAAACCTGCCCCTTAGATCTACTCCCCCTGCCTCGTCATACACGCCGTACACCTTACCTATGTTACCTGCACCGTCAGATACCATGGGGTATGGTATGCCTCCATCTACCATCTTGGAGAGTTCTTCCTCGTCCCAGATCTTGTGGACAAACTGGCTATCCACACTAACCGAAAGCACCTCCACGCCCAGGTCCTGGAACTCTGCATACCTGTCAGCGACCGCTGACAATTCTGTTGGTCAAACAAACGTAAAATCACCAGGGTAGAAACACAGCAACACCCACTTGCCAAGGTAGTCGCTGAGTTTCACCTTGACGAACTTTCCCCTGTAATAAGCTGGTGCAACAAAATCTGGGGCCTTGCCACCTACCTTAACCTCTGTCATGGGTACCTCCTTTGCGATCAAGGGCTTTTCTTCACTCCCTCCTCCTGAGGGTTCACCCACCACTGAACCAGTGGGCCTACCACAACCAACACTTTCCTCTTCTTCCATAAAAAACCTCCCCTTGATTGGTCTCTCGAGAGATCAACCAAAACCTACAAATTGTTCCTTACCTGCACCGCACACAGGACATACATCAGGTAGCACGCCATCTGACACATAGCCGCAAACCTTGCAGACATAGTACGTAGTCTCCCTCTGTTCCATGAAGTGATCCATTGCTTCCTTGTAAAGCTTTGCATGCGTCTCTTCAACATCCCTACTCTGCGAGAAGTACGTGGACGATGTCCTGTCACCTTTTTCTTCAGCAATTTTTATAAAGCTATCATATGCAACACCTGCAACCTTTGTCTCTGACTCAAAGCTGGCCTCCAAGTTCGCCTGTGTGTCCTTTATTTCCCTTAGCATCCTTAGTGCCCGTGTTCCGTGAATCTCTTCGGAGAATGATATAACCCTGAAAAGCTTGGCAATCTGTGGGTAGCCTTCCTTTTCAGCCTTTTCCGCATAGAGCTTGAGCCTCAATGCTGCCTTTGCCTCACCTGCATATGCCTGGTGCAGTGCATCCTTTAGCTTATCCATGACACCCCCGTTTCCCCTTTAGTTGACACTTAAGACCTTAACATTCTCTAAGTGTAGGCCCATGCCTAGTATACCTGGACGCGTTAGAGCAAAATCATACCTTACTGGGTCATCGGGCTCTATCTGCCTGAAGAAATGCGTGATCTCAAGTGCGGTTCTCATGTCTGCCTGCCTCCTTATTGTAAAACCCAGCTCCTTGGATACCCTGTGCATGTGCACGTCAAGGGGTATAACCAGCATGGAGGGTTTCAGGCATGTCCATACACCCGGATCAACCTCGTCAGCCCGTACCATCCAACGCAAAAACATGTTGAACCTCTTTAGGGCACTACCCTTTTTAGGATCAGGGAGAAGGCTATTCTTGGCCTGGGCTGCATAATACCTCAGTTCCTCGATGAAACCTGAGAGTGCAGGGATTATTGTATCACTCGAACCATCCAGGTGACTGGCAAGGCAGGTCTCCATGGAGCCGTGTTCCCTTAATACCTGGCCCATACCCCAGAGCAGGCCAGCAAGCTCTCTTCCTGTTGTGAACCTGTGCCTGAAGCCTGAATAAATGCCCTCCATGGTTTCCCTTGCTGAGCTCAAGACAAAGCTTGCTGGCGACGGGCCCATATGTTTTAAGACCGTTGATACGCTTTTTAGTATCTGGCCAACCCTACCGTAGGCAAGGCATGCTGCAACCAAACCCGCTACTTCCATGTCTATTGGATCTTCATATCTGTACACGAACTCAAGGGGATCTGGGTGCACGAAAGCCCTCCTGTTGTAAATGGAATACAGGCTTTCAAGCTTATCCCTGAGCTTTTCGTACGATCCCTGCAAATCAATGGCCTCCTTGTCAGTCACACGTGGTCGGTTGCAAGAGCTATTAGCTTTTAGCTATCAGCTTATTTACCTAGCACCCGGTACCCGAGACCTTGTCTTTTTTACCTTATACCTTAAACCCTATACCTTTATACCTGTTTTAC
>WFSG01000046.1 GCA_015486075.1 Deltaproteobacteria bacterium
CTATTGATATTGGCCAGATCATGGACCGGACACAGTGCAGGCAATGTAATTTGAACTAGGGACCAATAGACGACTATGGATAGTGAAAGATTGTATGACATGTGCGTAAAAGGCATGCGCAAGGGGTGGGAAGAAGCGAGCCACTACGTCTACGGCGTTGTATCATGGAGAGGATGGAGCCTGAACCAGGAAGAAAAGGAAGACGTGGTCCAGAATACCTTACTTTATTTTCTCTCAGGGGGACTTGAAAAGGTTGAAAAGCCAAAGGCATTTAAGCACCTGCTCAAGCTCAAGGCCCTGGGCAATATCCTTGATCGGACAAGAAGACACCCACCCACGATAAATACTCATTCTACCATGAACAAGGGTAATGATCCCATGTTCCCACCTATTCCTGCTGGCCCTGATAATCCCCATGGCAACATTTTCTGGAACCAGGCGATCACGATCTGCCGAGAAGTCATAGCATCCATGGAAGACAAGAGATGTCGTGAGATACTTCCCATATATTTCAGGTACAAGGCAATTGGTGAAAGTATCGGTAGGATTGCCAGGGATTTAGAGAAACCCCTTGGTACAATTGCCTCGTGGATACACAGGTGCCTGAAGCTCTTATACTCCCACCCTCGGATAATACAGCTTAAGGAAGAATTGCTAGGATAGGTTTGAGAAATGGACAAAACAAAAGAGCTTGATCCAGAAGAACAGACCCTTGGCACCATAGGCAAGTTCAGGCTTGTCAAGAAGCTTGGTCAAGGCGGTTTTGGAGAGGTCTACAAGGCATTTGACCCTGATTTACAGGTATTCAGGGCGCTCAAGATTCCCCATGTACAGTCCGAGAACACAGGCGAACAGCTTGAAGAGGCAAGACTCCAGGCAAAGATAACCCACGCGAACATTGTTCAGGTGCATTCAGTAGAGCAGATTGAGGGCAAGTGGGTTATTGTCATGGACTATCTGGAAGGCGGCAGCCTCAGGGATAGGCTTAATGACGTGAATCCCATACCTGTTGACGATGCCGTAAGTTATGCCATTCAGATTGCTTCTGCCCTCAAAGAGGCACATGTGCATAATATCGTGCATCATGATATCAAGCCAGAAAACATCCTGTTCACGGCCGACGGCAAGCCCAAGGTGGCTGATTTTGGCATTGCCAGGGTTGTAAGGGAATCAAGGCCTGAAATGT
This sequence comes from Deltaproteobacteria bacterium, assembly GCA_015486075.1. GTDB lineage: Bacteria > Desulfobacterota > Desulfomonilia > UBA1062 > UBA1062 > B14-G9. The sequence continues at coordinate 1,187 of WFSG01000046.1, forward strand.
CCAGGATTATGGGTACTGCGGTCTACATGGCACCTGAGCAGCTTGAAGGCATAGCAGACATGCGCTCAGACATCTGGTCCCTTGGCGTTGTTCTATACGAGATGCTCACGGGCCGCTCTTGCTTTGAAGCAAATAGCGACCCGGAGGTCCTGAAGAAAATCGTCATGGAGACACCCAGACCAGTAAGTGAGTTGAACCCCATGGTCCCTGATACGCTAAATGATATTGTTATGCGCATGCTGCAAAAGAACATGGAAAAGCGCTACCAGGCAATGGACGACGTGATAAAAGACCTTGAGACGTTTAAACAAATGGCATGGGTTGAGAAACGAAGGACGCTACGGTGGGTTGTGCCTGTCTTCGTGGCAATAGTGCTTGCAGTCGGTAGCCTTATATATGGAGCCTACACAGGTATTTTCGATATCTCAGGGTTACCTGTCATAGGCCATCATGCATCTGCCGCTATACCCCAGGCCCAGGTTCCAAAAGAAATAAAAGCCCTTGGTTACAACGAGCAGGTAGATGCAGCAGCAAACCTCATCCGAAAAGGCCAGTTCGCTGGTGCCTTCCAGGTACTTGGCAATGTTGCAAGGAATGCAAAAGACAAAGGTATCCGGGTAAGGGCACAGTACATGCAGGCGAGCCTTGCGCTTGAATACATGAAAAAGCCTCGCCTGGCCATGCACCTTTACAAGGACCTGATCAAGAAATATCCGCAAAGTACCTATGCAGGAAGTGCCCATTATTTTCTGGGCTGGATCTACTATGAAAAAAAGAAAGATCTCAGAAAGGCCATCACGCACCTGGCTATTGTTATAGAGCATTATCCGGATAGTCCTGAGAGGCAGACAGCAGAGTTCTTGATCCAGGACGCAGCAAAACGTCTGGCAGAAGAGGGTCCGAATGTCGGGCTTGTTGTAAAATCTTCCCTTGGTGCACTTCTCCCCAATAACATCGTTTCTCTTTTGATCACCTTGCTCAGCCTTTTTCCACTGGTATCCATGCCCATTGCCTGGATCTTGACACAGTATCACAAGCCTGACCTGAGTGCAGCCGGTACCATATCTTCGAGGCAGCTAGCAAGGATAGTCATGAAGACTCCGGGGCTGAGGACACTCATTATTATTATCATCATCTCCCAGATCATCTCTTTTAGCATGACCCGCTATCAGAGTAAACATGAATACATAAGCATGGTTAATGCCATAAAGCATGCAGGGGTCACAATGGATGTATCCAGGTAACAGGTACATATAAAGAGGGAAGGTATGAAAATAGGTATTAGGGAGATTAGGGAAATCAAAGCATTTACATTGGCAATACTGGCAATGTGTCTTTTATCAGGCCCAAATGCATACGCGAGGGAGATGGACAGGGTTGTTGTGGCAGAGGGCATGGCCCCCGTAAACGCGGAAGGTAAAGATATATCGCTGGCCAGGGACATAGCTATCCTA
>WFSG01000047.1 GCA_015486075.1 Deltaproteobacteria bacterium
TAACAACACTGAATGTATTAGGAGGTAATACAAATGGATATGAAAACATGGTTTAAGAGGGTTGCGTGGGCTGCGGCTATGCTCTCCATTCTGGTAGCATTTGGCTGTGCTTCCACGACCAAGGGCGTCAAGCAGATGTCCCAGATGGACCTGCCCGAGCACCACTATTTTATGGGCATGAACTTTCTTGACAAGGGAGAAATTGACAAGGCGCTTAGGGAATTCACGCGCGCTAAAGACCTAGACCCTGAATATGCACCTGCACGAGTGGGAATAGGGCTTGTCCTTGCGCAAAAGGGCAAGTTTGACGAGGCATTTGCATCCATGAAAAAGGCGAAAAAACTGAGCTCGTCAAAGGCAGAGAGGGTAATCTACCACACAGGCATGATCCGCTTATACACAACATGGCAGGGCAAGGATTGGCTGGGAAAGGCCGAGGACCAGTTTAATGATGCTATAGACCTGGACAAGAATAACCCTGCACCATATTACTACATGGCCCTTGCATACAAGACTGCCCAGGAATACGAGAGGGCATCCATGGAGTTCAGGAGGGTGATAGACCTGAACAAAGGGTATGTTGAACAGGCAGATAATGGATGGAAGGATATACAAAGGATACTCAGGGCCATGCCAGGCACAAAGGTTGGTAGAGACATTGCCAAGCTTGACAAAATCACGAGGGCTGACGTAGCCGCTCTGTTTATAGAGGAGTTGAAGCTGGAAAAGCTTTTTAAGAATCACAATGTAAAGACACAAAGAACACAATCATTCCCAACAGATTATAAAAACCACCCGTTGAGTGCTGATATTGATGCTGTGATTGGCTTAGGAATAAGGGGGCTTGAGCCTGTTGGCAACAGGTTTGAACCTGACAAGGAGATCACAAGGGCTGATTTTGCCGTCATGATCGAAGACATACTGATAAAGGTCCTCAGGGAGGATAACCTTCCAACCAGGTATATCGGTTCGCCTTCGCCTTTTAAGGACGTGGATTCTTCGTTTTATGCCTTTAACGCCATCATGACATGTACAACAAGGGGTATCATGGAGGCAGACCTGAATGGCTATTTCAGGCCAGAAGGACCTGTGTCAGGGGCAGATGCCCTGCTGAGCCTTAGACGCTTGAAAGAGGCCCTGACATTCTAAAAAGATAAATAACAGATGATATAAGCCTATAAGGAGGTGCACAAAATGAGGAAATCAGCTTTAATAAAGGTGGTATTACTGACTGGTCTATACATGTTTGTCTTTATGATCCCGCCTGCCGTGGCGCAAGAGATTATTATCAATGAAAAAGGGGAGATCATTCAGCATACAGGCCAGGGAGACATAAACTGGTCCAGGGGTATCATAAGCGCAGTGGGTTATGCCGACCCCAACCAGCCCATATATGCCCAGCAGGTTGCAGCAGCAGCCGATGCAAGGGCAAATCTTCTGACCGTGCTTGGCGACTTGCACATAAAAAGAGGCATAACCGTTGAGAAGGGTAAGCTCACCAGGGATATCAACATCCAGACAATCGAGGGCGTGCTGAGCGGTTCATTCCTTGGCGAGCCTAAAAGGGCATCGAATGGTATGCTGAGCGTGATTGCATATAAGCATATAAGCGCTGACCTGATATCTGCCCTTATGCCTACAAAATACTTTGAACCAGAACCCGGGGAGACCACGTACACCCCTGCTTCCCCAGCCATTCAGCCTGAAAAGCCTGCAGAACAAAATTACACAGGGCTCATTATTGATGCAAAGGGGCTTGACGTGGTACCGAGCCTGGGTTTCAGCGTGCTGGTCGAAGATTCAAAAGAGGTGCTCTACGCCCCTTCAACGGTCGACAGGATGTCTGTAATAAATAACAGGGGCATGGCAGGTTATGCAAGCTCAATCGATGATGCAAAGAAAAACCCCAGAGTAGGCAAGAACCCCATGGTTGTGAAGGCCATAAAACCAGGGCCATGGCCTACAAGCCTTTATATCTCAAAGCAAGATGCTGCCCGGATATACAATGCAAATCTTGAGAATTCATTCCTCAAGAACCTAAGGGTGGTTATCGTGTGCGGAAGCAAGGCATAGGCATGGAGGCGAGGTATTATACTCAAAGACTGGTTAAGAGTTAAGAGAATAAGCAGGCAAGTAAAGATGAAAGGGACATGTAAGAGCCTAATCATAATAGTACCATGTGCACTGGCCCTGCTGTTTAATTCTGCGGTTGTCACGGCGCAGAAGGCAGGTGATGACCTTGGATCGTTCAACAACCAGTGGCAGGAGTTTGAAAGGTACTCAAGCGAGGAATGGGGTAAATACAGCCAGGAACAAAACGATAAATGGGACAGGTTTGAGAAAGAGCAGAATGATAAATGGCTCAAGTTCAAGGCAGATGTTGAAAAGAAATGGAATACATTCATGGATTCCACAAAGAAGACATGGGTGGATTATTCAAAGGATCTAAATGCCAGGAGCCGGGTGGACTTTGAGAAAGGCACTATAGAGGTGGAGGCCATTGTGCCGATAAGTTCCAGGGATTTCAAGAAGCAGGGTGAGAAGGAGATATACAACCAGATAAAAAAGATGTTCTCCACAGAAAACGCCACGGGCATGGAGGTATTAAAGGACCAGCTAAAGGATAAAAAGGGCAGGGTTGTAACAGATAAGAATCTTGATACCTACATAAAGAAGGATGTGGCACCTAGCATAAAGATAGCCAGAAGGCCCTTTGTGTCAGCTGATGGCGTGAAAAGGATGAAACTCAAGGTAAATCTCAACCTTGTGCCTGAACATATAAGGGTGAGGGCCGGGCAATATGTCCCTATTGTTGCTCGTGATGCCAAGAGGTTTAATGTTGAGCCACAGCTTGTAATGGCAATTATACACACGGAGTCCTACTTCAATCCAATGGCCAAGTCTTCGGCAGGCGCCCTGGGCCTGATGCAGCTCATGCCCAGATATGCGGCAAGGGAGTCCTACAACTTTCTTTACAAAAAAGACGCTGTGCTCACTCCATCCTATCTTTATGACCCGGAAAACAACATCGAGCTCGGGTGTACATACCTATACCTGTTGAGGAATAAACACTTTGAGAACGTGTATGACCCTGTAAAAAAGAGATATCTCGTAATATGTGCCTATAACTGGGGGCCCGGTGCAATACAAAGAAAGATTGTAGCTAGGTACGATATTGACCATATGAGCCGTTATGACCTGTACATGCTACTAGAGTCACACACACCGCAGGAGACAAAAGACTACCTAAAGAGGGTAACAAAGAGGATAAAGATCTATGACAGGCTCTTCCAGCAGACATAAAGAGTGGTATCACTGGTGGCGGCATGTATCATACCTGGCACCATGGCAGTACGAGGTGTCTACTATCATCTTTCTGGCATGAAATGACACGAACAACAGGTAAGGTCTTGATTATTAAAGCGGGCGGCGTTGAGAAAAAGATCTCACCTGGCTCTAGCTCTATAAGCATAGGTAGATACCAGGAAAACGCAATTGTTTTACCCTACGACTATGTGTCTGGCCTGCATGGCCAGATATTCTCTAAAGGCGGGAGGTTTTTCTACAGGGACCTGGATAGTACGAACGGCACATACATAGACGAGCTAGGCACCAACATCCACATAAAGAACAAGACCGTGCAGCTAGGCACTTCGGGTATACTTGCATTTGGTAAACCAGGCGAAGCCAGCATTACTTACATGGTGCAAGAGGCCCGCGAACCTGGAAGCAGCGATGCAGAGGAACTTTTTGAGAAGGCATATACTGCGTTGAAGCAAGGTGATTTTGCCTTGGCCTTCAACTATTTTGAAAGCATAATCGAATCCACGCCGCAGAGTGCGCCTTCTTACTACTATGCGGGCTTTGCAGCCTCAAGGTTGAATGATGTGGATACAGCCATAGTGAGGCTGGAGCAATATCTCGCGCTCATGCCAAGGGATCTGAGGGCAATGGTAGACCTGGGTAAACTCTATGAGAGAAAAGGGCAGATCAATAAGGCAGGTGCCAGGTATCGCAAGGCCCTGACCCTGGCACCAGAAGATAGGGAGGCGAGACAAAGGCTTGAGGACCTTAAGAGATATGAACTAGTGGGGGACCGATCGCATCGTGCACCACGATCAACAGCTGACCTGCTGGGTGAAGACCTCGTGGAGACCGTATCCACGCGCCATTTCAAGGTTACCTACAATATAGCGAGGCATGGGAGGATACTAAATGATGTCCTAAAGGCACTTGAAGAGGCATATATGGGTGTCGGCAATCACATCGGGCTGTATCCACCAGGCCTGGTGCCGGTCATACTATACACAGGTGAAAAGGAGCTTGATCAAGTTCCAGAAGGGGTAGATACAGCTGGAATATCGTCGGAGGGGTGCATAAAGGCCCTCCTAACGCGCCGAACAATGGCAGAAGCCCTGTTTCTAAAGGTTCTCTTGACGCATGAGTACGTACACTACGTGCTGGATTCATCCCTTCCCAGGGGTATTAAGATCCCTTGGTGGTTGCACGAGGGGCTTGCCCAGTATGAGTCCCAGAACCTGAAGCTGGACCACGAGGCCATGATCTCTGAAATGCTAAAGCACGATGCCCTTATCCCGATCGAGATACTGGAAAGGGGCTTATCGGCTATAGGCCTTAAGAATATGGTCCAGCTCGCATATAGTGAGGCCTATACCATGGTGGAATATCTTGTTCAAACCCGTGGCAACAATATTATCCGAGATATTATAAAGGGCCTGGTGCAGGGTAGAGACGTGGGTAATGCCCTCACCCATGCCGGGATAGACTATGAATGCCTTGAAGCAGGATGGCAGGCCTGGCTGAAGGAGAGACTTGGTAAGAAGCATAAAGGGAGAACAAGGGAAATCAAGTAGGCTTTTGATGGGTTGTGCTTTAGCGAAGCCCATCAAACAGACCGTAGGTGCTCACGATCTCCAATGTAAGACGCCTTAAGAAGACCATTCAATAGTAAACATCACTGCTGTCCAAAAAAATGGTTACAGATGATCCCTCACTTTGATTTCAATTAGTTACGCCACGTAAATCCTTTTTTGGAAATCAGGTTTTCAATTCGGACTCTCGGGCAGGGGAAAGGCATATTCCCTATGCTTCGTTCACTCCGCCGTCTCTGGCTCCGCTCACTGCGGATTTCTGGCCCTTCCTCTGTCCTGCTTCAGGGCCAAAATGACGCCGTTTCAGGAACATCCCTCTCC
>WFSG01000048.1 GCA_015486075.1 Deltaproteobacteria bacterium
ATGGATTGGAAGAAGGCCATAGACAGTCTTGTTGTATCGCATGCAGATGTATGGGTGAATCCTGTCAGGAGGGACATTATAAGGGAGGTAGTGGGTAGGAGGGAAGCGTTTGTAAGCAGGTATGGTGCGCTTGCGACGTGGACGCCTGTTGAGTCGACGGGTAGGAGTCCCAAGGACACACTGACGGTGAGGAGGCCTTCCAGTGAGGGTAACATTGACTGGGACTCTCCGAATAACATCCCCATTGATCAAGAGACGTTTGATATGCTTTTTGAGGATGGACTTAAGGTGCTTTCGAGAAAGTCTAGGTTGTATGTTATTGAGCGTGTACTGGGTGCTGATGTAGGTTACAGTTTGCCTGTGAGGACGGTAACGGACAGGGCTTTGACTGTGCTGTTTACGGACAACATGTTTAGGCCGGTGCCTGGTGATATAGGTAGGAGCATTTTTTCCAGCAGGCCGTTTAACATTCTGGTACTTCCCTATGACAAGCTTGATCCTGGGAGGTACAAGGGCAGGCTTAGGGTAGTACCGGAGACGGGTCGTACTTCGGACATGGCCATAGCAATGGATTTTGACAGGATGTTGGGTATTGTTTATGGGTCTGCCTATGGTGGGAGTGTAAAGAAGCTCATGTTTAGTGTGATGAACTACATATTGCCCGAGGCAGGGATACTTCCATTGCACTCGTCGGCGAACGAGGGGTCTGGGGGTGATTCTGCGTTATTCTTGGGTCTTTCGGGCACGGGCAAGACGTCTCTTTCCTCGGATCCATCCCGGGCGCTTCTTGGTGATGATGAGCATGGTTGGGGTGATAGTGGGATTGCGAATTTTGAGAATGGTTGTTATGCGAAGATGGTGAATTTGGATCCGGAGAGGGAGCCTGAGATATACAATGCTGTCATGCACGAGGCAGATTATTTGGATCATGGTGCGATAGTGGAGAATGCGATGATGTATCCTGATGGGACGTTTGATTTTTCAGATACCAGGTTGACCGAGAATTCCAGGGCTTCGTATCCTTTGACTTTTCTGACAAATATCAAGGTATCGTCGGTATCTGGTCATCCCAGGACCATAGTGTTTTTGACTGCGGATGCCAATGGTGTAATACCTCCTGTTGCAAAGCTTACCCCTGAGCAGGCCATGTTATGGTTTTTGATGGGTTATACGAGCAAGCTTGCAGGTACGGAGACAGGTATAGTAGATCCTGTTGCCACGTTTTCGAGGTTTTTTGGTGAGCCCTTTATGCCCAGGAATCCGGATGAGTATGCAAGGCTTCTTGGTGAGAAGTTAGAGAGGCATGGTACCCAGGTATATCTAATCAACACGGGTTGGAGTGGTGGGCCGTATGGCGAGGGAGAGAGGATGGATATCAGGCTTACCAGGAGGATATTGGATGCTGTGTTGAAAGGGGACTTGGAATCAGTCGAGTTTGAAGAGGACCCGATTTTTCACGTTTATATCCCTAGAAGTGTTCCTGGGCTGCAGTCCCAGGATGTACTTAATCCCAGGAATACCTGGAAAGACAAGGGTGCCTACGATACGCGTGCAAGGCTTCTTGCATCTCAATTCAGCGATCACTTTGACAAGGCCTACGGCAACAAGGGCATAGATAAAAAAGTGGAAGCACAATGCCCAGGAAAATAATAATAAGGTTGCAGGCACCAAGTCTCAGATCCAAGCCATAATTAATGTCTTGGATTTCAACTAATGCGCGATTGTTTTGAGTATCTTCCATGCACCCAGTATACTGGGTCCAAGTAGATCCTTGTGGGTGCTTTTTCCAGAGATAATGTCCGCGTATGTCTTACCTATATCTGGATTTATTCTGAATGCATTTAGAGAAATGGTAGGGAATGTGTATATCATTTTTGAAAGGAAGAAAGCACGTCTTAGTTCTGGTACTATGGTCTTTTTTAGTAGAATGTTATACCTTTGACCTGCTTTGCCGTCATTTAGATCGTTTAGGGCCTTAGCTGCCAATGATCCGCTCTTGATCGCATAATATATACCTTCACCGGTTACAGGATCTACTAGGTGTGCGGCATCGCCAACGAATAGAATCTTGCCTCGGCTAAAATTATTTTCAAGCGAGTACATAGGAAGGAAATATCCCCTTGGTCTTACATGGGGTAAGTCATGCCTTTCAAGAAAGTCATTGTAGAACCTCATAATCTCGGGGCTATAGTCCAACATGCCAATGCCAACCGATGCCCTACCATTTTTTGGGAATATCCAGCCGTAACCCTTTGGGATCCAGCCAAAATCCAGTACAACGTGGTCGAGCTCTTCATTGACCTTGAGTGTTGTTTCAAGGGAAAACACACGTGGTCTGTACCTCGAGACCTGGTTTCTTATTACGCTATTACAGCCATCTGCAGCCACCACGTACCTCGCATAGAAGGTTTCACCATTGCTTGCAGTGACCTGCATACTTTCTCCCCATGGATAAACGGACCTTACATTTCTATTCTCCAGCAAACTGGCACCTGCCTCGAGTGAGGCCTTCAGGAGGTAATGGTCAAAGTCCATGCGTTCTACCATGTGCACAAGTGGTCCATTGGCCTCGACCTCAACGTGGGCCATGCCCTTATCAGGGTAATATATGTATGCCTTGCTATGCGAACAAAGTTTTACATTTTCAAATCCAGGGGGAAGCAAAGGAATAACCTTGTGCGTAACACCTCCAGCGCAGAGTTTTGGCCTGGGAAATCTGCGTTTCTCAAGGATTAATACTTCTCTTCCGCTCTCTGATAATAGCCTTGCAGCCGTTGATCCTGCTGGGCCTGCGCCTACTACTACGACATCTATCATACTATTTCCCCTGTGAGGGTATTTGGGTTTGCCCTTGTTACAAGCACGTTTATGGTCCTGCCTATTAATTCTGGTGATCCAGGGAAATTAACTATCACGTTCTGGCCTATTCTTCCAAAGACCTGGCTCTTATCCCGTTTGCTCGTACCGTCCACGAGAACTTCCACGACCTTACCCACCCATGTTTCAAGATTTTCTTTGGTTATCTTCCTTTGGATCCTCTGGAGTACACTGAGTCTCCTTTTTTTCTCCTCAATGGGTACATGGTCTGGCATCCTTGATGCCGATGTCCCTGGTCTCGGGGAATACTTGAATGAGAAAAGCATGTCGAATCTCACCTTTTGCACAAGGTCAAGGGTTTTCTGGAAGTCATCCTCTCTCTCCATGGGAAAGCCAACTATGACGTCAGAGCTTAATGCAATGTCCTTTCTTTTGGCCCTTAACTTTTCTATCAGACCAAGGTAGTGTTCTGCCGTGTAATGCCTGTTCATGTATTTGAGTACTCTGTTAGAACCTGACTGGAAGGGTAGATGCACGTGCGGACATAGTTTATTTAGCTTTGCAAAGGATTCGATCAAATCGTCGCTCATGTCCTTTGGATGCGACGTGGTAAACCTTATACGCTCTATGCCGTTTACTTCGTTTATCATGCCAAGCAGCTCATGGAAAGTTATGCCTCCCCTGTAGGAATTAACGTTTTGACCTAGGAGGAAAATTTCTTTCACTCCCCTTGAGGCGTGTAACCTGATCTCTTCCAGTATACTTTTGTAGTCCCGGCTTATCTCAGGACCACGGACAAACGGTACTATACAATACGAACAGTAGTTGTTGCAGCCCTGCATTATGTTTATGTATGCCCTGTGTTTGGGTTGCATGAAACCAGGGCTAGGGACGATGTCCATGGACGGTATATATTGGTTAAATCCAGTTTCTACCAGGTGTGTTTTGCCCTGTAATACAATGTTGTCGACTGTATCGGGTATGGCATGTAGCCTGTGCGTTCCCTGGACAAAATCCACGTGCGGAAAACGTTCTATAAGCCTGTAGCCCTCCTGCTCTGCGGCGCAACCTGTTATTCCAATAACAAGATCTGGTTTTGCCAGTTTGTTTTTCCTTAGCCTTCCGATGTTACTCATGGCCTTCTCATAGGCCTTCTGCCTGACAGAACACGTGTTTATTATTATGAGATCGGCTTTCGACGTGCTTGTTGTGGGTATCCAACCCCTGTCGTAGAGCACTGAATACAGTTTCTGGGAGTCGAGGTCATTCATCTGGCAGCCATAGGTAAATATCTTCAAGTAGCCCTTCATATTACCTAAGACATACAGTCATGGAAAGATGTAGTCAATAGTCCTTGGTGGCGAAGCACATTGCTTTCAGGTAATTGATGCTGCGAGGCTTGAACATAAAAGAAGGGGCGGGACCACCCTTACTGATGTGGTCCCGCCCCTTCTTTTATGTTCTTAGTCCTTACTCTATTCCTTGTTCACGTTCTGCCATAGCGTTGCATTTGCATTACCGAATCCACCGCAAAGCATGGCCACTCCGTATTTTGCATCCTTGTAGTCTGTCTTCATTATGTTGTTGAGCGTAATGATGATTCTTGCCCCGGATTCTCCAAGGGGATGTCCCAATGCTAATGCACCGCCCCAAACATTGACATTCTCGAACGGTGCGTTCTCTCCGAGACCGAGCTCTCTCAACACTGCAACAGACTGGCTACCAAATGCCTCATTGAGTTCCCACACATCGATGTCTTTTACTGTAAGGCCTACTCTATCGAGTAGTTTTCTCGCTGCATAGAGCGGGCCTATACCCATAATTGTAGGATCACAGCCAGCCATGGCACCTGACACATACTTGAGATGGTATTCTAACCCGAGCTCGTCAGCCTTGTCCCTGCTCATCAGGAGTAGAGCACATGCACCAGTTGTAAGAGGAGAAGAAGTTGCGGCTGTTACAACGCCATCTGGCTTAAAGGCTGGCTGCATTGAAGCCATAGTCTCCATTGAAACGTTTTCCCTTATCCACTGGTCCCTGTCCACTATGAACTTTGTGCCATCCTCTTTCTCACCCTCTATGGGCACAATCTCGTTCTTGAATTTTCCAGCCTTTGTTGCCTCTGCTGCCCTTTTGTGACTCCAGTAAGCCATCTTTTCTTGGTCCACGCGGTCCACCTTCCACAATTCTGCTACCTTCTCAGCAGTCGGCCCCATGGGGATCTCTTCCATCTTATACCTGTTGGCAAGCCTTGGTGGGAAATCCATTGCAAAGGCCATGGGTACATGCTGCATGTCCTCTACACCTGATGCAATGTATATGTCACCCTCGCCACACATGATAGCCCTTGCAGCATGCTCAGTGGCTGACATGCCTGAAGGGCACTGCTGGCATATTCCATTCGTAGCCACAGACTCCGGGTAACCTCCTGCCAACCAGCCCAATCTTGCTATATCATTCTGCATGCCCGACTGGTTTGCAGTACCGCAAAAGACAGCCTCAACATCCTCTGGCTTGACCTTGGGATTTCTCTTGAACAAGGCATCATAGACAGCCGTCAATAACTCGTCAGGTCTTTTGTTTCTGAACCAGCCCTTCTTTGCATGGGCCCTGGTATTAGCGGTCCTAACTCCATCTATAATTACACATTCCTTCACCTCTACATACCTCCTTACTTGTTAGTATTTATCATTTTGCCCATGGACACAAAACACCCATGACTTATTGGCCTGGTTCTCCTGTAGCTCTAGTTTTATCTTTAAATGGTGTATTCTGTAGTATGCCATAGATTTAAGAACCAGTCAATATAAATGAGCCATCATTCATACATGCTGTCTATTAGTTCAGCGTATCTTTCCTTTACTATTCTCCTCTTGAGCTTTAACGTGGGGGTAAGCTCGCCAGATTCAACGCTAAAGGGTTTATCCAGGATCTTAAAGTATTTTATCTGTTCATAACGTGACAGTTTACCATTCACCTCGTCCACCTGCTTTTTTATAAGTTCGTATACATCGGGGTGGTTCACCAGTTCGCTTTCAGAGAGGTTTTCAATACCTTTCTCCTTGGCGTATCTCTTTAATTCTTGGAAATCAGGCACGATAAGGGCGGTTATATACTTTCTGCCATCACCTGTGAGACAAGCTTGCTCTATGTATGGCTTGACAGTGAGCATTAGTTCTATTGGATGAGGTGCGATATTCTTGCCGCCCGCTGTGACGAATAGTTCCTTTTTGCGATCTGTTATCTTAAGAAAGCCATCCCCGTCAAATTCACCTACATCACCCGTCTTGAACCACCCGTCCTCAGTAAATGCCTCCTTTGTCTCCTCTGGGAGGTTCCAGTAGCCTTTGAAGACCTGAGGACCCTTGACCAGGATCTCCCCATCAGGTGCTATCTTTTCGTCTGTCCATAACACCGGCCTTCCCACTGACCCAGGTTTTACCTTGAGCCTATATGCCACTGTATTATACGAGATGGACAGTTTCAAAGAGGTGATCGGGTTGGTGTAAGGAGATTTTCCTTCAGATTGTTGTCGTATCATTGCATCCACTGTCCAGTCTATCATCTTGTTTATGAAGTAAGTGTAGAGCTTGCCGCGGCCAGTGAGGTCAAGGCCCAGGAACTCGGGTTCGTTGAAGTTTATTACCGGGGATGTCTCGGTCAGGCCGTAGCCTTCGCTAAGCTGTATACCAAGAGACCTGAAGAATACGCATACCTCCTCAGAGAGTTTACCACCGCCTGATACTGCTATGGCGAGTCTATCAAACCCGGCTAGCTTCCTAACCTTGTTAAACACCAGCACATTTGCCAGGGCAAACTGTATATTATCCAGTTGTTTCATCTTCTCACCTGTTGCCATGCATTCAGTGAATTTCTTCCCTGTTCTAAGTGCCCAGTCAAAGACCTTGCGGTACGGCTCTTTCTGCTTGGATACGCTCGATTTTATAAGATCATAGGTCTTCTCGAAGAACCGTGGAATGCTTGCTATCACGTTTGGCCTTATCTCTTGTATATTCTGAGGCAACCTCTGAAAGTCCTCTGCAAATGCAAGTATACCACCTAAATGGAGACCACCAACGTGGTAGTCGCTTGTCCTACCGTACACGTGACACAGGGGCAGGTGTACCATATAGATAAGATGCAGGTCCATGTCCTTGATGCGTTTCAATATGGTGGAGTCTGTGCACTGTTTTATGTTGGATACCCAATTTGACTGGGTGAGGATAACCCCCTTTGGGCGACCTGTTGTCCCGGAGGTGTATATAATGGATGCTATATCATCTGGTCCAACGGACCTTATGCTATCCTCGATCCTCGTAACCTCAACCTCTTTCCTACCTAGCTCCATTACTTCGTTGAACGTTAGTACGCCCTCAGTTCTCTCACCTTCCCATGGCCCCATGGTAACTATGTACTCTAACTGCATCTCCTTTTTTTCCTTTTTTAGCCTCAGCACGGTCTCGGCTTTTCCCTGGTCAGATACTATGGCTATCCTTGATCCACTATCACTCAACATGTATGCAAGTTCATCATCAGAAAGGGTGGGGTACAGGGGTACGCCAATTGCACCACATGCCTGTATGGCCTGGTCTGATATGATCCACCTTGGACGACTCTCCGAGAATATGGCAGCCCTGTCTCCCTTTTTTAGGCCTAGTTTTACAAGGCCCCTGGCAAGGTCAAGCACCCGTGAACGTACGTCTTCCCATGTTTGGTCCCTGTAGTCTTGGTTGGGACGGCCCTCGTCGTCAAACTTTGCCCTGAGAAAAACGTGTTCTTTCCCGTATCTCTGGGCCTGGTTATGGAATATCCCGCATAGTGTTTCAGTACTGTAAGCCATTTCTACCTCCCTAAATAGTGATTAATGGCCGTGGTACAAGCTAATAACTTGGCTTCCAAAAATACCACAGACATACATCCTTTCTTAAAAATAACTAATATCCCAGGTAAATAAGCATACCAATAAAAATTTGAGTGGGCTAGGCCAGCTTTACTCAGCTGAGCATATCACGCTTGTAACCCGGAATTTTTATCCCAACCACAAGCATTTTTATCTGCTGTGTGCTCTAGTACACATCACCAACCTTGTTGTACCTCATACTGGTCTCAAGCAGATACTTATGAAAATAACCTACGTGGTCAAGTATTTCAACGTATTTTTACACTATAAAGTGTTCGTCTTAGTGTTAATGACCATGTTTGGTTTGTCATACCTGGACGCTATTCACCGTCCTTCCATGCTTTAGAAGTAAACGAGGATACAGGCTCTTGCACAGCTAGGCGCTGTTGTAGTAACAAGGTGAGGAGTAAGGCAGTTTTATGAAAGGTTTTTTAACCTAACCACTCGTTGTCCTAGGATGGGATCCTAACGAGGTGTTTATTAATTACTTTACTTTACCCCTGTTCTCTGATAATCCAAAGACCAATATACTATAATACATTTATAATAGAATTAATTGGGTAATTGACTATGGGGTATGAGAATATAATACTTGAAAAGGACAATCATGTAGCAACGCTTACCATCAACCACCCACCTGCGAATGCAATTAATCTGGCAACGCTAGAAGAGATTAATAAGGCACTTGATGACGTAGAGCAAGACGGGGAGACCAGAGTCTTGGTAATAACTGGTGCCGGTGATAAGGGATTCTCAGCTGGTTTTGATGTAACGGACGCAGCAAACGCGCACAAGACAGGGCCAAAGGGACAGCAGGTCTGGACCCGTATAGACAGGTTTACCAAGCCGGTGGTTGCTGCGATAAACGGGTTTGCCCTGGGCGGAGGCTGCGAGCTGGCACTTGCGTGTCATTTCAGGATAATGGTGAACACACCCAAGGCTAAGATAGGCCTGCCAGAGCTCAACCTGGGCATAATACCTGGCTGGGGTGGTACGCAGAGAATGACCCGGACAATAGGGAGATCAAAGGCACTGGAGATGATCTTGTTCAGCAAAAGGCTTAACGCAGAGGATGCCGCCAAGATAGGACTGGTTGACATGGTTTCAGAGCCGGGAAAGTTGATGGATGATGTTAACGAGTTTGCAAGAAGACTTGTCGAGAGACCGCCCATTGCAGTAGAAAGTGTGCTCAGAGCGATTGATGCGGGTCTTTACCATGGAATAGGGAAAGGCCTGGAGGTTGAGCTTGAAGGTACAAAGGTAGTTTCGCGTTCAGAGGATGCAAAAGAAGGTTTCACTGCGTTTCTTGAAAAGAGAAAACCCGTATTCAAGGGCAAGTAAAAAGCATACCAAGGAAACCAAGGGAGGTATTTATGAAGGCAGATGATGTAAAAAAGATAGCAGTCATAGGTGCAGGAGATATGGGTAATGGAATTGCTGAGGTTGCCCTGCTTGCCGGCTATGAAGTGGCAATGAGAGATATTGAACAGAGGTTCGTAGACAGAGGCGTAGAGACGATAAAGAATAGCTTGGCAAAACTGGTCCAGAAAAACAAGATAACAGAAGATGCAAGTAAAGATGCCTTATCAAGACTGAGACCTCTAGTGGATCTCGAGGAGGCAGTGAAGGATGCAGATTTCGTCATAGAGGCGGTTCCAGAGATCATGGAGCTCAAGAAGAGTGTTTTCAAGGATCTTGACAAGATGAGTCCGAAGCAGGCTATATTGGCATCTAATACATCCAACATGAGCATAACCGAGATTGCAAGTGCAACAGGCAGGGAAGATAAGGTTGTTGGCATGCATTTCTTTAACCCTGCAGTGCTTATGAAACTGGTGGAGGTCATAAAGGGTAAAAAGACATCTGACGAAACAATACAACTTACGTATGACATCTCAAAGAAATTTGGAAAGGTACCAGTGATCGTAAAAAAGGATTCCCCTGGTTTCATATACAACAGGGTGAACGCGCCCACTAGTCTATTGCTTTCGAAGATAATGGATGCGGGCAGTCCAACACCAGAGGAGTTCGATGCAACATTCAAGGCAGTTATGCCTATGGCACCTTTTGAACTTGCTGACTACGTTGGACTTGATGTGGCCTACCATTCCCTCAAGTACTTTTCCGAGGTGCTTTCTCCCGAATACAAGCCATCAAAGGTGCTTGAAGAAAAGCTCAAGAATAAGGAGCTAGGCAAAAAGACAGGAAAAGGATTTTACGACTGGTCCTCAGGCAGGCCTACCATTGATACGTCCAAGGGAACAAAAGAATTTGACGTCACCCACCTGATTGCATTGCAGGTAAATGAGGCAACGAAGCTTCTGGAAGAGGGAGTTGTGGACGACCCAAAGGTGATTGACCTCGCTATGGCAAATGGTGGTGGTGCAGGTATTGGTCCATTTACACTTGCGAAGAGTATAGGATATGAAACCCTGGTAAAGAGATGCGAGGAACTGGCAGATAGGTTCAACGTAGAGGTATTTAGGCCCACAAAGACGATGAGGGCGGGGAAGATAACCGTCTAGACGAGGTTTATACTAAATAGAAAAGACAGCTGATGTGCTCAAGTGTGGGGAGCCCTAAAAGGACTCCCCACTAATCTGATCCATAAATTCCGTTTGCATATGCATTTTTTTATTAATATTATTCTGTTTATGGATAAGGTGTAGATAGTTACGGTGATGCCTAACCTACTTGGAGAGCCTTGCCCTTAACACGTTTGAAAGTGAGAACGTAATAACGCGCCTTGGCGGTATAATAATCTCCTGACCTGTCTGTGGGTTGCGGCCTTTCCTTGCAGCCTTGTCTCTTACCTTCCATTTTCCGAAGCCAGAGATGGATACAGGCTCTCCCCGCTCCAACCTGTTCTTTATTATCTCTATAAAGGTCTCCACTGCATTAGTAGCATCCTTATGAGAAAGCCCGGTACGTAAAGTGACCTCCTCAACTATGCCTGTCTTGGTTAGGGTACTCATAAATACCTCCTTAATAATTAACTACATAAAGATTAAAAGGCATACCCCTTTATGTCAATACCCTTATCATGGAATAGAGTTATTTTTATTGTTTTCTCTCTTCCCGAGGTCCCTCACCATAATTACTCTTATATCGTCTATGTCGACTATATTAAGGTCATTATCATCAATGTTGTAAGTTAAACCTGGCAAGTGCACTTTTGATAATGCATCTGCAATGTTAACAGGTTCCACTGTAACCCTCCAGCCCCTTGACCTGAAGAATGGAATTACCTTTTTTAGGTCTTCCCACGTAAAACATTCTTCCCAGTAATCATCCAGAAAGTCGTAGGACTCCATCTTTTCCTTTACTAGCTCGTAACGACCATAAAGGCCCATTGATATGTAGACGTTGTATCTTCTCATGTGCTTAACCTCTGAGCATTCTATCGTCAGGATAAGGATAACCCTTAACAAGCCGAAGCGGAAATTCGTGATTTTTCATAGGAAAAGCCTTTAATATAAATGGCATGCAAGTGGTTTATCAATAAGCATACGCTCTTTGTGAAATGACTATGCCTAGCTTTATTTTGGCATGGAACCGGTCTAGATAAAAATGGTAATATGGATTTACCATGATGCATGCCTGGGACCTATCTCCTCGCGATGCCATTGAAATGCAGAGGCGTATAGCAAAGGAAGTAGTCGTATATGGGGGCACTATTCATCCAGAGACCGTGGCAGGTGTTGACGTCTCATATGCTAGTAAGGGTAGGCTTGCCGTATGCTGCATAACGGTTTTCTCATTTCCTGACATGGACTTTATCAACTCTGTTCACTCTATCATGGAAGTCAGGTTTCCCTATATACCTGGTCTGCTTACCTTCAGGGAGGGACCATCAGTTCTAGACGCCTTTGAAAGGCTGGATTTTATCCCAGACGTGTTTATCTTTGATGGCCAGGGAATAGCCCATCCCAGGGGGGTGGGTATTGCTTCCCACATGGGGGTTTACCTAGGCATAAGGTCTATAGGTTGCGCCAAGTCACACTTGTTTGGCGATTACAAGATCCCTGGGCCAAGGAAGGGAGATATGTCTGCTCTTGTACATAAGGGTGATGTGATAGGTACGGTGCTTAGGACAAGGGATAATACCAGGCCTGTATTCATATCGCCTGGTCATATGATTGACATAATTGACTCAACCAGAATAGCCCTTGAGTGTGCAACCAAGTACAGACTACCTGAACCTGTACGCCAGGCACATATAATGAGCAGGAAACTTATTGAACAGCTTACCTGACCATGCAGGCCTCGACCAACCTGGATAGCCTTGATTTTAAATCATCAAGCTCAGTATCGCTGTATGTCTCCATGCCGAGGTAGGCCTTGTCCAAAGTCTTTGAAGGTACAAATTTCTGTAAGATATAAAGCCTGGCTCCCCTTATGGTCTCTCCTATTTTCATGATGTCATTTGGAGTGAGAAGTTCCTTTACAATGGTTGTCCTGAACTCGTAGCTAGGGCAGGCTTCTTTTATGAGCCTTATGCTCTTTTCTATTGCGTCTGTATCCACTTTAACACCCGCAACCTGGCTATACTTATCAAGTGGGGCCTTTATATCCATTGCGATATAGTCCACTAGGCCCCTGTCTAGGCAGGCCTCAACAACATCAGGCATGGAACCATTTGTGTCAAGTTTCACTAGGAACCCCGCGTCCTTGATGTCCTTTATGAAAAGAATCAGATCTTTTTGCAAGCAGGGTTCCCCTCCTGTTATCACGCATGCATCAAGTTTACCCTTGCGCTTTTCAAAGAAATCTAGGATCTCTCCCGTTTTCATAGGTTCTGTAAAAAGCTCTGGGTCTACTAGCTCAGGATTGTGGCAATAGGGGCACCTGAAGTTACAACCCTGTGTAAATACAATCGCAGATATCTTGCCTGGGTAATCGATAAGAGATGTCCTTTGCATATAAGCAATACGCATTCGTTTATACCTCTTAAGTGTTAAACAGGTTTTATACACCGAATAACATCTCTGTCAGGTTCTTGCAAAACAAAAGTTTTTTGTAAATTGCAAATTACAAAATATAAAACTTTCTAGACTTGAGCTATAGTCTTAATCTATACTAACTGACCGAATAAAAAATATTAGCTACCTTGTGGTAGGCTTGATGGAGGGTTTGGAATGCATGGAAATCCCCTAAATCGTATTATGGAGCCGTCATCCATTGCAATAGTAGGTGCAAGCAACCATTTAGATAAAATGGGTACAATACAGTACATTAATCTTATAAATAGCGGATTCCCGGGTGAAGTCATGCCTGTACATCCAACAGAGAAAGAGGTGTTTGGTAAAAAGGCATATGCAAGGATAAGCGATCTTGACCATGCTCCTGATCTGGCCGTTTTGGTGGTACCCACGCCGCTTGTTCCAGAAATGCTGGAGGATTTTGGGAAACTTGGCACACGCTACGCCGTTATAGTTACCGCAGGTTTTAAAGAAACAGGGGATAGCGGCAGGGAACTTGAGCATAAAATAATAGATATCGCTTCCCGCTATGGAATGCGTTTCCTTGGGCCTAACTGTCTTGGCATAATAAACACAGAGCTTCCACTCAATATAACAGTCATGCCTCTTAAGAGGCTAAACGGAAAGTTAGGACTTGCCTCCCAGAGCGGTACTTATGTTGCACAAACGCTTTCCTATCTTTACAATAAAGGCGTGGTGTTTAGCAAGGCTATAAGCGTGGGTAACGAGGCCAATATAGACGTGGTAGATTGTCTCGAATACCTGGGGAAGGACAAGTCCACGAAGGCCATTGCCTTGTATCTGGAGTGCATACGCAGGCCCAAGAAATTCCTGGAGGTGGCAAGGAACATAGATAAACCTATCGTTGCTCAGTACGTGGGGGGTACCCAATCAGGAGCCCGGTCTGGCTCAAGCCATACAGGGGCAATGGCTGGTCCAGATTATGTATACAATGGTTTGTTCGAACAGGCAGGAGTCATCCGGGTTGACACCATTGAGGAACTATACACAATAGGGTGGACCCTTGCGTGCCAGCCGCCTTTGAAGGGCAAGAGGATAGGTATACTTACCAACTCAGGTGGTCCTGGAACAGCCATAGCAAATGCATGTGACAAGTACGGTCTTGAGGTGCCAGAGATATCCGAGAAGGCCCAGGAAAAGATAAGGGAATACATAGCACCACATGCAAGTGCAAGAAACCCGGTCGACCTCACGTTTCACATAGACATGAAGCCCATGACCCGTTACATACCGGAGATACTGCTTTCGATGGATGAAGTAGATGGACTCATAGTACATGGGATAATAGATACGGGTTTTTTCTCTTATATGATGCCAGTATTGGAGAATATACTAGATGCCAAGCCTGAAGATATACTCAAGTCCATGGAACTGAAACTGGATCGTCTCGTAGAGATGCCACAGAAATACGGGAAGCCAATAGTAATATCGACATTCTTCGGAAGGGAAGACCATTGCACCAGGACTTTTCACGACTCCTGCATACCAACGTTTGACTCGCCCGAGAAGACTGCAAAAGCCATGTATGCATTGTACAGGTATGCAAATGAAAGGCATGGACCAATGGCCATGCCAAAGGACGATTACCCGCCACCTGAAGAAGCCAAGAACATAATGCAGTCCATTATGAAATCAGATGGTGCCAACCAAGTGGCCTTGGACGAATTCACAGCAAAGAGGATATTGAGAAGCTATGGTATACCCACCACGCATGAGGTGCTCGTTAATAGCTTGAATGATGCACTTAATGCGGCACAATCCATCGGCTATCCTGTGGTTTTGAAGGCATGTTCTCCAGAGATCCAGCATAAGACAGAAAAGGGCGTTGTACACGTTAACATCATGGATGAGCATATTCTGAAGGACGCGTTTTCTGACATAAGGGACAAGGCCCCGGGAACAAACGTACTAGTCTCGGAGATGGTAAGGGGGGAGAGAGAGTTAATGGCCGGGGTCACGTATTTCCCAGGATTCCCACCGTGTGTCATGTTCGGGCTTGGCGGTATATTCACGGAGGCACTCAAGGACAATGCATTCCGCGTTGCGCCCCTGAGCAAAGATGATGCCCATTCCATGTTGACATCTATCTCGGCGAGTAATATTCTTGGTTCTTACAGGGGAATGGAACCTGTTGACCGTGAAGCCCTTGCATCCATCCTGGTGAAATTGGGCTATGTTGCACTTCACTTTCCTCAGGTAAAGGAGATTGACCTGAATCCCATAATCATAAGGGGAAAGAGCCCTGTTGTTGTTGATGCACTTTTTATTGTGGAGGTTTGAGATGGGCGAGGACGATAAGATAATGGAGATGTTAAACGCATATCCTGAAGACGGCAGAATACCATGCGCGGTTGCACATTACATCGCTGCCCTACTATCTGTTACACCCATAAGGGTAGCAAAGGTGATAAACCAGATGGGCCTGAAGATTTACCAGTGTCAGCTTGGGCTTTTCGGCTACGGTAGAAAAGGGGTGTCGAGTTACAAGGTCATTGGCAGGGATGTGGAGGTGCCACCTGTATTCAAAGAGATATTGGAGAAAGAAACATGTGGGGAACAGGTTGTTTCATGTGAATTGCTTTGGGAAATTGCCGAGCAAACAGGTGTAACCCGTTTTGAAGCCGGTAATGCAGCAGATGCCTATGGGTATAAGATAACCCCTTGCCAGTTAGGTTGTTTCTAGATATGGATAAATCTTTACAGTAAGATTTCCGATGTGCATATAATGGCCCATTTAGAGATACCGTTGCAGCAGATATACAACGATGAAGACATAAGGAAGGCATACGAGAAGGTCCACGATCATATAAGAACAGGTCGTATAATATCGAGATATTCCATCAACACCAGGGATATAAGGAGCATTGCACTCTCAGGGCTTGACCTTTCATGGGTGAGAAAGGTGCTGGACCTTGGATGTGGATATGGTTTCTTTATAAAGGGACTTAAAGGCCTTTTGAGAGAAGATGCTGTCATTACGGGTATTGACACAGTGGAGGCCAACAGGAAGCCCTTTCTTTCCACTCTAAACGAGATAGGATATGAAGGGGGATTCATACGCGGTTCTGCAGACCTGGTAAGGGACATGGATCAGGGTATCTATGACCTGGTGATAGCAAGTTACTCAATATATTTTTTTCCACACGTGCTTCCGTACGTTGCAAGGATCCTTAGGCCTGAAGGGTTATTCATAGTTGTTACACACAGTAGGTTTTCGCTGAGGGAAGCAGTGGACATGATACCGGAAGTTATGCAAAGTATAGGCCTTACACCCCCCAAAAGGCTCAGCATAAAAGATCTCTTTGATGTCTTTCCCCTCGAGGATGGTGAGCAATTGCTCAGGCGTTTCTTTGATGTTGTAAAGAAGATTGTGTTTAACAATACACTTGTGTTTCCAAGTAAAGGCGTTGATGACTGTATTTATTACCTTTCTTGCAAACTACCTCTACTTCTAAAAGATGTTATAGCTAAGCACCCGCAGAAGACAGGCGAAGTACTTCAGCATATAGAGATGCGTGTAAGGGAATACGCTGAGACAAAGGGTGATTTCAGGATAGCCAAGGACGATGGCATATTCCAATGCCTCAGGCCTAAGCTGCCTCTCCCGTATTAAAGGTTTATATGCATAAGAAGAAAAAATTTTGTGCCTACTGCGGTAAGCCACTGATAAGCACGCAGATAGAGGGCAAGGTACGTGAATACTGTACACATTGTGATGTCGTATTCTACGAGAATCCTTTGCCGGTGTCCAGTTCCGTCGTTGTTAACGATAAAAGGGAGGTGCTCCTTGTAAAGAGGAGAAATGAGCCTTATAAAGGCATGTGGTGCCTGCCCATTGGTTTTGCCGAGACAGGTGAGGATATACGTGAGGCTGCCTTGAGGGAATTAAAGGAGGAAGCCGGTATAGAGGGCGAGATAGTTAGGCTCATTGACGTGGATACCGTTGATAATTACTACTATGGCAGCCTAGCCATAGTTACGTACGAGGTAAGGGCTGTAGGCGGTGTTCTAAGACCGGGGGATGATGCAGCGGAGGCGAGATACTTTCCCATACTTGACCACCCGCCTCTTGCATGGACCTCAAACGAGAAGGCCATAGGTATATACTTAGATTTTTACAGGGATACATGGGCCATGCTTGATTCCTTCAAACAATTGTCTCCAGAATTGAGTTCTGGGGAGATATTGCTTGATTCCAGGAAAAAGATAAGCCAGAGGTCATTTCTCTCGAATATCCTTGTAAAGATAATCGAGAGAGATTTTGAACAGATCTCTGAGAAATGGCTAGGTGAAGTGGGAAAGAACATACCCTCCTTGAAGGATCACCTAGATGTGCTGGAAAGGATAAACACCGATATACTGAGGAACATACAGCTGTGGCTAAAGGGCTACAGGAAGAAAATAGAGCTTTCCCCTTTCCTGGATGCTGGCTCGGAGCTAGGCAAGAGAAGGGTATTTCTTCCCGATGTATTGAATGCCATGGCATTGAGCAGGAAGTCTATATGGATTCACGTATTGGGGCAAAACATCCTCTTGTCTCCACTCGAGATATACACTACCCTAGAGCTCAACAATAGGATAATTCTGTTCTATGACAAGGTGGTCTATTCCCTTAGCTTTGGATACATGGGACAATCCTTTTAAGATTTTGGATTATTTCTTTAGACCATTGTTTTCTTCCACCATGACCGTCAGAGGATGTGCGATAATAGCGATAAACGCGCATTTAAGCATGTCACCAGGCAGAAATATCAGCATTCCTGCTTTTATGCTGAACATGACGGAATCGGGTCTCTGAACTATGTATCTAAGGTAAAGGGCAAGGTACGGCATGCCAACGAGGTATATAACAAAGGTCCCGATTAGGCAGGCAATGAACACATGGATCTTGCTATATGCCTTTCTTTTGAGATAAAGGCCGACTCCATAGGGAGCACAAATAAAACCGAGCAAGAAACCAAAAGAGGGTCTCATGACATAGGCAATGCTTCCCCCACCCGAGAACACCGGGAGTCCAAGGAGGCCTGAGATAACGTAGACAGACTGGCTAATGGCACCATCTCTTGGTCCAAGGATTACTCCTGCAAGGAGCACAAAGAAAGACTGAAGGGTAACCGGTACAGGTGCTAGGGGTATCTTTACCATAGAACCGGCTGCTGTGAGGGCTGCAAAAAGCGCTATAACTGCTATCCTTCTTGTTTGCATGGTAAGTCTAGCTAACACATTACACCTTAGAGGTAAATTTTATTTATGCATAAACAGGTTTAGGATGCCGTGGGATTATAGTTCAACGATAAGACCAAGGGCTGGCATAAAATTGTGCTTCTCACCGTATGCATACAAGGACAAGCTGCCGCGGCTCAAATTGTATTTGCACTTTGAAGGGGTATGCTATATAGTATGTTTTACCTTACTATTAACATCCTTTCTAATATCTTCTTCTGGAGGTGAATGTCATGCCAGTAGAGATAACTTGGCTAGGTCATGCAAGTATCATGGTAGAAGGCGCAGATGTGCGTGTTTACGTAGATCCCTGGAAACTTAAGGGTGATCTCCCTTCAGCCGATATAATTCTGGTTACGCACGACCATTACGACCACTATTCCGAGGGTGACATAAAGCGTATAAAAGCTGAAAGTACCGTTGTTATATGCTCATCCAAAAAGCCTTATGTGGACGAGGTGATGTTACCGGGTGATAGGATGGTGATAAAGGGAGTCCATGTTGAGGCCGTCCCTGCTTACAATGTGGATAAGGATTTTCACCCAAGGGGCAACAACTGGGTGGGTTACGTAGTGGAACTGGAGGGTATGAGGATATACCATGCTGGTGATACGGACAGGATACCAGAGATGAAAGGGCTGGACGTTGACGTAGCGATCCTACCCGTGGGTGGCACCTACACGATGGATGCCGATGACGCTATTGCCGCCATTAATGACATAGGGCCCAGGCATGTTGTGCCCATTCACTTTGGTGACATAGTTGGAAGCAGGGCAGATGCCGAGAGGTTGCTCAAGGTTAAGACAGCGGACATCCACATCCTTGATCCAGGCGAAAAGGTAAAGATAGATTCATAACATGGATGAAAAGATCTCAAAGTTTTCGTCAGTGATGGGCAATGCCCCGTTTGGTGTAGTTGTACTGGATGCCGAGGGCAGGATAGTATATGCAAATCCCCAGTTCAACTCGGCAATAGATTCCGAGAGTGCACCGATAATAGGCAGGTCCATATACAACCTCATACCGGAGCTGTTGTGGGATTACAGCGTTATAAACAATATAAAGAGACTCGTTGACACAGGCAAGCCTTTCTATACCGTGGTGGAGACGCTTAGTTCAAAGGGAATAAAGGGCGCCGACTTTGTAAACATAAACGGCTACAGGCAGGATGATACATACATACTCATTACAACCATAGAAAGTGGGTCTTTCAAGAAAGAGACGCGATATAAGAAGGTTATACAGGTGGCGCCCGACTCTATCATAATTATGAGAAAGGGTGTCATAACCTTTTGTAACCCAGCCTTTGCGAGTATACTTGACTTGCCGTATGGCAGCATAGTGGGCCGCGAGATATTTGAGTTCGTCTCTGACAAGGACATAGTGACACTTTCTCTGCTGAAGGAGGACCAAATAAGGGAGTTCAATGCAACAATAGAGGTAATAACATCAAGGGGCAGAAAGATTCTTGGGGGTAAATTTCACCCTATAGAGGAAAGTCCTGGCATGGCCATGGCCATATTGAGGGATGTAACAGAAAAGGTTGTCTTGGAAAAAAGGTTGTTAAGGCAGAACCAGGATCTTTCTGTCATAAATCTCATTTCAGAGACCCTGAGCTCCTCTCTTGAAGTAGAGAAAATGCTTCAGAAGACGCTCGACAAGGTACTGGAGGTAATGGGCATAGAGGCCGGGTGGATATATTTCTTGAACCAGAGGGAGAAGGTACTTGAATGCGTTTGTTATAGCGGGATATCAGAGGAGATGGTGAGACTCATAGATAGCCTGAAGTTGGGAGAAGGGCTGGCAGGCAGCGTTGCGTCTACGGGCAGACCTATAATAATAGAGAACGTGTCAGACGACCCAAGGCTTACCCGGTTCGTATTAAAGGAAAAGGGTATGCGTTCCTTTGCGTCCATTCCTTTAAAGTCGAGGACAAGGCTTATCGGTGTAATGGACATTGCTTCATACGGAAAAAGGGAATTCTCTCAGGATGACAGGCACCTACTTACAAGCATAGGACTTCACATGGGTATGGTAACCGAAAATGCACTTTTGTTCAGGGAAGTTGCAGATACATCCAAGAGACTTAAGAATGCCATAAAGATAATCAAGGAGAGAAACCAGGAGCTAACGAACTTAATATCAACTGTTTCCCATGATCTTAAGAGTCCGCTCATAGCAATAAATGGTTTTATGAAACGTCTCATGAAGTCAGCGAGGCCCAAGCTGGATGAAAAAGAGATCGAGTACATGGAAGCCATCATGGATAGTGGCAAGCGGATGGAAAAATTTGTGGCAAACCTTCTAACATTCACATCGGTAGGTAGGCACAGGGTCAAGAGAGAGAGGTTTTCACTACATGAGGTACTGGAAGGCATAATGAATGATCTTGCTCCCCAGCTCGAGGAGAAAAAGGGCAAGATAGTACTAGATGATGATATGCCAAAAGAAATAGAGACAGACAGGGTAAGTCTTATGCAGGTCTTCTCTAACCTCTTGACGAATGCCATAAAGTATTCATCGCCTGGAAGGGATCTTGTTATACACATCAATTATGATTTCAAAGATAACATGCATATCTTTGCCGTAAGCGATAATGGTATGGGTATACCATCTAGACATACCGATGCAGTATTTGACCTTTTCTTCAGGACATACGAGAATGTTGCCGAGGGTGATGGACTTGGCCTATCCATAGCAAAGAAGGCGGTTAACTCCATGGGTGGTGATATCTGGCTTGAGTCCGTTGAAGGCGAAGGTTCGACATTTTATTTCTCCATACCATTGGAAGATACAGGTGAAGGGACGTTACAATGAAGGTGACAGTGTGTTTGTCCTTGACACCTGGCCAAGCCAAAGGTATAGACTCGTCGAATATGGGCCGCTAGCTCAGTGGGAGAGCGCTACCTTCACACGGTAGAAGTCACAGGTTCAAATCCTGTGCGGCCCACCAAATCAATCACAGGTGTTAAGTGTCAAATTACAGAGAGCACATTCCTGTAATGGTTTTCTTTTACTTCGGCAGGAAGTTCCAGGAATGCGTTAACATAGTCCAACATTTCCTTTTTGTCCTTCATGAGCCTCCCATAGACCTGTATGTAGTTGTTGGCGTGGTCAGAAGCTATTATCGTGCCCTCGGCATCTAGGCGTTCGATGAGTTCTCCTAGTTCTCTAACAGTGCCTTCCGGTGTCTGTGGTACAAATTCTCCAGACTCTATCTTTGGGATAAGCCTTGATGCAGGGTGTATCCATAATCTCCTAACCCTTAAGAATTGCGGTCTAACAGCGTTAACAACATCGGCAGATTCCTTGACATGTTCTTCCCACCACAACCTTCCACCCAGTCCGGTGAGGAAGTAAAAGCTTATCTCTATGCCTGCATCCTTTACCTTGATACCTGCTTCTATATGCTGTACTTTGCTCGCTCCTTTCTTGTGAAAGGCAAGTATCCTATTTGAACCACTTTCCATTCCAACGTGTATGCGATCCAGGCCAGCATCGTGTATCTCTTTTAACTCGGAGGCAGTCTTTTTCCATAGGCTAGAGGTCCTGCCATATGCCGTGACACGTTTTAATGACGGGAACTTTTCCCTCAGGTATCTTATGACTTGCACGAGAAAACCCGTCTCGAGATCCATTGGATTGGCATCTCCTAGGAAGGCCGTATCATAGGTGTCACCGTGGATTTCTAGAAGGGCATCTATATCTCTCTTAACCTCTTCTAATGATCTTAGCGAATAGGTCTGACCGTAGAGGTCATATATGCCACAGAATAGGCACCTATTCCAGTTGCACCCGCGAACTACCTTTATGAGGAGGCTCTTTGCCTCGCTTGGGGGCCTTATTATTAACTGTTCCGGTATAGCAGCCATATACATAGTATAGTTGCTATAGGGGTATTGATCAAGTGTGCATTATATGCCTGCCATTATCCTGGACAGTGTCTTTTGTAGGCAAACGGTACCAGTATACCAGAAGTGATCTGCGCTCCTGCATAGGGTAAGTCTTTGTTCCTTTGTTATGTTGCTCAGTCTTACCGGGTCTGAGAACTGGTCACTCGTTCCGGCAATTATCCATGCATTTCTTTCCTTGAGCGCTGGGAACTCAAAGATGTCCGACGGCGGTGAGATTAAGATGGCGTTGAACGGTGTTCTCTCTATGTACCTGGCAATTATCCATGCACCGAATGAATAACCGACTAGAAGCTTGATGTCTCCAGCATACCTGACAACCGTATCCAGGTCAGCCATCTCTCCCCCACCACCTGTGTACTGGCCCTCGCTCCTTCCCGTGCCCCTGAAGTTGAACCTGATTGCCTGGTAGCCATTCTCGATAGCAATGTTACTTGCCAGTTCCACCACATGGTTGTTCATATTCCCACCGTACAGCGGGTGGGGATGCGTGAATACTACGTATGGAGAACCTTCTTTTCCTTCTACTATTGCTTCTAATCTGGGGTTGGCGTCTATCCATACATGGTTCATAGAGGGTTTATATTAGAGTATTGCGCGATTTTCAATCCTGGTATTCATTTTCTTGACCAGTATTTTCAGGTGCCTGATAGAAATTAATTCATTTTCTTTGGCTAGGTTTACAATGATTGCCGCAATGTGCTGGATGTATTATTTTTATTTGACAATAATCTCAAAATATCGTTTTATCCTTAGGTTATGATGATGAGAAGCAAGGGGGAATACTGGTGGTGGTTCGCATGTATATAAGAAGGGTCGACTTCTGTGGAAAATCAAAGGAAGGCGGCCCTGGCCGCCTTTTTTGTTATCTTTGTTGTTGGATGGGTCGGGCCTAAAGGGGTATCTGCAACATGTCTGAGAACATTTTACTTGGTAACGAGGCCATTGGCTATGGAATACTTGCTGCAGGAGCAAGTGTGGTTACATCCTATCCTGGAACGCCTGCTTCCGAGATACTTGCAACTGTTATGAGGCTTGTCAGCGAGAACGATCTTCATGTACACGTGGAATGGTCGATAAATGAGAAAACCGCCTTTGAGATAGCCTTTGCCAATTCAATAGCTGGCAGGAGATCGGCTGTAAGTATGAAGCAGGTGGGTCTTAACGTGGCATCTGATGCTGTTATTAGTGCCTCATACATGGGCGTAAAGGGTGGTCTTGTTCTCGTGGTAGCGGATGATCCGGGGCCGCACTCGTCCCAGACAGAGCAGGACACGAGATTATTTGCCATGTTTGCAAAGCTACCCGTGCTTGATCCATCCAGTCCTCAGGAAGCCATGGACATGGTTCAGATTGCATTCGAACTCTCGGAAAGATACAAGACCCCCGTAATACTTAGGCCAACTACCCGGGTTTGCCATGCAAGACAGGTTGTAAGACTTCCTGAAATAATAGATAACTATACACCTCCTAGCTTTGAAAAGGACCCTTTTCGATGGGCAGCAACGCCAGGACCTAGGCTGAGGTTGCATAGGGAGCTCAATGAAAAGCTAAAGAAAATGGCATCAGATGATCTTGCGAGCCCTAGTTTGATACTGAAAGGAAAGGGAAAACTTGCAGTTATCAGCTCAGGCGTTGCCTATGCCTACTTAAGGGACGTACTTGGTTTATCAACAAGCAGGGATATAAGTGTATACAAGGCAGGCATGGCCTATCCTCTAAACAGAGACTCTCTTGACCGTATTCTTGAAAGGTATGAGAGAGTGCTTGTTTTGGAGGAGACTGAACCAGTAATTGAGCTCCAGTTTTCTTCTAGACAAAAGGTCTCTGGCAGGCTTGACAGGGTTGTTCCAGGTGAGGGAGAACTGACACCTGACGTTGTGAGGCGGATTCTAGGAATCTTTACAGGTCTTGAGGACTATAATATCCCTGAACCGGCTTCCCAGAAGAGACCCTCTTTGTGTCCAGGATGTGCCCATAGGGCAGCTTTCTTCGGTATAAAATGGGGTGCACCGAAAGGTATATACACCTCTGATATTGGGTGCTATACACTCGGACTAAACCTTGGTGCAGTTGATACTTGTCTATGCATGGGCGCATCGATAAGCCAGGCATGCGGATTCTATCATGCATACAAGGGTGAAAACAATGCACCACCCATTGTTGCCACCATTGGAGACTCTACTTTCTTTCACGCAGGTGTTCCGCCTACTATAAACGCGGTTGTCACAGGTGCCAGGTTTGTCCTAGTGGTACTTGATAACGGTACAACAGCCATGACTGGTAACCAGCCTACTCCTGCCATTGGTTCGGTTGCAAATGACTTTGAAGGTAGGCAGGTAAGCATTGAGCAGGTACTCAAGGGCTGCGGGGTAAAGACAGTACTCGTGGAGGATCCGTATAATGTTCCTAATTTTATAAAAACTGTAAAAAAAGCTAGGAAGAGAACTGAACAGGAAGGGGTTGTCGCCATAGTAGCGAGGCATCCGTGCATAAGGGACAAGGATGCACTGGCTGGACAGGACGTATATTCTATACAAATAACGGACAGGTGCAACAAGTGCAATTACTGCATTGACGAGTTCGAGTGTCCGGCTCTATACATGGGGGAATCCAAGGTGGAAGTAGACATGTCGATATGCATTGGTTGTGGTGTGTGTATCCATGCATGCCCGAGGCGTGCAATAGTAGCTGAGCCCATCAGAAGATGAGTGGCATTGTCCAGTACATACTAACAGGAATAAGCATAGGAACCATATATGGACTTATTGCCATAGGGTTTGACCTCACCTACAATACAACGGGTATTATCAATTTTGCACAGGGTGAGTTTGTGATGCTGGGTGGAATGTTCTCTGTTGCCCTCTTACGCATACCAGGAATGCCCGCATGGATATGTATTGTGCTTGCCATAGCACTTACCTCCCTTGTAGGCTTGGCCATGGAAAGGACAGCTATAAGACCTGTAAAGAGTGCCAGCCTGACTACTGCTATCATTATAACCATCGGTGTATCCATAGTAATAAAGGCATCTGTTGGCTGTTTCACAAAAGACGAATTCGTGATACCTAGCCTTCCTGGGCCTGTGTCCATGCGCATACTTGGAGCAAGCATAACGTCCCAGGCCATCTGGAACATGTCCATAGGCATGTTAATCGTCCTCGCACTCTGGGCCTTTCTTAAGTATACATTTGTAGGTATAGCCTTAAGGGCTATGGCAGAAGATAGGACGAATGCGGCAAACCTAGGCCTGGCAGCAGACAGACTGTCTCAACTCTCTTTTGGCCTGAGTGCTGGCATAGGTGCAATTGCAGGAATTCTCATTACGCCGATAACTCAGATGAGTTGGCTGAGGGGGACCGACCTTGGATTGAAAGGCTTTTGTGGCGCAGTACTAGGTGGTATGGGAAGCCTACCGGGTGCGATAATAGGGGGAATACTCATAGGTATTGCCGAGACAACGGGTAATGTAATCCTGACCGGCTACAAAGATGTCATTGCTTTCTCCATAGTGATACTGGTTCTTTACATCAGGCCACAGGGCATTATGGGGGGAAGGCTATGAAGAAGATACTACTCTTCATTATTGTCTTTATACCTCCGGTCTTTCTGTTCAAGGGTGAGTATGCCTATTTTCTTTCAATAATGGCAATAGCCGGTATATATGCTATCGTGGCCATGAGTCTCAATATACTAGTGGGCTATACAGGCCAGATATCACTTTGCCATGCAGGGTTCTTCGGGCTTGGTGCATATAGTGCGGCCATCGCCTCGGTAAGCCATGGCATTAACCCATGGTTTTCACTAGCATTTGCCTTTCTTGTGCCAGGCATGTTGGCACTTCTTGTAGGGATACCCACGGTGAGGCTGAAAGAACATTACCTTGCAATGGCAACGCTCGGTATAGGTATAATAATTTACGGGGTATTACGTGCAAACCCATGGGATATAACCGGTGGGCCAGGTGGTATATGCTCCATACCAAGCCTCGTTGTCCTAGGCAAGGCCATTGAAAGCGACGTTGGTCATTACATAGCCGTACTTTTATTTCTATCCATAATACTCTTCTTCTCACATTTGCTTGTAAACTCAAGATTTGGCCAGCTTATGGAGGCAATAAATTCAAGTCCCCATGCAGCCATGTCAGTTGGTATAAACGTGAACATGGTGAGATTAAAGGCCTTTGTCCTTAGCGCATCGATGGCAGGTCTTGCAGGTGGACTATACTCATTTCTATCACCGTTGAGCTATATAAACCCTGATGACGTTGCATCGGTTATGCTTTCCGTAAAGTTTATAGCAATGGTAGTCATAGGGGGGCTATTTAGTCTGACAGGGGGTATTGTGGGAGCACTCATCCTTACTTGGTTGCCAGAACTTCTAAGGCAAGTAACCCAGTATACGCCTGGGATCAGTCCGAGCGACCTGGAATCCATAATATATGGCATGGCATTTATAGCCATAATGATTATGTATCCTAGGGGTCTTGTTTCTCGTTGGGAGGGACATGGATATTCTCAAGGTTAGGTCGCTCAGCAAAAGCTTTGGCCCTATAAAGGCCGTTTCATCGGTGGATATGGATATTAAGCAAGGCAGTATAACTGCACTCATAGGCCCCAACGGCGCAGGCAAAACAACTACTTTCAACATGATTACGGGTTTCATGAAACCTGATGCAGGTCGTGTTTTTTTTGCTGGAAAGGATATAACGGCTTGGCCAGCCTATAGGGTGGCAAGGCTGGGGCTTGTAAGAACGTTCCAGCGCCTTGAGGTATTCAAAGAGATGAGCGTGCTGGATAACGTCAAGATAGCCTCCTTGGGAATTAGTATGCAGGGCCTAATGAGGTCTATGTTCAGGCCTCCTTCTTATGTACGTGAAGAGAGTAAGGCACTCGAGATCTCTGTGAATGCCCTTGTTGATGTTGGGCTTAAGGATTCAATGCATAAGCCTGCCGGATTGCTTACATTTGGACAACTCAGGTTGCTTGAGATAGCAAGGGTGCTTGCAACAGGGGCAAGCATGATGCTGCTAGATGAACCTGCGGCTGGCCTTAACTCGGTTGAGGTCGAGGGATTTGCAACGCTCATGAAGGACATTAGGGCACGAG
The DNA here is from genome assembly GCA_015486075.1 of Deltaproteobacteria bacterium. Classification (GTDB taxonomy): domain Bacteria; phylum Desulfobacterota; class Desulfomonilia; order UBA1062; family UBA1062; genus B14-G9. Next base: position 26,963 of record WFSG01000048.1, read on the forward strand.
GAATAACCATATTTCTAATTGATCATGATATGAAGCTGGTCATGGATATATCAGACATGGTTATAGTACTTGACCAGGGTGTAAGGATAGCCTCAGGAAGACCCGAGGAGGTAAGGACAGAACCTAGGGTTATAGAGGCATACCTGGGGGCATAGGTATGCTTGTTGTAAGGAACCTGAACACATATTACGGGGCAGTACATGTTATAAAGAACCTCTCCCTGCATGTTGACAAAGGCGAAATTGTAGCCATCCTCGGGGCGAATGGAGCGGGTAAGTCAACGCTGATGAATACCATAGCCGGTCTTGTCAGCCCAAGGGATGGTGAGATACTTGCCGATGGAGTCAACATAAAGGGACTCTCTCCGGGCGAGATAATATCCATGGGTATAGCCCTAGTACCCGAGGGCAATACACTTTTTTACGGCCTTAGCGTGAGGGAGAACCTGGCCCTAGGCCTTGCTCACAGGTCACTCAGGATAACTCCCAGTGTCCGTTCCATGTTAGACGAGGCACTCGAGATATTTCCATCACTTGCAGGCAAGCGCAATGTAAGTGCTGGTAGTCTGTCCGGAGGTGAACAGCAGATGCTCTCTATAGCTAGGGCCCTGGTAAGTAGACCGAGGATATTGTTGCTGGACGAACTATCTATGGGTCTTGCACCAAACACAACCGCTCTTATATTCTCTCGTATAGCAGAGATAAACAAATCCATGGACACGAGTATCCTGATCGTCGAACAAAATGCCAGGCTTGCGCTTGATATATCATCCAGGGGATATATTATGGAAACGGGCAAGGTGATCTTCAAGGGAAGTTCGGCTGATCTAAGGGATAATCCCGAGATCCTGAGATCTTATCTCGGTGGAGCAGGAGGAAAGGATGCATTACCGTAATACTGGAGCGGCAGACAGGGAAGAGCTGAGGCAGCAGCAACTTGAGGGACTGCAGGCAACCCTGAACAGGGTGTACAGGAACGTGAGGTATTACCATGATCTTTTTAAGGACATAGGGTTAGTTCCTGAAGACGTTGGGTCCATTGATGATCTTTCTTCCATACCCTTTACAACGAAGGCTATATTAAGAGATAATTATCCATACGGTTTGTTTGCACTTCCTTTATCTGAGATAATGAGCGTGCATTCCTCTGCAGGGACCACGGGTAGGCCAACTGTTGTAGGGTTCAGTGCCAATGACATGCTTAACTGGAGGGAAGTGGAGCTCAGGGTACTTGAACTTGCCGGCATTACCAGAGATGACGTGGTGCAGATAGCATTTGGTTCAAGTTTCTTTACCGGTGGTTTTGGCCTTCACTACGGTGTTGAGAAACTAGGTGCAACCATGATACCCACGTCAAGTGTTGACCTGGAAAGACATGCCGTGATGATACGCGACTACAGGGTAACCACCCTCATTTCTACGCCCTGCTATGTGTATGCACTTATGGAGACCATGGATAGAATGGGTATGGACAGGAGAAGTCTATCCCTTCAAAAGGTCCTGCTTGGTGGTGAGCCCTGGACTGAAGAGCAAAGGTCGTATATTGAAGAAGGCCTTGGTGTAAAGGCATTTGATCACTACGGTCTAAGCGAGATATTTGGCTCTGGCGTAGCAGCGGAATGCGAGTACAAGTCTGGCCTCCACGTGTTCGAGGATCAGGTTATACCAGAGGTTATTGATCCTGGCACAGGCGAGGTGCTAGGACATGGCAACGAGGGAGAATTGGTACTTACCACAATAACAAAGGAAGCCATGCCACTAATAAGGTTCAGGACAGGTGACCTGACGACTCTTATCGAGGAGCCCTGTGAGTGCGGCAGGGCATACCTTGGTCTGAAAATGGCAAGGGTAAAAGGACGTGCAGATGACAGCATTGAGGTATCAGGGATCCAGATCTCTGCATCAAGGATAGAGGACGTGCTAAGGATGATAGGTGGTGCTTTGCCGAGATTTCAAGTAATCGTGGACAGGGAAGGAACAAACGACATTGTAGAAGTACACGTGGAGGTCTCAGGGGAGGTTTTCTCAGGCGGAAAACAAAGACTGGATGAGATAGAGAAAAGGCTTAAGCAGGACATCAGGTCGCAGCTTATAGATCTACTAGGCTCGGAAGTGAGACTCAAGTTTTACGCACCCATGGGTCTGTCAGGGGTGCTGGAACGAAGGGCAAGGATAGTAGACAGGAGGTTCTTAAGGCAGTAATAGGCAAGGATAAATAAAAAATGGGAGGTGTACTATGAGGAGGTTTGTACTAGGAATTATGATGATGATGCTTTTTGGGATGCCACTGTATGGCCAGGAACCCATTAAGGTTGGAGTACTGGTGGCATTATCAGGTCCGGTGGGTTTTATCGGAGAACCATCAAAAAAGGTTGCAATTATGGCGGCGGATGATATCAATACATCCGGGGGCATTAATGGTAGGCCCATAAAACTTGTGTTTGCTGATACCGAGAGTAATCCGGGGAAGGCTGCCCTGGAGGCAAAGCGCCTAATTGAGAAGGAGAAGGTAGTTGCCATTGTAGGCCCGACTAGCACGGGCTCTGCCATGGCATGCCTCAAGATAATACAAGCTAGCAAGACGCCAACCATCGGATGCGTGGGTGGTACTCCACCAGTAGAGCCCGTGAGGCAATACATGTTCAAAACCCCTCAGAAGACTGTAACGGCGGTGAGGAAGGTCTACATATTTCTTAACAAGAGAGGAAAGAAACGTATAGCCATAATGACTGCTACAAACAAGTTCGGTCAGGAAGGGAGGGCATCTCTTAAGAGGCTTGCGAAAGAGTATGGTATAAACATCGTGGCTGACCAGACGTTTGATGTCACTGATACTGATGTCACGGTGCAGCTTACCAAGATAAAAAAGATGCATCCCGATGCCGTTGTATGCTGGACCATAGGTGGTGTAGGGGCGATAGTGGCAAGGAACTTCAATCAACTCGACATGGGGATGCCACTCATACAGTGTCATGGCCTGGCCGATCCCAAGTACGTAGAGCTGGCAGGCGATGCCTGCGAGGGTAACATTATGCCATCAACCAAGCTAATGGTGGTTGACCAAGTCCCTGCGAATGATCCTCAGAAGCCTGTACTACTGAGGTTCAAGCATGAGTACGAGGTTACAAGGCATATCGGAAAGGTGAGTGCCCATTCTGGATATGCATGGGATGCCATGCAGATCCTGGCGATTGCGCTTAGGAAAACGAACGGAAAGGGTGGGCTAGAACTTGCCAAGGCAATAGAAGGTGTAAAGGGGTATGTCGGAGTGAGCGGTATATACAATATGAGTAGCACGGATCATTGTGGCTTGGGTGTTGATTCAATGGTCATGATTCAAATAAAAGGCGGGAAATGGCAACTCGTAAGATAGACATGCAGATCTTCATTGTAGGCACAGGCGGGCAGGGAGTTGTTCTTCTTGGGAGGGTCCTCTCTGAGATGGGCTCAAGGGTCAGCCACAAGGTTATTGCCTCCGAGACCCATGGTATGGCAATGAGGGGCGGTAGTGTTACAGCTAGCGTGAAGATAGGTGACTACGAGAGTCCCTTGATACCATCGGGTTCAGCAGATGTGCTCATTGGTCTTGACTCACTTGAGGCAAGAAACCATATGTACATGCTGGCTACAGAAGGTATCTCCATAGTAAATACGCTTGAACCCGACGGTTTTGACTATACGATGGACGCAACAGGTATGGCCATGAGGGAGAATATGCCCGGGTCTCTGAACATGATCATGCTGGGCCTTTTCTTAAAGGTCGCAGTGCCCGGGCTTGATCTCCAACTTGCCATCTCTGTGATAAATGACCTATCTCCACCAAGGTTCAGGAATGATAACGTAAGGGCTCTTAACATGGGTTTCAGCTCTGCATAGGGGAGGTAGTGGTCAGGTAGAAAGGGAGGATTAATAATGTCTTTTATGCCTGGTTTCAGGAATAAGCAGGAATTGGATGAGATACAACTAGAGGGCTTGAAGTGGACAGTCCGCCATGCCTATAACGGCTCTGAGTTTTATAGGAAAAAACTGGATGATGCAGGTGTCAGGCCCGAGGATATAAAAAGCCTTAATGATATACGGAAGCTACCCTTTGTAACGGCCGACGATCTTAGGGATGGTTATCCATGGCCTTTGAGATCTGTGCCTTTCAAGGACATAGTAAGGATACACGCCTCTTCAGGTACGACAGGCAAGAGGAAGGTCATGGTCTATACTCGTAAGGATATTGATGACTGGGCCGATATGTTTGCAAGGTGCTATGAGATGGCAGGACTCACTGAAGAGGATAGGGTACAGATATGTGTAGGCTATGGTGTTTGGACCGCAGGGGTAGGATTCCAGCTTGGTTGTGAGAGATTCGGAGCACTTGCTATACCAGCTGGTCCAGGCAACATCGATATGCATATGCAGTTTATAATGGATTTCAAGCCCACGGTGATATGTTCCACCGCATCAATGGCACTATTACTAGCCGAGGAGGTGGAAAGGAGAGGTCTTAGAAAAAGCTTGAGCATCAGAAAGGTCATAATGGGTGCAGAACGCTCAAGCGATTCAATGAGGGCAAAGATAAAGGATCTACTCGGGCTTGAGCACATATTCGACATACCAGGCCTTACCGAGCTATATGGTCCTGGTACTGGTTTGGATTGTGAGTACCACACTGGCATACACTACTGGGCAGACTATTACATCCTTGAAATAATAAACCCAGATACCTTGGAGCCAGTACCCGAGGGTGAGATAGGGGAGATGGTGTTTACCACGTTGAGAAAGGAAGGTGCGCCACTAATAAGGTATAGATCCAGGGACCTGACCAGACTTGTACCGGGTGAATGCCCTTGCGGCTCTCCACTACCTAGACATGATAGAATAATGGGAAGGTCTGACGACATGTTCACCTTTAGGGGTGTCAACATATACCCAAGTCATTTAGATGAGATACTATCTAAGCATACGGATATAGGTAGCGAGTATCAGATACACCTTGAGAGGAAAGAAGACGGCAAGGACTACATGATCATAAGGGTAGAAAGGGCTGAGAATGCCGGACCTGTACGTGATGAAGACATCGCCTCGAGGATAGAAAAGGATATAAGGGAGAGTCTTCTCGTAAGGGGTAAAGTGGAGATCGTTGACCATTATAGTCTCCCTAGAACGGGAAGGAAGACCAAAAGGGTCTTTGATAATAGGGACTAGGAAGAATTTTAGGCTTATCGATGATTTTCCCATGCCTGTTGGAAAAAAAAGGTGATACTTTGTTCCATACCAGCATGGAGGGAGCTTGGAACCGAAGAATGGATGGAAGAAGAGGAGAGACGCTATCACTGCCCAAATTGTGGCTATCCCTTGTCCAGGGGACACGAGGTGCAGGAATTGCAGGAAACCCGTGGATGTTGACTGAAGGTCAGTGTATACAAGCTGAAGATATTCCGGCTCTGGAGTAAGCATGAGAATACACTTTGTTGAACATGTGCCGTTTGAAGGGCCTGCAAACTTGGGTAAGTGGGCGAAAGCCAAAGAACATGTTGTCTCCAGGACCTTTCTTTACAACGGCGAGGAATTTCCTCGGGTGGAGATGTTTGATTGGTTGTTCATAATGGGCGGTCCAATGAATATACACGAGGAGCATAAGTATCCGTGGCTGAAGAATGAGAAGGCATTCATAGAGAAAAGCATTGATGCAGGCAAGGTGGTGGTAGGATTTTGCCTTGGTGCCCAGCTCATCGCAGATGTGCTTGGTGCCCGTGTCTACAGTAATCATTGGAAAGAAATTGGGTGGTTCGAGGTCAAACTGACAGGGGGAACAAGGACTTCTAGTGTTTTCTCAAGTCTACCTCAAAGATTCATGGCGTTTCACTGGCATGGAGATACCTTTGAGATACCTAGTGGATGTACTAGGGTTGCAGAGTCCATGGCTTGCAAAAATCAGGCATTCGAGTATAAAGGCAGGGTATTTGCCCTGCAATTTCACCTGGAGACAAGGATTGAAAGCATAAAGGCGCTTATAGCAAATAGCGGGGATGATCTTACCCCTGATAAATACGTACAGCCTGCGACCAAGATGCTCTCAATGGTAGGATATCTTTCAAATCTTGAAAAGATAATGAACAGATTTCTGGATGCCATAAGTGATAATGCTGAGGCTAGAGAGTAGTGGTCTCTCTTCGGCCGTGGTGCTGTATAAAGTTGCTTAATAAAGCATGTAAAGGTGCATGAAATGAAATCTGCAAGTAGGGCCAAGAAGGCAGGGCTGCCACCTGGATCTCTCGTGCATATCGGGGAGAGAAAGGTGTACGAGACAAGTATACGCGTTGTATCATACGGGCACGACCATTATCTGGAAAGAGATGTGATGAGCGTGAAAGAATGTATTTCTTTGAAACAGCCTCCTGGTGTGAGTTGGATAAACGTATCAGGAATACACAACGTGGATATAATTGAAGACCTTGGCAAACACTTGGGTTTACATCCGCTGGTCATGGAGGATATTGTAAATGCTGAGCAGCGTCCAAAGGTAGAGGATTTTGTTGACTATATATTCTTGGTTTTGAGGGTTCCGTATATAGACGAGCAGGAGAAGAGACTTGCCTCAGAACAGGTAAGTATTGTCTGCGGTCGCAATCTTGTGGTTACTTTTCTTGAGAGGGACACTGGCCTCTTTAACCCCATTATAGCAAGATTGAAGACAGAGGGATCACGCGTGAGGGGCCTGGATGCAGATTACCTTGCTTACACGCTCGTAGACGTAATAGTGGATAACTACTTTATTGTCATGGAGGGACTTGAAAGGAGGATGGAAGACCTCGATGAGAAACTGGTAAGCAATCCTGATCCAGGTGTTCTCCACTCCATCCATGCATTGAAGAGGGATATAATATCACTAGGAAGGTCGGTCTGGCCATTGAGGGATGTAATAAATTTTCTCAGGAAGGGCGAATCCAATGTTATCAAGGAAGATACATTATTATACCTGGGCGATGTGTACGACCACACAATACGCATAATAGAGGGAATTGAGACCTTCCGGGAAATGATAACAGATATGATGGATGTGTACCTTTCCAGCGTGAGCAACAAGATGAACGAGATAATGATGGTGCTTACCATTATAGGTACCATATTCATACCTCTTACATTTATAACAGGTATCTACGGTATGAATTTCAGGTATATGCCTGAAATTAGATGGCATCTCGGCTATCCCATGGTGTTGCTTATCATGCTAGGAATAGGTGTTGCAATGCTGTTATATTTCAGGAAGAAGGGCTGGCTTTGAGTTGGCAGGTTTACAGATAGTGACTTGTGAGACACATGTAGATAATGGAAAGGGGGGAGCGATAAGATATGAAACTTCTTATGATATACATGGATAAGTTTGCTTATAGGACCAATGTGAAGAATCTGGAATCTGCCCCTGATATTAGGGAAGAAAGGCAGGTAGATTCCGTACTCGTGGGCTTTATACATGTTGAGGCAGAGGATATGGAACACGAAGGGAATGTAGAGACAAAACTGGTAAAGAACCTCAAATGGGCAGCCCGCAAAAACAACACAGACAGGATAATACTACATTCCTTTGCTCACCTATCTGAGACCAAGGCTGGTCCGGAGTTTACTAGGGCCATGATTTCAAGGGCTGAAAAGAGGCTAATCGAGTCTGGCTACGATGCCATGCAAACACCATTCGGCTATTTCCTTGACCTGGATATAAGGGCCCCGGGTGCCTCCCTTGCGAGGATATTCAAGTCTTTCTGAGGATAGTTGAGCTAACAATGGTGGTGGGATCATGATATCCAAGGCAGCAGATATCATAAGAAAGGCAAGCCATGTAACAGCGTTTACTGGTGCCGGTATATCTGTGGAGAGTGGGATACCACCGTTCAGGGGAAAGGATGGATTATGGAGCAAGTATGATCCTACCTTTCTAGATATAGGGTATTTCAGGAGGAATCCGGAGAAATCATGGAGACTAATAAAGGAGATATTCTACGATTTCTTCGGTTCTGCAGAGCCTAACAGGGGCCATATAGCACTTGCCGAGATGGAAAAAAGCGGCTTTATAAAGGCAGTTATTACCCAGAACATAGATAACCTGCATCAAAAAGCTGGTAGTATGAGGGTATACGAACTCCATGGTACTTCTAGAACGCTTACGTGCACATCTTGCCAAGGAACATTCGAGGCCACAGGCATAGACATGGGACAACTTCCTCCCAGATGTCCTTCATGTGGTGGCATACTCAAGCCGGACTTTGTCTTTTTCGGGGAGCCTCTTCCTCATTTTGATTATTCCCATGCCATTGAGGAGGCCAACGTGGCAGATGTTTTCCTTGTTATCGGCACGACCGGAGAGATAATGCCGGCATCTACCATACCCCATATTGCAAAGAGGAACGGTGCGACCATTATAGAGGTAAACCCCGAAGGGTCCTCTTACCAGTCCGCAATCACGGATATCTTACTCAAAGGTAAGGCAGGAGAGATCTTGCCTGCCTTGCTGAAGGTGTTGATAGACGAAGGCCCTGAAGGATCTGGCTAGACATGTAATATCAAGGCCTGCATGCCTTAGACCCTGATCACATATAATATACATATAATATAATCATGCAGGCCTTTATCCTTGGTGTGTCACCCACGGGTGGCCCGTGGAGTTTATTCTATAGGCTTTGCCAACTGCAGTATGTCGAGCGGTATGTTTATACCAAGGTACTTGACCATGTCCATATCAACGCGGATATTTAGATCCTTTTGCGTAGCAACAGGTATGTCTTCTGGTTTAATTCCCTGTTTTAGTATCTTGATTACCTGGTGGGCCGTGAGCCTACCCATTACATCGAAGTCGGGCCCCAGGTAGAGCACAGCGCCCCTTACGTCACTGGGTGCAACACATGCTATAGTGGGTATCTTTGTCTTCTTTGAGATGGCCATTAGGTCTCTGGACGGTTGGTTGTTACGCAATCCATAGTAGGAATCAATGGGTATTACAAATGCATCTATACCTTTTGAGGCTAATTCTTCTGCTGCAGGCTTGATACTGTCTGATTTCTTAACCTCCTTTGTCAGCACCTTTATACCTATCTGGGGTAGCCTTTCCCTTGTTTCTGTTGCATATGCAACCGCATTATCGTCGTCTGAGTATATCATCCCCACGGTCTTGATGTTTGGTAGAACCTGCTTTGCCACCTTGAATATCTTTAGCGGGTCTATGTAGAGGGTAGTGCCCGTGAAGCCCGGGCCAGAAACTGTTTTTGACCTACAGCCTACCCTCTCTGGTATGGCTACGTCGGTGAAAACGACTGGTATGCCTGCGTCTATGAACTTGCCCTTGGAGTATTTCGTGGCAGGCGTACTTATCGTAACCACAAGATCAGGCTTGGATTTAACTATGTCGGATGCTGTACCTTTGATCCTGAACAGTATCTTTATCTTCTGCCATGTACTGGCATCTGCATCCGCGTCTATTATATGCCTATTTATAACCAGATTTTTGCCCTGGACAATGCCGTTCTTTGCCAGCTCGTCGACGAATGCGTGGTACGTATCGTCAAAAGGTCTTATGTTAGAGACCTGCAGTACTTCTATATGGTAGGCATAACAAGGAACGCCAATGGTTATTAACATAATCATAAAGTAAAAGATCTTCTTTAACATTGAAAACCTCCTTAACATGTCTTTATTGTTCTTTGGTGTGCTTCGGTAGATAGCCTATAAAGCTTTAGTCAATTTATATGTTTTTGCAGTATGCATGTCAATTCAAAACATGCTGTTAGAAGGATTCAATGAGAGTGAATTCTATTTACTGGTCCTAGATTAATGGCCAGCACACTGGTATGCCCTGACAAGGTTCTTGCATATAGAGCATTCTCGGGTTAATAGGACATGAAATGAGATTCCTTTTGACAAATGATGACGGTATATATGCACGTGGCCTGATTGCAATGAAACATGAATTGGAAAGGTATGGCCATGTAACTGTAATTGCGCCCATTACAGAGCAGTCAGCAGTGGGCCATACCATAACCATAGCAGATCCTATAAAAGTAAAGCCTGTGCAAAGAGGAGGCGAGTTCTTCGGCCACGGTATAACAGGATCACCGGCTGACTGCGTGAAGTTAGGTATCTCGTGCATAATGAAGCCCAAGCCAGATCTAGTTATCTCGGGGATAAACAGGGGGGAGAACATAGGTATAAATGCACTATATTCGGGTACTGTATCTGCTGCGACAGAGGCATTAATTCTTGGCTTCGCTGGTATTGCCATTTCCGTTGATGAATACATAGATCCAGACTACTCGGCTGCTAGTATCTTTGTAGCCAGACTTGCCTATAAGCTTACCTTGAAGGGGATAAAGCTTCCTTTTGCACTCAATATCAACTGTCCTTCTACCACCATTGAACACGTGAAGGGGGTAAGAATCACTAAACAGGGCGAATCCAGGTTCACTGACAAGTTTGTGAAAAGGCAAGACCCAAGGGGTAATGTGTACTATTGGCAGGCAGGTAGAACAAAGATAGTGGATGACGGGGATGACACAGATGCAGTGTGTCTGAAAAAGGGGATGATATCTATAACCCCCATACACTATAGGCTTGGTTGGACAGGGGGCATAGAAAGCCTAGAGGCAGTTGACCTAGAGGGCTTGTTAAATGAACCTTGATAGGCTAGAGGAAAATATTGGTTACAGGTTTAAGGATAGGCAGCTCCTTATTGAAGCCCTAACCCATGCCAGCTATGCAAACGAGCACAGGGACATGCACTTAAAGGATAACGAACGGCTTGAATTTCTTGGCGATACCATTGTTAATGCAGCCCTTACAATAAGACTATTTAGGCTTTTGAAAGACGCTAGCGAAGGGAGTCTTACAAAGCTCAGGGCAGGCCTTGTCAGCAAGGATACACTTGCCCGGATTGCGAGGACGATCAACCTGGGTGATTTCATGATGGTTGGTAGGGGTGAGGAACTTGATAATGGCAGAGACAAATCATCGTTACTTTCCTGTACTTACGAGGCCCTTATTGGTGCCTTATTCTTGGATAGCTCGTTCGATAAGGCAATGAGCATAGTGGAAAGGCACTTTGACATCGCTATTGGTGATCTAGAGAGGGTAGAGGTCTCAGACTACAAAAGTACACTCTTGGAGTACTGCCAGAAAAGATACAAGGGCCTGCCTGATATAGTCCTCATAGACGAGTACGGACCAGAACATGACAAGGTGTTCGTAATAGAAGTAAGGTTAGATGGTAGGGCTATGGGCCGTGGAGAGGGTAGAAACAAGAAGATGGCTGCGCAAATGGCATGCAGGGAGGCTCTTCTAGCGCTGGAGAAAGATGAGTAGTAAATCACCCATAGTAGTACCTGTGTTCATATCTAACCTGGGTTGCCCACACAGGTGCGTATTCTGTGACCAGAGCCAGTTCTCAGAACCAATACCCCCTGAGGACGTGCCTGCTCTTGTTAGGAACTTTATAGGCTTTTCGCGGGATGTGGATTTCAGGAAAAAACTGATTGCGTTCTATGGGGGCACCTTTACGGGCTTGGAAGAGCCCCTGTTGTCCAGCTATCTCAATGTGGCATCTTCATTGGTAAGACAGGGCATCGTAGATGGCCTCAAGGCATCTACTAGGCCAGACATGGTTACCCCTGATATACTCGACCTACTTGTTGATGCAGGTTTTGTTGAACTAGAACTTGGCATACAGTCAATGGATGATAAAGTCTTGGCCATGAGTGCAAGAGGCCATAGCGCGGCCGATAGCCTTAAGGCATGCGAGCTGGTTAAGAAATCAGGCTTGAGTCTAGGCGTGCAGATTATGCCAGGTCTCCCCGGGGAGGACAGGTCAAGTTTTGTTAGTACGGTTGATATTATTGCATCCATCGAACCAGATGCTGCAAGGATATATCCCACCGTAGTAATGCGGGGCACAGCTCTTGAGAGGATGCTTCTAAGGGGCAAGTATAGGCCACTGGATCTTGAAGAGGCCATACTCAGGTCCCTGTACGCCTATTCCATGTTCACTGCCAATGGAACAAGGGTGTTAAGAATGGGACTGCCGCAGTCCGATAAGCTAGATATAGTGGCAGGGCCCTATCATCCAGCCTTTGGCTTTCTTGTAAAGTCAAGGGCTTATAGGATCATGGTGGAAGAGATGGCTGGGATTTATGGTGAAGATATAGAGGTACACGTGAACCCATCAGACCTACCGGACCTGTTAGGATACAGGAGGTCAAACATGGACTATTACAAGTTTACCTATAAGCTAGATGCGCTTGTTCCGAGGGGCAATCTGGTCCTGGATAGTACTTGCCTGAGTATAGATGATATTATAGGTCGCATACTATGAGGCATATAAACATGGACATACATTCTGTTCCAGTGTTACCGGAGCTGGCCAACGGGGTCCTGAGAATGATACTCGAAGATGAAGATGTGTCTGTATTTAAGCTCTCGTCCTTTATAGAGAAGGACCAAGGTCTGACCTCCAGGATACTCTCTGTGGCTAATTCCAGCTATTACAAACGTTCAAGGACCATATACACGGTGAGGGATGCAATAGTGGTCATGGGTATAGATAACGTGAAGACTGTGACCATGGGCCTATGTGTTCTGGACATGTTTCCGCCTGTAAAGGGCTCTAGGCTCAACTACAAGGCATTCTGGAGACATTCCATTGCATGTGCAATATTTGCAAGGTCAATGATGTCTTCAGTTGAAGATTCCCTTGCTGACAAGGCCTTCTTCTCTGGGTTGCTGCATGATATTGGCAAGCTGGTCCTGGACCAAGCACAGCCCAAGGAATATGCAACTGTGCTTGATGCAGCAAAGGATGGAAAGAGGCCTTTGATAGAACTGGAACAGGAGATGCTTTCCACGACACATGCAGAGGTTGGTAGGTCCATACTTGAGAAGTGGAAACTTCCACGCATTTATGTTGAGAGCGTATGGTGTCACCATGCCCCTGTGAGGGTTCTTGACGATAACCAGTACATGATTTCAGGGATAGTGCATATAGCGAATATTCTTTCCCACATGAGCTACATGGGGTCTTCTGGAAATGAGTTTCCGCAGAGAGTATCTAATCCCTTGCTCAGGAGATTCGGTATCAAGCCCGAGTTGCTTGACAGGCTTATGGTTGATGTACCAAAGGAGATAGATTCCATATGTATAGACGTTGGGATTGGTAAACCCACCGAGGGACTCTTCAGACTTGTTAACAAGGCGAGCATGAAGCTTGCAGACATGACATTAAAGCTGAGACACAAGGCCGATGATCTGGAAAGGGAGAAGGCAAAGATAAGGCTTCTAGTAAAGGTTCTTGAAGTACTGAACAAGTCTTCGAAGATATCAGAAGCATTAGGGAAGTCATCAGAAATACTTATAGGCTCGGGCATGATAAAATCATTGCTGGCTGGTGTTAAGCTGAAGGGATCGATCTTTGTCTATGAGCAAGGCCATGGTGAGACAGGAAGGTTTTTGCAGGTAGGGGAGGAAGAGCTCAAGACGTTTATACTCTCCGGGAAATACACGATGGGTACAACATTCCCATCAGGAGCATTTGCTTACGTGGAACCGAGCGGGGATTTCCTGTCCGCGGATAGATCAGTGATAGATGCACTTATAGAAGGTATGGCATCTACCCTGGTCCGTATATCTTCAGAGAATGCAAGGCAGGAACAGGAAACATCGTTGAGAGATGCCCTTTATAGTGTCTCCATTGAGAGGCAAAGGGCAGAGGATGCCCTTGGCCTCTCAAGGGAATTGATGGATGCGTCTATGGTGGGTCTTTGTCTACTGGATGAAAAGGGTACTGTTGAAATTGAGAATAAGACTTCCATGGAGATAAGGGCCGAACTTGGCATAGGTATTAAGGACTTTATGGGTGTGCTTGCAGACCTCAGAAGCGGACCGGCATCTAGGATAAGGGATGCAATCAGCTCTAGACAAGATGCAGACTTGAGGTGGGAAGAAGATTCTACCATATACAGGTTTGTGGTGAGACCTCTTAAGATCAGCAAATGTGTTCTCGTTATGATGTGGGACATAACCAAGGACGTGGAACAGGAGAGAAAGATGCTTGCATATTCCAAGATGAGCACCATAGGAAACCTGGCGGCGTCTATGGCCCACAATATGAAGAGTCCACTTGGTGCTATACAGGGGTTTGCTAGGATAATGAAGGATGATATAGCCTCTGGTCGCGTCGAGGTGTTAAGGCATGGTGCAAAAGACGAGGACTTTGTAGGAATGGTGGATTCTGTGCTTGCAGGATCGGAGAACGTACTTGCAATGATAAACCAGTTGCTAGATCTGACGAGAAAAAAAGATACGCCTGCTGAGGATACCGATCTTTCGCTTTTGGTAGATGACATATTTGCGATGGTAAAGCAACAGGCAGATGCATCCGGGGTATCCTTGGTGAAGTACATAAGTCTGCAAAGGGCAAAGATAAAGCATCAAGCACTCAAACAGGTGGTCATGGCCCTTGTATTGAATGCCATATCTGCATCCAAGGTGGGTCAGCAGGTTATAGTAAGAATAGAGCCAGATGATGATGGAGGACTTATGATTACGGTCAAGGACCGTGGTATAGGAATGGCACGCAAGGAGATCGACAAGATATTTGATCCACTCTACACAAACTGGCCGTCCAGGAAAGGTCTTGGTTTGGGACTGTCCCTCGTCTTGGATATAGTTAACTCCCTTGAAGGAAAGATATGGGTAGATTCTGAACCGGGAAATGGCTCTGAATTCCATGTTTTCATACCAAAGGTTGTTTAAAAGGGCATGAAGGAAAAGGTCCTTATAGTTGAAGACGATTCTGTTTTCAGACATTACCTGTTCCAGGTACTGAAATACGACTTCGACGTCACAGTAGCAGATGGCCCCAAGCAGGCCCTAGAAAGGCTTGCAGAGGACCATTACGAACTTATGATTACAGACCTCAGAATGCCCGGGATGGATGGTAGGGATCTGGTGGAAAAGGTGCATCTGGAGATTGATCCCGAGATAATGGTGATCGTGATAACCGCATATGAGGACGACTGGCCTGCCGACGATGCGCTTTTGACCCACGTTTTCAGGTACTTGAGGAAAGGTTCGTTTTTACCAGGCGAACTCAAGCAAAACGTATACAAGGCCCTGGAGATAAGGAGCAAAGTCCTCTCCCTAAGGGACTCTAGTCAAAGGGCGGGTGATAATGAAAGGCTTCTCAGGCAGGTTTTTGATACCTCGGAAGAATCACTCTTCGTTGCGGATAGGTCGTTAAGGCCTGTGCTGGTGAACAAGGGCTTTGAAAATCTGACTGGATATACCATTGATCAACTGAAGGACATGAGGATAGAGGAAGTATTCCGGGAACCCGATAGGCCTAGCATATCTAGTTTCCTTGGAGATGTCCTAAAGGGCCAAGATACAAAGCCTATGGTGACAAGCATTGTAAGTGCACTTGGGGGTGACAGGGAAGTAGAACTATCGGCAGATCTTATAAGGCTTAACAGCTCTAGGGTGTTTCTAAGAGGAACTATAAGGCCGGTGGAACCTGCCAGGCTGCCCATGGATGACCTGGAGAGAAGATTGAAGAAATTTGCTTCTGCCCTTGAAGATAGGGATGCAAGGCTTAAAGATGTAAGTCATAGGTTGGGTGATGTTACCAGTAGTACCAATGACATAGTTATATTCTTTGATTCTGACCTCAGATGCGAGTTTGCAAACAAAAGATTCAAGGAGATCACAGGCTATACGTTGGAGGATATCAAGGCCAGGAAGCTTAGATGGAAGGATATAATCCATCCAGATGACATCCATGTGCTGGACAGCATACAAGATGCCGTAAAAAAAGGCCTGGAGCATGCGAGTGGAGATATAAAGCTGAAGACCAGTCTTGGTTCAACTGTTTTTCTCAAGTACCAGGCCTCGATAAAGTATGACAGGGATAGGAAGATGCAGGATCTCTGCATAGTGGCTACTAACGTCACCAAAGAGAAACTCGCAGAACAAGAACTCAGGAAGGCAAACGCTAGGATAAGGGAACTCAACACGCACCTGTCCACTACCTTTGGCGACAGGATGAGGGAGTTGAAAGATAGTGAACTCAGGTTCAAGTACATGGTGGAAGGTTCGGGTGATGTGATCTGGTCCATGGATGAAGACGGCATCATTACGTACATAAACGTGAAGGGAATAGAATTGTTGGACCTAACTCACGACGAGATATGCGGTAGACCGTACAAAGAGCTTATATCGGATGATACCTCTGTAAGTAATATCAATGATGCAATAGATAAGATAAAGTCAAACAATCCACCTGATGCTTTCAATGTGTCTTTTGATACATTCGAGGGAAAGAAGATTTTAAAGGTCAGCCTGGGTATGGTGAACATGGGGTCTACGAGGGAATTTATATTCGTAGGCAGGGATATTACAGATGAGGTAGATAATTATAACAAACTTCAGCTCCTTGCTAACATAGAGTACTACAGCTACGATGCAATAATTGGCCTGGATGCAACAGGACACATCATATCGTGGAACCAGGGTGCCTACATGATGTTTGGATGGAAAGAGCAAGAGATAATAGGCAAGTCTGTTTTTACGATAATACCAGATGATGTTGCCAGGGAAGCGGACGAAATCCTTGATGAGGTTAAGGCAAAGGGATTTGTAAGAGACAGGGAGACGAAGAGGGTCACAAGGAGCGGTAAGGTGCTTAATGTTTCCCTTACAGTGACAGCTTTAAAAGACGAGGCAGGTAATGTGACTGGCTTTTCTTCCATAATAAAGGATATCACGCAGCAAAAGAAAATGGAGTCTGCACTTGTACGTTCGGAGAGGCTGGTAGCTGCTGGTAAGCTTGCAGCCAGCATAGCACACGAGATAAATAACCCTCTGTATGGCATAAGAAGTTGTTTGAGCCATATACTTGGTGTAAAGGACGCCGGGGATGTGGACATGCATTTTGTAAGGCTTGCACTCAAGGAGACAGACAGGATAGCAACACTCATAAGGAACATGAAGGCCTTCCATAGCCCTAGCGGAGGAAAGCTTGAGCTGGCAGATATAAACGAGGTGTTACGGGATATATTTGTGCTGAACAGAAAATACCTTGAGGAAAACAGGATAGAACTTGAATTCAGGCCAGGGCAGGTACCTGGGGTAAGGTGTGTAACTGACCAGATAAAACAGGTTTTCATTAACCTTATAACAAATGCCGTTGAGGCCATGCCGGATGGCGGAACCCTCACTATAGAAACAATACCCCCGCACGATGAGAAGAATATGGTGGAGGTACTTGTAAGCGATACAGGGGTAGGTATCGCCGAGGAAGACCTGCAACATATTTTTGACATGTTCTTTACAAAAAAGTCCGAGGTGAAGGGGGTTGGACTAGGCCTTTCTGTGAGCTATGGAATTATCAAGAGACATGGTGGGTGGATAGAGGTGAATAGCCAGTTAGGCAAGGGAAGTACGTTCAGGGTGTTTATACCCGTCGAGGCTCTCAGGGATCGTCAGCTTCATCTCCTAGAGATAACATAAGCATGAATCAGGGCTTCAGGTCAGGATTTGTGTCCATGATAGGTAGACCAAACGTTGGAAAGTCAACGTTTTTGAACCGCCTGCTTGGCACAAAGGTTTCCATAACAACGGACAAACCCCAAACCACAAGGGATAGGATAACAGGTATATGGACTACGGATAATGCACAGGTCGTATTCTTGGACACGCCTGGTATACATGTACCGGGCAAGGCATTGAATAGATATATGGTAAGCAAGGCTGTTTCAACCCTGAAGGACTCTGACATTGTGATGTTAATGGCAGATCACAAGGACAGGCCAGAGGGCATACTGGACATGACCTCTATGTTCACCAAGTTAAGGAGACCTGTAATACTGGTACTTAATAAGATTGACCTTATTGATCCTGATGTTGTTGACTCAAGGCTAAGGGAGTTAGAGGATTGTTACGACTTTTCCGAAAGTCAAGGAATATCCGCCATCAGGGGAGATGGCATGGAAGACCTTGCAGAAAAGATACTTAAGCACCTCCCAGAAGGCCCTATGTACTACCCAGAAGACTTTGTTACAGATATGCCGGTAAGATTCATGTGCCAGGAGCTTATACGGGAAAAGATCCTTACCCTTATGCGTCAGGAAATACCTTACTCAGTTGCTGTGGTGATAGAGGAATTCCGTGAGCATGAACCAACCTACATTAGGGCAACCATCCACGTGGAGAGGGGGTCACAGAAAAGCATAATTATAGGTCACAAAGGGGAGATGCTCAAGAAAATAGGTACACTTTCCAGAATGGAGATAGAAAGCCTTCTTGGCCGCAAGGTGTTTCTTGAGCTATTTGTCTCGGTCACCAAGAACTGGACAAAGGATCCAGTCAAGGTAAGGAGGATGGGATACAGGTGAAAAGACCTGCAATTGCAATCGTGGGTAGACCAAACGTTGGGAAGTCCACGCTCTTTAATGCCTTGGTGGGTAACAGACGTGCTATAGTTGGCCCGGAGAGGGGCATAACCAGAGACAGGGTAATATCTATTTGGCACGTGGATGATAGGTTTGTAGTTGATCTGGTTGACACGGGTGGGTTCGATACCCTGGTAAGGCAAGGCGACTTCACCCAGTCCATGCGCCAACAAACCATGAGGGCAATTGAAGATGCAGACTTGGTGCTATGCGTTCTTGATGCAAGGTCAGGTATTACTACGGATGATATAGAACTTGTGAATATGCTGAGGCGGTCCGGGGCAAGGGTTATATACCTGGCGAACAAGGTGGACGATGATGGGTCTGATATAAATTCGGGTGCTCTATATGAACTGGGCGTGGATAGTCTCTTTAAGATCTCCGCCATTAATAATAGGGGTATTGACAATCTCAAAGAACGCATAAAGATCTGCCTTGAAGGCCTGGACACCGGGGAGGTGGAAGAAGAGGGGGCAATAAGGGTGAGTATACTCGGCAGGCCCAACGTGGGTAAGTCCATGCTTCTCAACAGGATAATAGGTGAGGAACGCTCTATAGTCTCACCAATGCCAGGGACCACGAGGGATTACGTGGATACCGAGTTTAGGAGGGGTTCTAAGAAGTATATCTTCGTGGACACTGCAGGGATAAGGCGAAGGTCACGTATAAACAACGTTCTGGAGAAGATAAGTGTAAGTGCTTCCATTAGAAACATAAGGATGTCACACGTATGCCTGTACCTTGTCGACCCCGTGGAGATCATAACCGAGCAGGACAAGCGTCTCATAGGAATCATACATGATTATGGCAGGCCAGTTGTCATTGCAGTGAACAAGAGCGATCTCATAAGTCAGGAAGATAAGATCAGGATTGCAGATAGCATAAGGTTCAGGCTGGTATTTTACAGGGACATAAACCTCGTTTTTATCTCTGCATTAACTGGGAAAAACCTGGATACCTTGTACCCTATTATAGATAGTCTTTTTGAGAAGTCCATGGCCATTGTCCAGACTGCAAAGCTTAACAGTATAATACAAAGGCTTGTTGCTGCATCTCCTGCTCCGCAGGTCAAGGGAAAGGCTTTAAAGTTCTACTATGCAACCCAGGTCGATAAGATGCCCCCAAGGTTCAGGATATACACGAATTTTCCTGAGGCCGTCCCAGGCTCTTACACCAGATACCTGTCGTCGCATATGAAAAAGGCCTTGGGCCTTGAAGGCATACCAGTTACCATAAGTTTCCAGAGGAGAAAAAGGTAATAATCGTCTTATAGTTGAGGTTTAGCGTTATAGTACTAGTAAATGTCCTTAACGAGGTTTATCAGCTCTGGGAGGTCCGATACCTTAAAGCCAAGCAGGTCAAGGCTTTGCTTTAAGGGTGCAGGGTCAACGTAGTCTATCTCTAAGTCTGGTCTGTACTTGTTCATGATGAAGTCAGCCAGATACACTGCATGTACGAGGTTCTTGCTTGTCTTTGAACGACCGGGCTCGTGGTGGTGTATGATACATTCGACAAGCGTGTCAGGGATACCCCAGGCCATGCCGAGCAGTTCACCTGCCTTGGTATGGTCTATGCCAAGCAGCTCCTTTTCAACGCTAGTGGAATCCCTGCCCCCTGATGTGATGTCTCTGTAGAACAAGGGCCTTATGGTTGCTATATGCTGGTCTAATACTACCTTTCCTATGTCGTGTAGCAATCCGGCGGTATATGCTATGTCAGGCCTTGACAATGTGGTCATGTCCGCCAGTTTTTCTGCAAGCCTAGCAGTACCTAGTGCATGCTCGTACATGCCTCCTTTGCACAGAGAATACCCAGTTGGTACTCTTGAATATACATCCATGAATATGGCTGTTATAACTATCTGTAAGATTGTTTTACTCCCCAGGTAAAGAAGTGCCTCCTCTATGGAGCTGACTTGCCTCAATAGGCCCATGTAGGAAGAATTGCATAGTCTGAGTACACGTGCAGTTAGGGTCTGTTCCTTCTTGATCTCGTTTGCTATCTCGGTGGGATTGTATACGCCATCAGACAGCATGTTTATAACCTTTAGTGCTACCTGAGGGATGGATCGTATCTTCTCAATGGTGTTTGATATGTCTTCTTTTGTAAGTGGTCTTATGGTCTTGTCGAGGTTGTGCCCATTTATCTTCACAACGGGCTCGATTGTAACATTGCCCGATGGTACATCCAGCGTTAAAACCGTGGGAAAATACCCTCCGACCTCAACCTTTTTTATGGGTATACCATTTAGTTTCAGTATGTCTATGCACATGTCTGATATGCGTCCACCTATGTTCATTTCGAGATCCGCCGTGGATGGATCGCCAATGAGGGCTCCACCGGCAATGGTTGCCTCTATGTTTCTCGCTCTTGTTGCTTTGTCCAGCATGCCAGCTATAAATATGGGTAGTCCTTCAGTGGCATAATAACCACTGTCTGCCTCCGGTATTCTTGATACTGGCTCTGGAAGGAGTATATGCATTAGACCACCAATCCTGGCTTTCCTGTCCCAAAGGGCAACACCAACGCATGAACCTAGGTGGGCCCTTAGCCTTCCTTGATCCGTAATCTCCATGCCTCCGGTGGGTATGATACTTACCATGATTTCTACCTAGTATGCCTTTCTCAGTTATTCATCGGAACCTTTGGACCTCAGCATGAGGTCCAGATACAGATAGTACGATGCCTGCCAGGTAGCCGTTGAGTATACCCGTAAGTATAGAGATTAATATAAAAAGTGGTATCAGGTTCAATAGTGATGCATGTTTTACAATAAGATATGACGCCACCATTATCTGTGTTGACATGTGGGCTGTAGCTCCTGCAACGCTCACTCCGACAAGTGAGAACCACCTTTTTGGCATCAGCCACATGACAATACCTGCGGCTGTACCGCCACTCATGGAGAGGATGAAACTTGGTGTGAGTATGCTTCCTGAGACAAGACTTGCAACTATTACCCTTGATATAACCACTACAAGGCCCCACCAACCACCAAACTGGTATATTGCGCACAGGGTGAAAATATTCGCAAGCCCGAGACGTATGAAAGGCGCAGGCCTAGGGATAAAGTTCTCCATCCAATGCAATACAACGGCCATGGAGATATACAAGGCAATCGTTGCTACGCGGATATTCCTGTTCACTTACTCAATGTTCTGTAGATCAAGGCCAGGAATAAAATCCTCCTGTCTTCTCACCACTTCGCCTGTAGACCACGACAGTAGCCCCTTTAGCATTTGCCATATTCTCCACCATGTCCAGCGCATCATTGAAGTAGCCTACCTCGTCAATCAGGTGATATTTAAGGGCCTGTGATGCTGTCATTACCCTTCCGTCCTTTACTACCTCAATATCGTGTTTTGTAAGTGGTCTCCTGTGTTCGACACGCTTTAGGAAATTATTGTAGAAGTCCATAACTATGGATCTGAGTATGTCCCTGTCCTTGTCTGTCATATTTCTCAACGGATTGCCCGTGTCCTTAAACCTGCCAGACGTTATGGTCTGGTTTTTTATACCTAGCTTGTCCATCAGTCCTGCCAGACTTACCGATGGTAGCAGCACACCTATGTTACCGACTATAGAAGAAGGCAAGGCCACTATCTTATCACCGGCCAGAGCCGCCATGTATGCACCCGATGTTCCCTCACCCACTATCACGCTGACGACGGGGATTCCCCTTGACTTCTTGAACTCCATGATTTCCCTGTACACGAGGTCAGATGCAGTAAGCCCTCCACCCGGTGAATCTATTTTTAGTATTATGCCCTTTATCGATGAATCCTTCCTTGCCTTTGCAAGTACTGCATCCAATCTTTCGAGTGTACCCTCGGAAGGCAGGAACCTGCTCTCTCCCGAGGTAATGGTTATGGGACCAAGGACTTCCAGTACGAGGATTTTATCCCTTGAACCGTGTAAGATTTTCTTCTCCTCCAAGGGGGGGAGGCTCATGAGGCCCTTCAAGTCCATGGACACAAAGGCACAGCCCTGTATTATGGCGCTTATAAGGGTTAACACAATAATTTTCTTCATGCTCAATCCTCCTGTATTTTTCCTCCTATGGTTATCTCTGGTATTAAGAGGGTTGGCTGGGCGTCCGATACCGGTACCCCCTGGCCATCCTTTCCGCATGTACCTATGCCAAAGCCCAGGTCATTCCCCACGTCTCTGATAGAGCTCAGTATTCTTGGACCATTGCCTATCAGTGTGGCACCCCTTATTGGTTCTGAGATCTGGCCGTTTTCAATGAGGTAACCCTCTGATATCTCGAATACGAAGTCCCCGTTTACTGTATTTACCTGGCCTCCACCCATCTTCTTGACAAATATACCCTTGCTCACCTTTTTTACTATGTCATCAGGGTTCATGGTGCCAGGCTCGATCATGGTATTGGTCATCCTAGGGATTGGTCTGTGCCTGTATGATTGCCTCCTGCCGTTGCCAGTTTGAGTGAAACCATACTTAGATGATGTTATAAGATCTGTCATATAACCCTTCAATATGCCATTCTCTACTAGCACGGTCCTCTGGGATGGCGTAGCCTCGTCGTCATACCCGAAGCTCCCCCTTGCCCCTTCTATCGTTGCATCGTCAACTACGGTTATAGATTCCGACGCCACCTTTTCTCCCATGCGGTTTGAGTACACTGAGAGTCCCTCGCCGGCAAGGTCAGCCTCGAGGCCATGGCCTATGGCCTCGTGGACCATGGTTCCTCCGGCCTCGCTCGATAGTACCACGGGCATAAGGCCTGCAGGTGCCTTTCTAGCAGATACTGCTGTAAGCGCCCTTCCGATGGCTCTAGCGGCTATTTCCTCGGGAACTACCTCATCAAGGAGTTCAATGCCCCTTGAACCTCCAACAGGTTCGTAGCCGGTCTCTATAATACCGTCCCTTGATACGACCCCCTGGACGTAGAAGAGTATGGAATCCCTTGTGTCCCGTGCTATAAAACCCATGGAGTTTGCGATCAATACTTGTTTTACCTGGTCGGCATACATAATCCTTACCTGGACGACACTGCCATCCATACCCCAGGATTTCTGCTCGGCCTGGCTGATCTTTGCAATCTTCTCCTGTGAAGATACATCGCCGGGCCTTTTGATCACCCTTGAGAAGACCCGGGAAGGCCTTGCCTTGAGAGCGATGTCATTCTGGTAAACCTCGCCCTTTATTGCCGATGCGACTGTATCTGCAAGATCGTATACAGATCTAGGATCGTTCGTGTATGCGTATGCCTGCCTATCGCCTACAACAACCCTTAACCCTATGCCTGACTCCCTTGTTTCCATGTACCTCTCAATACGTCTGCCTTCGGAGATTATCGTGGTCCCTGTAGTACTCTCCATGTAGATCTCGGAAAAGTCACCTCCGTTCTTCAGGGCCTGCCTCAAAAGTAACTCCATGTCTACATCGTGTTCTCTTATCACCTTTTTCGAACCTCCCGTTCCATCTCTCGCAACACATCCCTTTCCTTTATTGCCTGCTTTTTGTCATAGCTCTTTCTGCCCTTTGCAAGTCCGAGCTCTACCTTTATCAAGGAGCCCTTGAGGTAGACGCTGGTAGGGATCAGGGTGAGGCCCTTTTCCTTTACCTTGCTAGACAGCTTCTCTATCTCCCTCTTGTGCAAGAGGAGTTTCCTTGGCCTCGTTGGATCCATATTATGCATGCCTGCCTTGTCGTAGGCAGAGATGTGCATGTTGTTTATATAGGCCTCTCCACCTTTTATTACAGCATAGCTATCCTTCAGGTTTCCTCCGCCGTTCCTGAGGGATTTTACCTCTGGTCCTGTGAGGACTATGCCTGCTTCTATGGTCTCTGATATGGTATAATCGTGCCTTGCCTTCCTGTTCTGGCATAGAACCCTTGGCGTATTCTTGCCTTTCATGGGTTATTTTTCTCTAGTATCATGGGACCCTCAAAAGAGCTCCCTATCCTTCTTACAATGGGAAGGCTTGCAAGGAACGCAAGGACAGCACTTATTGCCTGGAAACCCACGCTTAAACCGCATTGGCGGGTTATGCCAATGGCAAAGAAGATTGCCACAACTGGTATGATGTATGTCACAATGCTTGCCCATACCAGGGAAGTGGGTTGTATTGCAATTATGGCTTTGTCTCCCACTTTCAATGGAAAGGAAGGCCTTGGTAGCCTTACTTTCATGACAGGACTGGTAAAGGCGTGGCAGATCCCTTCTGCCTGACAACCGCGACAGGCCCCTTTCCTATCAATCTCGACGATTACAGTTGGGCCGTCTATATCTACAACAGTACCTTCTGTCTTATTAAAGATCTTGGTCTGTTTCCAGTACATTGCATAACTCCGGGGAACTCTTTACCTCGTTATTCATGAATTCTCGCACCTCGTTTGCTGTTCTCATGTCAAGGAGGTGACGGGTGATCTCCCTACATCTTTGAAAGTTTATTCTTCTTGCTATGTTTTTCACATGAGGTATGGCGAGTGCGTTTGTTGAGAGGCTGTCTATGCCTAGGCCGAGCAAAATAGGGGTATATATGGACCTTCCAGCCATCTCGCCGCACATGCCTACGGGTATACCTTCCTTGTGTGCTGCGTCAATGGTGTACTTTATCAGGCGCAATACTGCAGGGTGTAATGGTTCGTAGAGGTAGTCCACGTACTCGTTCCTCCTGTCTATTGCTATTGCATACTGTATCAGGTCATTGGTGCCTATGCTGAAAAAGTCTACCT
The DNA here is from genome assembly GCA_015486075.1 of Deltaproteobacteria bacterium. Taxonomy (GTDB): domain Bacteria; phylum Desulfobacterota; class Desulfomonilia; order UBA1062; family UBA1062; genus B14-G9. The sequence goes on from WFSG01000048.1 coordinate 52,140, forward strand.
CCTTGGCAAGGATGTCTGAGATTATAGCTGCTGATGGTATTTCTATCATGATCCCCACCTTTATGTTTTCGTCGAAACCGATGTCCTGTTGCCTGAGCTCGTGTTTCACCTCTTCCAGTATCTCTTTTGCCCTGTCCAGTTCTTCGAATCCTGATATCATCGGGAACATGATGGATGCCTTACCATAGTAGCTGGCCCTGAGTATGCCCCTCAACTGTGATTTGAATATGTTGACTTCCTTCAGGCAAAACCGTATGGCTCTCAGACCCATTGCAGGGTTTAACTCCTGCTGGAGGTTTCCCATGACGGAATAAAACTTGTCACCCCCCAGATCCAGGGTCCTTATAATAGTATTGTAGGGAGTAACAGCCTCTACCACGGTACGATAGGCCTCGAAGTGGTCTTCCTCGCTGGGTATGTCATCCCTGTTAAGGTAGATAAATTCTGTCCTGTAAAGCCCTATTCCCTCAGCCCCATGATCTAGCACGGAATGAACTTCCTCTTTGAATTCGAGGTTGCCTTCCACGTTCACATGATGACCATCCAGGGTGACAGCGGGTTCCTTTGCCTTTTCCTTTATCTTCAGCTCGAACGTAAGGTAGGACTCTGCCCTGTGTCTGTAGTCTTCAACCTGGTTTTCAGAGGGATTTACGATCACTGTGCCGGTAATCCCATCCAGTATCAATAATGCGCCCGGGCTTATGGTGGAAGATGCGGTCTCCAGTCCCACAACTGCCGGTATCTCCAGGGACCTTGCTATGATGGCAGTGTGTGATGTGAGGCCACCTATGTCAGTTACAAAGCCTAGTACCCTTTCCTTGTTCAGCATGGCAGTATCTGCTGGGGAAAGGTCGTGGGCAACTATGATTGTATTCTCAGGGATATGGAAATGGCCCACCTCCTTTCCTGTGAGATTTCTGAGTATCCTGTCACCAACAAAAGAAGTATCAGCTGCCCTGCTTTTTATATACTCGTCTCCTATTCTTTCAAAGCTTTCTTCTATCTCCATGAGTGCAATCTTTAACGCCCACTCGGCATTGATTAACTGCATCTTGATAAGGTCTTTAACCCTGCCCGTGAAAACAGGGTCCTTCAGCATCATGAGGTGTGTCTCAAGTATGAATGAGTGTTCCTTTATTACGTCCTGTTCTTCCAGCTTTTCCTTTGCCTTCTTGACCTGGTCGTAGGAGGACTCCACTGCATTCTCGAATCGTCTTATCTCCTCCTCCACTAGTCTCTCAGGTATACGGATCCTAGGAAACTTGTCTATCTTCCTCCTGTCAAGCAGAACGGCCTTGCCGATGGCTATCCCTGCGGAAGCAGGTATACCATTAAGTAGCCTGAAATTATTTTTCATTTGTCTTCCCCAAAGCCGTTCTTGACAAGTGTACAGAGAAATTCAAGTGCATTGGCCTCGTCCAGTCCATGGGTCTTGATAATAATTTCTGTTCCCTTTGGCGCTGCAAGCGTAAGCAGTTCCATTATGCTTTTGCCATTTACCTCAACACCGTTCTTTATGACCTTGACATCTGCGTTAAACTTCTCGGCCTGCTTGGCAAACGTTGCTGCCGCACGTGCATGCAGTCCAAGCTCATTCTGTATTGTAACCTTGCCTTCCTTCATGCCAGTACCGATAGAGATAGTATTATGATTGACATACCGTAAAACACCAAAAATGAATTGACCCTTGTCAACTGTAAAATCAGGAATGCAAAAAAGCATAACCATAGCCATGGCGAGGGTATTATCCCTTCTGCATATACAGATATTAACACGATTGAAGAGCCCACAAGGAATGGGATAATGTAACTAATACTTGCACTCTTCTCCGCTGACACTTTCCTTCCCAGTTTCAGAACCCCCTGTATCCCATCCTTGAGTGCAAGTTCAAAACCGTTAATCATTGTCCATATATGCATTACGTTAAAGGCAATAAAAGCAAGGGCTATGCCCCAGATATGGCCAAGCATTACAGAGATCAAGGATAATAAAGATGCTATTGGCTTTAGATCCTGCCAGAAGAATGTATCACCTATGGCAGCAAGCGAGCTTTCCATAGTACGTTGGAGTTCTTCTACCCTGTGTGCATCACCCTTCGCCTCGTGATGGAGACACGCCCCCATTATGGTTGGGGCCATGTAAGGTTGGGTGTTAAAGAAAGTGAAATACCTTTTTAAGGCGTTCTTAAAAGATTCATAATTATTGCCATGTATTGCCCTTAGACCAGGCAAGATGGCATATACAAAGCCTATGTTCTGCATGCCTTTGAAATTCCATGCCCCTTGTATAAAGAAGGAACGTACAATTATCCTGGCCCGGTCACCCTTGCTAATTTTCACAATAAGTCTTGAGTATCACATCTCTTATTTCAGGTCAATCTTGGAGCAATGTTAGCAGTATAACATCCCTAAGGGTTTTCTATCTGCTTGATTTAACGCCAACCCTGTCGCAATAAGGTCGTAACCTGCACCTTGAGCAGAAAGGGCTCACAGGGGTACATAGGTTTTGCCCATAGGGGACCAGTAGGTCGTTTATCCTTTTCCAGTACCTTTGCGGCAAAATTTCACGAAGTTTCATCTCGGTCTCTAGAGGATTCTTGGTGGATACATAGCCCCACCTGTTTGTTATCCTCATGACATGCGTGTCAACACATATGCCCATGGCGTCGAAACCGAGGGTTATTACCAAGTTTGCCGTTTTTCTGCCTACACCCGGAAGGCCAAGTAGGCCTTCCATGGTATTTGGTACCTTGCCATCGTATTTCTCTAGTATTATCTCTGATACCTTTTTTATATTGCGAGCCTTTGTCTTGTAGAAACCCACGGGATATATGGCTTCTTCTATGATGTGTACATCAAGTGCTGTCATCTCTTCAAGATCCGCGGCAATAGAAAACAGTTTTTTCGTTGCTTCTTCAGTAACCCTGTCCTTTGTCCGAAGACTCAGCATAGTGGATATCAAGACCTTGAACGGGTCTTTTTCCTCGGCAACCCTGCCAACAATGGGTACTTTGAGAAAAGAGACCTCTTCTTCAAGTATAGAGAAGACCTTATCAATATCATAGTTGTTCATGATTATGGATGTTTAACAGAAATATATGGACAGTGCAAAATATTTAGGTGATTATCTTTGGAATGGAAGCAGGTTTCCATTGTTGATGGTCCCTTGGGGCATGCCATTTAAAATAGCCGTCAGATTGCCCATCCTCTGCGTTATTATGGACCTTGTGCCGAGCATGTCCTTAAGGCCCGTGTTTATCTCTTGGATCTGGCCACCCGTACGATTGATTATGGCCGAGTATAAATTTTTCCTGAGTAATTGGAACTGGTTAGCTGCCGCATTCCTTATGGAAGATGCAAGAACTTTGTCTAGGTTTGAACTAATGCTCGTTTTATAATTATTTAATGTGCCTTTGAGATTTATTTTAACCCAGAAACCCTTTATACTTGATAGTGACGAGCATATGGCCTGCTGTAAAAAGGACCCCTTGCTAGAACCTGTGGTTTCAATACGTGCAGAACTGAGTCTTGCAATAACATTGGCCTCTAGTCTTTCTCCTTTCAAGGACACTTTGCCTTTCATATCTATGAGACCTGTCTTTATTATAACCGGCAAGTCCTTGCTGTCTGATAGGGCCATGCCCCTTATTTGAAGGCCCTTGAGACTGAAATCCATTCTATCACTTGTGTTTGCAGGTGATATGTGGTCTAATACACCATGCAATCTCACGGAGTTCACACCTCTAAGCTGCCTACCCGTGAAGGTAAATACAAGTGGACGACCTAGTATATCTTGATCAGGGGTGATGTCCCTGATTTCACCAGCTACTGTACCTGCACTGGTATTTACAGAGACTGATGCATGCCTTATGAGAAAGTCAGGTAGGGGATTATTCTCCTTAAAATGCACGTCAATGCCATTAATTCTAACTGGCTTGACAAGTTCTACACCGTTTTCATGTCTCTTGTTGCGTTGAAGCAAGGGCTGCAGCCTCTTGTACCATTTTATGCACCATGCCCCCCATGTATAGACCTTGGGGCCTATTAAGGTCTGGGTCACGTGTGAAAGCCCCTGGGCAGAGAGGCTGTATTTCTTGCTTAGCCTAGTTGCATCGCTAGAGATGGCCCTGTTCAGTTCGACTGTACGCGACTTCAGTCTTGTATAGTCCTTGTCAAAGGCGGTTAGAGTCCTGCGCGTGTTGGATATATCGTGGATAATATCCTGTTTAAGTGCTTGTATCTCCTGTAGATTTGCAAGGATGTTGTTTATATTACCATTTTTCGTTGACGACTGTATTCTCTTTATACGTTTCCTGTATTCTTCTATCTTTTTGTGCGATGGCAGGGATTTTAACCTTTCCTTCCATAGCTTCTTCTCCTTTGCTATGTCTGACTCTATGGAGTGAATGAGGGCCGTTGTCTCTAGGTTTTCGTTCTCTAAGATCTGCTCGACACTGGGTGGCTTGAGAAAACCATGACCAGGTAGGAGAGTAGTAACTAACCCATGTCTCTTCTCTTTCTTGGCCGCCGCCTTGCGTACTTTCCTGTGCCTGGATATTGCCCCAGAGGTTTTCCTCGGGGTCCCTAGCCTTACGGTTTCAAGGCTCATGTCATCAATGATAGTCCTGTGGAGGAACAGGTTGGACGTGTCAATGGTAAAACATGCCTTGCCTATCTCAACTGCATTTTCCATGGGTTTATCTGGATTGGTTGCCTTAAGCCCAACAAGAGAGATTCCCAGGGGATATAGCGTGAGGTCTGCCTTTTCCAGCTCAACCTTTGCACCAAGGGCTCGTGTGCCTAGTTTCTCTATCGAGTACTTGATAAGGTTATCCACAAACACGTACCACAGACCAAGAAATGCAAGGGCTAACACGACGAAGGCAACAAGGCCTTTTAATCTTATCCAATGACGTAGTTGTTTCATTGGCTTGCCCTCAGACTGGATATCGACCTGTACACCTTGAAAAACTTGCTTGCCTTTATGATCTTTGCCAGCCTTGTCTTTTGTATCCACTTGAGCGCATGGTCGCGATACCTTAGGATTCCAACGTTTATAACCTTGTAAAGGGGTATAAATAGTAGCAGGGATACAACCAGGCTTCCCAATACAACGCTGTTGTTAAACCTTTCCACCCTTAATATGGTGATATTATACATCCAGTCCCACAGCCCCCTTAGGGTAGTTGATGTCAGGAGCTTAAGGCCTATAAAGTTAAAGGCTGGGTCCAGTATGAAACCTAGGGCTGAGAATAGGACATAGCCCAGGATAAAGGCTGAAAGATTAACCCTTAATACCAGTACGATGAGAAATATGAAAATATTGTGTAGGCTATAGGTAGGCGTAAACCCTACAATCATGGATAGACACAAGGCCAGACTTATTTGGGCTGGATCACTCTCGGAGTTAAGGACCTTTATCAATCTGGCTATGAGTTTCAACATTGAAGCCCCCTTGTAAAAAACTGCATAATACTGGCCTAGGACAATCCTTTAAGCATGGATACCACAGGCAACAGATAAGTGTTCTCTATAGAGAGATTTTCTTATAACATATTTCTCGTGGCCATGCAACAGGTCATGGTATGTGCTGGATTATCTGGCTGGTGACTTGTTTGAATATATGATGTAGGACTTGCCCCCTGAGGACAGGACAATATCGCCATTTTCCATCTGCTCCATGTCGAGCGCAAGGCTATAATAAGCTTTTCTGCTGAACCTTACGTTCATCCCGTTGGAAAGCCTTGCATAGAGCACGTTATTTTTCCCGATCCTCAGGCTATTGGGATCCAGGGCCTCGCATTTCCCATTGTTGAGGAAGATTTCGTACTCCCCGTTATCCCTTCTGGATACGGATTGAACTACGAAGGGGGTGTCTTCTACATCAATGTAACAGAACTCATCACCCAATACGATCCTGTACCTGCCTTCTGCATCCTTTTCCAGTGCATTATAAAAGGTTTCTAGCACTGCTGGATGAGTGATCTGCCTCTTGTCGTAAAACCAACGTCCTTCCTTGTCTATACTTATTTTACAGCCATTTGTAACGTCTCTCATGCTCATTTATCCGTGTTTTTACTAGATACATCCAAAGCAAAACATATAGTACAGTATGAGTTACTTATGCAATAACTTAAACCAGAACAGATCGTCCCCTGGTCAATGAGATATACAATATCTTGTTATCACTAAATCTTTCTGCGTGATTGACTTCTTGACGATGTTTGACACCTTTGGCAATTGACATGTCAATCAAAATCTGGTATCAAGTCTATATGGCAAATAATGAAAAACAAGAAACTATAATAAAGGCGGCATTAGAGGTATTTCGCAACTATGGCTATTCCAAGACTAGGATGGCAGATGTTGCTAGAAAGGCTGGTGTCTCATATGGTCTTGTATACCATTACTTTGGAAGCAAGGAGGTGCTTTTTGATACGATCGTAAACATGTGGTGGAAGGCCTTGTACGGGGTACTTGAGGAGCAAAAATCATCTACAGATGATTTTCCAAAGAAGCTAGTAAAGGTAGTAGAGTTTTTCTTTGACACATACCAGGACAATCCCGACCTAATTTCTATCTTTGTAACCGAGGTGTCTAGGAGTTCCATATACCGTACGTCTAGGGGGCTGGAGAAATTCAAGAGGTTCTTTGCGCTTTGCGAGGAAATCATGAAGCAGGGCCAGGATTCGGGTTTTCTTCGCAAAGACATAAAACCCCATTACTTGACCTACATTTTCTTCGGGGAGATAGAGGCCTTTATATCCATACTTGTGCTTGGCAAAGAACCCCTTAATAAAAGCCGAAAGAATAGGGCCATTAATGCAATAATACAGGTTTTCTTGCAGGGGGCAAGGGGCTAGGCCTTGTGTCAGGGAAGAGATCTTGATGAAGCGTGGACCAGGATCAACCTGTATACTAATGCTAGAGTGAGGGTTTTAAACTGCTTGGCTATTGGAAAAATAGATTGATAGATCAATCAATAGGAGATATAAGGCGGGGGTAATATGCATCTAAAAGGGCAATTACACATACATACCACTTATTCCGACGGGGAAATGACTCCACAGCAGGTAGCGGACCTGTATTCTAGGCTTGGCTACGATTTCATTGCAATAACCGATCATGACCATCTTTTGAAGCCTAGTTACAGGCAGGCTATAGAGGAGATAAAGACGGACATGATAGTGTTTTACGGTATAGAGCTTACCGTGTTTACATCTTTCGGCTATGTCCACGTTAACAGGATAGAGGGCGACAAAGAGGTTCTTCATGTGTTCAATCATCCCCAGGACTACGACCTGAACATAAGACAAACCATGGAATGCATTAAGGCAGTTTGCAAGGAGTATCCAATAGATGTTGTAGAGGTTACAGACCATGGTTTCCACACTCCCCAGTTTGATATACCAGAGATAGATTATCCTAAGCTGGCGTCTGATGATGCACATACCCGTAATGCCTGTGGAAGGGCATGGATAGAGATGGAATGCCACAAGGAGAAAGATGAGATAATAAGGGCAATTAAGAAGGGTAATTTCTGGAATTGCTATGCCAAGGCACAAAAGGTCCTGTTAAGGGGCTGAGTTGTTATTTGTCAAGAAAATAACTTCAAAGGAGGTAAGTGTCCTTTATGAAAAGAGTTGCCATATGTGCTGTGGCCCAGCACAAAAACGAATCGGATATCTGGTACAAGCGTTTCCAAGGTATGCTTCTGGACATACTTGAGGAGATCCAGACCAAGACAGGCATGGATTTCTCAGAGCAAAGAGGGGTAAGGAGCGTTGTGTCCTGCTCTGACGACGTGTTCGACGCACGTACCATATCTGATAACGGTGTTACGGATGTCCTGGGCGCCCATTACAGGGAGGAAGAAAAGATAGCCCAGGAGGGTTTGAACGCGGTTGGTTATGCCATGTCCATAATTCTCTCGGGCCATGAAGACCTTGTGTACCTGGCAGGGCACTGTAAGGAATCGCAGCCCGAGAGCAGGAATATGTGTACCAATCTGGGGTATGATCCATTTTACGGTAGGCCAATAGGGCTTGATTTTACCAATGTAGCAGCATTGCAAGCTAGGGAATACATGCATAAATCCGGGATTGGTGATGAGCATCTCGCTGACGTGGTGGTGAGGGCAAGACAGTGGGCATCAAGAAATCCCTATGCAAATGCGACCGAACTTGTGGAAAAGGGAGAGGTAATGGCATCACCCATGTTATGTGACCCGATAAGGAGACTGCATGCCTACCCTGTATCCGACGGAGCAGTGGGTATGCTCCTTGCGTCCGAGGAAAGGGCAAGGGAATTCACGGATACTCCCGTATGGATAACAGGTTTTGCAAACTGCATGGATAGTTATTTCTTGGGTGACAGGGATCTTTCAAGCAATTTTGCCCTGAAGAAGGCAGCTGCAAATGCATTCAGGCGTGCGGGTATAAAGGATCCGAAGAAGGCCATCGATCTCGTGGAGATCATGGATGCATATGCATACCAACAGCCCATGTGGCTGGAGGGCCTAGGCCTTTGCGATGAGGGCCAAGGAGCCAGGTTCATAGAAGAAAACGGCCCCGCCACGTATAACGTTAACCTTTCAGGAGGTATGCTGGCCGGCAATCCCATAATGCTTGGTGGGCTTTACAGGGCGGCAGAGGCCGTTCTTCAGCTGAAGAGAGAAGCAGGTGAACACCAGGCTGCCGATGTGAAGAGGGCTTTGGCACACGGTACAACGGGTGGTGCAGGCCAGTTCCATACTGTCCTAGTGCTGGAGATATAGGGGAGGTTATCATGGCTAACAAGAAAAAGAACAGGAACGTTGCAATTATAGGTATTGGTCAGACAGAGTATTCCAGCCATAAGGAACACCAGAACCAGGCCGAGATGGTAAACGAGGCGGTTAGGCGCGCACTTGACGATGCCAGGATAACAATGGACGACGTGGATTGCGTGATGCATGGAAATATGGAGTTGTTCGAAATGGTTTATCAGCCTGACCTGTGGCACGAGATAGGTACAGGTGCCTATGGAAAGGAAGAGATAAGGATAACCACGGGTGGTACCACAGGAGCAAGCCTTGTGTGTGCTGCGGACAACCTTGTTGCATCAGGGATGTACGATGTCATCCTTGCCGTTGGACTTGAAAAGCTTCAGGAAGGCCACACCACGGGTGGTATCACCAACATGGCAGATCCCCTTTGGTTCCGCCACCTGCAGACTGGTGCACTCACTGGTACCACTGCACAAGAAATGATTGAGGAATTTGGGGAGGATAGGGCAAAGAGGGCGGCCATGAAGTACAGGATTATGATGGATAAGCACGCATGTCTCAACCCTAGGGCACACCGGAGATTTGGGCTAGAATATGACCAGATGGATGATCTTATGAATACTTCACCTAAACTGGTCGGCGAGTTGAGATTGATACACATGTGCTCCCAGAGCGACGGGGCCTGCGTAATGGTATTTGCATCTGAAGAGAAGGCTAAGAAACTTTGTAAACACCATCCCCCTGTGTGGATAAGGGATCATATAACAGTACACAGGGAAGAGACCCTTCCAAACCTATTTGGCTTTAAAAAGCCCGAGATGACGCAAAGGTACGCAGCGAGAAAGCTCTTCGAGAGGAATGGCATTAAGGATCCAGTGGAATACTTTGACGTGTTCGAGATGTACGATCCCTCTGCCTGGTGGGGTCTTGACTGGCTTAGGGAGTTTTTGTTGCTTAAGGGTGATGAGCACATAAAGATGCTCGAAGAGGGCGAGTTTGACCTAGACGGGAAACTCCCTGTAAATCCATCTGGTGGGGTTACAGCCACTAACCCGATTGGTGCAACTGCCATGCTGAGACCTGCCGAGGCTGCACTCCAGATAAGGGGAGATGCTGGGGAACACCAGCTGGAGAGGAATGTCAGGCATGCCCTTGCTTCGGGGTTCGGCGGTACATTTTGGACTGTCTTGATAATGCTAGAGAAAGACCTGAACTGGTAGGAGGTGGCCATGACAGAATACTATGGAAGTAAATTAGAAGACATATTCAACAGCATGGAAGATCGTTTTCGTCCTGAGGGTGCCGAGGGCGTTGATGCAATATTTTGCTATGACATCGCGGGAGAAGACGGAGGCAAATGGCAGGTCAGCGTGAAGGATAAAGAGCTCAGGGTTGAAAAGGTCGAAGGTAATCTCAAGGGGTGTTCTGTTACCATAATCACCGATCCAGAAACGTTTATAGGCGTTACTCTGGGAAAGATCGATGCAGGCGAGGCATTTTCTTCAGGCAAGATAAAGGTGGATGGTGATATAGGTCTGCTTACTAACATTCTGCCAAAGCTATTTACGAAGTACACGCCTCCTGCAAAGGATGTTACTTCGAAAGACATAATAGATACTGTTGTGGAACGCTTCAGGGCAGACAAAGCAGAAGGCATTGATATTGTGATTGGTTACGATATCACTGGAGAAGGCGGTGGAAAGTGGAGCGTAATCGTAAAAGATGGTTACTGCTCTGTAAAAGAGGGGCTGGATCCTAATTGTACGGTTACCATGCAGATGGATGCAAAGGTTTTTGTTGGTTTGAACCTTGGCCTGATAGATGGCACGGCTGCGTTTACCTCTGGGAAGGTCAAGATAGAAGGTGACATGGGAGCAGCAGCACTCTCAGCCGGTATGTTTGAGAGGTTCAAGGTAGGTGTTATAGAGGGGGCCGAGGAACTGATATCCCTTAAGTGCTTGCCATCCATTGATCAGCGCTTTGCAACAGGTCCGGTGATGGGAAAGTGGTTTGATGGTCTAAAGGAAAAGAAGTTTTATGCCACGAAATGTCCAGTATGTGGAAGGACCCAGATACCCCCCAGGGAGATATGTGCGTTATGCAGGGTAAGGTGCACGGATTTTGTTGAACTCGGTCCAAAAGGCACGGTAACCCTCATTGATGATGTTTATTACGCAAGTCCTGACCCACTTACCGGAGAGGTCAGAGAAACCCCCTATGCAGGTGTGTATATTGTACTGGATGGTGCAAGCGAGGAGGAAGCCTTTGCCCATGAGATCAAGAAAGAGGATATCGATAGGATAAAACCGGGAATGAGGGTGAGACCGGTATGGGCAGAAAAAAGGGTTGGTAGCTACAAGGATCTCTTGTACTTTGAGATTGACGAGTAACAGGAGGAGTTTAATATGGCCGTTCATAAGGAAGATACAAGTCATTGCTATGTACAATTCGGTAGGATGGCACTGCCCAACCAGTACTTTGCAGGAAGGGTGGGCTCCAGGTTTATTATTGCGCTAAGGGATGAACACAAGATACTGGGAGTAAGGTGTGACAAGTGTAAAAAGGTCTTTGTTCCACCAAGAGAATACTGCGAGAGATGTATGTCAAGGCTAGATGATAATTGGGTCGAACTCTCAAACGAAGGGGTGATTACCAATTTCACCATAGTACGTTATAATGATAAACATCTGCCCAGGAAGGCCCCTTACGTGCTTGCGCTTATAAAGCTAGATGGTGCCGACACTCCCTTTGCACACATAGTGGAAGGGATAGACCCATCCAAGGTGACCGTGGGTATGAGGGTGAAGGCTGTTTTTGCCAAGGAGACTACTAACACCATACTTGACATTGACCATTTTGAGCCGCTGTGAGTGCATTGGGTATTATTTTTCCAGGTTGTTAGAGGTTGGTATGATCTGCGAGTGTATAAGAAACACTGATGTGTAATGCAATCTTTTGACTTTGTGGTGGGAAAGAAGTGAAAGCTCCAAGGTACAAAAGATGGGGCAAGGAAATTAAACTAAAATAAGGAGGGAATTATGGCCAAGACATCGGAAAAGGTTATTATCTGCGCTGCATTGGCTGGTGCAGCAACGTTCAAGAACCAAAACCCCGCCGTACCATATACACCCGAGGAATTTGCCGAGGAGGCAGCCAAGTGCTACAAGGCTGGTGCAGCGATGGTACACGTCCATGCCAGGGACGACAATGGCATGCCCACTCACGAGATTGACAGGATAAAGGCAACACACGATGCAATAAAGGATAAGACACCCGAACTCATAGTCAACCTGACCTCGGCAGTAGGCATGGGTAAGACCCCTGAGCAAAGGATAGCCCAGATAGTAGCGATCAAGCCTGCAATGGCATCTCTGAATACCAACACTATGAACTTTAGCATAATGGATAGGAAAACAGGGCAGATACTTATTGATTACATCTTCGAAAACACATTCACCATGTTACAAGACTTTGGCAAGGCAATGGAAGAGAACAATGTAAAGCCTGAGATAGAATGCTACGATTTAAGCGGAATAGACAATACACTTCTCATAGCAAAGCAAGGGTTTTTTTCTGATCCCATGAATTTTAATTTTGTATGGGGTGTAGCAGGAGGTCAGAAGTTCAGGCCTGAGGTCATGGTGGCAATGGTAAATGCCATTCCGGAAGATGCAAATTTTACAACCTGTGCGGTTGGTATAGAGCAGTTTCCTGCTAATGCCATGTCCTGCATACTTGGAGGACACATGAGGGTAGGCCTTGAAGACAACATACGTATGCCAAACGGCGAACTGGCGAAGGGAAGCTATGAAGAGGTGGAATGGGCAGTGAATCTGGCACGGTCGCTTGGTAGGGAACCTGCAACGCCTGACGAGGCAAGAAAGATAATGGGTATAAAACAGAAGTAGACCAGGATGGCCTGTAACCCGGTACCATACACCGGGTAGAGCAATGCAGATGTGTCTGATCCAAAGAGCATTTAAAAAATAAACTAACAGATTGACAAGTCAATCAACAAATGCTATTTAAGGATTATCTCTGATGGGATAACACAGGAGGTCTTTTAATGGCTAGGAACATCGGCCAGATCTTCAGGGATCAGGCTAGGAAGTATGGAGATCGACTTGCAGTTGAGAAAAGACTCCGAGGTACATGGCATGGCTGTACCTGGAAAGAGTATTACGATTCCGCTAGGGAGATAGGCCTGGGGCTTTATTCACTAGGTGTTCGTAAGGGTGACAGGGTTGCCATACTAAGCCAGAACAGGCTGGAGTGGATCATGTCGGACATGGGAATAATGGGTATAGGAGCCTGTACTGTCCCAATCTACGTGACCCTGCCAGCAGAAGAAGTGGCATACATAATCGGCAACTCTGAGTCAAAGGTATACATTGCCGAGGATAGCGTAGCTCTGGAGAAGGCCTTGGAGAAAAAGGACGAGTGTCCCTCTCTTGAAAAGATAGTGGTAATAGACCCCGAGGCGTGCGACATGTCGCATGACTTTGTCATGAGCCTGAACGAGTTAAAAACTCTAGGCAGAGACCTTGGAAAAATAAAGCCCGAGTTGTTCGATAGGTTGACTGATGAGATAGGAGTGGAAGAAATCGCCACCATAGTATACACCTCGGGCACTACTGGTCCTCCAAAGGGTGCCATGATATCGCACAGCAATGTACTTGCTGTCTTCGATGGACTTGATGCAGTGGTGCCTGCATATGACACCGATGTGACCGTTCCGTTCCTTCCCTTGAACCACGTGTACGAGAGGGTTGCAGGTCACCTCTACGGCATGCACAAGGGCATAACAACCCACTATGCCCAGAATATTGATACCATAGTAGAGGACATAGAGACAAAGATGCCCACCATAATCCTAGCAGTTCCTAGGGTATGCGAGAAGGTCTATGCAAGGATAGTCTCACAGGTCAGGGAACAACCTCAATGGAAGCAGGCCGTGTTTAACTGGGCAAAGGACGTAGGTGCAAGGGTGAGCAAGCTCAAGGAGAGAAAGAAACCCATACCCTTGATACTAGGGTTACAGCACAGGGTTGCCTACGAGCTCGTTTACAAGAAATTGAGCGAGGCACTTGGCGGTAGGGTCAGGTGGATGACAGCATCCGGTGCACCCATTGCCAGGGAGATAGTAGACTTCTTCAATGCCGCTGGCATATTCGTGATAGAGGGCTACGGAATGACCGAGACCACGGCACCTGTAAGTCTGAACACTATAAACGACTATAGGTTTGGTACAGCGGGTAAGCCTCTACCCTGCAACCAGGTGAGGATAGCAGATGACGGAGAGATACTGGTCAAAGGTGGCAATGTATTCAAGGGCTACTGGAAGATGCCGGAACAAACAAGGGAAGCGTTTACAGAGGATGGCTGGCTGAAGACTGGCGACATAGGCTACCTAGATGATGAGGGCTATCTACTTGTCACAGACAGGAAAAAGGATCTCATAATAACTGCAGGTGGAAAGAACATAGCCCCGCAGAACATCGAGAACCTGTTCAAGGAGGATCCCCTTTTCGAGCAGTTCGTAGTCATTGGCGATAGGAAGAAATACCTGGTGGGCCTTGCCAACATAAACCTAGAGGAGGCAGATAGAACTGCAAGGGAGGAGGGTCTCAAATTCGATACGCCCGAGGAGCTGCTGAACAGGAAGGACTTTCTCTCCATCGTGAACAGGCACGTGGAAGAAAGAAATTCTCATCTGGCAAGGGTGGAGACCATAAAATACTACAGAATAGTAAAAGAGCCCTTTTCTGAGGAGACAGGGGAGCTCACCCCATCTTTAAAGGTGAAACGTAACTTTGTAATGGAGAAATATCATGACATAATAGAGGAAATGTATCCAAGGGATCTTTCATGACCATGGCAAGACAGGTGAGTTGTAAAATTAAAAAGGAAAGGAGGAGAATACATCCGTGGATGTCATTGAAGAGGGAATAGGGAGGTTGCTAACCGACCCTGATCCGGATAATGCAAGGGAATTCTTCCGCAAGAAATCGCGAAAGATGGTGGACAAGGTGATGAGCCTTAAGGATGCCATAGCAAGGTTTGTGCATGACGGAGACTACCTTGCAATAGGTGGCTTTGGAGCCATAAGGACACCCATTGCAGCATGCCACGAGATAGTACGGCAGGGCAGAAAGAACATGGGCTTTGCAGGCCATACATCCACGCACGATTTCGAGGTGCTGAGTGCCGGTGAGGTCTTCAACAGGGTGGATATTGCTTACATAATAGGGCTCGAGGCAAGGGGGCTCTCCCCATGCGCTAGGAGGTACATGGAGAGTGGCAAGGTGGAAATCACCGAATGGACAAACTACAGTCTTGCGGCAAGGCTAAAGGCAGCTGCCATGGGTGTTCCCTTTGTACCAACCAGGAACGTTCTAGGCACAGACACCTTTCATTACAGTGCTGGGAAGGTCGTTAAATGCCCCTTTACCGGGAAAAGATTGATGCTTCAACCTGCTCTTTACCCTGACGTATCCGTGATACACGTGCACGAGGCTGACATATACGGAAATTCAAGGATAAAGGGGATCACCATATCAGACCTGGACCTTGCAAGGGCAACAAAGAGGCTCATCATAACAACAGAGCGCCTTATATCAAACGATGAGATAAGGCGTGATCCATCACTTACATCCATTCCGTTCTACCTTGTGGATGCGGTTTGTGAGGTACGTTACGGAGCATACCCGGGAAACATGCCTTACGAGTATTTCTCGGACGAAGAGCACCTTCAAGAATGGCTAAAGGCAGAACGGGATCCAGATGCGTTCAAAGAATTTCTGAAGCTAAACATATATGACTGCAAGGACCACGCTGAGTACATAGAGTTGCATGGAGGCATCAAGAGGATGAACGAGCTCAGGGCAAAGGAGTTCCTTATTCACAAGGAGGTTAACAATGACTAACTACAACGTGATGGAGATGATGATAACCGTTGCCGCGAGGGAACTCGAAGATGGTGCAACCGTGGGTGTTGGAACAGGTGCTCCCTGTGCAGCAGCCATGCTTGCGCAAAAGACGGGTTCTCCTAACCTCGTGATCATGTTCGAGGCAGGTGGTGTAAGCCCGCTGCTTCCAGAGATGCCCATATCCGTTGGAGATTCCAGGACATTTTACAAGGCCGTTATGGCAAGCGGTATGTGTGACATAATGGAGACCTGTTGCAGAGGGTTCGTTGATTATACATTCTTAGGTGGCGCACAGATAGACATGTACGGGAACCTCAATTCAACCCGCATAGGCCCTGACCACCAGAGACCAAAGGTCAGGTTTCCCGGCAGTGGTGGTGCCAATGACTTTGCATCTTTCTGCTGGCGCATGATGGTCATTACACCCCAGGACAAGAGGCGCTTCGTTGAAAAGGTGGACTTTATAACCACACCGGGCTGGCTCGAGGGAGGGGACTCCAGGGCAAAATCAGGCCTGCCACTTGGTGCTGGGCCTTACAAGATAATCACAAACATGGGAGTAATGGACTTTGAACCTGAGACAAAGCGTATGAGAGTGGTTTCGATAAACCCGGGTTATTCCTTCAAGGATATACAGGATAATTGTGGGTTCGAGCTTCTCAAGGCACCCAAGATGGCCGAGACAAAACCTCCAACCGACAAAGAGCTGAGTATCCTCAGGAACGAAGTGGATCCATACCGTTACATAATAGGCAGGTAGCAAAGTCCTAGAAAGGAGGTCTTATGGCTTATAGGGTAGGAATTGTAGATGTTGCCATGACACCCGGATGGGAGTCAAAGGAGAACTTCCTTGACCAGGTATTCCACACAACGAAAGAGGTTCTGGACAAGGCAGGCATACGGAGGGAGGACGTGGGAACTGTAATTAGCGCCTCTTCCGACGTGTTCCACGGTGGCATGTCCTGTGCCAATTCATACTACTGGGATGCTGGTGGTGCTTTCCTTAAGAATGGATCTAGGCAGGACGGGGAGTCTCTGTTTGCATTCATCTATGCCGTGATGCGCATAATGTCGGGCAGTTTTGATACCGCCCTTGTTCTGGGCGTGTGCAAGGGATCAGAGAATCCCGACGACGACATGGTGACATACTTTTATACGGATCCATTTTATCAAAGACAGATAGGTCTCAACGAGACCATTGCAGCTGCCCTGCAGATGAGGGAATACATGGAAAGGTATGGTGTAACAGAGGAGCAGTGTGCAAAGGTGGTAGTCAAGAACCTCAAGAACGCGCTCAGGAACCCGTATGCTCATGTTAAGAAAAAGGTCGAGGTCGAGGATGTACTGGAATCCGAACCTGTGCTTGATCCCTTGAAAAAGATGGAATGCGCACCCAAGTCAGAAGGTATCATTGCCATGCTTCTTGCAAGGGAGGACGTTGCCAAGAAGCTCACGCCAAAGCCGGTATGGTTCAAGGGATATGGCTCTTCTATGGATACCTTTTACCTTGGTGACAGGGATCTCCTGGATACCCAGCTGAAGAACGCTGCAAGGATGGCTTACAACATGGCAGGCATTGAAGACCCTATGAAAGATCTGGACGTGATAGAGATGTGCGAGCCGTATGCCTTCCAAGAACTACTCTGGTACGAGGGCCTGGGACTTTGCGACAAGGGCAAAGGTGGTGAAATGATAGACAGCGCAAGGACTGGAATGGAAGGAGACACACCGGTGAATCCGTCGGGCGGAGTGCTTGCCACAAACCCATATGTCTCGAGGGGACTTTACAGGCTTGCTGAGGCCTTCCTGCAGGTGAGGGGCGAAGCTGGCCAAAGGCAGGTAGATAAAAAGGTGAATACAGCCCTTGCCCACAGCACACATGGTTTTGCAGGCCAATGCCATGCAGTTGCTATCATAGGTAGCTAGGAGGTTGGTTATGGGTAGACCAGTAGCAATAATAGGCGTAGGTCAGACAAGGCATGGTAGGAGATTCGATGTTTCTTACCCTGAACTTGTAAAGGAAGCAGTAGATGCTCTCTTTGATACAACCGGTATTGGTCCCGACGATGTCGACGGTGTTGTGTCAGGCACCATGCCTTCCATGATGGAGGGCGTGGCTCTTACGCATTTTTACTTCGCGGACGTACTCCGCTCCGTGGGAAAGCCTATAATGAAGACAGAGACATGCGGCTCAACAGGTGCATCTCTTGCCATCACTGGGTATTACTGGGTGGCTTCCGGCATGGCAGACCTCGTGCTTGTAGTAGGTTCTGAGAAGATGAACGAGGGTGATTCGCAGGCAACAATGACAACGGTGCTCGAGCCTTTTTACCAGAGGTACTTCATAGCAGGAGCGCCCGGTATATTCTCTATGCAGTCACAGGAGTGGTCTGTGAGGTTTGGCATACCAGAGGATAAGATAAGAGCAGCCGCAACCAGGTTGACCATTGACCATCACAGTGATGCCTTTGACAATCCGTACGCACACATCAAGAAAAAGCTTACAGAGGAAGAGGTGAACAACGCACGTATCATAACATATCCAGTGAGACTCTGGGATGTATGCCCCAATTCTGACGGAGCATGTGCAGTTTTATTTGCCTCAGAGGACAAGGTGAAGCAAATGGGGAGAAAACCTGCATGGATAAGAGGCGTTGGCTATAGCGGGGAAGAGTACTGGTTCGGTGACAGCGACAAGGTTGTGTGGCAGAGTGCAATCCAGGCCTCCAGGGAGGCCTACAGGATGGCCGGTGTAACGAATCCCATTGAGGATCTCGACGTCGCAGAGGTGTACAATCCGTTCACGTTCCAGGAACTGCTGTTCTATGAATGCTTTGGTTTCTGCGATTTTGGCAAGGCATGCGATGAGACATTGAAAGGTACCTTTGCAAGGGATGGTAAGCTACCCTGCGATCCCTCTGGAGGTACATTGTGTACGAACCCCATCGGGGCAACAGGCCTGATAAGGGTCAGCGAGGCAGCTCTGCAGGTAACGGGTCAAGCAGGGGATCACCAGATACCTGGTGCAAAACTGGCCTTTGCCCATGCAATGGGGGGTGTAGACCAGTACAATGCAGTCCTTATCTTGGGCTCGGAACTGTAGGAGGTGATTATGTCCAAGGACTATAACACGTTAAGGCATATTGTAAGACTTCCCCACAGCTATGCTGCAGGGCCAGTATGGACCCGGTTCTACGAGGGACTTAAGGAAGAAAAGATTTACGGTACCAGGTGCGACAAATGCTCCAAGATATACGTGCCTGCAAGACCATTCTGCCCTGGTTGCCATGAGAACCTTGATGACTGGGTAGAGGTATCCCAGGAGGGAGAGGTGGTCTCATGGGCATACAGCAGGGAAAGCGAGTTCTTTGGCATGCAGATGAAGCCGCCATTTATCATTGCTCTTATAAGGCTTGATGACACTGACTCCAATCTACTGCATTTCGTAGGCGGCAAGGCCCTCGATAGGCTTGAGATTAAGAAAGGCCAGAGGGTAAAGGCTGTCTGGAACGAGGAGAAAAAAGGCCACATGATGGATATAAAGTATTTTGAACCTATAGACTGATAGTGCCAGACAGGAGGTGATACCATGGTTTCAGGAAAGGTGGAGTATACAATACTAAAGGACGAAGTAGCCATTCCATACGAACTTGCCATGGGGCCCACTTGGACACGTTTTTTTGAAGGACTAAAGGAAGAAAAGATATACGCAACCAGGTGTCCAAGATGCAACAGGGTGCTTGTCCCTGCAAGGTCGTATTGCCCGAGGTGTTTCGTGGAGACGGATCAGTGGCTAGAAGTATCCCAAGAAGGTACCATAGTGTGCTGGGCACTTACCGAGTACGAGTACTTTGCTATACCGGTTAAACCACCTTACATCGGGGCACTCATAAAGCTGGACGGGACAGATACCAATTTCCTGCACCTGATTGGTGGAATAGACTTAAGCGACCCCGAGTACGTAAGGAAGACCGTAAAGAATGGAATGAAGGTGAAGGCAGTATGGAACACGGAAAAGAAGGGTACCATCATGGACATAAAGTACTTTGAACCAGTGAGATAGTACACATCCAGGAGGTTGAGATGGATTTCAGCTTTAGCGACGAGCAAAGGATGTTCAGGGATACTGTTTACAGATACGGCAAGGAGGAAATAGCACCCCTTTGCGAGGAGGCTGACTTGAAAGGGGAATTCAGCTACGAGATATGGAACAAGCTTGCAGACATGGGACTATTGGGACTACCTTTCCCGGAGGAACTGGGTGGGCAAGGCGCTGACATAGTCACTTGCTGCCTTGCAGGAGAGGCCTTGGGACATGCCGGTGTGGATGGAGGGAGTCTACTTGCGCTCGGTGCACATACCTACCTGTGCGCAGCCGACATATTCACCTTTGGTAACGAAGGGCAAAAGAAGAAATATGTACCCAAGCTTGCATCAGGTGAATGGATAGGCTGTATGGGTCTTACCGAGCCTTCTTGCGGGTCAGATGCTGCAGCCTTGAGGACAACGGCAGTTAAAAAGGGAGACAAATATATCCTCAACGGGTCCAAGACCTTTATCACGAATGCACCTGTGGCAGACGTGTGCGTTGCCTTTGCCACGCTTGACAGGTCGAAAAGGCACGAGGGAATAGCAGCCTTCATAGTAGAGAAGGACTTTCCTGGCTACTCTACAGGCCAGCCCTTTCACAAGATGGGGTGCAAGGTTTCTGCAACATCAGAGGTTTTTTTTGAAGACTGCGAAGTTCCAGAGGAAAACCTGCTGGGTGGTGAGGGCCAGGGATGGCAGATAGCACTGACAGGCGTTGAATGGGATAGATCAACCTTGCTATCACCTATGCTCGGGGCTGCCATGTACAATCTTGAGCTCTGTGCAAGGTATGCAAACGAAAGGTATGCCTTCAAGAGGCCCATCAGGGAGTTCCAAGCCATTCAGCACAGGATAGCCGACATGAAGCTCTTTATAGAGGCGTCCAGACTTGCCATATACAGGGTCGCATCTTCAAAGGATAACGGTGTTCTTCTCAATCCGCTGCTTGCGGCTGTGAACAAGGTGTACGTGGGGGACGTGGGATTCGAGAGGGCATCGGATGCTGTACAGATATTCGGTGGTTACGGATTTATGCACGAGTACCCAGTTGAGAGAAACTTCAGGGATGCAAAGCTTGGTGCAATAGGTGGGGGTACATCCGATATCATGCGCTTCATAGTCTCAAGGATAATGTTGATGTAACAGGGAGGGAAAGGATATTATGGATTTTGAACTATCTAGCAATCATAAGGAATTGCAGCAAAGGATGAGAGATTTCTTCCAGAAAGAGATAGCAGCCAGGGCAGCCAGACTGGATGCAAGCTCTCCCCAGGAAAGGCAGGATATCATGAGAGATAACCTTAAGATGCTCTCACAGGTAGGTTATCTAGGACTTGGTATTGAAAAGGAATACGGTGGGTCTGCCACGGATTTTGTCAGCCAGTGTGTCTCAGGGGAAGAATTGGCAAGGGTATGTGCATCCACGTTCGTTAGTGCCAGGGCATCTGCTTTTCTTTTCGCGTACCCCATACAGAGTTTTGGTACCGACAGCCAGAAAAAGACATTTCTACCCGATATAGCAAAGGGGAATAAGATTGGCGCACTTGCATACAGTGAGCCCGAGGCTGGCTCAGACATGGAGGCCGTCCAGTGCATTGCTGAAAGAAAAAATAATGGATGGGTTATAAATGGAACAAAGGATATTGTTGTAAATGGGCCTATCGCGGGTTCATTTCTTGTGTTTGCAAGGACCTCTAATAATGCTGGGGATATGCCCAGTTTTGGGCTTTTCTTAATAGATAGGGACACCCCTGGTCTTGAAGTGGGCGAATCCCTAGAGACCCTTGGTTTAAAGGGGGCACCTGTTGCAGGTCTTAACCTCAAGGATTGCCTGGTTTCCGATGAGGCACTGCTTGGAGGCAGGCCCGGTGAGGGTAAATCACAGCTGGAAGAAACACTGGAAAAGGGAAGGCTCTCCCTTTCTGCAATGGCCGTGGGTCTTGGTGTTGCCTGCATGGAAATGGCAACTGAGAGGGCCAAGAAAAGGGTTGCATTTGGCAAGCAGATAGGGAGATTCCAGGAGATAGGATTCAAACTTTCTGACATGTTTACTGATAATGACCTAGGTAGGATGCTTACTCTAAGGGCTGCATGGGCCTACGATAATAAAGAACCTGAAGCAGGTATACTTGCCTCCTGTGCAAAGCTGTTTACAAGTGAGGCTCTTACCCGCATTGCAAATAATGCAATGCAGGTATTTGCCGGTCATGGCTATGTGAGAGGATCAGGCATCGAAAGGATTTTCAGGGATGCCAGGTTTGTTGAGATCGCCGAGGGCACAACTGAACTTCAAAGGGTTATAATAGCAAAGAGTGAACTAGATAAATACCAGCCGCATTAGGAAAGGAGACTAACTTATGGCCGTGGACAGGAAATTTATAGGCAAGGAATACGGCCCAATGACGTACGAGGTATGTAAAGAAAAGATAAAGGAATATGCCAGGGCCATCAAGAATGAAGACCCGCACTATCTTGATGAAGAATTTGCCACAAGATCAAAGTATGGTGGCATAATTGCACCACCTACCTTTGCGGTTATATATAGTGGACAGCTAGCCATGCCATTCTTTATGGACCCAGAGCTCAACCTGGACTTTGCTATGCTGGTCCACGGTGAGCAGGAGTTTGAATTCTATGATATAGTGAGACCAGGTGATGTCATAACAACCCAGGGAAAGATAGCTAACATAGAAAACAAGGAAAAGGTGGATGTTATATCCTTGGATGCGTACAGCAGGAACCAGGAAGGGAAGCTCGTATGTAAGGCTGTTTATACATTTGTCATAAGAAAGAGTTAGGAGGGGATGGATGTCACTGAAAGATATAAAGGCAGGTGATTCCTTCAAGGCAGCAGAGGAGGTGGACAAGTATAGGACAATCTATTACGCGGGCGCCTCTGGCGATTTCAACCCTATACACATCGATCCAGAGTTCGGAAAGATGGTTGGCCTGGGAGGCGTGATACTGCATGGGCTATGTACGTTAGGGTTTGTGGCAAAGGCTATTACTGACTGGTGTGGCGATCCCGGCAGCTTAAAGAGGCTCAAGTGCAGGTTTGCAAAGCCGGTTCACATAGGTGATACTGTAAGTACAGAGGCAATGGTGAGCACCGTTGAGAATGGATTGGCCATGCTTGATATAAAGGTCACAAACCAGCTTGGTGAGGAAGTTCTTACCATGACAAGTGCAAGCGTTTCCCTGGAATAGATAACGTACCGGGTGCTGGACCTAGTCTTGTTTGTTTGCGGTATAAATTCAGTATACAGGATAAGCACTCTGTGATATATAGCCTCGGATGAGTTTTTATGTTTAATGGTATAAGGCGTAGCGTAATAAACAAGCCAGAAGGCAAGAACACCTGACATATGCCTTTTGTGTTGTTGGTAAGGTAGAATCATTAAGACCTTAGAAAGGAGGTAATCATGGCCGGATTAAGTTCATATGAAAAGAACGTGCTCAGGAGAGCTAGTGTTGGTGACATGCTTGTGAGGACAGCAGCACGTTTCCCAGACAAAGTTGTACTCAAGTTCAGGGATAAGACCTACACATTTGCGCAGTTCAACTCCATAGTAAATAGGTGTGCCCACGGTCTTTCAAAGCTCGGGGTGAAGAAAGGGGACAGGGCTGCCATACTGTCGCATAACTGCGACCATTTTCTTATATACTGGTGGGCACTTATGAAACTAGGTGCTATTATAACGCCCCTCAATTTCATGTTAAAGGGCAAAGAGGTAAAGTATATTGTTAATCACTCAGAGTCATGCATATTCGTGGTGGAGGATAGCCTTATAGGAAACATGATAAGCGTTAAAGACGAGCTTAAGAGCGTGAAGACATTCTGTTACATAAACCTCACAGGCTCTGAAGTGCCGGATGGATGGATGAACATAGAAGATCTATGGAAGGACGAGTATCCTGACACCGAACCAGAGGTGGAGATATACTATGATGATCCTGCAGCACTTCTTTATACATCTGGCACCGAGGCTGCACCCAAGGGTGTTCTTAACTCTCACTTGAATTTCTACATGGACGTTCTGAGCTCTCTATACGATCTAAGGATGGGGCCTGACGACAGGATAATAGCAGGAATACCATTCTTTCACGTTGCAGCCATGTATCTATTCGTCGCGCTTTTAGCAGGTGGAGCCTATGCAATTATTGAATACGCACCTGATCCCGTAGAGATTCTCAAGTTTACACAGGATGAGAAGATAACCGTGTGGGTCTGGCCACCTGCGCTCTACACTGGCCTTCCCTTTATGCCGGACTTCGACAAGTACGACATGAGCTCCCTGAGGCTATGTATAATATTCGGCTCTCTTGCACCACCTAGCGTTATAGAAAAGTGGAAAGACTTGCTGCCAGAGGCTGGTTTCATGAACTACTATGGGCAGACAGAGTTAAGTCCACTAGGGGCCTCATTGCTACCAGAGGACTTTGACAAGAAACCAACATCCATTGGCAAACCGCATATGCCCTTACAGATGAAGGTCTTTGGCCCAGATGACAATGAATTGCCATCTGGGGAGACAGGGGAACTCGTGGCAAGGGGTCCTGCCGTGATGCTGGGCTATTACAAGGAAGAAGAAAAGACAGCCCAGACCTTCAGGAAAGGCTGGCATCATACAGGAGACCTCGTAAGGATGGACGAAGAGGGGTATATATACTTTGTAGACAGGAGAAAGGATATCATCAAGTCAGGTGGTGAGAATGTGTCATCACAGGAAGTGGAGGCCGTACTGTTCAGACACCCTGCAGTTGCAGATGCAGCAGTGATAGGACTGCCTGATCCATATTGGAGCGAGGCTGTGACAGCGGTTGTTGTACCAGCACCCGGCCAGGTGATAGATGAGGAGGATATCATTGCATTTTGCAAGAAAGAACTTGCAGGGTACAAGGTACCAAAAAGGGTGATAAAGATTGATGCACTGCCTAGGAATCCGAGTGGAAAGATCTTGAAAAACGTGCTTAGGGATAAATTTGCGGAAAAGGGATGAAAGAAGAAAAGAACAAAGGTATAAGGTACAAGGCATAAGGTTCAGGGTACAAGG
>WFSG01000049.1 GCA_015486075.1 Deltaproteobacteria bacterium
AGGTACAAACATGAGATGCTCCCAATCCCGGCGCGGATAGAGAGTGCTCTTCGACAAGGCGTGGTGCGTGGTGCGTTTCCTGAGATCGGAAAAGAAGGGGTCAGGTCTCCACATTTGACATAGGTTTCCATATATTTTCCTTGACGACGTATACCATGCATGGCAAAAATAGGAATAATGCAGAATAATAAAAAGAAGTTAGGCCATGGAAGATTAATATGGCAAAACAACAATTCACACCTGTCTCAAAGTCAGAATTAGATCCATGGCGGGTAATTTTGGGACATTTATTTGAACTCGACAGTTACTACATTCCTAAGATCATTGACAAAACTGGAATGGTGGTAGATTGGACTCTGACAGAACGGGAAGACTACTCGCATAAATATAGGAAAGCAGCGTATCGGCCGCGTATCAATGCCGTGTATGATTCGCTTTCGGAGCAAGACCGCCTCCGAGTCGCTTACATTGTAGCCTCCAAACTGGCTGATATGGGCTGTGCAGATGCCCTAAACGCCAACCTCGAAGAAATAGGCTGGCGGATTGAACAAGGACGTTTAACCCCCACTAGGACAGATGTTAAGGAGCTTTTCTTTCCCAAAGACACACAGCATGATGCCTATATAGAAATTAGAAAACTATTTCAGAAAGCTAAGGGTTCAATTACAGTCGTTGACCCATATATCGATAGCTCAATATTCATAGTTCTGGGGACTATTTCATCGTTATCTTTAAAGGCGAGATTGCTAACCCACGAAATTCCGAGCGACTTTACTCAGGAAGCTCGTAAATTTCTTGCCCAACACACCAATTTTACTCTTCAAGCTCGAAAGTCCAAAGAATTCCACGACCGATTTGTTATAATCGACGATGATGAATGCTGGCATGTGGGTTGTTCGATTAAAGACGCTGGTAACAAGGCCTTCATGTTGAGTAAGATAGAGGACAACGTAAATAGAGAGGCATTAATTACTCAACTCGATAAGAGCTGGGCAAAGGCTGAAATAATAAATTTATAAAAGGGCCTAACAATGCATTCCAGCGGACGGTTAACCCCGCCGCTGAATTTAGTCGTTAGCCTATAAGGATCAACATGCTGACAAATTTAGACAAGTACAAAAGTGATCTCGATTCATTGATCAAACTCGGTAGAACAATGGAGTTAGATCTTACTTTTAGACACTTAGAGGAAGAAGACCAGTTGTCTGCGGAAGAAAAGAAGACCTTTAGGAAATTCAAAGGTTCTTTTGAAAAGCACTATCAACGCTGGTATACAGAATCCACAGCAATAGTTAGGCAATTGCTCCCCAACAGACTCATAGAGTTTGAACAACTCTACAAGGGCGATGGCAAGAGAAAAGAGATTAACAGTACTACCTACAATGTGCAGGATTGGCTTAATGGCATTCGCGCTGGATTAAATAACTTTACGGGAGAGAAATATTACAATGATTTTGCAGTGGTATCGATGCGATTCCATACGCAATTAGAGATACTAAAATCCGTCAAAGCTCGTTTTGAAAGTTCTCTATTTGATATCCGTCAAGTTGTACAAGCGGACCTGTTTGATTCAGAGCTTGATGCGGCAGGGGAACTAATAAAGCATGGTTTTCTGCGAGCTGCTGGAGCAATTGCTGGCGTTATTTTAGAAAAACATCTCGCGCAAGTTGCAGATAACCATAATATTAAAACTCGAAAGAAACACCCAACAATAAGCGATTTCAATGACCTACTCAAGAACGGTGGCATTCTTGATGTTCCTTCATGGCGTCAAATACAAAGGTTAGGAGACATCCGAAATCTGTGTGATCACAACAAAGATAGAGAACCGACGAAAGAAGAAGTTGAAGAGCTTGTGGAAGGAGTAGATAAGCTTACAAAAACATTATTTTAAAAAGGCTAACAAGCACATCCAGGCGACGGCAAAAAAAGCCGCGCCTGATGTTTGTCGTTAGCCGCCAATGAAGAGTGAGAGGAATCACAATGAAAAATTTAGAGAGGTACAAACATGAGATGCTCCCAATCCCGGCGCGGATAGAGAGTGCTCTTCGACAAGGCGTGGTGCGTGGTGCGTTTCCTGAGATCACGTGCGCTTCTCAGGTTTTTGCAGAATGGGGCCAGTACTCTGATCGTGTCATTCGTGCCGAAACCGGCCATATCATGGTGGCATGTACCACGGATTTACCTGGCGTTACCCCCCAAATGATCGACTGGTGGTTTGGCTGGCACTTGCTGGAGTCAGAGCGCTATAGGCTTTGGCATCCGTTAGCTCATGTTCGAGCGCGAGTTAAGGAAGACCGCTCGAAATTGGGTAGTAATCGCAGGAGATACATAGGGAATGTGTCATATGTTGATGAGTACATTGGAAAGAAGTTAATGCATCTTGCAATCGCGTTTTTTGATCCAGAGGAAATTGGGCTAAGTCACGTCTATGAGGCAAGTGCAACGGCCATTTGCGCCAGAACGTCAGATCGGGTCTTGAACGTAGACGCAGGGCACTTGGTCCACTTGGTGTCCCCAACCAGTACGGGTAGTGAGATGAAAAGTGTGTTCTGGCTTGGCGACCTCAACCCGAAATGGCCTTTAGTTGGTGCGCTGATAAAGCCGGTGCTGAACACGGAAACTATCCGTAAGTTTTTTGTTACCAACAGCATGGCAACTGACCTGCTTCGACATTGTGCAGAAGAAATGAACCATCTCCCACGATTCTTACCAGCGTTATACCAGGAGATTGGCGAACGGTATGTGGGCTAACCATTCGCTGCAGGCGCGACGGCCTGAGCTCAAACGCTATACATCGAGAAATTAAGATGGTTGGTACAAATATGATATTATTACAGGGGGACAAAAGATAAAAGAAAACATTAATCAATTGCGTTTAGCACACCAATTTGTAGGAAATAGGCAAAAGGTAAAGTAAAATTTAAAGAAAAGGATATTAATTAAGGAAGACATCGCAAACAATATGGATGATCTTACAAGAACAGATATTCAACATCTCATCCAGAGTTAAGTGTATCATCCCCCTATTCGGTCTCTAGGGGTATCTAGAGTCAAGCATCTTCATCTATTCTCTTGAAACCATTTATGTATTTAGCTGCAAGATCCACGTAAAGTTGCTTCCCAGAGATCATATATTCCCGATGTCGACGGGAAAGATCTGCCTTGTGGGTAGCAGGAATGCCGGCATATATCTTATAATCAGGAATGATCTGACCCTTCTTGACCAAAGAGTGCTCAGCAATGATAGACCACATTCCAACCACTGAGTTATCACTTACGGTGGAATGCATGCCTATGACAGCAAAATCTCTGATGGTGGCGTTATGTATTACTGCCCCATGGCCAATAGTAACCCTTTTGCCTATCTGTACCATGTCCGCACAGTGTATAACCACCCCGTCCTCCACCGCAGTTTCATCAGCGATGATAATTGTGCCAAGGTCCCCTCTAATGATAGCCCCGGGCCCGATCCAGCAATTTTCTCCTATCTTCACATCCCCTATGATCTCAGCACTTGGCGCAATCCATGTACCTTCACCTATTATTGGCACCTTGCCATTTAACCTATAGACTGTCATATCACCCTCCGTTCTGCAGGGATCTCCAAGGTAAAGAGAATAAGATGATTATCACCTCTACCCCAAATAGTTCCAATCATTAACTTGGGTCAAGGCAAATCAATTGGTAGTCCCTCTCTCCCCATAGCCATAATCCTTACAAAGGGGATACGATGTTCGTTCCGAGCTCCAAATTATAATGTCTTTACTGTTGACTCTGGCAAGCTCTTTATGACACTTTTATCTATATAAATAGTCGTTTTTGGCTTTTAAACGTCTGAAATAGCTAAATCTAGTTAACATAACTACTATTGATGTTAACCCTGTATCTCAAGTAAAAGCCGAGACACGCCTAGTAGATGCCGCATATCCCATTATCGTCTACATTTGCTATCCCTGCACAATCTCGAGCACAGGTGACGCATGTCACTTATATATTATCTGCTGGCCGAGTTTCTCATTAAAAAACCTTAAGGAAAGGAAGGACGACCTCGAAAGGATGAAAATACTGGACGTGGTAAACCATGCATACCAGAAGCTTGATAAACTCTTGAGCAATGCAGAAAACAAAAGCTGAATGAATCGAGAAAAAACTGAAAACGCGAACAAACTGGACAGTAATGCGCATGAAGCCCGATGAATTCATGGTGAAGCCGGTAAAGAAAAGGCTCAAGAAAAGGGCCTTCATAATGAAGGCCCTTTTCTTTCTTATGAGAGCTCAATTGTAAAGGAGATCACCAAGTCCTTAGAATCTCTTCATTAGTCCTATGCTCAGGATCTTTACCTTGCCATCTGTGTCCTCTCCCAGGTATGCCTTGTCGTCGTCGTACCAGCGGTAGACAAAGGAAGAGCTCAAGGTGATATCCTTACGCACATCCCAGTCAAAGCCAGCACTTGCACTTAGCTGATCTATTCTCAGGTCTGACCAGTCTCCAGAACCCGTGAAATTAGTGTTATTATAAGCTGCTACCCAGCTGTAAGGATCTTGAGACGTGGGATAATAATTGGGATAAAAGTTATTTCCGAAGTATGGATCATCCACGGTCGCCACAGAGTGGTTAAAGGTAAAATCAGCAAATATCTTTACTGTATCCTTCGGGGTGTAGTTCAAAGACATGTAAAGCACGTGGTTATCAATCTCATATTTAACGTCATCTGCACGCGAGCCAACCTGGCCCACAAAGCTATGGCCTGCTCACCCGCCGAACAGGTTTGCACAGTAATATGTTTCATACTTGGCCTTTTGATAATCATACCCAGATGTTATGTAGACCTTCTGTACAGGCATAACCCACAGGTTTAGGCCTGCCTGGTAGGTGTTGTTATGCCAGCCATTGTCAGTATTGTTATTATCCTCGTGTGTGTATTGAACATTGAGGTTAGTGGATAACCATGCCTTTGGGGTCCATGTGGTGGAAAGCTTTAACTTATGGTGGTTCTCTGGGACGTTTGAGGCATCATTGGTCCTGTAAGCATTTCTGAATATCATGTAGTAAGGCGTAGGAATGGGCATACTGGAATCTATGGATGGGTCTGTACCAGGTCCATTGATGTTGTAGCCCTCTCCGTAACATATACCATGCCAGTTCTGGAACGGTGAATTAGCGTGATAAAATTCATAAGATAACCTGCCAATAAGCGTGTTGAATGTCCTGGCATTCAAGGCTAGTTTGAATATGTTGTAAGTAGTAGTTGCATCGCCTAAATACCTGTCATCTGCCAAGGCTGTGTTAAAGTAATCTTTATAGTAATCGGTATCCCTCTCCACTCTCTTGAGTGTGTATCCTCCTATCAGGTTATAGCGAGGAGCTATATTATAGTTAAAATCCAGGCCTGTTTCTGTGACTACCCTGCTCATCGCTGATTTCCTATCGTAGTTCCAATAACTCACTGGGAGGCCACCGTAGCCAGGGCCAGAGACCGATGTATCAGCGGAGATATTAACGACATTGTAGCTATCTAGGTCCACTATCACATCTTCATTATCAATATTGTAGTATTTAAAGTGACCGGTAAGACTGAGCCTGTTGTTCAGGAGCAACGTGGTGAGCCTAGCAAAATAGGTATCCATGTTGTAGCTGTTGTCCGTAGTGTTGTTAACCACCCTTGAATACACATAGCTACTATAGAATGTTGAATGGTGAGGTAGGTTTACTCTGGCCTTAAGCGAATCCATGTGTTTCTGAACCCCGGGTGTCTCGCCAAACTGGGAAACAGAATTGTCGTATAGAAGCCTACTTCTAAAGGCAGGATTATCACCCTCAACACCATCGAAGCTGTGGTAATTTGCCACGGCCTTATTATCGAAATCCCTCTCTGTGTGGAAATAACTTGCCGTAACAATGCCATACTTTAGTGTACCACCCACCCTGACATCCGTGGTTTTTTCATCGACGCGAAGACCTGTACCAATGACATGGCAGGCAGCGCATTTTCCAGCCATAAATGTATGCTGTCTCCAGCCCTTCCGTACCTCCTGGCGGATATTTACTTCTGGTATAACATAAGGAAACGATGGGGCCTGGAACTCAGTGTCCCACTTGTGCTCTGCCCTGTGTATCTGGTAATCCCTCCCTGTGTCCAGGTCCGTGTGTTCGGCCCTCTGTGCACCTATCAAATTATATTCGGAACCGTTCCAGACCCAGGCAAAGGGATTAACAGCTGTATACCCATCCGTTGTTTTATCCTTGTTTGCAAAGAGACTATCATGCCTAGTCCTATGGATAAAACTGTTATAGGAATAATTACTCCTTATCATGCGGGCATAGTCTATATAACCTGACCACTCTTTATCGTGCGTATCATAGTAGTACATGTGCCCACCAAAGAGCAGGTCCCCCATTATTGCATCAAAGTCCACACCACCGTCCGGCCCGGAAGAGAGGGTCTCATACTCACCAACCTTGGTCTTGTCATCTGCATGGCCAACAAAATGGTAACCCGTCTTCACGCTGCATTTGAATGTGGTCTTGGTCTCTTCTGCACTCGCTACTCCTACTGTCACAAAGAAGGAGATAATCAGAAACCATATCCATTTGCATCCCTTCATACCCTCTTCCCCCCTTCTTTACTTGGTAAGCCTGCTACCACCGCCAGGTACAGACAAAGACGGCAGGTCGGACCCGTGTATACTGGAGTGACATTGAGTACACCTGGTCATCATAACCATCTGCATGGAATTACCGTGGGGCATCACGCCTGTGCCCCCAGGGCCATGCGGATTGCTTTCAATTGTTCCTGCATCAGGCCTTAAGGTGGCATGAAAATGGATCCCATGGCACTGCAGGCATAGGAAAGGCTCGTTCTGCTTTAACAGATTATCTGCTACTGTCCCATGGGGTTCGTGACAGATCGTACAATCTTCAACAACAGGCGGATGTTCAAAGGTAAATGGCCCTTGGTACCTTGTATGGCACTTTAGGCACAACTCGTTTTTCCGTTCGTCTGTTCTTAATAGTGGTTTCACCTGTGAGCCATGTGGGTTGTGGCAGTCAGTGCAGGTCATCTTGCCTTCCTTTATAGGATGGTGATTGGGATAGTTGGTCTTGGCCATGATATCCTTGTGACACGAGAGACAGAGCTCAGGCTCAGGCTTAACTAGAAGGGCATCTTTCACATGCTTGTGCCTATAACCCAGCTTGTCTCTGAAAGCCAGCTTGTTATTAGTCCCGTGGATGCTGTGACATTTTATACAGGAGACACCATTTAGGGCGTGTGTTGAACCCCGCCAATCCATAGTCTCCTTGTCAGTATGACACTTCTCACATATAGCCGAAGCCTGTACAGGTCTTAGCTTGGCAGGATTGATTATGTACTGTGGATCCCCGGTTTCTATATGCTTACTGGCAGGTCCATGGCAGGCCTCGCAACCCCTGACCTCCGTGCTAGGCTTTACCTCAAAACCTGCTATTCTTCCATGAATGGAAGTACTGAAATTCTTAACTATATCCGAATGGCAATAGGCACATGCTTGAGAACCCACGTACTTGGCACCCTCAATCACGGGTAACTTTGCGTTCTCCGACTGTTTCTTTGCATCCTTCATGGAGACACACGCCCCAAGTCCAGCCAGAAAAACTAGCAGCGCTACAACGATAAGCAACCTTTTCCTCTTCATCTGAACCTTGCTCATTCTCTTCCTCTCCTTGAGTATACTAACGAAAAGGCACAAAACATTTAATAACCACTATATTCCCCAAGTATTACATACCTGCCACCATCACAAACTTACATCTCCAAGACATCCATAAGACAGATTTAAAAGAACAATATATTAGCAACTTATTACTAATATTACCAACGAGAAATTCCTTTTGTTCAAAAGTTAACATGTATTTAGTATTACCTAGGGCAGTCATATAATTAATATGTATAACCTATCGAAACCAAAGTGTCTAATATACCCTAATACACCTTTAATAACAAATGGTCAAGTAATTGTTTTGTTATTAACAGAATAGATTGTAAATGTCTACAAAAATTCCAAGAGATTATTAGTCGTTGCATCCAAGACTTAATAGAATTCAATCTTGGCTAGAGGCAATCAAAGATGCTGCTTTGGCTAAGATATCCCACGTGCAGTCAACAATCCAATCCTTTTGACACAGGCTATCCCATAGGGTATAAGGCCTCACAATGGACAAGCAAATATCCCAGATACTTCTGCTTATAGTACCCGTGCTGTTTTCAATAACTGTTCACGAGGTATGCCATGGCTATACTGCCTTCTTGCTGGGCGATCCAACAGCAAAAAGGGCTGGGAGACTCACACTGAATCCAATAAAACACATAGATATCATAGGATTGTTGGTATTATTCATAACGCGTATGATTGGATGGGCTAAGCCTGTGCCTGTTGATCCAAGATACTTCAAGGACCCCAGAAAAGACATGATGTGGGTTGCCTTGGCAGGACCGGCCTCAAACCTAGTTCTTGCCGTGATATCTGCCTTTATGCTCAAGTTAATAGGCAAGGCACTCACATACTCCTACTTTTATCCCGTTGTATACATGCTCCAGATCATGGTGATCATCAATGTTGGGCTAGCCATATTCAACCTAATCCCCATACCTCCCCTTGACGGGGGACGCATAATAGTAGGCCTACTTCCCAGAAACATGGCCTATTCATGGGCAAAGATTGAACCCTATGGTTTCATAATATTAATACTTCTAATATTCACAAAGGCAATAAACTTTATACTGTACCCCCCCATTAGGGGTATCATAAATATACTGATGAAAATATAGCCGAGGTGAAGACATGGAAAAACCGCGCATTGTATCTGGAATCAGGCCAACAGGTCCTTTACACCTCGGGCATTACCTTGGAGTGTTGAAAAACTGGGTAAGCCTGCAGGAATACTACGAGTGCTTCTACTTTGTCGCCGACTGGCACGCACTTACAAGTGAATACAAGAACCCCTCTATAATAAAGGATAGCACAAGGGATATAGTGAGGACATGGTTATCCGTTGGTATTGACCCGGATAGAACCGTGGTCTTCAGGCAATCAGACATCAAGGCCCACTCAGAGCTTTTCTTGTTGCTATCCATGATAACCCCCCTAGCATGGCTTGAGAGAAATCCAACGTACAAAGAATTAAAGGAAGAGCTGAAGGAAAAGGACATAGGCACCTTTGGTTTTCTCGGCTACCCGGTTCTCCAGACCGCTGACATAGTGATGTACCATGCAGACAAGGTCCCGATAGGAGAAGACCAGCTCCCGCACCTTGAACTCGCCCGCGAGATAGTAAGGAGGTTCAACTATATATATGGTGGTAGTATACTAAAAGAACCCAAGGAAATACTGACGCAGACCCCAAAGGTACCTGGCCTGGATGGAAGAAAAATGTCAAAGTCTTACAATAATGCGATCTCTATAAATGAAACCCCTGAAAGCCTCAGGCAGAAAGTCATGCAGATGTTGACAGACATAAAGAGAAAGACAAAGAAAGACCCAGGGGAACCTAGGGACTGTAACCTTTACCCTTTCCATGAGCACTTCACTGATGAAGGGACCCGGGAAGAAATAGCCTCTGGCTGTAGAAATGCTACAATAGGCTGTGTTGAGTGCAAGGAGATTCTCATCAAGAACATGGAAAGGGAATTCTCCCCGATATGGGATAAACTGGCTTACTTTGAGGGTAAAGACCTACTTATAGATGATGTCTTGAAACAAGGTGCAAGAAAAGCAAGGAAGATCGCAGAAACCACGATGGATAAGGTCAGAGAGGTAATGCATGTCTAGCGTATATGTAAGTTCGGAATTTATCCTGCGATTGCCTCGTTTCGAAGGTCCACTTGACCTGCTACTTTACCTTATAGAGAAAAACAGGTTCAGCATTGAGGAACTAGAACTGTGCCCCATAATAGACCAGTACATGGAGTATATAAATGCTGTGAGACGCCTCAATATTGAACTGGCAGCCGAGTTCCTAGACATGGCATCTTACCTGCTATGGCTCAAGTCATCGTCACTCATAAGCATAAACTCGCGCGAGGATACCTACGAGGGAATTAATCCAGCAACCGAGCTAAAAGAAATGCTAGCCACTTACAGGGGCATAAAGATGGCAGCGCTAAGTCTAAATGAAAGGCTACTACTCTTCAGGGACCGCTTCCCAAAAGGCAAGTCACAGGTCGTTGAGAAAAAGATCATCAAGACGGATGTAATGGCCATATTAAAGGCAATAGCATCCATAAAGGAGCGTACAAAACGTTACGTACTCCAGGTCAGAAAGGATAAGTTCAATGTAAGAGAGGTGATGGGAAAAATCAATTCAATGCTGATGAAAAGAAAAAAACTGACCCTTTTTGAAATAGCAGAAACCAAGAGCAAACCAGAGATTATTGCCATATTCCTGGCCGCACTTGAACTGTCAAAGGCATCCATTGTAAGGCTGTTGCAAAAATCCATTAACGGAAACATATACCTAGTAAAAAGACTAGAAACGGAGGAGAAAATACAGGTATAACCCAACATTCCCTGGATTAGTGGACAAAAGTATAATAAATATTATAACATACAGGCGACAGACCATATGAATACCATAAATCCAAGAGAGATAATAGAAGCTCTCATATTTTCCAGTGATGGGGCAATCGCCACAAAGGAAATACTCAAGATAGTGCCCGAGATATCAGAAATGGATGTGGAATCCACCGTGAACGAGCTCAACCGTATATACGATGAATCAGGTAGGAGTTTCATGATAACAAAGGCCTCCGGTGGTTACATGTTTGTTAGTAAGGAGACCTACGCCCCATACATCAAGGCCCTCGTGCCCCCCCTAAAGCTCTCAGGGGCATCATTGGAGGTACTAGCGGTAATAGCATACAAGGGTCCATGTTCAAAGCAGGACATAGATATGGTAAGGGGGGTAGATTCCTCGTCATCCTTAAAAACGCTCGTGCACCATGAACTCGTGGACGTTATAGCCGGAAGGCCACTAAAGTATACAACCTCAAAGAAGTTCTTGGAGGTATTTGGCCTTAACTCACTATCTGAGCTACCTGATCTTGACCAGTTCGAGGAGGTATTTGGCAAGGCCTGAACATGGGCAAGGCATTGAGATTAGTCAGGTTTTCTTATATTCAGGAATAGGTTAATTCCCTCGGGTTCCCTTTCAACCTCTATGGAGGCGTCTTCAGGTATGCCGGATGCAAGTGCCTTAAGATCCTCTTCGCTTCGGTGAAACAGATACCACTCAGCACCATACTCCATTATGAACCTCTGCGGATTGTAAGATCCAAAGTTACCAATAATAAGAAGCCCCCCAGGTGCTAAAAGGTTGTATAGTCTGTTTACAAGCCTTATCGATGCCCTTTCCGAGAGGTAGTCAAACAGCCCGGCACTATAGATAAGGTTTATTCCTTTGTACATGCCGTTATTGACCTCTCTTCCCACGATAAGCCTTTTTATGTTGTCCTCTAAGAGGCTGACTTCAAAGTCATCCCTGTCCCTGCACAGGGGATCAATACGAGAGCCTGCATCATCAAGTGCGTTCCTGTCCTGATCAATACCTATGAATTCAACCTTTCTCGATAGCTTCTTTCCTTTAAGAGACACCAGGACATCGTACATCTCCATGGCAGGACCACAAGCAACGCTCATCACCTTCAGAGTGTTATCACCACCTGTATATGCCCCTTCCCCCACGGTTTTCATTATCTTGTCATAAAGGTATGACCTCCTGTTCCTGACGGCCCTTGCACCAGAACCCTCACAGTCTATCTTGTTCATAACCTGCGAGAAGACGTCATCACCTTCAAAGTCATTCCTATAAATAATATTCATCATCTCGTAGTCACCTGCATACCCGAGAGGCTTTTCAAATGCCCTGTTAAATAGCTTGGACTTCATCAGGAACTGGCTTAGCCTCTTTTGAAAAAATTCCTTGTGTATGTAGTGCAGCTTGGAATCTGTAAACCTCGATGTCACCTTTGAAAGATGGTCATAGTACCTGCTAAGTTCATCCCTCAGTGCATCGTATGCAAG
Source organism: Deltaproteobacteria bacterium (assembly GCA_015486075.1). GTDB lineage: Bacteria > Desulfobacterota > Desulfomonilia > UBA1062 > UBA1062 > B14-G9. The sequence goes on from WFSG01000049.1 coordinate 12,061, forward strand.
GTCTCTTAGTGTTTCTCTAAGTATGGATATCAGCTCTTCTGATTCATTTTTTATCTCTTCTTCTTCCTTTGCGATCTTCTCCTGGAAGCCGGCGAGTACATAGTGAAGACGTGACGTAAGGTTCACAAACTCAGGATCGAGGCCTTCTTCAATTGCCATGGACTGCACGAAGTCCAAGAATTCATTCTGTAGCCTTGTAACCTTGTCCACCCTTATTATGGAATACACGTCCAGCAAGTTCTCGCTGAAGCTACACCCCACTCTAGAGATAAGCTTGTCGTACTCCTCTTCATCCTGTATGTGTATGATATGGGCCGGACCCTTAAAGATTTCCCTGTCCTGCGAGTAAAACCTAAGGTCCCTTATTATATCCCCGATCTTGAATATAAGACTACCTTCTTCCATCACGAAAGAAAGACCTGTGCGGGAATAATCCCTTATCTGGCACGAGTGTTCTTTTCCTTGGAAGTCGTGAAAGCGCACAACCTTCGTAGTATCAGAGGGTTCCACCATATACCTGAGATCACGCTTGAGCTTCAAGATTCTCCCCTTGCAACTTTTTAATCTATTTTCTCTTTCTGCTATCGACCCATGAAAATATTTTCTTTAATTTTGGGATAGAAATGCCTTATCTATTCCAAAAGATACCATCGTGGCCCAAGGCTCAATCTCATCACTGAGACATTGAAAACAAATAAGGGACAGGATCTCGCCCAGGAATACCCAGGCCAAATTCATCTAGCCATATCAAATGCCAAGTATATCATGCATCAAAAACCAAACAAGATCATAGAACCTGTTCAATCCCTGCTATCATTGAGAGAGGCGCATTCTGTGGTATCGCCTGCAATCTTTTCCAAGGCATGCGGTATGGCATCCATTACAGCCCCTAGACAGTCCTTTACCCCACTTGGACTTCCAGGAAGGTTGACGATAAGGCTTTTTCCTCTCACACCGACTACAGCCCTTGATATCATTGCATGGGGGGTCTTAGAAAGGCTCTTCATCCGCATGACCTCTTCCATTCCAGGAACCCTCTTTTCTATGACATCCATGGTTGCTTCGGGAGTAACGTCCCTCGGGGAAAGACCCGTTCCACCCGTGGTTACAATAATATCCAGTGACTCACTATCGCACCATTGTGTTAGTCTATCCACTATCATGTCCCTGTCATCGGGTATCACATCATAGCACACTATCTCTACATCACCCGCATCTTCCAGCATCTCGCGGGCTATGCGACCGCTCAAATCTTCCCTCTGCCCCGCTGCACCCCTGTCGCTCAGTGTAAGTATGCCTGCCCTTATCATGCCCTCATTTCCTTGAGTCGTCTTTCTGCTGCAATAGACAAGGCCCTGGGAACTGCCTTTGACTTCACAAGGCTAGATAGATCTCTTGGCCCGAGGCTGGGTATCAGCCTCAATGCCAAGGCCACAGGGGTCTTTGGATTGTTAACCAGTGCCATCTTGATACTGTAGTTCTTGATCCAGTCCTTCCTGGATACTATGTAACGCAAGATATCTTCTTCCACCTGCCTGTTATTAGCAACCATCAATACCTCAGACTCGGTTATCTTGGGCGACTGGATCGCGGCCATCTGAACAACCTTGTTTGGATCCCTCAAGAGCATAGCCCTGGCCTCCTTTCCTGCCCTGCGGGAAAACTCTATCTTCTGCGCGATTGTCATGTCGCGCACTTGCTGAAGCAGGTTCTTGGGATTCTCCTCGTTGTCCTTACCTTGCATCCTTCTCAGCCTTGGCCTCCTTTACTATTTTCTCCTGTATATTTCTAGGTACCTCCTCGTAATGGGAGAAGCTCATGGTATACACTCCCCTTCCGGATGTTATAGAGGTAAGGTCAGAGGCATATGTGAGTATCTCTGCAAGTGGTACCTTTGCCTTCAGTTCCTGGTACTTGCCACGGGATATCATTCCCTCTATCTTGGCCCTTCTGCTGTTTAAGTCCCCCATCACATCACCCATTGCATCTTCGGGAACTGTTACGGTTATGTCCATAATCGGTTCTAGCAGAACGGGATTGCAGTTTTCCATAGCCTTCTTGAAGGCCATGGAGGCTGCTATCTTAAAGGCCAGTTCTGAAGAGTCTACCTCGTGGTAAGAACCGTCATAGAGCTTCACGCCCACGTCAACTACCGGGTATCCCGCTAGAACACCCGATTTCATCGCCTCAATTATACCCTTCTCCACAGCAGGAATATACTGCCTAGGTATAACTCCACCCACTATCTGGTTGATAAATTCAAAGCCTGCGCCCCTTTCCCTGGGACTCACCTCTATCCACACATCACCGTACTGACCATGACCGCCTGTCTGCTTTTTATACTTCCCCTGCACCTTGGTAACGCCCTGGATGGTCTCCTTGTATGGAACCTTCGGCGTTGTGAGTTCAACCTCTACCCCGAATCTCCTCTTTAAACGGTCGACAGCCGTTTCAATGTGAATCTGGCCAAGACCCGAGAGAATGAATTCACCTGTCTGCTCATCCCTGTATGCCTTCAGTACAGGATCCTCTTCCATTATGCGCTGTAACGCCGGTAGTATCTTGTCTTCGTCCCCTTTGGTCTTGGGTTTAACAGCCATGTTCATTACTGCCTCGGGAAAGATGGGACTCTCAAAGGTATAGTCCATGTTTTCCCCCAGAAGGGTATCTCCTGTCTTTGTCTCCTTTAGCTTTGCAACGGCAAATATGTCACCAGGGCCGACCTGGTCCAATGGCCTCTGCGACTTCCCTTCCAGCACAAGAATCGAACCAATCCTTTCTTTTGTCTTCCTGGTTGCATTGTATATATTCGAATCAGGGTTCAGGGTACCGGAGAAGCATCTAATGATGCTCATCTTGCCCGTGTAGGGATCACTCATGGTCTTGAACACATATCCGGAGAACATCTCTTTATCGTCTGGTTTTACAGGTTTCTCGTCGCCCTTTGCATCCTTCAATATTTTTTCCTTTACCTTGGCCGGTGAGATTGCCGACGAGCTTATGAAATCCATCAGAGGCTGTACCCCCATGTTAAGGAGTGAAGAACCGGCGAATACAGGTAGAAAATCACCGTGTGAAAGCCCGGTAGACAAAGCCAATGATAACTCCTTTGGACTCAGTTCCCCGCCATCCAGGTATTTTTCCATGAGCTCATCATCCACCTCGGCAAGATCTTCTATTACCTCGTTATAGGTCTCTTCCACCATGTCGTTCATATCTTGGGGCACAGGGACTTCCTTGTAGGCCCCAGAACCATCCTTCTCAAATACGAGTGCCTTTTTTCTGAGTATATCGACAACACCGCTGAAATCATTCTCTTTGCCAATAGGTATAGTCAAAGGCAATGGTTTTATACCGAATATCTCCTTGATGTCTGCCAAAACCTGGCTGAAATCCGCTCTTTCTCTGTCCATTTTGCTGACAAAGCACATCTTTGCTAGGCCTTCGTCCCCTACCATCTTCCAGAGCGTCTCACTGTGAGGCTTTATGGAATCAATGGCATCAATTACGAAAACCGCGTTCTCGCATGCCTTTAAACCCAGGATAACCTCTGATATAAAGTTGGAATCCCCTGGTGTATCAAGAAGAACCACCTCTGAGTTATTCCACCTATAGTTATGGATTGCGCTGAATATCGAGGATTGTCTCTTTTGCTCTTCAGGCTCAAAATCAAGAACCGAGTTGCCCTCGAGCACCTTACCCAGCCTGGTGGTTGCCTTTGCATTGAACAACATAGCCTCTCCCAGGGACGTTTTTCCCGACCCTGACTGTGAAACCAGTATGATATCTCTCAGGGCATCTGTACTGTACTTCCTCATTTATCCTCCCTTCTTGTGTGAGTATAATAGTACCAAGTACTGAAAATACCCTCTCAAGTCAAGATAAGTAAACGATTGTTTTGTAGCCCAGGGAAAAGTTGTCAGCATCAGCGATTAACCATTAGTTTAAAAACATGGAATAACTGAAGGAAATCCCCTTAGGTTTGTCCGTATCCATGGTGAAGACAAGATTAAGATAACACATCTGACCACTAGCTATCAGACTTCAGGCTTTTACCTAAAACCTGACATCCAGTGCCTTTGTCTTCAAGAGTGTTACCTATGCATTAACCTACCCAAATCTTTTGCCTTAAACCTTACGCCTTATACCTTATACCTTCCACCTTATACCTTTTTTCTATAGCTTCAGCTCCGGGACACGCAATTTCTTCTTTGTATAATCTATCACAAAGATAAAGAAAAAACAGACGGCTGCAACCATGATAATAGTTGCTCCTGAGCTCAGGTTGTACACATAAGAAAAGTATAACCCCAAAAGTATAAAGCCGTAACTAAGAATGCTTGACAACAACATCATGCCTTTCAAGGAGTAGGTATATTTCTCCGCTATGTAGGGAGGTATGCTGAGTAACGCGATGACAAGGATAAGTCCAACAACCCTTATTACCATTACAACTGTCAATCCTACCATGACCATAAGTACAAAGTATAGCGCCTTGACAGGTACACCCTTTGTCTTTGCAAATTCCTTGTCAAAGCTCATTGCAAGAAAGCCTTTATAAAAAATCATGGTTAACCCAAGTATCAGCACCATAAGAGGTACCATCAGCCACAAGTCAGATAAAGGTACCGTCAGTATACTCCCGAAGAGAAATCCCATGAGCCCCACGTTGTACCCTGGGGTAAGATCAATGAGTATTATACCAAGGGCCATGCCCACTGCCCAGATTGCCCCGATGGCCGCATCTGTCCTCTGTGTATTTTCAGCAGAGACACCGGCAATAACAGCCGAGGAAAGTACTGAGAAACCTAAAGTCGATGGTATAACCGGCCAGCCCATGAAATAGGCAATACCTATGCCCCCGAAACTTGCATGGGCAATCCCACCTGATATGAAAACAATCCTGTTTACCACCACGAGACTACCTATTATACCGCATACAATGCTGGTGAACAAACCTGCCAGTATGGCATGTTGCATAAAAGAAAACCTTAGGGCATCAATCATTCCCAAATTCCTCGTGGTCCCTGAGCACGCGGTGAGGAATCCCGTGAGCAATCAGGTCAACCGGACAATGATAGACCTTGTTAAGTATATCAGGAGTAATCTCACCGGTATCATGAAAGTATAGCCTTTGGTTTACGCACGCAACAGATTTAACGTAACTGGATATTGCTGTTATATCGTGGCTTACAACCACTATGGTTACCTTCTTGTTCAGCTCTTTAAAAAAATCATAAAGTTCTGTCTGGCTTTGCCTGTCAATACTGGAAGTAGGTTCATCCATTATGAATATATCGGGCTTGGCAACAAGTGCCCTTGCTATGGCCACCTTCTGTTGCTGGCCACCTGATAGCTCGCCTATGTAATGATCCCTGAATTCCCACATGCCCACTCTCTCAAGCGCTTCCCTGGCCAAGGTCTTATCCTTACTAGAGTATCTCCACCCGTACTTAGAACGACCAAGCCTTCCCATTAGTGTAACGTCCATGACAGATACAGGAAACTCCCTGTTAACGCTTGTGTTCTGTGGTACGTAGCCTATCCTGTCCAGGGCCTTCCTGGGTTCTTTACCAAAAATCCTGACCTCGCCCTTCTGTGGAGTCAGTATGCCAAGTACTATCTTGAGAAGTGTGGTCTTGCCCCCACCATTTGGCCCTAGTATGGCCACAAAATCCCTTTGTCTTACCAAAAGACTCACTCCAGCAAGCACAGGGTAGGTATCATAACTGAACCAGATGTTTTTTGCCTCTATGGCAGGTACATCTACTGACATACTGCTACCTCAACGCGGTCCTTATTTTCTTTGCGGCATCCACTAAATTTCTTGCCCAATCTGGGCTCAATGGATCAAGGTACACCAACCCCGCACCTATTGACTCAGCAATACCACTGGCAATCACCTTGCTCTGTTGCGGTTGTACAAATATCTCCTTTATTCCATGTTCTCTGGCATAATCTATTAATCTTTCCAGCTCAGCAGCCTTGGGCTCTTTACCCTCGACCTCAATAGACACCTGTTCGAGTCCGTAGGCATCTGCAAAATACCCCCATGAGGGATGGAAAACCATGAATATATGCTTTTCTCCCCTATTAGAGAATATGTCTTTTATCTCAAGATCGAGATTTACCAATTCATCGATAAAACGTCTGTATCCTTCATAATATGCCCTCTTATGGTCTGGGTCCACCTTTACCAGCGCATCAAGTATGTTTCTCGCCTGTAACATGACAAGGGGAGGAGAGAGCCAGCAGTGTGGATCTTTTGATATTGGCATACGACCTCCCCTCTTACCTGACGATGTCTTCATGATCCTTTTCTCTATTCCTTTATCCGTACGACAGATGTAAAGACCAGGGTTTATCTTCTCAAACCTGCCAAGCCATGACCTTTCGTAAGGTACTCCTATAGCAAAAAAGACCTTTGACCTTGAAAGCGATACCATCTGGGTAGGTTTTGGTTCATACATGCCCGGGAATGCACCAGGCGGGCACATTACTTCTACTCTTACCAGCCCACCGGCTATCCTCTCAACAAAATATTTCTGTGGGAGTATGCTTACAGTGACCTGTATAGGTCCCATGGCATGGAGATCAACGTTTATGAAGAAACATCCAAATATAACTCCAAGTATCACTAAACGTTTCATAAGTTTCTCCATATATTTTAATATACCAAGATAGCCAGATAGACAAGTGGTTATTATAAACATATTGTTATAAGCCAGATACCCTGATGTTACTTAAATTAACATTAAATTATGGTTGCCATCCATAGAAAATTATTTAAAAATAAAAGATGAATATGGAGGTAGGCCAAACAATGAAAGGGCTTGAGAAAAATCCCAAGAACGTGAATAAGGCAGATCTTGTCGTCGGTATTCCTTCTTACAACGAGGCATCCAACATTATTTACCCTACAGAGCAGGCAGCCTTGGGCTTGAGACAATATTTCCCGGATCTTGATACCGTAATCATAAACTGCGATAACAACAGCCCGGATGGCACTGGGAATGCTTTTATGAACGCAGACACAAAAAATATACCAAAGATATACATATCCACGCCAGATGGTGTAAAGGGTAAGGGCAATAACTTTAGAAACCTTTTTGAAAAGGTCATAGAGCTTGACGCAAGTGCCATCGTGGTGGTTGATGCAGATCTAAAGAGTATAACGCCAAGGTGGATAAAAAACCTGGGGGAACCTCTCCTGAATGATTTCGGTTATGTTGCACCGCTATACGTACGGCACAAGTACGATGGAACGATCACAAACACCATTGCCTACCCTTTAACTCGCTGTCTTTACGGTCGTAGGGTACGTCAACCCATAGGAGGCGATTTTGGCTTCTCAAAGCAACTCGCCTTGAGTTACACAAATACCAACCTATGGAATGAAGACGTGGCACAGTTTGGTATAGATATCTGGATGACAACCCTTGCGATGAACGAAGGCGTACCCATATGTCAGGCATTCATGGGAAGACCAAAGGTGCACAAGCCAAAAGACCCGAGCGCAGACCTCGGTCCCATGTTCAAGCAGGTCATAGGCACCATATTTGACCTCATGATCGCATATAGGGAAAACTGGATGGCGGTAAAGTGGAGCAAGCCAACGGCCATATTCGGCTTTGGTCTTGGAGAGGTGGAAATGCCACCCACTGTCTCGGTCAACAGGGAGAACCTCTACAGGAAATCAAGGCAAGGCTTTAACGAATACATCGATATATACCAAAAGATAATATCAAAAGAGAACTTCAAGAAACTAGGGGAAATATTTTCTTTAGAACTTGAGCATTTTGAGATCCCCACGTTTCTCTGGGCGAGAATACTCTTCGACCTAGCATTATGTTATAAAAAGGAAACCATGGACAGGGAGAAAACCATAGAGGTACTCATTCCTCTCTACTACGGGATGACCCTATCCTTCGTGAATAAGACACGTGACATGAGTATACAGCAGGCCGAAGAGTTTATAGAGGATATATGTAGTGTATTCGAGCAGACAAAGCCCTACCTTATCGAGAGATGGGAGTCATAGGTAGGAAAGGAGTATTGATCCATGGCAAAGATACTTATTGTGGATGACGAGAAACACATTAGACTACTGTACAGGGAAGAACTGGAAGAGGAAGGATACGATGTTGCACTTGCATCCGATGGATCTGGCATAAGAGACAGGATAGACAACGAAAAACCCGATGTTGTAATACTGGATATCAAGATGGTAAATTCTAACGGACTTGATGTACTCCAGGAGATCAGAAACACTTACTACAATCTTCCTGTGATATTATGCAGTGCATATGGGAACTACAAGGTAGACTTGAAATCCATCGCAGCTGATGCCTATGTGGTAAAGTCCTCTGACATGAAAGAGCTTAAAGACAAAATAGCTCAGGTCCTGGAGGCAAGGGTCCCGGTAAAGGAATAATATGAGTATAGAGGCTGATCTTCACATACACACACGTGCGTCTGATGGTGATCTAAGTCCTTCTGATGTGGTTTCCCGAGCAATCTCCAAGGGCCTCAAGGCAATTGCAATAACAGACCATGATACCATGTCCGGCGTAAAGGAAGCACTTAAAGCAGCACAGCATGCAAGGATAAAAGTCATCCCTGGCGTTGAAATAAGCGTAGAGTTTGAGCCAGGGGAATTTCACATGCTTGGATATTTTCCCTTCATACCAGATGGCATGGAAGACATACTTGAAAAGGGCCAACAGGAATCAAGGGCAAGAAGAAATCCCAAGATAATAGATAGACTGAATAACCTTGGCATGGATATCACAATGGAAGAGGTAAAAGAGGTGGCAGGATCTGCACAACTAGGTAGACCCCACATAGCACAGGTTTTACTATCAAAGGGCTATGTACGCTCAATGAGAGAGGCTTTCGATAGGTTCCTGGCAAAGGGCAGGCCTGCTTACGTTAACAGGGAAAAGCTTCCTCCAGCAAGGGCAATAGAACTCATAACATCCCATGGTGGTATAGCTGTACTCGCCCATCCCTTCACACTAGAACTGGATGATAGCGACCTGAGGGACTATGTAAAAGGTCTGAGCAAAAAAGGGCTTAAGGGTATCGAGACATACTACCCGGAACACACCAAAGGACAGGTAGAACTTTATAGAAATATTGCAAGAGAAAATGGTCTTGTAACCACTGGGGGCTCTGACTTTCATGGGAAGAGCAAGAACCAGATATCCATTGGTGATGCAGGGATCAGCATGAACATACTTGAACAGATCTTTAACCTGTGGGAGATTGCAGCTGCAGAAGTCTCGTCTTGACCTCACGGTTTTAATGGTTTATTCTATGTCATTACCCATAGCACTGGTGATACAAGCGTGCCCTTGATGCATAGAGGTGAACTATTATGTACACAAAGAACATCCTTGACCAGATAGGTAATACTCCAATCGTCTGCCTCAGGTCACTGACAGGTGCAGATATATTTGCCAAGGCAGAGTACCTTAACCCTGGTGGGAGCATAAAAGACAGGGTCGCCCTGTTCATGCTGGAGGAGGCAATAAGAAAAGGCAGGCTCAAGCCAGGGGATACCATTGTGGAACCCTCGTCCGGTAACACGGGTATCGGTATGGCTCTTGTTGGGGGGCTACTTGGCTTCAAGGTAATCATAGTAATGCCCGAGAACATGAGCGAAGAAAGGAAGAAAATAATAAGGGCACTAGGGGCGGACGTCATTCTAACCCCTGCGGAAAAGAGCCTTGCAGGATCAGTGGAAAAGGCCAGGGAAATACAAGAGTCCAAGAACAATATCTTCATACCACAACAGTTCGAGAACCCTGACAATCCACTTACACATTATCTCACTACCGGACCCGAGATATGGTTCCAGCTGAGGCATCACGTGGACATATTTGTGTCTGGACTTGGGAGCGGAGGTACGCTTGGTGGTGTAGGGAAATACCTGAAAGAGCGAGACGAAAAGACGATCATAGTTGCAGTAGAGCCCAAGAACGTATCTGCACTCTTGGGTCACGAGCCTGGCTTGCACAGGATAGAAGGCATTGGCGACGGTTTTATACCTCCTGTCCTGGACACATCCCTGATCGACGATGTGATGGAGGTCACGGATGAAGACGCCATAGATACATGCAGAAAACTTGCAAGGTCTGCAGGGTTACTAGTTGGTACGTCTTCCGGCGCTAATGTATGGGCTTGTGAACAGATGGCAGAGAAGTATGGCAAGGACAAAATTATTGCAACGGTTCTCCCGGACAGGGCAGAGAGATACTTCAGTACAAGCCTGATCTGATCCTATTTCATAAGTAAAGCCTGGCCTTGTTAAGGGGTGGGAGGTCCTCAAGGGGATACGGTAGTGGATTCAAGACCAACAAAGATCAGTGTCATAATCCCCATGTTTAACGAAGAGGAAAACGCTAGCCGTACCATACAAAGGGTTATCGATACCCTAGCTCCTACTGGGGAGTCCTTTGAGATCATACCTGTAAACGATGGCAGCACGGATGATACTCTAAAGGTGCTAGATAACATAGCAGAAAAGGATGCGCGTGTAAGGGTGGTCTCATACTGGAAGAACGGAGGAAGGGGTAAAGCTATAAGGTACGGGTTCGATGCCGCACGGGGTGAATACATTGTCACCATTGATGCTGACCTCTCTTACGATCCCTCCCATATACTGGATATGACAAAGGTACTTGACGAGGAGAGTGACATAGATGTCGTACTCATTAGTGCATACATGGAAGGTGGTAAAACAGAAGGCGTACCAGGCAAAAGGCTGTTAATAAGCAGACTCGGCAACAGGATCCTTAGCCTAGCCATGCCAGAGCCTGTTCATACGGTAACGTGCATAGCAAGGTGTTATAGAAGGAACGTCATTGAAAGCTTAGACCTCGAATCAAACGGAAAGGAGATACACCTGGAGATCCTTTCAAAGGTCATGGCAATGGGCTACGGAATAAAGGAGATACCTGGCATACTGAAGGCCAGGGAAAAGGGCAAATCCAAGTTTGTGTTTCGCTCCACTGCATTCTCGCACCTTCTCTTCACTGTATTCGAGAGACCCATCTTGCTTTTCGGATTGCTGGGTGTGGTTCTTACCATTATTGGTCTAGGTATAGGCATATACATACTGGGCCTATATTACACAGGCGCTCTTAATCCAGGGCGTCCCCTTTTGACATTCATGATCATCTTCATACTAGGTGGTATACAGATACTATCCTTTGGATTTATAGCATCCCAGATAAACTACCTTAGAAAGGAAATCCTCCGCATACGAAAGGCCATGTTCAAGGCAAAACATATAACACACACGGAGAACAAGTCCAAGGGCGGCTCTTAATCTTAGCAGGTTTTAAAATAAGGTGCAATGTACAGGGTAGAGGATTTGATGCCGTAATTTCTTGCTGAGGACCGAGGACTGCTTGCTCTCAGCACACACTAGGTGTAACAAGCCTGTTGAGTTTAGTTATCACCCGACCTAGCCTACGGATTTGCCCATTGTCATTAGACAATTGACTTGACAATCAACATCTACCATGTTTTAGTTTATCTACCACAGTCTGTGAATAAAGATACCCTTTATAAAGACCAAATATCACATGATGAGGAGGTAGAATTAATGGCTAGTTTTATTCTTGATGAAAGAGACCAAAGATTTATACTCAACGAACTGCTAGAGGTGGGCAAACTGTGCGAGCATCCTACATATGCAGATTTCTCTGAGGACATGTTCAACATGATACTTGAAGAGGCACAGAAATTCGCAACCGAGGAAATCTTTCCTACGCTAACGGATTCTGACAAGGAGGGCTGCTCATTAGAAGATGGTCAGGTGCATGTTCCAAAGTCCTTCCATAGGTGTTACAAGCTGTACTGTGAAGGAGGCTGGAACGCTATGAGCCACCCACCCGAGGTCGGCGGCCAAGGGCTCCCCATAGTTATATCAACAGCTGCCAGGGACTGGTTCATGCATAATTTCGCATTTACAAGCTACCCCGGACTCACAGAAGGGGCAGCCCATCTGATAGAGGTATTTGGTACCGAGGAGCAGAAGAAAAAATATCTGCCTAAGATGATGACAGGTGAGTGGGGTGGTACCATGGCCCTCACCGAGCCCAATGCAGGATCTGACGTAGGAAACCTTAGTACAAAGGCCATACGCCAGCCAGACGGAACATTCAAATTGCAAGGAACAAAGATCTTTATCACTGCAGGCGACCACGACCTTGTTGAGAACATAATACACCCGGTACTTGCAAGGATAGAGGGGGATCCCCCCGGTACAAAGGGCATATCTTTGTTCATAGTACCCAAGTACATAGTAAACGATGATGGCACCCTTGGCAGGCGTAATGATTACGAAATAGCCAAGATAGAAGAGAAGATGGGTATACATGGCAGTGCCACCTGCCTCATCAACTTTGGGGATAACAACGAGTGCTATGCCGAGCTCCTTGGCGAAGAAAAACAAGGTATGAAAATCATGTTCCAAATGATGAACGAAGCACGTATAGGCGTTGGCATGCAGGGGCTGACATCAGCCAGCATAGCTTACATGCATGCGCTGCAATATGCGAAGGAACGTCTGCAAGGTTCTTCCATAGAGCATTTCAAGGACCCCACGGCTCCACGTACGCCAATAATCAACCACCCCGACGTGAGGCGCATGCTCCTTTGGATGAAATCATACGTGGAGGCAATGAGGGCCCTCATGTACTTTGCAGCATACTGTGTGGACAAGGAGAGAATAACAAACGCCGAGGTAGAAAGGGAAAAGTGGCACGGTTTTCTTGAGGTACTCACCCCCATATGCAAGGCCTTCTGCACTGACATTGGATTCAGGGTATGCGAGACCGCAATACAGGTATACGGCGGATATGGATACTGCTCCGACTACCCTATGGAGCAATTCTTAAGGGACGAAAAGATTGCATCCATATACGAAGGTACAAATGGAATTCAGGCCTTGGACCTAGTGGGACGCAAGCTCGGTCTTAACAAGGGCGCCTACTTCATGGGCCTCATAGGGGAGATGAATTCAGTAGTTGATAGATACAAGGACAATCCCCACCTAAAGGACCTCGCACACGATGTACAGGCAGGGATAAACACGCTTGCTGACGTAAGCATGTTCTTTGCAACAAGCGCAAAGTCAGGCAAGTTTCTAATACCCATTTCCAATGCCTACCCATTCCTTATGATGATGGGGAACGTAGTCTCGGCATGGCTTCTCCTATGGGAAGCAGGCATAGCAACGGAAAAGCTTGACACCATATGTTCAGGAAAGGGCATTGACCCATCTGATCATGCTGCTCTAAGTGGCCTGGTAAAGGAAAATAAGGATGCGGCATTCTACTCAGGTAAGCTTGCGAGCGCCAGGTATTTTATAAAGAATGTGCTCCCCGAGGTGGATGCAACGGCAAAGGCCATAAAGAGTGAGGATCTTACCGTAATGGAAATAGCTGAAGAAAGTTTTGCCGTCTGAGCCATTAATAGTAAGAACCATGTCAAAGTATGGGCAGGTAGCCAAGATTACCTGCCCATACTTTAAATCTAACCTTCCACGACTTCTGTGTAAATTGTATTAACTGCAAAGGTAACTATGATTTCATATCAAGTTTAATCAATTGCTTATTTCAAAAATTTTATGTAAAATTTAGGTTATATACATATGTTGTGAGGTTAACAGGCTAAGGAGACAATGAAACAGTTCAATTACGAGGAACTGGCTGCCTTGCACGCTATAGCAAGGATCCTTGCCCAGCCCTTAGAACTAAGGGAGCAGCTTGAGAAAATCCTACATGAGCTTAGTTCCAGAGTTGGCATGGAGAGAGGCATGATATCTATTCTTGATCAGGAGACAGGGCAGGCATGGCTGGACGTAGCAAGTGGTATAGATCTCTCGGGCAGGGAGGTAACTTATAAGCCTGGAGAAGGTATAACAGGCCAAGTTGCACAGTCAGGCAGACCCATGGCAATAGCAAACCTGGGCAGGGAAAGCCTGTTCCTTGACAGAACAGGGGCTAGACGCAAGCTCAACCGCTCCGAGTTGGCCTTCCTGTGCGTTCCAATAATATATGATGGTCGAACAGTCGGGGTTCTTTCTGCAGATAAGGCAGCCCATGCAGTCCATGATCTTGACTACGAAATCGATATGCTCTCTGCTGTTGCTGAACTAATCGCAAGGTCAGTACATATGAGGGGTATAGAGGAGGAAAACAGGCGTCTCAGGAAGATCCTAAGCCTCAACAAGCCCCCCATCCCAGAGATAGTAGCCACGTCAAAGGCAATGCAAGAGGTCTTTGGAATGGTTACTCAAGTTGCCAGATCGAAAACCACTGTTCTTATACACGGCGAGACAGGCACAGGCAAAGAGCTCCTGGCACGTGCCATACACGTTAACAGCCCCAGGAAGAACAAGCCCCTCGTGCTTGTAAACTGCTCGGCAATACCGGATACACTACTGGAAAGCGAGCTATTCGGCCACGAGAGAGGCGCTTTTACAGGTGCAACCCAAAGGAGACACGGTCTCTTCAGAAAGGCACACGGGGGAACCATATTCCTCGACGAGGTATCTGAACTCTCTGAGACGGCCCAGGCAAAACTTCTCAGGGTAATACAGGAAAGGGAGGTACAACCGCTTGGGTCCCCCCAGGTTATAAGCGTGGACGTAAGGATAATAGCCGCAACAAACCGTGATCTGAAACAAGAGGTGGAAAAGGGCAAGTTCAGACCAGACCTCTACTACAGGCTGAACGTATTCCCCATATATATACCCCCCTTAAGGGAACGGCCGAGCGATATCATCCCCCTAGCAGACCACTTTGTCTTGAAGTATGCCAAAGAGCTTGAAAAAGATGTGAAACGTATCTCCAATGATGCGTTGAGCCTTCTCCTGTCTTATAGCTGGCCAGGGAATGTACGGGAGTTACAGAATTGCATGGAGAGGGCTGTCCTCCTTGCGCAGGGCGATTCCATAGAAAGCATACACCTTCCCCCTTCCCTTCAGAAGAAGTCCTCCGTAAATGGTAAACCTAGGCAGGAGACCCTCTATGGTATAATAAGTGAACAGGAAAAGGCCCTTATTCAAGATGCACTCAGAAAGACCACAGGTAACCAGTCCAAGGCTGCCGAGTTGCTCGGAACCACGAAAAGAGTTATCCAGTACAAGGTTAAAAAATACGGAATAGACCCCAAAAAATATCGCATAGCTACCTGAATTTGCTATTGTTAAACAAAATTGTACCATGTATCGTAGATCATGCACAATTATGCTTACCATTCCGATTTACTATATGTAAAGATAAGCCCTACTCACAAACGGCAATGGGACTTGATAAGTTATGTCCATACAAACTATTACGACAACCTACGGTGAGTCTCGAGACATTAGCCTGTTCTATATACTAGCCTGTCCATATTTAACTTTGGGGTAAGAATAAACATTTTTGTGCCACAATAAACAGCCGCAAACCTGTTATCTCACGAAAACCCACAACAAAACAAGCTAGATACACATTACATGGCACATGGCACACATTTGGCTTTAAATAGAAGGGTTTTTCTGCTATCCCATAGCACTGAAATAATTGTAGAGGAGAAAGGAGAAGGGAGTGTGCAGGCTTTTTGCAGTCACGAGTGAAGAGCCCTTATCCCCAATGATGGCTATCCGCTCTCTATACGCTATGAAAGAGGGTTACGATGGTTCAGGGGTTGGTATGTTCCTTACTGACCTAGGCGGCGAGCTTGAAGAATTCAAGGATTTTCCAATCCTATCGGGCATATTCACAAATGACGGAATCAAGAAACTGGACCAGTTCATGATGGCGAGTGGCTTTATGACGAAGCACAAGATGTCCATAAGACCTTCTGGAACACCTCCTACTGGCACGCCTAAAAGGGACATATACCTAATAAGGGCCTACGAATATCCATCTGAGTGGGAAAGGCTTCCCGAGGAGGAAAAGCAGAAAAGGCTGATGCTTATACGTATACAGCTAAGAAAAATGGGGGAAACCGACGGGTCTATGATGGTCTTCAGTTTCTGGCCGGACACCATAATGATCAAGGAAATAGGGGAACCCATGGATATAGCCGAGTATCTGGGCCTTGACAGAAAGGAATGGAAGGCTCGAATCATGATGGTACAGGGCCGTCAGAATACCAACTATGCAATCACACTTTACGCATGCCATCCTTTCTTTATACAGGGTATCTCTACCATGACCAATGGCGAGAATACAGCCTTTGTGCCCATAAAAGAGTTCCTTATATCAAGAAATTTCCCTGGGTACTTTGACTATCAATCAGATTCAGAGGTGTTCACGCATATAATGCACTATAGCATGTACAAGCTCGGTTTTGGGCTTGAGGCATACAAGCATATTATAACTCCGCTAAAGGATGAGGAATTGGAAAGGCACCCCAACGGAAAGACCCTGCGACTATTAAAACACAGTCTGAGACCCCTAACCATAGACGGACCCAACTGCGTGATAGGATGCCTACCCGACAAGACTCTTTTCCTTGTACAGGACAGCAAGAAATTAAGGCCTGGCGTGGCAGGAGGAAAACCTGGCATGTTTGCATTTGCATCAGAGATGTGTGGACTGGATGTTGCCATACCTGACAGGGACAAGTCAATGGATTTTCAACCCATGAAGTATGATACGGTCTATGTGGGAGCAGACCGCAAGGAGATGAAGAAATGGACTCAGTGGGAACCATTCAACCTTCTACACTAAGCACCAAAGACCTGCACTGGCGAATACTGTGGGACAAGGACAAGTGTACACTTTGTGGAAAGTGTACTGCCGTATGTCCTGTACAGGCCATAGAACTTGGTGTGCACAGGAAAAGGCTGGTGAATGTACCACTCGGTCTGGAAGACAAACCTAGTAATGTTTACACTGTGTACCATGGTATACGGCAAAGGACCGACGTGGAGCATGCTTGTGTTGGATGTGGAATGTGCAACATGGTCTGTCCAAATAATGCCATAGTACCCGTGCGTAACGAGGAGATCGACAAGCTACGTTATCACATTCACAAAGACGGTATACCAAGAAGAAGGGGTGGAAGGAGAAATTCCCCAGAGAGTCTACTGGACAAGATAAAATTCGTCAGGATTTCCATGCTTACTGACCCTGCCCTAGATGCAGGACGTCACGAGTTCGAGCTGCGGACATTGCTTGGACGTATATTGCCACCCGAGGAACTGATAGAGAGAGAACGTAATGGTGAGTGGATACCACCTGTAAGAGAAATATATCCTTTGATAATAGGAAGCATGTCTTTCGGTGCACTCTCCCCCAACATGTGGGAAGGCCTTATGATGGGAGTAGCCTACCTGAACGAAGAGCTTGGAATGCCCGTAAGAATGTGCACTGGTGAAGGGGGATGTC
The DNA here is from genome assembly GCA_015486075.1 of Deltaproteobacteria bacterium. GTDB lineage: Bacteria > Desulfobacterota > Desulfomonilia > UBA1062 > UBA1062 > B14-G9. The sequence goes on from WFSG01000049.1 coordinate 29,460, forward strand.
CTCCAAGGTTACTCCGTTCCAGATTCATAAAGTACGTAATCCTACAGATAGCAAGCGGATATTTTGGCTGGGACGAGATAATACACGCCATCCCTGAGATGAAGGAAGACCCGTGTGCCATAGAGATAAAATATGGCCAAGGTGCAAAGCCCGGAGATGGTGGACTCTTGATGTGGTACAAGGTGAACAACCTAATTGCATCGATACGTGGTGTGCCTCCCGGGGTGAGTCTTCCTAGTCCTCCCACACACCAGACAAAGTATTCTATCGAGGAATCCGTGGCCAAAATGATACAGTCCATGTACATGGCATGGGGATTCAGAGTACCTGTATACCCAAAGATATCGGCCACAAGCACAACACTTGCCGTGCTTAACAACCTTGCCAGGAACCCTTACGCTGCTGGCCTGTCCATGGACGGAGAGGACGGAGGTACAGGTGCTGCATATAATGTATCCATGGACCACATGGGCCATCCAATCGCCAGCAATCTGAGGGATGCCTATTTAAACCTGGTCAAGATAGGAAAGCAGAATGAAATTCCGCTGTTCGCCGCAGGTGGCGTTGGTAAAAACGGTAACCTTGCTGCAAACGCAGCGGCACTCATAATGCTTGGAGCCTCAGGGGTACAGGTGGGCAAGTACATTATGCAGGCTGCAGCAGGCTGCCTGGGATCCGAGACTGATAGGTGTAACATATGCAACATAGGCCTATGTCCCAAGGGTATTACCTCCCAGGACCCCAGGTTGTACAGGAGGCTGGACCCTGAGAAGGTAGCTGAAAATTTAGTAAACCTCTACCTTAGCTTCGACACTGAACTGAAAAAGATAGTGGCTCCACTTGGGAGGTCCACATCCCTACCAATCGGAATGTCAGACGCCCTGGGTATAGATGATCGTAATGCAGCTGATCGTCTACAGATCAAGTACGTTGTATAACAAGCAGGTATTAAGCAGATGACTAAGTATCTCAAGATAGACGGCATGCAAAATGGCAAAAGGATAGAATCAAGGATCCTTGAGGAAAGGATACAGGAAGCTATAGACAATGGCCACCGTAACATAGAAGTCAAGGCATATGGCCAGCACGGCATAGGAGGAAGGCTCTGGAGAGCTGGAGAAGAAAGGGTAAATGTCAGGATAACCGGTGCACCTGGCCAGAGACTGGGTTCTATGGGATTTCCAAACACCTTCATCGAGGTAATGGGCCCTGCATCTGACGACGTGGGCTGGCTGAATGCAGGCGCTCACATTGTGGTACATGGACACGCCACGAACGGTATTGGAAATGCCATGGCGCAAGGGAAAATATATATAGCTGGTGACATAGGTGCACGTGGAATGACCATGACTAAATACAACCCGAGGTTCGATCCACCCGAGCTTTGGGTGCTTGGAGGTGTTGGAGATTCTCTTGCAGAGTTCATGGCAGGTGGTATCGTCGTTGTATGCGGTTATAAGCCTTTGCATCCGGATAACATCTTGGGACACAGGCCCTGCGTAGGCATGGTGGGAGGCAAGATATTCTTCAGGGGTCCGCATAAGGGCTTCAGCACAAAGGATGCAAGGCTAAGATCTGTTGATAGAGAGGAATGGAGCTGGCTCACTAAGAACATAAAGCCCTTCCTTAAGGCCATACACCGAGAGGAACTTTTTGAGGAGTTAACAAAGGATAGAAATAAATGGCAGGTGCTTGTTGCCTTGAAATCCCACGAAAGGGTGACAAGTAGGCCTGACATGCACTGGTTCAGGGTAGATGTCTGGGACAAGGAGCTGGGTGCAGGTGGTTTAATAGGTGATATTACAGATATAGACAGGAGCCCCATACCCGTGATAACCACGGGTGAACTCAGGCGCTATGTCCCGGTTTGGGAAAATGGCCAGCATGCCTCACCCTGCCAGGCTAACTGTCCCTCTGGAATACCAATACAGAAGAGATGGGATCTCATACGCAGAGGGCAGTACCAAAGGGCACTGGATATTGTTCTTGAGTACTCACCTTTGCCTGCTACGGTATGCGGGTATCTGTGCCCCCAGCCGTGCATGCAGAAATGTACGCGCAGGCAGCAGGGACTTGCAAATCCCGACGTGTCACTGCTAGGAAGAGAGAGCATAGGTGCAAATCCACCTGAGCCAGCCAAGGCATCCGGTACAAAGGTGGCAATAATAGGTGGTGGTCCTGCCGGCATATCTGCAGCCTGGCAGCTATGGCTCAAGGGGCATGATCCCATTATCTTTGACAAGGCAAAGGACCTAGGTGGAAAGATAACCAGCGTTATCCCTTCAGAGAGGATCCCCGTGGATGTAGTAAAGGCAGAGCTCAAGCGTATAAGGGAGAGGATCAAACATGTATCCCTTGATACACCCGTTGATAAAGAAAAGTTCATGCAGCTTAGGAAAGAATTTGATTTCGTGATCATTGCAACAGGTGCGCAGAAACCACGCATGCTTAAGGTAGATGGTATCGAGAATGCAACACCTGCACTTGATTTTCTTACCCTGAGCAAGCAAAATAAGGCACGAGTGGGAAAACGCGTGGTTATAATCGGCGCTGGTAACGTGGGTTGCGATGTGGCATCAGAGGCAGCAAGGCTAGGAGCCACTGACATAACACTCATTGATGTACAGGAACCAGCTTCTTTCGGAGTGGAAAGACAGAATGCCGAGGCAAAAGGTGCCAAGTTCCTGTGGCCAAGGTTCACGAAGGCAATAACAAAAGAGGGTGTCGAACTCACCACGGGTGAGGTATTAGAAGCCGACACAGTCATAGTCTCCATAGGAGACCAGCCCGAGCTAGACTTCATCACTGACGGTATAGAGACATCAAGGGGTTTCATAAAGGTCGATGAGAGCTACCGTACATCTGATCCAAGGGTGTTTGCCATAGGCGATACAGTTCACCTTGGATTACTTACTGATGCCATTGGAGCCGGAAGGATAGCTGCCATGGCAATAGACGACCAATTAAAGGGTAAGGAGCAAACGCTTGATAGGCTTACCCCCATAGATACCAAGCGGGTCAAGCTTGAGTACTACGACCCGCGTGTCACATCATTCTGCGACATAAACGAAAATGCCAATGCCTGCGCATCATGCGGACTATGCAGGGACTGCGGCATGTGTGAGACGATATGCCCGGAGAACGCTATTACAAGGGTTGACCTAGGTAACGGCGACTATGAGTATATCTCTGATGGCGACAAGTGTATAGGTTGCGGGTTCTGTGCCTACGCGTGTCCTTGTGGTATATGGAACCTCGTGGAGAACAAGCCTTTAGAAGAGTTGGGCTAAAAATACAAAAACTAAAAGGAGAGGTGTAGAGATGTTAGAGTGCAAAACAAGTCAGGATGTATTGGACGCTGTTAAGGAGTACAATGTAAGTTTTATCCAGTTCTGGTTCACAGATGTACTGGGGATGCTGAAGAGCTTTAGCATTACCCCGTCCGAGTTGGAAGAGGGCCTGGAAGAAGGCATGGGGTTTGACGGTTCCTCAATAGAAGGATTCTGCCGCATAGAAGAAAGTGACATGATTGCGAAACCTGATCCCACTAGCTTCCAGTTATTGCCCTGGAGACCTGAAGAAAGACCAGTGGCACGCATGATCTGTGACGTTATGAATCCAGATGGAACCCACTTCGAGGGAGATCCAAGGTATGCCTTAAAAAGGATACTTAAAAAGGCAGCTGATATGGGCTATACCTGCTACCTGGGACCAGAGCTCGAGTACTTTTATTTCAAGGACGACATGAGTACTGCTATAATTGATAAGGCTGGTTATTTTGACGCACTTCCGCTAGACCAGGGGCCAAATCTCAGGAGGCAGACTATATTCGCATTACAGGAAATGGGGATTAGGGTTGAGTACAGCCACCACGAGGTTGCGCCTAGTCAGCACGAGATAGACCTGAGGTACAAAGATGCCCTGGAGATGGCTGATACGGTCATGACGTACCGCATTGCAGTGAAAGAGATTGCAAGGCTCAACGGGTACTATGCCACCTTTATGCCAAAGCCATTGTTCGGTGAGAACGGTAGCGGTATGCATACGCACCAGTCCCTGTTCAAGGGCGACAGAAATGCATTCTTTGATGGAAGCGATAAGTACAACTTGTCAGAAGAAGGCAAGCACTACATCGCGGGTATACTGAAGCATGCAAGGGAGATAACCGCTGTCAACAACCAATGGGTAAACTCCTACAAGAGGTTGGTACCCGGCTACGAGGCACCGGTCTATGTGTCATGGGCAAGGAGAAACCGCTCCGCACTTGTAAGGGTGCCCATGTACAAGCCAGGCAAGGAGAAAGCAACGCGCATGGAATTCCGTTCACCTGACCCTGCCTGCAATCCTTACCTTGCATTCGCATGCCAGATAGCTTCTGGTCTAAAGGGCATAGAGAAAGGTTATGACCTTCCAGAGCCGGTAGAAGAGAACATATTCGAAATGGATGAGAAGGCCAGGGAGAAAGCTGGTATAGCATCATTACCAGGTAGCCTTCTGGAGGCCATCCAGATAGTCTCCGAAAGTGAGCTGGTAAAAGAGACACTTGGGGAGCATATATTTGAGAAATTCCTTGAGAACAAGAAAGTCGAGTGGGATAGATTCAGAGTACATGTAAGCGAATACGAGAAGGATTACTACCTGCCTATGCTTTAGACTTATCTATTGTCTTGGGGCCCATGGATTAGGGCCCCAAGATGTATGTTGACATCCAAAGCCAAGCTAAAGTAAGTAAGACCTTAGTCTAACCAGGAGGAAAAGATGACCCTCTTCGGCCGGAGAACCCCGGCTATACTTTTACTAGAGGATGGAAGTGTGTACAGGGGATATGCCTTTGCATCCTCTGGAGAGGTCATGGGTGAGGTCGTGTTTAACACCGGTATGTCTGGCTACCAGGAGATATTGACAGACCCGTCCTACAAAGGGCAGATATTAACCATGACCTACCCTCTCATAGGCAACTACGGTGCAAACGACGAGGACATGGAATCAGATACCATACACATGGAAGGCTTCATAATAAAGGAATATCAGCCATATCCCAGTAACTGGCGATCTCAGTACTCACTTAAAGAGTTTCTCGAGGCCCATAACACCCTAGGTGTAGAGGGCATTGATACAAGGGCACTGACCAGGAAAATACGTACGGCTGGTGCCATGCGGGCAATCCTATCCACCGAGACTGACAATATAAACACTTTAACAAGACGCCTGGAAACCTATCCAGGGTTGGTGGGACAGGATCTGGTAAGGCTTGTAAGTTGCAAAAAATCTTACTTATGGAAAAACGGGAGACCTGTAGATATTGTTTCCATAGACTCATTGGAGAAGTCCCGACCCTTGGTTGTGGTCATAGATTGTGGGGTGAAATACAGTATCCTCCGTAACCTTGAGGAAAAAGGTTCCAATGTCCTTGTAGTACCGTCAAATACTACTGCACAAGAGATCCTGTCTTACAAGCCCGACGGTGTGCTGCTCTCAAACGGTCCTGGCGACCCAGCACCTCTTACCTACGTGGTAAAGACCACAAAGGAACTTCTGGGAAAAGTACCCTTATTCGGAATATGCCTCGGACACCAGATACTAGGACAGGCCCTGGGGGCAAGTACGGCAAAGCTTAAATTTGGACATCACGGCATAAATCAGCCTGTAAAAAACCTAGAGACATTACACATAGACATAACCTCTCAGAACCATGGCTTTATTGTGGTAACTGAGACTCTGCCGCCAGAAGTAAATGAGGCTTTCATAAATCTAAACGATGGAACATCAGAAGGTATTTATTATCCATCGCTTAAGGCATTCAGCGTTCAATATCACCCTGAGGCTGCACCAGGTCCACATGACGCAAGGTACCTCTTTAAGGAATTCCTTGATCTTGTAAGGCACTCAAGTGCACGGGTCCTCCAGTAAGGGACTAGGTTAATGCCAAGAAGGAACGACATCAAAAAAATACTCATAATAGGTTCAGGGCCCATTGTAATAAGCCAGGCATGTGAATTTGACTATTCTGGTACGCAGGCATGTAAGGCCTTAAAAGAAGAAGGGTACGAGGTTATCCTTATAAACTCGAACCCTGCCACCATCATGACGGATCCGGAGATGGCAGACAGGACCTACATAGAGCCTATCACGGCTGAGGCAGTTGAAAAGATAATAAAAAAAGAAAGGCCTGATGCCCTCCTTCCTACGCTTGGAGGGCAAACAGGCCTTAACACTGCGGTTGAAGTAGCGGATATGGGTGTGCTGGACCACTACAGCGTGGAGATGATAGGTGCCTCCATAGACGTGATCCATAAGGCAGAGGACAGGGAGAAGTTCCGTCATGCAGTTGAGAAGATAGGCCTGAGGGTCCCCAGAAGTGGATTTGCAAGGAGTCTTGAAGAGGCAATAAATGTTGCCGAAGAAATAGCCCTGCCGGTAATAATACGCCCATCCTTCACGCTCGGTGGAAGCGGTGGTGGTGTTGCCTACAACAGGGAAGATCTGGAACAGATTGCAAAGAACGGCCTTGATGCAAGCCTCATAGGCGAGATCATGCTGGAAGAGTCGGTCCTTGGCTGGAAGGAGTTTGAGCTGGAAGTCATGCGGGACAGGGCAGATAACGTAGTAATTATATGCTCCATTGAGAACGTTGATCCCATGGGTATCCACACAGGGGAATCGATCACTGTTGCTCCGGCGCAGACCCTCACTGACAATGAGTACCAGAAAATGAGGGATGCATCCATTGCCATCATGAGGGAGATAGGCGTTGAGACAGGAGGCTCCAACGTGCAGTTCGCCATAAACCCTCGAAATGGCGAGATGGTGGCCATAGAGATGAACCCACGTGTGTCGCGTTCTTCTGCACTTGCATCAAAGGCAACTGGTTTCCCCATAGCAAAGATAGCAGCAAAGTTAGCAGTTGGATACACACTGGACGAGATTCCCAACGACATAACAAGAGAGACCATGGCATCCTTCGAACCCACCATTGATTACTGCGTTGTCAAGATACCCAGGTGGACATTTGAGAAGTTTCCGGAAACAGAAGATCTTCTTACTACTTCCATGAAATCAGTCGGGGAGACAATGGCGATAGGAAGAACATTCAAGGAGGCACTGCACAAGGCAGTGAGGTCATTAGAGATAGGTAGATATAGCCTTCACCAGATCCTTCCCCCTGGGATTGAGAACGTACGAAAATTCTTGATACCCAAACTCACCATACCCAACTCCCTAAGGCTATTTTACATTGCAGCAGCGTTTGAACACGGCATGGGTATTGACGAGGTTTACAGTATGACCAACATTGATCCATGGTTCCTCTACCATATTCGGTCATTGGTTGGAGCAGAATCATCGCTTAAAAAGACCAGGCCATCTACTGAAAACCTTAAGGAAGCCAAGATGTTAGGGTTCTCAGACAAACGCCTTGCGCAGCTATGGGACATGAAGGAAAAGGACGTACGCACCTGGAGGTATCAAGAGGGTATAAACCCAGTATACAAGCTAGTGGATACCTGCGCGGCAGAATTCGAGGCATACACACCATACTACTATTCGACATACGAAGAAGAAGACGAAGCAAGGCCATCTTCCAAAAAAAAGGTCATTATTCTTGGTGGTGGACCAAACCGTATAGGTCAGGGTATCGAGTTCGACTATTGCTGTGTCCATGCATCGTTTGCACTTCGGGAGGAGGGTATTGAGAGCATAATGGTAAATTCAAACCCAGAGACGGTTAGCACGGACTACGACACATCTGACAAGTTGTACTTCGAACCTTTGACCCTCGAAGATGTCCTACACATCCTCAGGGCAGAGAGGCCCTATGGTGTCATCGTACAATTCGGGGGGCAGACCCCTCTCAACCTTGCAAAAAAACTTGAGGCAGAAGGGGCACCCATACTGGGCACATCACCTGATGCTATAGATTGTGCAGAGGACAGGGACAGGTTTCTCAATATTGTAAGGAAGTTGGATTTGAAACAGCCTGCCAGTGACACAGTAATGTCGGTGGACAAGGCACTTAGGGTGGCAGAGAGGATAGGGTACCCTGTCCTGGTAAGGCCTTCATACGTGCTAGGCGGTCGTTCCATGGAGATCGTCTACGATGCAAAGAGCCTCAGGGAGTTTATGACAAAGGCCATTGCATTGTTTCCTGACCACCCCATACTTATTGACAAGTTTCTAGAGGATGCTATCGAGATAGACGTCGATGCAATAAGTGACGGGGAGATCACGGTAATAGGTGGTATAATGGAACATATCGAGGAGGCAGGTGTACACTCTGGGGACAGCGCATGCGTGCTCCCACCAATAAGCCTACCCATGGATGTAATTAGTACCATAAGGCACCAGACAGAAAGGATAGCCAAGGAACTAGGCGTAATAGGCCTCATGAATATCCAGTACGCGCTCAAAGATGGAACGCTGTACGTTCTGGAGGTAAACCCGAGGGCATCGCGAACAATACCTTTTGTTTCGAAAGCCATAGGTGTTCCCCTTGCCAAGATTGCAACCAAGGTAATGGTCGGCCATTCTCTCAAAGAACTTGGTTTCACCTCGCAGGTGTGGCCGAGACATGTGTCCGTGAAGGAATCCGTGTTTCCCTTTAACCGTTTCCCTAACGTGGATATATCCTTGGGACCTGAGATGAAATCCACTGGCGAGGTGATGGGTATAGGTAATTCATTTGGTATTGCATTCGCCAAGGCCCAGTTAGCAACAGGTTACAGCCTGCCCCTCAAAGGTAATGTTTTCATTAGCGTCCACGACCTCCACAAGGACAGAATAGTCCCTGTTGCTAGGACATTTCTTGACATGGGTTTCAAGATCCTCGCAACAAGGGGTACATCTTCGCACCTCAAGAATCATGGCCTTGATTGCGAAACAATACAAAAGGTGAGTGAAGGTAGACCACACGTGGTAGACTATATCAAAAACGGAGAGATCCAGCTCATAATAAATACAAGCATAGGTCACACACCATCACTGGATGCACACCACATACGCCAAAACGCAATCAGGTACTCAATACCCTACTCTACCACCATAGCTGGTTCAAAGGCAGTAAGTGAGGCTATAATGGCGCTAAAGAACCTGAAATGGGAGGCATGTCCCCTTCAGGAGTATTACGCAAGGTCTGGACAGGGCCAACGGAAAAAGGGAAATATATAATGCTGAGCAAGAGGATAATCGTATGCCTGGACGTAAGGGATGGAAAAACCACTAAGGGGATAAGGTTCAAAGGAAACGTGGACATCGGTGATCCCGTTGAGATGGCAAAGAAATATTACGAGCAAGGGGTAGATGAACTGGTATTCTACGATATTACTGCATCAGCCGAGGGTAGAGATATAATGGTTGACGTGGTGGATAGGGTTGCAAGAAACATATTCATACCTTTCTCTGTTGGTGGTGGCATCAGAAGCACTCAAGACATGCATAGGATACTGGATGCAGGGGCTGAGAAGATAAGTGTCAACAGCGCAGCTGTGCTGAATCCGAAAATCATAAGTGAGGGGGCCGCCCTGTTCGGCAGCCAGTGCATAGTACTGGGAATGGACGCAAAGAAAGTGCACAAAAGTGAGAGAATACCATCAGGCTACGAAGTAGTAATAAACGGTGGACGTACATACATGGGCATGGACGCGCTTGAATGGGCAAAAAGGGCAGAGGACCTGGGTGCAGGAGAAATATGTCTCAACTCCATTGACGCAGACGGAACAACAGATGGATACGAGTTAGAGCTGACGGGCCTTATTTCATCATCGGTATCAATCCCAGTCATAGCATCGGGTGGAGCAGGTAAACCTGAACATCTAAAGGAGGTGTTTGTAGAAGCAGGTGCTGATGCAGCCCTCATTGCATCCATGGTTCATTACGGATGGTACACCATACCTCAGATAAAGTCCTTCCTCAAAGACCAGGGAATACCGGTAAGAGAAGTGATATAGGGTCTCAGGTGCCGGGTGTAAGGTACAAAAGAGGTTCAAGGTGCAGGGTGCAAGGTATAAGGTTAAAGAGATAGGGGTGCCGTGTATCAGGTTCCAGGTACCAGGCAAACAAGCTGATAGCTGATGGCTAAAAGACAAGGTACAAAGTTTAAGGTAAATGGGTCAAGACACCGGTAACACTTTAAAGATAAAGGCGTAGGGCCTGTTCAGTTTGCGTATGGACAGGCCCAATACTTTTCTAGGTCTAGAACAGAAATATAGGGTAGGAGTCAGGGTTTTTACCAAAGTACGTCAGGTCATCAATCTTTTCTATCTCAGGCCCCCTCAGCAGTGCGTAAAGCGTTCTCTCAACACCTATACCTCCACCCATGGTATCAGGGAAGTAAGGTTTTCCATCGCTATCCTTCATTGCCACTGCGGCCAAGAAAGGACCGTACCCATCAAGTTCTTCAATATTGGTAATGTTCCCGTTTTCAAAGATGGGCTTTACCTTAATCACGCCATTATCTATAAGCCTCTCCAGTATAGGCTCGTATAACCATTCCCTTATCGCGCCAGAAAGTATCTCCACCGCAGAAGTGAATTTACCCGTATCTCTTATCATGGACTTGGCGCATATGTCATAATTATAGACCATGTCCGAGGTGACTTCCCCAAGGGGATACTTAGTATCGTTAGAGAGCAGATACGGATATATGAGGTCATAGTTCTCCCTCGGGATGCCTGTTATCCAGAAGAACTGGGCAGGTGTGTTGTCTCCAAGCTTGGCATCCAGGTCTGCCTTGCCGTACTTTTTTATCGCTTCGTCATACCTGAATCTTGGAAATGGCTGCTTGGGTACATCTATTGCAACACCAAGAGTCTTAAGGTCCTCATCGTTTTTAGACGCAATCTCCTCCATTGCAAATATTACCATTCGTTCAAAGAAATCTAGGGATTTCTCCATGTCTTCTCTCAAAACCTTTTTTACTCCTTCTTGGTCGTTCTTGTACCTGTCAAGGTCTATGCCCCTGTTTCTCCTCATCTCAACGTCTATCTGCGAAAAGTCGATAAGGTACTTCCCCCTCTGCTTTCTTTGTGGGCTCTCTATCTCGAGCCTTATATTGTGCGAGTCAACGAATATACCCTTTATGTAAGGGTTAAAACATGCAAGGAACTTGCTGTATATCATGGAATGCGTTGTAACGTAGGGCATGCCCTTGTAATGGATCGTCGGCACGTGCTCAACATCGTGCGCAAGAGGATCTGTAACAGGGCTTAAGGATACCCTCTCCATGTTCAAAAGACCTTCCTTTACAAGGAAACTAGTTACTGCTGTAACCAGGGTCGTACGTACGGCCTCGGCAGCAGCCAGGCTCTTACTCGTCCACTTGCTGACATAATTTTCCTTTACAAAATCTTCAAAGGATGAACCAGCCTCTATTAGACTTGCCTGAAAATGGAAAAGATCTTCACCTATAAAACTCATATTTGACTCCTTCTTTTAATAAAGATACTGCATTCAAGCATAACTAAAAGATTTGTGCAACCAGGTTAAATCCTATACTCCAATTCACCTACCTTCTAACAGCAAAAAATGTACCAGCATATCATTTAAATAAAAGGTGCGTGTTTAACCCCAAAATACAACTCACCGGCTGCCTTTAGAAACAATGGCTAGCTGCAAAAGTCTTCGAATAACATGACATGTACAAATATTCCCTAACCCACAGCAATCAACCATAATCTTCATCCTTCGTAAACCTTTTTGTTCCTTTGCATTGAAGAAAAGCAACAATTTTGTGCATACATCCAGCAAGACCACTTGCCATGGTCTGTTTAAGCAAGGTATCACTGGTATACAGGCAGGCTTGGCCCTATACTAGTATGTACGGATCGCACCTTTATCTCAAAACCTCCACGTTACCTTCACCATGATACCTCTACCTGAGTTATCTAAGCTGAACATTATGTTTCCCTTTGACTCTGGGCTAAAGAATGCTTTATTTACGAAGACAGCGAAGAAGTTTCCAATAGCCATACCTGCCAGTGCATCAGATGCATAGTGCCTTTTAGCCTCTACTCTTGCCCATGCAGCAGCAAATTCAAGACCACCAAGACCCAGGTGTAATACGGTCTTGGTCCTATCAGTCACAGGGAGATAATCCACGTTTTCGTATGCCAGCATGGAATATACCGCTGCCGTGGAGCTGTGCGAGGACGGGAAACTCCTGCGATTAGATTTGTCCGGCCTTCTTCTATCCGCTATCCCCTTCAACTTATTGGTTGTACCCCTTGTGAAGGCCGCCGCCATAGCACCGGTGCTCAGACCCTTTATCTTTGCCTTGAGCCAGTCATTGGGACCACCTGCTTCAGGCGTGACAATACTCGTAAGATAATAGGCCACTTCAGCTGTATCCCTAAGGTGATCACTTGCATTCTCTGCACTGTCTCTCGATCCAAAGACAGGCCTATGCTTTGAACCCCAGTGGGTTAGCCTTCCGTCCATGTCATCTAACTGCAGTGCAAGTGCAGTGAAGGCAGGTAGCCACACCCCAGGTGACTTCAGAGCATCCGTAGCAGCCCTACCCACATGTTGCCACCCTGG